>NZ_JBITFY010000033.1:0-52373 GCF_044456585.1 Streptosporangium sp. NPDC050855
CCACCATCCCCCTTGTAAACCGCTCTGTAAGGGCATCTACCTGGGGAAATAGGCCGAATGATCTCCTACTTGGTACATCATAGACAGACTGGGGGTCAAGGGGTCGCAGGTTCAAATCCTGTCGTCCCGACGGTCGAGCAGCAGGTCAGGGCCTCGTATCACTTCGGTGAGACGGGGCCTTTCTGCTGTCCGTCTCACAATTTCTCACCTTCGCTCTTCGATCACCCGAACAGCTCGTCGAGCTGCTTCGTGGCCGCCCGCAGATGACTCGGGCCCGGGTGGATGCACCCGCTCGGCCGACGTGCCGCCGTCCGCGTGTCCGGCCCAGGCCGTGAGGATCACGTCCGGCACTCCGGCGCCGGTCGGGAAGGTCGGACAGGAGTGACGGCGGTCGGCCGGGGTTCGGGTGTCCTTCCCGCGACCGGCGCGAAGGAAGGCGACAGCACCAGGGGCGGCGTCGAGGTCTTCGTCGACGCCTGGTGAAAGGCGCCCAAGACGACTCCGAGGCGGCATCGATCTCCTTCATCGGCGAGGATACGGTCGCTGAGGTCTGGACTGAAGCCGGCCCACATCGCTCGCCACCGCCCGGCCCGCGTGCTGCGCGAGCCCGAGGCCGAGCCCGAGCCCGAGCCGAGGCCGAGTGAAATTGTCAACGGCCAAGTGCATCCTTCAGCTGGTCACCTCTGAGGACTTTTACGTGGTCACGGACAGGAGTCGGTGCTTAACGTTCTGCTCAAGTAACTTCTAACCGCAAGGAGTGGCATGAAATTACTCGCAGCCATCGCCGCCACGATGGTGCTCGGCTCCTCTCCTGCCGCGGCCGAACCCGAGGAGAGCGACAGGGAGATCCCTCTGGCGCACATCGAATACACCACCGGTCTCACCGTGAGCTTCTCCGACAGCCAGCCCTCCAACGAAGTGGGGATGTCCCAGCTCGGGATCATCGGCGGCGCGCCGCTCATCGACTGGGAGCGGAGCAACAGTTACCTGCAGACCTACCTGGAGATCACCCCGCCCGATGTGCCGGTGCCCCAGCGCCTCGTCGACGACCACGGCACCGACCTCCCCGCCGAACTGCGGGGGCGACGGATCACCAGCGAGCCGGTCACCGTACGTGGCCTGACCGCTCCGGCCGACGCCGTGCTCTCCGCCTCGTGCACCGCCGAACACTGGGGCTGGCACCAGTGGCACGACAACGCCCAGGCCGGCCTGGCTCCCAAGTCGTACACCACCCATGACTTCGGCGGTTTCAAGGAGCGTCGCGCGGAGAGCTTCATCTTCAACTGCCTGCCGCTGGGCTCGCCGAGTCATCTGTGGGCCCGGCACCGGCTGTACTACTGGAACGGCACCAGTTGGTGGAAGCATGCGGAGGTGAAGGTCGCCCCTGGGCTTCAGTCGGAAAAGGTCAAGGGCAGCCTTATCAAGCGCCACCGCAGGGTCACGTATGACGACGGCTGGGGATCCAGCCCTAACTGCCTCATGGGGACGTGCAAGTACACCCGTGAGGGACGTTTCACCAGCTGACGGGTGAGTGCGGGAGCTGCGAACCACCTGCACGCCGCCGGTCTGTACCGGGTCGCCCCTGACATGGTGGTGCTCGCCGTCTCCGCTGGGGGAGACCTGGCGGCGGCCCGGTGGGCGACCATGGACCGGGCGTCCGGATGCCGGTCATCGCCGACCCGGCTTCGCCAGCCGACCTCCCGGCCGAGGCGCCGACGCCGGTCATCGCCGCTCTGGCCGCGGCCGGGCCGCTGATGGAGCAGCCCGACCTCGTCGAGCACAGCACCGAACGCCCGGACACGTCAGTGCGCCGCGCCTACGGCAGGGCAGGGCAGGAAACCCGAGGTGACGGTGGTGGATTTGCGTCATCGGTACATGCCGACCGACCGGGAAGCAGGACGACGAGGCTCCGGGGCGCCGATACCGGCACGGTGGGTCGTGTCGGGGCACTGGAGGAATCAGGCACACGAACCGGACCGGTCACTGCACCGGCAGACCTGGATCCCCCGTACGTGAAAGGTCCGGATCGGGCACCGCTGCCGGTGACCGAGAAGGTCAACGTGTGGCGGCGACAGCCGTCCCCGGCTGGGTGAAGTGCTCGCCCGAAACGATAAGCCGTGTCTGCCTGCGGTCGATCACCGTCTCGGGTGAGCGAAGTAGCGGAATCGGTGGACGCCCCTGCCCTTCGGGGTGGGGGCGTCACCGTGTCCTGGCGCTCCAACAGAACGACGTTCATCGGCCAACCAGCCGCCGTCCTCGGCCGTCCCCACCTACCCGCCCACCACAGCCAGGAGCACCCCTGCATGAGGATCACCAGTCTTGCCGTCACCGCCGCGCTCATCGCCGCCCTCGCCGGATGCGGTGCGGGCGCCGACACTGCGGTGCCCGCCGTGACCGTCACCGCGCCAGCACCGACGGAGAAGACCCCCGAACCGGTCGAGGAGGACGACAAGGAGTCCGCGCCAACTGAGGAGCAGGAGGAGGCGGCAGAGAAGAAGACGCTGCCGGACGTTGTCGGCATGAACCTACAGGAGGGGCAGGACACCATGCAGGCCGCCGGGTTCCTCCTCCTGAACGACAAGGACGCCACTGGGCAGAACCGGCTCCAGGTGTACGACCGCAACTGGGTGATCACGAAGCAGTCGCCTGCCGCTGGGCGGAAGGTGCCGGTCGACACGCTGGTCACCCTGTACGCGAAGAAGAGCGGCGAGTAGGGGAAGATCTCGCTGCGCCCCTGCCCCTTCCGGGTGGGGGCGTTGCTGTGTGCAAGACCGATTCGCGTTCTGCCAACCAGCCGCCCCCTGCCAGCGCCTTACAGGGTGAAGCCCGTCGGCGTGCGGCTGGCCGGGCTGGCGTCTCCTCCTCCGGGTGGCCGCTTCCAGCGGAGAGCGGCCACCCGGAACCGCCTGCGGACGATCAGCGGCTGGGGTGAGCATGGGCGGTATGGATCCTGAGCTGAACGCCGCGGTCAGAGCCCTAGCCAGTCTCGACGCCGACGCCGACGCGGCCCGAGCGCGACTGGCGTGGGCGGCAGATGACACCTGAAAGGGTCCGATCATCATGAACCCGGAAAGGGAGGCAGAGTTTTTGATCTCGGTGGGGGACTCCCGCTGTGCTCCGGCATGGGGGGTTCTTCTGCGACTCCGCCGAATCCAGCCGGACCCTTGTGGCCTTTACGGCACCGGTCGTTCGCGGCTCACCGCCCTCCTCAGAGACCTGCCGGATGCGTGGACAGCCAGGTACGGTGTCGGTCCCTGAGGGCATCACGTTCGGCCCGCGTGGGCAGGATCACGTCGGCGCCGCCGTCGTAGGGGTGGTACAGCCAGCGGAGATCCGCAGGACCGAGGAGCACGTTGCCGATCTCGTCGTCTGCGACCGCTCGAAGCACGGCGTCGACGATGCCGGGCCGCCACGGTCGTGCCTCGGCGTAGAGCCGCGTCCAGGTACGGAACTCGGGCTCCTCGTCGGGCTCTTCGATGAGGGTCTGCCAGTGTTGTGCCGCCGGTGCCACCTCCGATCGTCTCGGCCACCGCTGAGGGGTGAGTGCTGGACTGTCCGTCCATTCGGTCGTGATGACCAGAAGATCCGAGCCTGGATTGAGCTCGGACAGCACGGTGTGGTGGCGATCGAGTACGACGGCGTACTCCGCCTCATCGTCCGGGTGGCGCTTCGACTCCGGCAAGCTGTGAAACCTGATCCAGCGATCCGGATGGTGGCCGCGCAGCCGATGGGCGACCGGCGGGCACTCGGGCCACTGCTGCTCCCAAAGGCGGCTCAGTGCTCGTGGATCGAGGGTCACCGTGCCTTCTGTCCGGTGGTCCGGTGGGCGGCCAAACGATTTTAACGAGAGCACTGACGGACCGATGAACGATCGTCCTCGACGAACACGTATCGACCGAGGCCCGGTCGTGCGGTCGCATGTCCGGACCCCCGTCGGCTCAGCGGGAGTTCGATCGGTTCGGCCCGGAGGCGCGGAAGCTGCTCGACCCGGTGGCCGGGAACGCGCAGAAGCCCTCGCCGTCCAAGACGAAGAGGCCTCCCAACGCACTCCCGACCGGATTCGAACCGGCGCCCGCCACCTCGAGAGGCGTGTGTCCTCGGCCGCTGGACGACGAGAGCGGTGCAGGAGGACGGAGTCGAACCGCCACAGCCGAAGCGTCCGGGTTACAACCGAATGAGCTCGCCACGTGCTCAGCCCCTGCGTGCCGAGACGAGACTACCGAGCGGGCCCCGGCGGTCTCATCCCGTTTTCACGCGTCTCCTCGCTCCCGGAACGTGGTGGGAGCAGGGAGATCACCGCGTGAGCCGGACGAGACGACGCACACGGCGTCGCGGACACCGGACATCTCCGCCGACCGCACCGTCCGGTGTGCCCGCGTGGCCCAGGCGCGGCTCACGCCCTACGCCGACGTCCCCGAGGTGAGAGCCGCTGACGCGCTGGCCCAGGAGTTCCTGCCGCCTCTGTCACAGCGGTCCCGCCGTACGTTGTGAGAGTTCGGGGGAATGCCGACGAGGGAGGCGAGGACGAGATCGTTCTCCACCCACCTCGTCCACGTCACCTCGTTCCCTGACGTGCCGGGCCCGGTGCTCCCGCAGGCCGGCATCGCCGTCACACGAGCGCCCGCACGAACGTCGTGACGGCACGCACGATCCTCTCCGCGAGGCAACAGGCTCCGGACGAGACGGCTGACCCACAGGGTCATCGGCTCGCCCGGGCGATGACCTCCTCGGTCGTCAGCGGCGCCCTGGGGTGACGGGTCAGGCACATAGGCGTACGCACCTTCGTGAACCTCGCGCCCTCAGGTGCGACGTAGAACTGACCGCTGCGAAGCGAACCGATGTCATCGGCCCTGCCGCCCTTGACGCGGGCCATCGCCTTCGCGGCCTCGATCTGCACATCCGCATTGAGCAGGCCGTAGAACTGTGTCGCGGCGTTGCCCGGGATCCGGTTGTGCAGGCCCTTGGGTGCCTGGGTCGCGAACACCAGCCCGAGCCCGTATTTCCGGGCCTGGGACGCCAACGCGAGTGTGCTCTGCGTGCACGCGGTCACGGCGCCCGAGGGGGCGAAGGTCTGCGCTTCGTCCATGACGAAGAGCCCACCGAGGGGCCGATCACCGGCGGGGTTCTTCTTGATCCAGGCGAACAGCGCCATCTGCAACTGGTTCACGAAGGACTGCCGCTCGGAGTCACCCTGCAGCCCCACGAAACTGATGACCGAAACCCGCGCCCGCTTTCCCGCGGCTGGAGTGAGGAGCCGCCCTGGATCGACCGGCTCGCCTTCTCCTCCGAACAGTGGATCGGTCACGGCAGCGGCCCGGAGCACCTGGGCGAGCCCATCCGCGATCTTCGCCGCCCCGCTGATCTGGCTGATGTCCTCGGGGAAGTCCGAGAGCAGATGTATCAGCCCGTCGAGGCCGCCGTTCTTGTACTTTCCGAAATGGACGACCGCCTCCATGAGCACCGCCCGGGCGACCTGGGACTTGCTGCTGCCGCCTTCCGCCTTCGCCCGTGGGGTGAGCGCCGCCATGGCGGCGTGAACGGCTTCGTTGAACTCGTCGACGTCGTCCCGGACGCTGGAGAAGTCGGGCAACGGCTGGAAGGCCAGCGGACGACCCTTCTCCCTGCGTGGTGTCCAGACCACGACATCGGTGTCCGCGATGTAGCGAGCCGCCCGGTCCTCATCCCCCGGGCCCCAGGCGGAAGGTGCTTCCGGCCATGCGTCACCGAGACGGGCGAGGTCGTTGTTCGGGTCGAGCACGATCGAGGACACGCCCTGAAGGGCACACTCCTCGATGATCCGCCTGATCAGGACGGTCTTCCCCGAGCCGGATCCCGCGAAGATCGCAACGTGCTTACGGAGCGCCTCCAACTCGACGGAGACCGGATGCCCGCCATCGTCCGAGCGTCCCACGGTCAGCGACGGCACCGCGGCCGGCCTGCTTTCCGGAGAGCCGTCCGAGGTGCCGGTCTCGTGAGCCGGAAGAGGCTTCGCCCGTGCGGGTGGCTCCTCGGGGGATTTCGGGGCCCGAGGCTCCTGCGGAGCGGTCGGATCCGGCCAGTCACCCAGGGCGTCCTTGAGGAACCTGAGGTCGCCGACGGGTTTCCTGCTGGCGATCCACTGGTCGAGGTGCGCGACACTCTCCGCGAAGAGATCCCGCAGGGCGCACAGCACCTTGAGGTCCTCTTCGTCGGCCGCGATCACCCGGCCACCCCTGGCGTGGAAGCCGGCGACCGCTTCCTGGGTGACCGGCCCGGAGTTCCACGGAATGTTCCGGACGATGATCAACCGGCGCTTGGGGTTCTCCTCCGCGAGACCGGCTTTGAGCACCGCCTTCCGGAGCCGGGTCAAGGCCGCGAGATGGTGCGTGGCGGCGATGCCGCGGAACGCCCAGTGGACCTCGTCCTCGGTCGCCTCGTTCAGGACCTGCCTGAGACCGGCGTGAAGAGAGGTCTTCCGGCCCATCGGCGGGTCGACCCGGTAGCGCGCGGACGTCCCGCGCTGCTCCACGATCCAGGCCCGGAGGCCCGCCGAGATCAGGCCGGGAAGAACCGTGTCCTCCCGTTCGGCGTCCAGCGCCCCACTGACGTCGGCCGAATCGGCCAGCATCGCGAACTTGATGTCGATCGCCTGAAGCGCTTGCTCATCGGGAGCATGCTTCACGGAACGATCGTGCACGGTCGAGGGCGCGTCGAGGCCGGCCAGCTCGGTGATCTCGCCGTCCTGGTACAGGCACTTCTGGATGTGCCTGTAGAGACATTCCAGGACCTCACGCGGGGTGTAGAACGGGGCTTGTGCGAAGGCCTCCGGCTTGATCGGCCACGTCGGGTACGGCCGGTCGAAGCCGATGTCCTCGAAGTGCTCAGCGAGTCGTACGGTGACGAGCTCCGCCCCGACCTCGGGGGTCGGGATGCGCCGAAGGAACGTGGCCTTCCGGAAGCGGTCCTTGAAACTTCTGACAGCCAGATCCTCGAGGATCATCCACGTCTCCGGCAGGCAGGAGAGAACCGTCAGGGTCCGGCTGGACACCTCGCGGAGGTTGGTCAGCCCGTGAACGAACCGGAGAACCGCCGAGGTCGCCGGACCGCTGGAGCCGCCGTCGGCGAAGAGGCTGCTCTGCGCGATGAACGCGTCGAGCTGGTCGAAGGCCATGACGCTCGGGCCGGTCAGCGCCAGCAGCCGCGAGATGTCACGGACGATCTCCTGCGGGGATTTGCGGACCTGCCGGAATCCCCACCCCTGCCGGTAGCTCTCGCCGTCCTCGATCGAGCAGATGTAGGACTCGCCGATGTCCATCAGGGCGTTGTCACTGGCCCCCAGGAGCACGAGGGCCCGGGCGACGTCCTGTGCCTCTCTGCCGACCCGGCGATCGATTCTGCCCAGGGCCTCGATGAACCGATCGAGGTCTTCGCGGGTGAGCGCCTGGTTACCGATGATCGTCTGCTGGGTCTTTCGCGGGAGCTGCATCAGGCCCGTCAGATTGCGCAGAAACCGCTTGAGCTGGGTCTCCTCGTCCGCGCCCACCCGGGCCAGCCCGTCCTGGATGGACACGACGGCGCTTTCCCAGAAGTTCCGGGCGTCGAGAACGCCCATGAGGAAGAAGTAACCGTCGCGCTGGACGGTCTGCTCGCGCAGCCAGCTCATCAGGTGCGTCTTCCCGCTTCCGGCGCCACCTTCGAGGACCACCCCGATCGGGCTGGTCACGGGAGAGTCGGCGGCGGCGTCCAGTCCCGAGCGAAGAGCGTGGGAAGCGGCCGGGTGCATCCCGGGCACGTGGAACGGAACCGGCTGCCAGACATCCTCGCTGGCGTTGACGGTCGAGAAGCTCTTGAGACTTTTCAGCGCGTACCATTCGGTGACCATCGTCACGCTCCGACGCGGAACTGATGGTTGGGCGTGCTGCCGATGACGATCGCGGCGGCGTGGTCCTCGGGCCTCAGGTCGCCCACGATCGCGACGGGCTCGATGTCCGCACGCCCCTCCAGCATCATGGTGCGCAGAACGTCGTCCTGGAGATCCCGATCGATGTCGGTCAGGAGGGCTCGCAGCTTGGTCATCGAGACCCACCGGCCGGCACCGGGTGTGATCTTCGCATAGGCCTTGCGAATCCGGCCCTCCACCTCCTCCGGCGACACCGGCGACACCGGCGACACCGTCGTCACCGGTGCCCGAACGGGTTCGTCGATGGCCGAGGTCGCTGTTTTGGACACCAAGAGGGACCGCAGGTACAGAAGGGCCAGCGCCTTGCCCGACCGGGAGGACACCGGGATTCCCTTGCGCACCTCCTCGACGGCGCGATCTTCACCGGCCGGGGTGATCGCGTACCACAGAGCTCGTGTTTTGGTCTCCGACTCGATCAGCTTGGCGTCGACGAGACCCGCACGGTTCTTGGCGTCGAGCTCCAGGCCCCATTCAGCCTTCAGCTCCTTGTGGGGCAACGCGGTTCCGAGCTCCCTCAGCACGAGCAGAGCTGCGACCTGCCGGTACGTGAGTCTTTCTTCGGACATCAGCCTGCTCTTTCGCTCATTCCGAGACGCCGTGCCCGGAGAAAATCGTTGATCTGGTGCAGAACTCCCCTTATGTCGCTCATCACCTGCTGGTTGGTGAATCGCAACACCGTGAACCCGTCACGCTCCAGGTGCCGGTCGCGAATCCGGTCACGCTCTCTCCGGGCGGACGTCGCGTGTTCCGGGCCGTCGAGTTCGACGACGCACTTCTCCCGGACCCATATCAGGTCCGTGCGGATCATGACGAACAAAGGGTCTTTGGATTTGTACGTCTGATTCCAGGTTCGGCCGTGAGCCCAGTCGCATTCCGCCAAGGCCGCCTCCAGCGCCTGTTCCACCGCACTGCCCGCGTGCGGCCTTCCGGCTATCGGCGGCACTCCCACCGTCGCGGTGGGTGGCGGTGCCGTCATCTCTTCGGCCAGTCTCCTGACCGCTGCGGGTACCTCCAGGTAGAGGGTTTCGACGCGGCGCAGTTCGAGGCCGACGAGCCAGACCCCCATGCCACTCCGGTGTGCCAGCCATTCGTATGCGGCAACCAGGATCGTCTCTCCATGGGAGGTCGGCTTCTCCGGCACGTAGACGACCAGCGCCGCCGATTCGCGGCCGAACGTGGAGGCGATGACCCGGGCCAGACCGGCGGCCCGCGACTCCGCGGGGAACGATCGTCCCTTCGGACCGGGCCGTCCGGGGACCAGCGGGCCGCGGTGCTGAATGGCCCGGGAGGCGAGATCGGCCAGGAACGGTCCGAAATGACGGGTGCCTGATGCGAGACGCATCGCGAGGATCCTCGCCGCCGCCACTCCGCCACCGCCGGGGCCGGGGCCGGAAAGCTTCTCCCCTCTGGGTAACCAGGCCGGGAAAAGCCCGATGGCCAGCGTTTCCAGATCGCAGAGAATGGAGTCCACCATCCCTGAGACGGAATGACCTTCGGTTGCGGTGTGGGTGATGACGGCGGGCCCGGTCTCGGGGAGCGGATTCAGCACCAATTCCATAACATTGATGTCGATGGTGGAATCGACTCCGGCGAGGCGGAGCAGGCTCCCGACCGGGAGATCACCCCACGACAATGGCACGCCGGCCCCCTTCGGACACTCCGCTGAAACGTGACTTTGCGAAGGGTATAGGGCACGCGAGATGACGGGCGAGAAATCCAAAGATGTCTTTTGTTTCGGAGGTTACAAAACCGTCTCAACGGTCACCCTGGGTGTGCGTGTCCCCGACGAGCGGCGGTGGAGCGGGGGCCGGTCGTGAGGAGGGCTCGAGAGCTGAGACACCACCAGTGGGCCCGTTCGGGCCCACCTGGAATCGAACCAGGTAGAAGGAAGCTCCCCAATGGCCTCACGACCGGGACGCGAGGAAGGCGGGAAGGCTGGATCTTTACCGGAAGAGTGAGAAGGAAGCCCTCCCATGGCCTCGCGACCGCCACGTTATCAGGCGGGGATCAGCTCGTGCAGCGTCCCGGGCGTGTACACCCGCGTGCCCGCAGGCAGGCCGGCGGGTGCCTGCAGGCCGATGTAGGTGGTGTGCCCGCCCCCCGGCCCCTTCCGTCGCAGCAGGCCGGCCAGGTACCGGACGCGCAGGTGGTCGCGTTCGACGATCGAGCGCACCAGCAGGGAGGTCGTGAGGCGGTTGCCCTCGACCTGGTTGAAGCGGGGAGCGCCCCTCAGGTAGAGGTGCAGCCACTTCACCCGCCAGGCGCCGTCGTCACCGCGCAGGAGGACGAACGGCAGGGCGACCCGTCCCGACCCGCGCAGGTCGGACTTCATCCGCACGGTGCGCGGCTCGAACGGCATCCCCTCCTGCCCGGCGTCCCTGGTCATGTAGCCGAAGAACGCCTCGGCTGCCTCGTCGAACGCCTCGCCGCTGTAGATGTGCACCTGCGGGATGACGATCGGCCGGGTCGCCCGCGCGAGGCGGACGTCGATGAACTCGCTCGCGCCGTCGGGGGCGTCGACGAGGTCGCCGGAGTAGTCGGCGAAGCCGTTGCCGTAGTTCGTCCACGAGATGTGCTCGGGATCGCCGTAGGAGGCGTCCAGCATCAGGGCCGACAGGTCGTAGTCGGTGCTCCGCTCGGCCTGCCGCCAGTGGACGAAGAACCGCAGCGACTCCCCGTCCACCGCCGACAGCGAGCCGCGCGGCAGCATGCCGAGCCCGGGCGCGACGGCCTTGCCGGACAGCGGCAGGGCGATGTCGAGCGCCTCGGGATCGACGATCAGCGTGCCGGGGTCGGGAAGGCGCCGGGTGATCTCCTCGTCCAGCAGGGTCACCGCCCGTGACACGACGTCCTCCTCGATCGGGGGGCGGGCGTCGTCCGTGGTCCACGCCCTGCCGTGCCGGTTGACGAAGACCCGTCCGGCCGCGGGGACGAGCCGGTTCTGCAGGTGCTCGCGCAGCGACAGCAGGACCCGGCCGGAGGCGCCCGCCGCGGCCCTCTCGGCGGCGTCCAGTACGGCCGAGGCCGGCGATCCGGTCCGCAGCAGGTGGTCGAGACGGCGCAGCAGCGCGCCGGGGCTCCTCTCCAGCAGGTCGACCGCCTCACCGGTGCGACCGGCCGACAGGGCCTCCTCCACCCGGCTGTCGAGACCGCGTGCCCGGCGCAGGCCTCTGGCGACCTCGAAGACGTGCGCGGCGCGCGGGAGGCGCGGGTACTCGCCGGGATGGAGCCGTTCGCCGAGCCGCTTCCACTGCTCCCGGTACCGGGGGACGTCGCCGAGCCTCGCGGGGGAGGCGACCGCGTCCAGGGCCTGCAGCAGAGCGCGGCGCTCGGCCCGGCGGAACGAGCGGAACCTGGTGGGGACGGCCAGTGTGACGTCACCGCCGGAGCAGCCGCAGGCGAGCCGGAGCACGTCGGTCACCGTGTCCACGAGCAGCGGGCGGCCCGCGGCCAGGCGCACCTCGTTGACGACGGCGCGGTTCTCGCGCACCGGGATGCGTTCGGGCTCGTCGTCGCAGAACGCGGCCAGCGACCGCAGCGCGGTCAGGTCCTCGGCCGCCGGCGGAACCTCCGAGCCCGCCAGCGAGTGGTAGAGCTCGCGCGCCTCCGCCTCCAGGCTCCCGCCGAGTTCCAGCACGGTCACCCGGTCGCCGGCCAGGGGGACGAGCTCGGCGTGCGCGGCCAGCAGGTCGGCGTAGGTGTGCCGGTAGCGGCCGTAGCCGGGCAGCGTGAGCAGGTCCAGCACCGGTGACGGGACGGGCGTGGCGGCGACCGGGTCGAGCATGGCCTGCCGCAGCAACCCGGCCCAGAACTCCAGGGTGTCGGGCACGTTCCTCGGGAAGTCGATGAAGTACGCGTTGTGCCGGACGTGGTCGCCGGCCAGGTGGCGGACGGCCGCCAGGACCCGCACGCCGAGATCGACCACCGTCTCCCCGGGCAGCCTGCCCAGGCGTTCGAGCAGGGCCGCCGAGCACGTGAAGCCGACGCTCAGCAGCGCGGCGTCGAGCTGGCGCGCGGCCACCTCTCCCCAGCCGGGGGTGGTGGCGGCGGGCGCGTCGACGGGAACTCGAAGCCGCCTGGTGATGACGAGGCCTTCCAGAGTGTCCACGGATGCACCTTATAGCCGGACACATCCGGGCCCCGCGGGTTTTCCGCGCGCGGACGGACGGCCGTCCGGTGCCGGCCGCGTACGCGAAGAGGGTCGGCGCGCCCCCGTCCTGCGGGGCGGGGGCGTGGCCGGGTCAGCGGTGCTGCCGCGCCCAGTGGCGCAGGACGAAGCCCACGACGACGAGGAACAGCAGGACCAGCGCGATGTCCAGGGGGTTCACCATGCCGGGCCCACTGCCCCGCCGCGGGGGGCCGTAACACGTCCGGTCCGTTCGGTCGCGAGAAATCCCTAGTAAATATGTAGGAATAGTTGGTATTCTCTTCTCAGCGGCACACGCTGCGATGCGGCCCACCCGCACACGCCCATCGAAAGGTGTCAGAAGATGACCCAGCTCCATGACCACGAGACGCCCGCCGTCACCGGCGACTCCTACCGGCACATCGACGTCACGCGGGTCGGCGGCGTGATCGGCGCGGTCGTCGGCGGCATCCGGGTGGGCGGCGACGTCGACGCGGCGGCGGTCGCCGAGCTGCGCACCGCGCTGCTGCGCCACCGTGTGGTCTTCCTGCGCGACCAGCGGCATGCCACCGACGCCGACCAGCACGCGTTCACCGCCCTCCTCGGCACCGTCACCAAGCCCCACCCGACGGTGACCGGCGACGGTGAGGCCGTGCTCCCGATCGACTCCCAGCGGGGCAAGGCCAACAGCTGGCACACGGACGTGACCTTCGTCGACCGGATCCCGGCGATCAGCGTGCTGCGCGCCGTCACGCTGCCGCCCTACGGCGGGAGCACGGTGTGGGCCAACACGGTGGAGGCGTACCGGCGGCTGCACCCCGGCCTGCAGGCGCTGGTGGGCCGGCTGCGCGCGGTCCACTCGAACCTGTACGACTACGCGGCGCAGACCCCGACGATCGGCGGCGTCGACGTCAGGGAGCAGGAGTACCGCGACCAGTTCCGCAGCAGCGAGTTCGAGACCGAGCACCCCGTCGTCCGCATCCACCCCGAGACCGGTGAGCCCTCGCTGCTGCTCGGCCACTTCGTCAGGTCGTTCACGGGCCTGAGCCGCACCGACTCCGACGACCTGTTCGCGCTGCTGCAGCGGCACGTCACCCGCCTGGAGAACACGGTGCGGTGGAACTGGCGCGACGGCGACATCGCCATCTGGGACAACCGGGCCACCCAGCACTACGCCGTCGCCGACTACGACGACCTGCCGCGACGTCTCCACCGCATCACGGTGGCCGGCGACGTCCCGATCGGCATCAACGGCGACACCAGCGTGGTCCGCAAGGGCGACGCCGGCGCCTTCTCGCCCGTCGCCGCCTGAGCGACGGCCCGTCCGGTCGTGCAGAAGGCCGAACGGGCCGCCGGTCGTACCGGTTCCTGAGACGTTCATCAGCGTCTCTCAGCCCGCTCACAGGCGGACCTGGGAACCTGGTGCCGACGAGACCCCCGCCGGGTCGTCGCCGCGACCGCCGCGACCGGTGCGGCCGGCGGGGCGCGCCCGGTGCGGGGCCTGGTCGCAGCGGTCCGTCCTCGCCGCCCACGCCTCGTCCGACGGTACGGAAGCGAGGGGGCGGCCATGGCGTTGCGGACGCGGTTCACGGAGCTGCTCGGGGTACGGCATCCGATCGTGCTGGCGCCGATGGGAGGGTCGGCCGGTGGCGCGCTGGCGGCGGCCGTCTCCCACGGGGGCGGGCTCGGGATGCTGGGCTCCGGGGACGGGGAGCGGGAGTGGCTGGAGCGCGAGTCGTCGATCCTGGCCTCGGGAACCGACCGGCCCTGGGGTGTCGGTTTCCTGACCTGGGCGATCGACGTCGGCGCGGTGGAACGTGCGCTGGAGTACGCCCCCCGGGCCGTCATGTTCTCCTTCGGCGACCCCGGCCCGTTCGTGGGACCCGTCCTGCGGTCGGGGGCGGTCCTGATCGTCCAGGTCACCGATGAGGAGGAGGCCCGGCGCGCCGTCGACCTGGGCGCCGACGTCGTCGTGGCGCAGGGGACCGAAGCCGGTGGCCACGGTGCCCGGCGCGGGCGTTCCACGCTGCCGTTCGTCCCCCTCGTGGTGGATCTCGTCGCGCCGGTGCCGGTGCTGGCGGCCGGTGGGATCGCCGACGGCCGCGGCGTGGCCGCGGCCCTGGCCCTGGGCGCCGCCGGTGCGCTGATCGGCACCCGCTTCCAGGCCACCGCCGAGGCCCTGGTCGATCCCGCGATCACCAGGGCGATCGTCGAGGGACGGGGGCGGGACACCGAGCGCGGCAGCGTGCTGGACATCGTCCGCGGCTCCGGGTGGCCGCCGGAGTACACCGCGCGCACCCTCGGCCACCCCTACCTCGATCGCTGGCGTGGCCGTGAGGCCGAGCTCGCCGCCGACCCCCGGGCCGGGCGGGACTACCGGGAGGACCTGGCCCGGGGGGTCATCCCCCCGCTGCCGGTCTGGGCCGGCGAGGCCGTCGACCTCGTCACCGACCGGCCCTGCGCGGCCGACCTCGTCGCCACCCTGGCCGCCCAGGCCGAGGACGCCCTCGGCCGGGCCGGAAGGCGCTGACCGGTCCGTTCCCCGCGCCGCACCCCCGGCGGTCAGCCGGCCGAGGGCCGGTTGTGGATCGCCCGGTAGCGCGACGGCGGGATCCCGTACCGGTCCACGAACGCCTGGCGGAGTGTCTCGGCCGTCCCGAACCCGCACCGTGCCGCCACGCGCGGCATCGGCAGGGACGTGCTGGACACCAGGTGGGCGGCCGCCTCGATGCGGGCATGCCGGACGAAGCGGCCCGGTGACTGCCCCAGATGCGTGATGAACAGCCGGGTGAGGTGCCGCGGGCTCACGCCGGCCGCGTCCGCCAGCGCGGTCGTGGTGAGATCGCCGGCGAGGTTCGCGCTGACATGGTCCATCACCTGGCGGACCAGGTCGTGGTCGGGGGGAGGGGCGCTGGTGAACATGCTCACCTGCGCCTGGTTGCCCGGACGCTGGAGATAGGTCACCAGGACGCGCGAGACCAGCCGGGCGAGCTCGGCGCCGTGGTCCTCCTCGATGAAGGACAGGGTCAGGTCCAGGGCGCTGGTGACGCCCGCCGACGTGATCACCGCGCCGTCGCGGATGTAGATGGGATCGGGGTCCACGCTGATCAGGGGATGGCGGGCGGCGAGCTCACCGGCGAACCACCAGTGGGTGGTGGCGCGCCTGCCGTCCAGCAGGCCCGCGGCCGCCAGGATGCTCGCCCCGGTGCACACCGACGCCACCCGGCGGCTCTCCCGCGCCAGCCGCCGGACGTGGGCGACGATCAGCGGATCGGCGGCGGCGCGCCGGTACCCCCAGCCTCCGGAGACGACCAGTGTGTCGATCGGCCCGGTGAGCCGTTCGAGCGACCGGTGGCTCTGCAGCGTCATGCCCCCGCTGCACACGACCGGTTGCCCTCCGGGGCTGGCCATCCTCGTCCGGTACGGGGGACGCACCTCCCCGACCATGTTCGCCATCGACAGGGTCGTGGTGACGCACGCGATGTCGAGGAGTTCCGCGTCGTCGTAACCGACCACCACGATCTGGCGCTCGTCCATCGTTCGAGCATAGATCGGAAGGACCGGTGTCCCAAGTGCCCGGATCCCGTGCGGTTCCGGGCGCGCGGACGGGCGGAACGGACCGGCGCGGCCGCCCCCGGGACCTGCCCCACCGGCGGCGCGGGCGGGTCGTGGCGCGCTCGTTCGCGGAGTGGTGCGGCGTCCTCGGCCTCCCGCCCGGGCCGTCGGTGCTCTTGCCGGCCCGAGACCCGTCCCGGTCCGGGAACCGGGTGGTTGTAGTGGGTGGCGTGGTGGATGACGGGGTGGGTGACGGGGGAGTCCACCGCGGCATGCGGCGAGGCGGCGGTTGACGGCCGGTCCGGGCCCCTGTATAAAACCACTTGGTTATTGAACGAAGGGGTTATGTACATGAGCCCGGACCTGCTCGATGCGACGTTCGCCGCGCTGGCCGATCCGACGCGGCGGGCCATCCTGGCCCGGCTGGCCTCGGGGGAGGCCACGGTGACGGAGCTGGCCGCGCCGTTCCGGATGAGCCAGCCGGCCGTCTCCAAGCACCTCAAGGTGCTGGAGCGGGCCGGCCTCGTCTCGCGCGGCCGCGACGCGCAGCGGCGGCCGTGCCGGCTGGAGGCGCGCTCGCTCAAGGCCGCGACCGACTGGCTGGAGAACTACCGCCGCTACTGGGAGGAGAGCTACCAGCGCCTGGACGCGCTGTTCGACGAGCTCAAGGCCGAGGAGGGCACCCGCGGGGGCAAACCGGAAGGGGCCTCGTGAACGGCGCCGGAGCCCTGGAGGTGACGACGCCGACCGACAGGGAGATCGTGCTGACCCGCGTCTTCGACGCCCCCCGGCGCATGGTGTTCGACGCGTGGACCAGGCCCGAACTGCTCGTGCGGTGGTACGGCGCCCGCGGCTGGAACCTGGTCGTCTGCGAGGTCGACCTCCGCGTCGGCGGCCGCTGGCGCTTCGTGTCCCGCGGCCCCGGCGGCGCGGAGATGGGACAGGGCGGCGTGTACCGGGTGGTCTCGCCCCCCGGCCGCCTGGTCCACACCGAGACGTTCGACGACCAGTCCTACCCCGGGGAGACGCTGGTCAGCCACGCGTTCACCGAGCGGGACGGCAGGACCACCCTGACCAGCACGGTGCTGTACGCCACCCGCGAGGGCCGCGACATCGTGCTCGGCTACCCGATGGCGCGCGGTGTCGCCGAGGGCTACGACCGGCTCGCCGGGCTGCTCGCCCGGACGCCCGGCCGGTCCGGGAACCCCCGGCCGGAACACGACCTCCTGGCCGGGACCGGCCAGGGGCACGCGACGAAAAGGTGAACGATCATGAATTGGACGCTGGAAGTGGTGGTGGTCCCCGTCTCGGACGTGGACCGCGCGAAGACCTTCTACGCCGAACGGCTCGGCTTCACCGTGGACCACGACACCAGGGTCGGTGACGAGGTGCGCATCGTGCAGCTGACCCCTCCGGGGTCGGGCTGCTCGGTCGTCATCGGGAAGGGGTTCGTCGAGGACATGCCGCCCGGCTCGCTGCGAGGGCTGCAGCTGGTGGTCCCGGACATCCACAAGGCGCATGCCGAGCTCGCCGGGCGCGGGGTGGAGGTCGGCGAGATCCAGGTCCTGGGCGAGAACCCGAGGCCCATGCCCGACCCCCTCGACAACGTCGGGTTCTTCTTCTTCAGCGACCCGGACGGCAACGGCTGGGCCGTGCAGCAGATCTCCGATCGCGGGTAGCGCGGGCCGGATCCGGGGAGGGGGCGCCGTACCGGCCGGGCATGGCCGGTGACCCCGCGGGCGGCCGGGACGATCCGATGATCGTCGGTCCCGGCTCCGGCGAGGGGAGCCGGGACCCCGCGCCCGGGTGGCGTGCACGGCGTGACGCAGCGGCTCCGGCCGGGGGAGACCCGCGGGCGGCGCCGGGACCCCGCGGGAGTCAGGCGTAGAGGAACCAGTAGCCGTGCTCGGGGTTGCAGGTGTACGAGGTCCACCAGCCGCTGGAGATGCCGAGGTTGCCCACCCGGTGGCAGTCCCAGTCGTAGTAGTAGACGTTCCTGAGGGTGGCGGCCTCGGCCGGTGCCGCCCCGAGGGCGACCGTCAGGCCACCGGCCAGAACCACCGAGGCGAGCAGGGCACGTGCTTTGGCCATGAGTCCTTCTTTCTCGTGCGCGACGGGCGTTCCACCGGAAGGCCCCGTCTCCCCCCGGGACGGCGGGCACCGGAAGTATCACATCGGCGATCATCCGGGTACAGGTCACGCCCGATCGTCCCGGCCGGTGGGGGGAGGCGCGCAGGTGGGGGCGGGGGTTGGGGTGCGGCGGGGTGAAACGTTCACCGCCCCGTCCCGGGGGAGCCGTCCTCGAGGAACCCCGCCCCGGGAACGGCCCCCGGAAGCCGCGTCCGGACGTCGAGCCCGGGGTCGTGTCCGGGTGCGGCCCGCGAGGGACGCCCGGGGGAGCCGCCCACGGGAGCCGCCTTCGGGAAAGCCGCCCCCCGGGAGCCGTCACGGGAGCCGTCAGGGTGTCCCCACGCGGCGCAGTTCCAGCAGCTCGCTGCGGTAGTCGGGGCCGTTGGGGAGCCAGGACGGCAGGATGAGCCCGTGGGCCGTCAGCGTGCGGCCGTGCCAGCGGGAGCCCACCGGTGCGGTCGTCGCCGCCTCGCTCGTCACGACCTCGTAGACGGCCTCGGGGTCGAGCCCGGCCAGGCGCAGCCGCCTCGGTGGCCGCCCGTCCAGCGTGAACGGGTTGTAGGCGAGCACCACGACCCGGTCGTCCAGGACGTACTGCACGGCCGAGGCGGTCAGGCCGGGCGTGCCCGCCAGGCGGTACAGGCGGCCGTGCTGCACGACCGGGCGGATCGCCTTGTAGGCCGCGACCAGGCCGGCGGCCTCGGCCAGCTCCTCGGCGCTCCACGCCGTCAGGTTCCCGCCGATGCCCAGGATCCCGGCCATCGCGACGTGGAAGCGGTAGCGCAGCGGCACCCGCCTGCGGGTGTGCGGGTTGGGGCTGTCGGTCACCCAGGCCGACATCGTCCCGGCCGGGTACAGGTACGAGAAGCCGTGCTGGATGGTCTGCCGGTCGCGGGCGTCGGTGTTGTCGGAGGTCCACACCAGGTCGGTGCGGCGCAGCACGGCCAGGTCGACCCGGCCGCCGCCCCCCGAGCACGACTCGATCCGCAGGCCGGGACGGCGCCGGCGCAGCTCGTCCATGACGGCGTGGACGCCGTCGGTGTGCTCGATCCAGAGCATGTCCGCGCGCTCCCCGGCCTCGGGCCAGCCCGCCTGGCTGAAGCTGCGGTTCATGTCCCACTTCAGGTAGGCCAGGTGGTACTCGCCCACCAGGCCGTCGAGCCAGCCGATCGCCCACTCGCGCACGTCGGTACGGGCGAAGTTGAGCACGAGCTGGTTGCGCATGGTGTCGCGGCGCCGCCCGGGGTGGTGCAGGACCCAGTCCGGGCGGGCGCGGTACAGGTCGCTGTCGGGGTTGACCATCTCCGGCTCGACCCAGAGCCCGGGGACCATGCCGAGGGCGCGGACCCCGTCGAAGAGGCGGGTGAGCCCGTCGGGGAAGCGGCCGGGGCTGGGCCACCAGTCCCCGAGGCCGCGCGAGTCGCGGTCGCGGGTGCCGAACCAGCCGTCGTCCACCACGAACAGCTCGGCGCCCAGTCCGGCGGCCCTGGCGGCCAGTTCGAGCTGACCCGCCTCGGAGACGTCGAAGCCGGTGGCCTCCCAGGAGTTGTAGAGGACCGGCCGCTCCTCGTCCGGCGCGGGCAGGACGTGGCCGCGGGTGTAGGCGTGCCAGGCCCGGCTCGCGGCACCGTACCCTCCGTCGGCGTACAGGCCGAGCGCGGACGGGGTGCGCAGGCGCTCGCCCGGCGCCAGGTGCGCGTGCGGCCCGTCGTGGCCGGAACCGCAGGTCACCGCGACGTCGCCCTCGGACCGGTGCTGCGCGGTGAGCCGCCAGGAGCCGCTCCAGGCCAGCGCCACGGTCCACACCTCGCCGCTCTCCTCGGTGGCGTCCCCGGCGTCGATCATGATCCACGGGTTGGCGCGGTGGCCGGTGGTGCCGGTCCTGCTGGTGAACGTCGTCTCCCCGACCGGCAGCCCGGTCCGCTGGAGCTGCGTCTCGCGTCCCCACGCCCCGAAGACCCCGGTACAGCGGTGGGCGGGCCGCTCGGGAAGGACCCAGCTGCCGGAGTCGAGCCTGCCGAACCGCACCGGGGCCGCGCCCTCGTTGGCCACCGTGACCCACCGCTCGACGACGTCGGTGTCCTCGGCGCAGCGCACGTGCAGGCCCACCCGCAGGCCGTACGCCTCGTCGCGCAGGACCAGCTCGATCTCGCCGGGCCCCGTGACGGCCTCCACGTAGGACAGCTCGACCGAACGCACCCCGCCCTCGTAGACGGCCTGCAGCGACGGCACCCCCCAGCGCCGCCCGCCGTCCACCGGCAGCAGCTCGTCGACGTCGCGCGGGTCGAGGAACCCCGTCTCCTGGCGCGGGATCGGGAACCGCGCGGCCTCGGCCAGTGCCGCCTCGGGCAGCCTCGGCCCCCAGTACCACTGCACGACGCGGACGTCGGTGCCGGCGTCGGCGCCGGTCTCCACGCCGAACAGGTACGTGGAGGCCGGGGTGACGGCCGCCCAGGTGCGTTCGGCCACCGGGGTGATGGGCATGCTCTGCTCCGCTCGTGAGGGGCCACCGCCGGCACCGGCGGGACGGCGGGACGCCGAGGAGGTCCTGGCCAGACACTAACGGGCCGGGAACGCGGTGGCCGGCGGCCGGGCGGTCAGGACGGCGGGGTCCCCTCGCGGCCCTCGCGGGAACCCGCGTACGCCCGCCGCCGGAACCGCGCCAGCCATCCGGGCATGCGGAGCTCGGGATGGGCGTTCAGGACCGGGTCGAAGGAGACGTCCGGCAGCGGGGGCCCGCCGTCGACCGTCAGCGTCGCCAGGGTCCACGGCCGCCCGCGCGAGGGCAGGGCCCGCAGGTGGAAGGTGAGGCGGCCACCGCTCAGCCGGGCGAGGTCCGGCGGCACCGGCGGGCCCGACGGGTCGGCCACCAGGCGGAGCCTTCCCTTGCGGTGCACGTAGGAGACGAGGGTGGAGTACCGCCCGGCCGTGAAACCGCCGCGCGGGAAGGGCAGCCGGTCCAGCGGCGGGAGCGGGGCGCAGGTGGACAGCAGCAGGTCGAGGTCGCGGCCGGGCCCGGCGCCGTCCGGGACGCGTACGGCCAGGCCGAGCACGTCGGGCAGGGCCCCCGGCGTCGAGGTCGACTTGGACAGGCGGACGGTGACCTCCGTCCGCCCCGGCCGGTCCAGGACGCCGATGCCCAGGGGCCTGGACGTCTCCGTCCCGACGGTCAGGACCCCGCTCAGGGTGACGCCCCCGGGGTGCAGCGCCCTTCGTCCCCGGCGCGCCCTGGCGACCGTGCGGGCGAGACGGTGGGTCACGCTGTCACCGTGCCTGAGCACGGCCGAGTTCGGTGATGACATCCGGGATCCGTGCCCGCCGGCGTGGCCGTGACACCTTCGGCCCCGGGCCGTCTCCCACGGGCCCGGCCGGGGCCCGGCTTCCCTCGTCCAAGCCGGGACCCGGCCGCTCAACCGGTGGCGAGCCGCTCGGCTTCGTGGTGCAGCACCTCGACCAGGATCAGTTCCAGACGAAGGTCCGGATCCGCGAGGATGTCCGACGGTGTCATCACATACCTCCAGCCTCGCAGGTGGGGACGCTCCGCCGGGCCGTGCGGTTACCCGTCATAGCGGGCCGGTATGAAGACGCCCGCCACCGCCCCGCCATCGCCCCGCCATCGCCCCGTCACCGCCCCGCCACCGCTCCGCCATCGCCCGGCCACCGCTCCGGCCCGCCCCACCGGCCCGCAGGCTCCAGGCGCGTCAGTTCGTGCCCGGCTCCGCCCAGAAGAGCGTCCCGGAACCGCTCAGCTCGATCGGCCCGTACGAGGCGGGCACGAACACCGACTCGCCGGGACGCAGGGTGTGCCCGCCGCCCTCGACCTCGCCGGCGGTGCAGAGCAGGATGCGCGGCGGCCCGCCCCGCAGGACGAGGCCGGGGCCGGGCACGGCCGTGCCGAGCCGGAACTCGGGCGCGGGGGTGCGGTAGAGGCCGTCCTGCGGCTCGATCCGCAGCGCCGGGACCGAGGGGTCGGTGACCCGCAGCAGTTCCTCCACGTCCATCGGCTTGCCGGTCAGCCCGGCGCGCAGCACGTTGTCCGAGCCGCCCATGATCTCCACGCCGAAGCCGCTGAGGTAGCAGTGCAGGACCCCCGCGCCGAGGAAGATCGCCTCACCCGGCCGCAGGTCGTGGCGCCGCAGGAACAGCGGTGCCAGGCAGGCCGGGTCCTCGGGATGGATCCCGGCCAGCCGGACGACCAGCTCGTGGTCGGGGCCGCCGTCGGCCGACGCGGCCCGCGCGATCGCGTCCAGCAGCTCGGCCCGGCCCTCCTTGGGCCACTCCACCAGCGCGCGCAGCGCGGCGGAGGTGTCCCCGGCCGCCAGCGGGGCGACGATCGGCTCCAGCGCCGGCAGGCCCAGCCCGCCGATGAGCGCGGCGGCCTCCCCGGGCGGCCGGAACCCGGCCAGCGCGGTGAACGGGGTCAGCGCGCAGATCAGTTCCGGCTTGGGGAACGGGTCGACGTAGGTGCCCCGGGCGAAGCCCTCCTCGGCCTGCTCCCGCGAGGGGTGCACCTGCAGCGACAGCGGCAGGTCCACCGCGATCAGCTTCAGCAGGTACGGCAGCCGGGAGCCGAACCGCTCGACGGTCTCCGGGCCCAGCTCGGCCACCGGGTCGGCGGCGACCGCGTCGGCGAGGGAGTGCCAGGTCCCGTCCCGCAGCACCGACGAGGACCCCGACGGGTGGGTGCCGAACCACATCTCCGCCTCGGGCCGCTCGGCCGGGGACGGCCGCCCGGTCAGCGTGGCGATGGCCGTGTGCGATCCCCAGTCGTAGTTCTTCACCGGGTTGCGCAGGAGGCCGATCGTGCCGGCCGTCGCGCGGGCGGCGGGGGTACGGGAGTCGTTCATGATCGTCTTGTGTCCCTGGGTCCGTGAGGGGAGGCCGAATGAGTAGCGCAGAACGCCGATGCTACGCGCCTCGCCTGCCCGGTTCCCCGGCGACCGCGATAGGGGGGCACGGGCGTCCCACCCCTGCCGTAGGTCCGAGATGAGGGGTTTTCAGGTGATACGGG
This sequence comes from Streptosporangium sp. NPDC050855, assembly GCF_044456585.1. Classification (NCBI taxonomy): domain Bacteria; kingdom Bacillati; phylum Actinomycetota; class Actinomycetes; order Streptosporangiales; family Streptosporangiaceae; genus Streptosporangium; species Streptosporangium sp. NPDC050855. The sequence continues at coordinate 22,762 of NZ_JBITFY010000033.1, forward strand.
GTCCTGGAGACTCCGCTGGGAAAGGGCCCTGACGCGTCCATGGCCTCACCGTTCCCGCCCCTGGCACGCCGTTTCGCGCGAGGGGCCACCCCGGAAGGAGACAGTGAGATGAGCATGCGCCCGCTCGGAATCGACGGTGCGTGGGTGTTCGAGCCGAAGGTGTACCCCGACGACCGGGGCAGCTTCCACGAGTGGTTCCGCGAGGGGGACCTGAGGGAGGCCGCCGGTCAGGGGATGTCCCTGGCGCAGGCGAACTGCTCGATCTCGCGGCGGGGCACCCTGCGCGGCGTCCACTTCGCCGACGTCCCGCCGAGCCAGGCCAAGTACGTCACGTGCGTCCGGGGCGAGGTCTTCGACGTGGTCGTCGACATCCGGGTGGGATCGCCCACCTTCGGGCGGTGGGAGGCGGTGCTCCTGGACGACGAGGAGCACCGCGCCGTCTACATCTCCGAGGGGCTCGGGCACGCCTTCATGGCGCTGTCCGACGACGCCACCGTGGTGTACCTCTGCTCCGAGGGGTACGCGCCCGGACGCGAGCACGGGATCGACCCGATGGACGCGGAGCTGGGGATCGAGTGGCCCGCGGGGGTGAGGCCCCTGCTGTCGCCCAAGGACGCCTCGGCCCCGACGCTCGCCGAGGCCCGCCGTTCGGGCCTGCTCCCGCGCTACGAGGAGTGCGACCTGCTGTACGCCAAGCTGCGCAGCTGAGACCGCACGCCCACCGGGCCCGCCCGTACACCGGAGCGGGCCCGTCGCCCGTGCATCGGACCGGGCGGGCCCGGACCGGATCGGGGCCGGGCCGTGGAGCGGATCCGTCCGTCGTCCTCGCCGCGCCGTCCCGCGCACCGGGCGGTGCGGGGCGGCGCGGACGGCACGGACGGCACGGACGGCACGGCGGCGGGGTCAGACGGCCCGCACACCCGCCTTGAGCGGCTCCCACCAGGCGCGGTTGTCCCGGTACCAGTCCACGGTCTCGGCCAGGCCGGTGGTGAAGTCCTTCGCCGGCCGGTAGCCGAGCTCTTTCTCGATCTTGCTCCAGTCGACCGAGTAGCGACGGTCGTGGCCCTTGCGGTCCTCCACGTAGGCGATGCTGCTCTCGTCCGCGCCCAGCGCCTCCAGCAGCAGGTCGGTGAGCTCCCTGTTGCTCAGCTCGGTGCCGCCGCCGATGTTGTAGACCTCGCCGGGACGGCCCGAGGTGCGGACCAGCTCGATGCCCCGGACGTGGTCGTCCACGTGCAGCCAGTCGCGCACGTTGAGGCCGTCGCCGTACAGCGGGACCTTCAGCCCGTCGAGCAGGTTGGTGATGAACAGCGGGATGACCTTCTCAGGGAAGTGGTGGGGCCCGTAGTTGTTGGAGCAGCGGGTCACCCGCACGTCCAGCCCGTGGGTGCGGTGGTAGGAGAGCGCCAGCAGGTCACCGGCCGCCTTGGAGGCCGCGTAGGGGGAGTTGGGGCTCAGCGGGTCGGTCTCCGGCCAGGACCCCTCCGCGATCGACCCGTACACCTCGTCGGTGGAGACGTACACGAACGTCGCCTCCCGGCGCAGCGCGGCGTCCAGCAGCGTCTGGGTCCCCACCACGTTGGTCCGCACGAACGCGTCGGCGCCGAGGATCGACCGGTCGACGTGGGACTCGGCGGCGAAGTGCACCACCTGGTCGTGCGCGGCGACGAGCTCGCCGACGAGCCCGGCGTCGCAGACGTCGCCCTGGACGAAGGCGAAACGATCGCTGTCGCGGACCGTGTCGAGGTTGGTGGGATTGCCGGCATAGGTGAGCTTGTCCAGAACCGTGATTGTTTCCGGGCCGTCCGTGCCGAGAAGGGTACGAACGTAGTGGGAGCCGATGAATCCGGCGCCCCCGGTGACGAGAATTCTCATCGGAGATGCACCTCGCTGTGATCGCTGACGGGAGACCTGGTTCCGGGACCGTAGGCGCCGCGGGGGCGACGCCCCTCTGTTCATGCGCGGGCGCCCGAATTACGGCACGTGTCCCGGAACGGCTTTCAGCCGCGTTTCATCGTCACGGAATTCACGGGCCGCGCCTTCGACTGTAGGGCGCGGGATGCGGGGTGAGAAGCCCTGACCGGGGAAAAACAAATCACCGGCCGGAAATAGGGGGGCGAGGGGAGAGGGTAGGGGGTTGATGCCCTCTAAGACCCGTGTGAGTCTTCCTCTACCGGCCGGATTCCCGTCTGATCGACCTTCACCGGCCGGATTCGTCATGAAGGGCTTTTCCATGAAAGGCATTATTCTCGCAGGCGGTCACGGCACGAGGTTATATCCTCTGACTCTCGCCGTATCGAAACAGCTGCTGCCGGTGAATGACAAACCGATGATCTATTATCCGTTGTCGGCGCTCATGCTCGCCGGCATCCGGGAGATCCTCGTCATTTCCACCCCGGGGGACCTGCCGCAACTGGCCCGTCTGCTGCGCGACGGCTCGCACCTCGGGCTCGACATCAGCTACGCCCAGCAGGACGAGCCCAAGGGCCTGGCCGACGCCTTCGTCATCGGCGCCGACCACATCGGCCAGGACCCGGTGGCGCTGGTGCTCGGCGACAACATCTTCCACGGCAACTCCTTCTTCGACATCCTGCAGACGGAGACCGCGAACGTGGACGGCTGCGTGCTGTTCGGCTACCCGGTCAGCGACCCCGAGCGGTACGGCATCGGTGAGACCGACGCCGAGGGACGGCTCGTCTCGATCGAGGAGAAGCCCGCCAGGCCCCGCTCCAACAGGGCGATCGTCGGCCTCTACCTCTACGACAACGACGTGATCGACATCGCCAAGAACCTGCGGCCCTCCGCGCGGGGCGAGCTGGAGATCACCGACGTCAACCTCACCTACCTGGAACAGGGCAGGGCGCGCCTGCGCGACCTGGGCAGGGGGTTCGCCTGGATCGACGCGGGCACGCCGGAGTCGATCGTGCAGGCCACCCAGTACGTGCAGGCGCTGGAGAACCGGCAGGGCGTGCGCATCGCCTGTGTCGAGGAGATCGCGCTGCGCATGGGGTTCATCGACGCCGAGGCCTGCGACCGGCTGGGGGCCGAGCTCTCCGCCTCGGCGTACGGCCGCTACGTGCGCCTCGTCGCCGCAGAGTTCCGCTGAGCCGGGCCTTCGCGCCCGGACGGCGCGGAAGGGATCCGCGCCGGGCCGGCGGGCCACGCCGGCCGAACACACCGACCGGGAGGTATTCCAGGTGAGCGTCTCTCTCGAACAGGGCGGGCAGGAAGGCGGGACGGACGTCCGCGTCCACGCCGCGGCCGTCGTGCCGCCGCCCGCGGGCGCGTACGTCGACATCACGCTCGAAGGCGGGCCCGCCGACATCCCGCGGACCGTGCGCGTCGACGACGCGACGGCCGCCTACGGCAAGATAAAGGTCCCGTGGGGGAACGGCTACGAGCACTTCGAGCGGCCCGTCGCGCCCCCCGCCGTCGCGCTGTCCCCCGTGCCCCCCGTGCCCCCCGTGTCCCCGATGTCCCCCGTCTCCGACGTCCCGGGTCCGGTGGTCTTCCGCTGGACGACCCGGACGAGAATCGCCGAGTAGCGCGGCCGTGGACCTCGCCGGCGCTCCCCGCCCGGACCGCGGGCCGTCCGGGGACGACCTTCCCGGACGGCCCGCGGCGGACGGCGTTCCGGCGGGATGGCTACGTCGTCAGGCCGCGCGCCGTGTCCGGCTCGGCCTGCTTCGCCCCGTTCACCGGCCCGGTCCCGCCGGCCTGCCTCGCCCCGTCCACCTGCTTCGTCCCGTCCACCCGTCCGGTCTCTCCCGCCGGTCCGGCCCCGCGCGACGGTCCCCTGTCCGTGCCCTCGATCAGCACGGCGAGACCGTCGAGAAGGTGCCGCAGGCTGAACTCGAACCACTTGTCGATGTCGATCGCGTCGCCCTGTTCCGCGTACAGCCTGGACAGCATGGGGAACTGCCCGGACTCCAGGATCTCCAGGAGCATCGGCGTCTTGGACGCACGCCACTGCCTGGTGGTGACGCCGGTGCGCCGCTCGGTCTCGAACTCGTTCACCAGCAGCAGCGCCGCCCCCTGCACCTGGGCGCTGACCATGATGGCGACCCAGTGCATCGTCGTGGGATCCAGGCCGAGCCCGTCCATGGCGCGCATCGCCCACTCCACGTCGGCCAGCACGTTCGGCCCGATCGGGGGCTGGGGGGTGGCGATGACCCGCAGCGCCCACGGATGCCGGGAGTACATCCCCCACTCCCGCCTGGCCGCGACCTCCAGCCGGGTGCGCCAGTTCCCCGGCAGGGTGGTGGGATAGGAGCTCTCCCCGAACACCGCGTCCACCATCAGCTCGACGAGCGCGTCCTTGCCCGACACGTAGCGGTACAGCGACATCGTGCCGGCCCCCAGCTCGGCCGCCACGCGGCGCATGGACAGCGCGTCCAGCCCCTCGCTGTCGGCGATCTGGATCGCGGTGCGCACGATCCGCTCCGTGCTCAGACCGGCCGGTGGCTCGTGGTGTTCCCCCACCTCCTCCCGGGCGCGGGGCGGCGGATGCTCGCCGACGGCCCCGCTCCTGTCCCACACGGCGGGAGAGGTGGCCCGCAGGGTGGGCGCCGCGGCCCGCTCCGCGCTCCGGGCCCGATAGGCCCGCGCCTGACAGGCGCGGGAGCAGTACCGCGGGCGTCTTCCCCGAGGTGGAGCCTGCAGTGGCTTCCCGCACTGTGCGCACGTCAACATGTGGTCCCCGTCCGGTTGCGGCATACCCATGGTGTGTGACGAAACTCTAACACATCGATTCTGTGACGTAATAAGCCTTCCCGGTGTGACGTTTCACGGTGGGACGTCCCTCCCATGAAGCAAGATTGTTACTCTTATACCGTTTGACCTGCAAATCGGAACGGGATCCGGCCGACAGAGGATTAGTCGTTGCATACGTCCGAAGAATGTGCGTACGATGTATGCGCCGATTCGACGTACAAAGTACCCGAGGAGTTGTGGCCGTGACACAGGGCGTAACCAGAGCCGGGCGGAAGGAGTGGCTCGGGCTCGCGGTGCTGGTCCTTCCCGTCCTGCTCATCTCCGTGACCGTGACCGTGCTGTACTTCGCGCTCCCCTTCCTGAGCGCGGACCTCGCGCCGACCGGTCCCCAGCTGCTGTGGATCGTCGACATCTACGCCTTCCTGCTGGCCGGCCTGCTGATCACGATGGGCGCGCTGGGGGACAGGATCGGCCGCAGGAAACTGCTGCTGCTCGGCGCGACCGCGTTCGGCATCACCTCCGTCGTCGCGGCCTACGCGCCCAACGCCGACCTGCTCATCGCGGCCCGTGCCCTGCAGGGCGCGGCGGCGGCGAGCCTGATGCCCCCCACCCTGGCGCTGATCCGCAACATGTTCCACGACGCGGGGCAGCGCAGGATGGCCATCGCCCTGTGGGCCGCGGGCTTCGCCGGGGGCAGCGTGCTGGGGCCGATCATCGGCGGCTGGCTGCTGGAGCGGTTCTGGTGGGGCTCGGTGTTCATGATCAATGTCCCGGTCATGGTCCTGCTGCTGATCCTGGGGCCGCTCCTGCTCCCCGAGTACCGCGATCCCGCCCCGGGGCCGTTCGACATCTTCAGCGCCGTGCTGTCGCTGGCGGCCGTGCTGCCGGTGGTCTACGGCGTCAAGCAGTTCGCCGCCGACGACTTCAGCGCCCAGGCGCTGCTCAGCGTCGCGGCCGGCGTGCTCGTCGGCATCGCGTTCCTGCGCAGGCAGCGCAGGCTGCCGCACCCGATGCTGGACCTGCGGCTGTTCTCCAACCGGGGCTTCACCATGTCCCTGGTCACGAGCACACTCGCGATCTTCGCCCTGGTGGGACTGTTCTACTTCATCGCGCAGTACCTGCAGATGGTGCTGGGGCTGCGGCCGTTCACCGCGGGACTGCTGACCCTGCCCGCGGCCGGCAGCGCCCTCGTCGGCTCCATGCTGGCCGCCGTGATCGCCCAGCGGGTACGCCCCGGGTACATCATGGGCGGCGGCATGATGCTCGCCGCCTGGGGGTTCGCGGTGATGAGCCAGATCGACGTCTCCTCCGAGCGGTGGTTCCTCATCGTCGGCCTGATCCTGCTGGGATCGGGGATCGGAGCGGTGCAGGCGGTCGCCTCCGACGTGATCGTCGCGCTCGCCCCGCCCGAGCGGGCCGGTTCGGCGTCCGCGGTGATGGAGGCCTCCACCGAGCTGGGCGGCGCGCTCGGCATCGCCATCCTGGGCAGCATAGGACTGGCCGTCTACAGCGAGCAGTTCGTCGAGGCCGGTGGCGCCGCCGGCCTGCCGCCCGAGCAGGCCCTGGTGGCGCGCGAGACCCTGGGCGGCGCGATAGGGGTGGCCGAGCGGCTGCCCGACCAGGCCGCGACGGTCCTGCTCGACGTCGCCCGGACGGCCTTCACCAGCGGCATGCAGGTGGCCGCCATCCTGGGAGCCGCCATCATGGCGCTGACGGCGGTCCTGGCCACGATCCTTCTCCGAGAGGTACGGATGGACGCCACCCCGGTGGACAGCCGTATCGAGTGAACCGGCTCGCCGTCCCCCGCCCCGGCGCCCCTCCGGCGGAGGCGGACGGCACCGGTTCCCGCGCGGGTCCCGGTCCCCGGCCACGCCCCCGAACCGGCGGGCCGGGACCCGTCCCGCCGCGGACCAGCCCGGGACGGAGACCACCCGGGACGAAGACCGTCCGGGACGAAGACCGTCCGGGACGAAGACCGCCCGGGACGAAGATCTGGAAGGACGGAGACCCCGGAGGCGGGCCCCGTCACAGGACGGGACCCGCCGGACCGTCGAAGGACGGAACCCACCGGGCCGGGCCCTCGCCGCCCGGCGGTGGGATGAGAAGGTGCGACGGGGGCGCGACGCCGGTGTCGCGCCGGCTCACATCATCTGGGAGAACTGCGCGGGCAGGTCCCTGCGGCCCTTGACGTTGAGCTTGCGGTAGATGCGCGTCAGGTGCTGCTCCACCGTGCTGACGGTGATGTAGATCTTCCTGGAGATCTCACGGTTGGTGTATCCCAGCGCGGCCAGCGACGCGACGCGCTGCTCGGCGTCGCTGAGCACGTTCATGCTCTCCCCGGCGCCGTTCTCGTAACCGTCGGTGCTGTGCCGTACGGCCTGCCGCAGCGGCTCGGCCCGGCACTCGCCGGCCACGCTGTCGGCGCGGTAGCCGATCATCCGCGCCTTGTTGGGCTCGCCCAGCTCGTTGAGGGTGTGGGTGAGGTCGACCAGCGCGTAGGCCATCTCCAGGCGGTCGCCCGCGGTCTGCAGCATGTCGATCGCCTCCCGCAGCAGGGGGGCGCGCTGCCGCAGGTCGCTGGTCGCGGCGAGCAGGCGGCGGGAGATGCCCCTGGCACGGAGCGAGTCGCCGCCGGGCAGCTCGTAGGGCTCCTCCAGCAGTGCCCGCGCCTGGTCCTGCTGGTCCATCTGCAGCAGGGCGGCGGCGGCGCCGTGCCGCCACGGCACCAGGGTGGGGGTGTCCAGCCCCCAGGCCCGCATCAGCCGCCCGCAGGTGGAGAAGTCGCTCAGCGCGGCGTGCGAGTGGCTGGTCGCCAGGTGGTAGTGGGCGCGCGCCTGCAGGTAGTAGAGCCCGAACCGGGTCTGCAGGATGCCGTCGGGGATGGGCTGCCTGAGCAGGTGCGCGGCCACCTCGTACTTGCCCATCTCGGTGGTGGCGCGGATCAGCACGGCCAGCGGCAGGCCGATGAGGACCCCGAGGCTGCGCGGGGGCAGGATGTCCAGCGCCCCGCGCGCGTACTCCTCGGCGGTCACCAGGTCGCCCTGGCGCAGGGCGATCACCGCGCGCAGCGAGGCGAGCGTCGCGCGCCAGGTCGGAGCGCGGCGCTGTACGGCCTCGGAGTACATCACGTCGCACCACGGCGCGGCCAGGTCGGCGCGGTCGGAGTAGACCAGGGCGAAGAGCGCCGACTCCACGGTCTCCAGGTTCGCGTCGTCCAGCGAGACGGAGTGCAGGACGCGCTCGGCGGTCCTGAGCGTGTCCGCGTCCGGGCCGTCCCGCAGGACGCCCGTCAGCAGCGTCGCCGCCTGCGCGTGCGGGCCGCTGCCGGCCGCCGTCCACGCCGTCGCCCCGGCGGCCGGAGCGGTGACGGCGACGGCGCGGGCCCGGGAGAGCACCGGCGGATGGGTGCACGACAACCGGTGGCGGACGATGTCGAGCCAGGCCGCCTCCTCGTCGGCGCCCGGCTCGGTGGCCAGCGCGTCCAGCCGTTCGAGCACCCGCGCGGCCTCGTCGTGCTGCCCGTTCCACAGCAGGAACCTCAGCAGCGTGTCCAGCTCCTGGAAGGAGAGCGCGTCCCCGCGGGCGGCCACGACGAGCCGGTCGACGTTCCGGCTGGCCGAGGCCGGGTTGATGCGCCACTCGGCGCGGGCGAGCGCCGTCGTGATCAGCGTGCGGTGCGGGTCGTCGCCGCACAGCTCCAGGGCGAGCTTCAGGCACCGGACCGCGAACTCGTGCCGGTCGTCGGTGAGCGCCTGCTCCGCGGCCTCGCGCAGCTCGGCCAGCGCCCAGGGTTCCCGGAACCGGGCGGAGCCCAGCAGGTGCTCGGCGACCACCGTGGCCGCCGCCCCCTCGGCGTGCAGAAGCCGCGCGGCACGACGGTGCATGTCCTGGCGCGCGTGCGGTTCGAGGTCGTCGAGCACGGCCGCCCGGGCGGTGGGATGTCGGAAACGCAGCTCGTCGACGATGCCGATGACCTCAAGACGATTCAGTGTCTGTTTCACATTCGACGCCGGCATGTCGAGCAATTCGGCCAGAAGGGACGGCAGTGCGAAATCTCCCAGGACGGCCAGCCCCTGGGCGACCGTCAGCATGGCCGGGTCACTGCGATAGAGAAGTGCGCGCACCGACCGGGAGAAAGCCTCCGAGACGACGAGCTCGCCCGCCTGGCCGCCCGCGTTCCCGGTGTCCTCCATCAATGCCCTGACCAGTAACGGGTTGCCCCCGCTGACCCCGTGAAAGGCCGGGCCGAATCTTACCGAGGCGGCATCCCCCATCAATTCGCGGGTCATCTTCATGACGCCCTGGTAAGAGAAGGGCAACAATGCGATCCGCTCGTAGTGAGGATGGCGCATGAGATCGACCTCAATATGCGAATCCATGTCCTGTGAGCCTTCCGTGGCGGTCAGGACGATGAGAACGTTGGCACTCTTGAGGCGGTGGACGAAGTTCAACAGGAGCTGCCACGACATGGAATCGGCATATTCGATGTCGTCCACGGTGATGAGGACCGTATTGGTCTTGGAAAGCTCCAGGACAATGGACCACAGACCCTGGGTGGCACGCAGCCGGTCGGACTCCCGCGGCCTTTCCGAGGGCGACCTCGACTCCGGCGCCGCGTCCTCGATCAGCCGTGCCGCCCGCGAGGAGTGGTCGATGGGCAGCGCCGCGCTGTGGAAGAGCTGGCTCACCACCCCGAACGGCACGTCCTGATCCGTCCGCGAGCAGGTCGCGCTCAACCAGATGGCCCCCGATTCCACGGCGCGCCGGCTGAAGGCGTACACCAGTTCGGTCTTGCCCGTCGCGGTGGGCCCGGTGATCGTCGCGACGCGGCCACGGCAGTGCGCACACTCCGTGAGTAGGTCGATGAGAAACGTGATTTCCTTGTCCCGCTCGATTAATATCATCGGGCTCCCCGTTCACCCCGGTGTCCCTAGATGAAAACAGACGATGGAACGATAACATCCGGCGTATAAAAGGCGGGACCTCGGCGGAACCCACCATCGCGTACCGACGGCGCCGAGTGCCACTCTTTTTTGGAGAAGTGCCGGATACGGGAAGGCGACAGTTCCTGATTTCATCACGCTGGGACGCGCAATTTCATCATCACCCCGCCCCCGGTTTCATCACGACGTTGTGTATATGAAGCCGGGAGTTACCGTCGTCTACCCAGCGGGATCATCCACGGATGGCGAGAAAAATGCAAACCCCCTATTTACCCTTATACGGGGATCTGATTTAGGGGGGACGCCGGGGTCGCCGGAGTGGATCGTCGCAGGTGGCTTTGGATATCATGACCCAGATGGAGACCTGATTCGCCGCAACGTGATCATCGCATCACTTTTGGTAGTGAATACCGGTCGGCGGGTAGAACGTGATATCGCTCACAGGTTCTTCGCGCATTCATCGGGGAACCGGCCCGTCGCGCCGTGCGCCGTGGTCCTCCGGCCGGAGGGGCGGCGGCACGGGCCGATCGTTTACGGACGGCGAGACCAAATGAAACGGATGTCATGAAAGAGATCGTGGGCGTCGACGACACCTGGATCCGGCGTTTTCATCTCGGCTCGCGCCAGAAGCCGGCCGAGCCGGCCGGGGCGGCCGGGGCGGCCGGGGCGGCCGGGGCGGCCGGGGCGTCGGTCTCGCTGGTCTGTTTTCCGCACGCCGGGGGTGCCGCGGGCTTCTACCTGCCAGTGGCCCGCGTGGCACCGCCCGGGGTCGAGGTGCTCGCCGTGCAGTATCCCGGCAGGCAGGACCGGCGGGCCGAGAAGTGCGTCGACGACGTCGAGGAGCTGGCCGACCGGATCGCCGAGGCGCTGCGTCCCGGGACCGGCCGCCCGATGGCCCTTTTCGGGCACAGCATGGGCGCCCTGGTGGCCTTCGAGGTGGCCCGCAGGCTGGAGGGACAGGGCACCGTGCCCGTGGGGCTGTTCGCCTCCGGGCGCCGCGCCCCGTCGGTCCACCGCGAGGACCGAATGCACCTGCGGCCGGACGAGAGCCTCCTGGCCGAGCTGCGTGGCCTGGGCGGCACGGCGGCGAGGGTGCTCGGTGACGACGAGTTCATGCGGGCGGTGCTGCCCATGGTGCGCAGCGACTACCGGGCCGTCGAGACCTACCGTCACCGGCCGGGCCCGAAGCTGTCGTGCCCGATCACGGCCCTGTCGGGCACGGACGACCCCAAGGCCCGGCCGGGCGACGTGAGGTTGTGGCGCGAGCACACCGAGGCGGAGTTCGAGATGCGGCTCTTCCCCGGCGGCCATTTCTACCTCGTCGACCACGTCGAGGAGATCGTCGGCATCGTCGGGGACCGCATCGCGTCGGCCCTGACCGGCGCGGGCCGAGGCTCCGGGAACGGTTCCTGAGCGCGTTCCCCCGCACGCCGCCCCGCGTACCGCGTCCCGTGTGGAAAAGCGACGTCCGTCATTCCGTACAGCGTCGTCCCCGTGACGAAACACCGGCCGGGCGCGTCGTAAAGATCACGGCTCGCGTCGAAACCTCCGGTGCCCTGCCGCGCCGGGACCGGCGCGGGGACGGCCCGGCATCCGGTTGTGCAGACCACATAGGGACATGTGCGGATATATACGTAGACGCGAGAACGGCGCCGGAGCGGGTCCGGCGCCGTTCTGGGAGGGGTCACGGGCGCGTCGTGCGACACCCCCGGCCACGCGTGTCGCTACGGGTAGACGTGGAACCCGCGGCCGGTCTTCTTGCCGAGCAGGCCACCCTCGACCATCCGTAGCAGCATCGGCGGCGGCGAGTACTGCGGGTCCTTGAACTCCTCGTACAGCGCGTCGGCGATCGAGGCCACCGTGTCCAGCCCGATCAGGTCGGCGAGCTTCAGCGGGCCCATCGGGTGCGAGCAGCCGAGCACCATCCCCTTGTCGATGACGTCGGCGGTCGCGAAGCCCGTCTCCACCATCCGGACGGCCGCCAGCAGGTAGGGGATGAGCAGGGCGTTGACCACGAAACCCGCCCGGTCGGGGGAGCGGATCACCTGCTTGCCGAGCGTCCCGACGACGAACGCCTCGGCCCGCGCGCGGGTCTCCTCCTCGGTGAGCAGCGACCCGATCAGCTCCACCAGTGGCAGCACCGGGACGGGGTTGAAGAAGTGCACGCCGATGACCTGGCCGGGCCGGTCGGTCGCCCTGGCCATCCTGATGATCGGGATGGAGGACGTGTTCGACGCCAGGATCGCGCCGGGATCCTCCACGATCTTGTCCAGCGCGCCGAACAGGTCGAGCTTGATCGACTCGCTCTCCGGGGCCGTCTCGAAGACGATCTGCCGGTCGCCCAGGTCGTTGAGGTCGGTGGTGAAGGTGACCCGCTCCACCGCCTCGCTCCGCTCGGCCTCGGTGATCGTCGCCTTGCGCAGGCCGCGGTCCAGGGAGCTCAGCAGCCGCTGCCGCCCCCGGGCCATGGAGGCGCCGCTGGAGACCACCACCCGCACGTCGAGCCCGGCGCGGGCGCAGACGTCGGCGATGCCCGAGCCCATGACCCCGCAGCCGACGATGCCGACCCTGTCGATGCCCGCGGTCCTGTCGATGCCGTTCGCGTCGCTCATGCCGTCTCCCCGGACGTCCCCGCCGACCAGCGCAGCAGGCTCAGGCCCATCGACATGCCGCCGCCGAAACCGGCGAGCAGCACCAGGTCACCGTCGGCGATCATGCCCGACCGGGCGGCGTCGTCGAGGGCCACCGGCACCGACGCGCTGCCCATGTTCCCGTAACGCTCCACCGTGCTCGGCGAGCGCGCGCCGGTCAGCCCCGACCTGCGGGTCAGCTCGTCCAGCAGCACCCCGTTGGCCTGGTGCGGTACGAAGACGTCGATGTCGTCCAGCCGGTGCCCGGCGCCGTGCACCAGGTCCTCCAGCGCGGGCGGTACGTTCTCCATCACGAAGTTCCTCACTCCGCGGCCGTCCATCCTGAAGTAGTGGTCGCCGGCCGCGACGGTCTCGTGGGAGGCCGGGAGCCTGCTGCCCCCGGCCCTGACGCTGATGAGCCCGCTCGCCTCGCCGCGGCTGGACAGGTCGCTGGCGATGATCCCGTACGGCTCGGGCACCATGCCGACGAGGGCGGCGCCTGCGCCGTCCCCGAACAGCACCGCGGTGCGGCGGTCGGTGGCGTCGAGGATGCGCGAGTAGACGTCCGCGCCCACCACGAGCGCGTAGGTCTCCGGCCGGAGCGTGACCAGGGCCCTGGCCAGGTCCAGGGCGTAGACGAAGCCGCTGCACACGACGTTGACGTCGAAGCAGGCGGCGCCGTACGCGCCGATCGCGTCCTGCACCAGGTAGGAGGTGGGCGGCTGGGGGTGGTCACCGGTCGAGGTGGCCACGATGACGTACCCGATGCGGTCGACGCCGACGCCGGATCCCTCGATCGCGTTCAGCGCGGCCAGGGCCGCCAGGTCGGAGGTCGCCTCGTCCGGTGCGGCGTTCCGGCGGAAGGAGATCCGGGTCTTGCCCAGGATCCATTCGGGGGTGACGCCGGCAGGACCCGCCACCCGCTCGTTGCCGACCTCCTCCTTGGGCACGTACGAGCCGGTCGACAGGATTCCGGCGGTTCGCCTGGTCACGGCCGCCTACACCCTTCCGGCCAGGAGCGCCTCGGGGCGGACCGCGGCCTCGGTGCCCGGCATGACGCGGAGCGGGTTCAGCCGGTGCTCGCCGATCCTGGCGCGCAGCCCGGGGTCGGTGACGCCCAGCCCCGGCTCGGGGGCCATGCACAGCACGCCCACCTTGCCCAGGTGGGCGTTGGTCTGCACCAGCCGGGTGGCCTCGCCCACGTCGTCGAGCGAGTACACCGTCGACAGGGTCGGCATCAACCTGCCCAGCTCGAACAGCCGCAGGCACTCCCAGAGCTCCTGCAGGTTGGCGGCGTGGCTGCCGATGATGCGCTTGAGGTTCATCCACAGGTAGCGGTTGTCGTAGTGGTGCTGGTAGCCGGTGCTGGAGCCGCAGGTGACGACCACGCCGCCGCGCCGGGCCAGGAAGACCGAGATCCCGAACGTGGCCCTGCCGATGTAGTCGAAGACGATGTGCGGGTCGCCGCCCGCCCGCTCCCGGATGATCTTCCCGAGGCGCCTGCCCAGCTCGATCGTCCGCTCCGGCCCAGGGGGCTCGTCGCCGCCCATGCCGATCTCACTGCGGTCGATGACGATGTCGCACCCCAGCCGTTCCAGGGCCGCGGCCTTGGCCGCGGAGCCGACCACCCCGACCGGGATGCCGCCGCCGTTCTTCACCATCTGCACGGCGTACGCGCCCAGCCCGCCGGTCGCGCCCCAGATGAGGACGATGTCGCCCTGCTTCATGTCCGCGCCCTGGCGGCTGACCAGCATGCGGTAGGCCGTGCCCGCGCACAGCGTGATGGAGGCGGCCTCCTCCCAGGTCAGGTGGGCGGGCTTGCGGACCAGCTGGCTCGCGCGGACCACCGTGTAGTGGGCCAGCCCGCCGAAGTTCGTCTCGAACCCCCACACGCGCTGGTCGGCGCCGAGCATGCCGTCGCCGTGGGTGGCCGGCTCCTGGTCGTCGACCTGGACCGGGCTCATCACCACGTGGTCGCCCACCTGCCAGCGGCGCACGCCGCCGCCGACCCGGACGATCACCCCGGCGCCGTCGGAGCCCAGGACGTGGTAGGGCAGGTCGTGCCGGGCGGCGAACCCGCCGGTGGCGCCGAACCGCTTGAGGAAGCTGAACGTCGGCAGCGGCTCGAAGATCGCCGACCAGACGGTGTTGTAGTTGACGGAGCTGGCCATCACCGCGACCAGGACCTCGTCCGGAGCCAGCTCGGGCATGGGCACCCGGCCGACGCGCAGCGACTTGCGCACGTCCTTGTCGTCGGTGCCGCCGAACATGTCGACGTCCTCGACCCGCAGGTGGGCGGCGACGTACTCCTGCGGCAGCGCGGTCCGCGCGAGCTCGGCCGAGGTCGCCCCGCCCAGCAGGGCGTCGGCCATCGGGTCCGCGGGGAGGGGCGCCGGGTTCGCCCGGCGGTGGAAGGGCATGACGGGGGAAACGGCGTTCATCGGAATCCACCGGCTCCTTTCGGTGTGGTGGGCTTGCCTGCGGTGACGGCCGCCGGAGGGCGGGCCCGCCGCGGAGGTGAGGCGGTCCGTTCGGACCCGGGACGGGCCGGCGGGAGGATGCGCGGGGTCGGGGAGCCGGGGACGGCTCACGTGCTGCGGGTCAGAGGGGGATGTTGCCGTGCTCACCGCGCCCGGCCGGGGCGGCGGCGAGGGCCTCGGCGATCCTGCGGCGGGTGTGCGCCGGCTCGATCACCTCGTCCACCACGCCGATGGACATGGCGCGGGCCACGCCCCCGGCGGTGCGGACGTGCTCGTCGACGAGGCGGAGCCGCAGCGCCTCGCGCTCGTCGTCGGCGGCCGCGGCCAGCCGCCTGCGGTGCAGCACGCCGACCGCGGCCTCCGCGCTCATCACCGCGACCTTCGCCTCCGGCCAGGCGAACACCGCGCTGGCGCCCAGCGACCGGGAGTTCATCGCGATGTACGCGCCGCCGTAGGACTGGCGGGTGACCAGGGTCACCCTGGGGACGACGGCCTCGGCGAAGGCGTGCAGGAGCTTGGCCCCGCGCCGGATCACCCCGCCCCACTCCTGCCCGACCCCGGGCAGGTAGCCGGGCACGTCGACGATCACCACCAGCGGCACCCCGAACGCGTCGCACATGCGCACGAACCTGGAGGCCTTCTCCGCGCTCAGCGAGTCGAGGCAGCCGCCCTTGCGCAGCGGGTTGTTGGCGACCACGCCCACCGACGCCCCGGCCAGCCGGCCCAGGCCGACGACCACGTTGGCCGCCCAGCGCGGCTGCATCTCCACGAAGGGCGCGCCGGCGTCGAGGATCTCCAGCACCAGCGGGTGCACGTCGTAGGCCCGGCGGGGGTTGTCCGGCAGCAGCGCCCTCAGGTCCGCGCCGTCGGGGACCGACCCGGGGTCGACCGAGCCCCGGCGGGCCAGGAGCTCGGTCGTCCAGCGGGCCCGCAGGTAGGCCTCGTCCTCGGTCCCGGCCACCACGTGCGCCACGCCCGACGTGCGGCCGTGCGCCACGGGCCCGCCCAGGGACTCCATGTCGATCTGCTCGCCGGTGACGGCGCGCACCACGTCGGGGCCGGTCACGAACATCCGGCCGGCCTCCGACATGATCACCACGTTGGTCAGCGCGGGCCCGTAGGCGGCGGCGCCCGCCGCGGGCCCCAGGACGACCGAGATCTGCGGCACCCTGCCCGACGCCCTGGTCATCGCGGCGAACACCCGGCCGACACCGTCCATCGACTCGACGCCGTCGGCGAGCCTGGCGCCACCGGAGTGCCACAGGCCGATCACCGGCACCCCCTCGGCCAGGGCGGTGTCGACGGCGTCCACGATCCTGAGGCTGCCCGCGGCGCCCATCGCCCCGCCCATGTTCGTGGCGTCGGTGCAGTAGGCGATCACGTCGATGCCCGCGACACGGCCCCGTACGGCCGACACGCCGCTGGTGTCCTCCTCGTGCAACGGGAGCAGGGAGCCGGCGTCGAGCAGCCGCGCCAGCCGGACGGCCGGCGCGCGCTGGTCGAGCTCGGGCTCCTGCCGGGTGCCCGGATATCCGACGGTCAACGCGATCATCCATTCTCGGCGAAAGTCGATACGGTGAAGGGCGGGTTTCCTTGCACGTGGGACACCCCCGTTGAAATCGGGTACGGGCTCGATCCGCCGCCGGCGGCCGAAGAATGTTCACGACCACGGGAACATGAATCCGCCGTGTTCTATCCGGCCCGTGCACGAAACGCTATATGCACGCCACGTGGGCACCAACCCTTATCGCACCCCTAGAGGAAGGCCCCCTCGAAAGGCCGTGCCGGGCCCTGCGCGCGCCACCGCGTCCGCGCGGCCGTCCGGTCCCGCGTCCGCGCCGGGGAGGACGCCGGCCGGACGCCTCACGGAGCCCGCGCCCGGCCCCGCGCCCGGCGCCACCGGATGCCCGGCGTCGCCCGGCCCCAGCTCGCCGGGGGGTCCGACGCCGGTGGCGCGGGGCCCGACGGGCGCGGACGGCGTGGCCGGAGCGGCCCGCGCCACGATCGTTAAGGGGCGGGTAGGGGTTGTCCGGCACCGCGCCGCTGACGACCATGAACGGTATCGGTGGAGAACGGCGCCGGGCACGCAAGGCCGGGCGCGGAACCGGGTCGGCGGGCCCCGAACGGACGCCCGCGCCTTCACCGGAGGCATGCGGGAAAAGCCGGAGAACGTCCGGGAAAAGCGCTTCCGCCGACGGCGGTGGCATTTTCACGAACGTTCTCGTGAATCGTCGGACCCTCATTGTCTCCGGCCGGGCGTCGTTTCCCCGTGTGCTTTCCGGCGGTGATCGGGGAACCCCGGCGCCGCCGTTCGGCACGGGGTCGTCCGGTGCGTCCCGCGACGGTCCCGCCGCCCGGCCCTCCGGCGCGTCCCCTTCCCGGGCGCGTGGCCACCGGCCCCGCGTCACGCCGGCGCGGGTTCGGGGAACTCGCGCGGTCGCCGGCACACGGCGGCTCCTTAGAAAGGTTTCGAACATGAAGATCCACCAGCTCGAGGTGGAGGACTCGTTCCTGATCACCCCCGAGGTCTTCGCGGACCGGCGGGGGACGTTCCTGGAGATGTTCAACCAGCCCGCGTTCCGCGAGGCGATCGGCCACCCCCTCTCGGTCGCCCAGGTCAACTGCTCGGTCTCCCGGCGCGGGACGATCCGCGGCGTGCACGCGACCGCCCTTCCCGGGCAGGCCCGCTACGTGGCCTGCGCCCAGGGCGCCATCGTCGACATCGTGGTGGACATCCGGGTCGGCTCGCCCACCTACGGCCGTCATGTCGCGGTCCAGCTCAGCGCCGACAACCGGCACGCCCTCTACCTGGCCGAGGGCCTGGCGCACGGCTTCGCCCCGCTGACCGAGCACGCCACCGTCGTCTACCTGTGCTCCAGCAACTGGTCGCCCGGCACGGAGATCCAGATCGACCCGCTGGACGCGGAGCTGGCGCTGCCCTGGCCGCGCGAGCACGAGCTGCTGCTGTCGGACAAGGACCGCGACGCCCCCTCGCTGCGCGAGTGCGCCGAACGCGGCCTGCTGCCGGCCTACGCCGACTGCAAGGCCCGCTACGCCGAGCTCAACGACTACGCCCTGACCTGATGACGTCCCCGCGGAACACCTGGAGCCAACGATGATCCCCTTGTTCGGTGTGGCGATGTCGCCGGCCGCCCCCGCCGCGGCCGCCGAGGTCCTGGGCAGCGGCCGGATCGGCCAGGGCGCCAAGGTCGACGAGTTCGAGGCGGCCCTGGCCGCCAGGATCGGCAACCCCCGGGTCGCCACCCTCAACAGCGCCACCGCCGGTCTGCAGCTGGCCCTGCACCTGGTCGCCGGGGGCACCGGCGACGACGGCGACGACGGCGAGGTGCTGTCCACGCCGCTGACCATGGAGGCCACCAACTGGGCGATCCTCGCCAACCGGCTGCGCATCCGCTGGGTCGACATCGACCCGGCCACCCTCAACGTCGACCTGGACGACCTCGCCCGCAAGATCTCACCCCGGACGCGCGCCGTCATGGTGGTGCACTTCGCCGGCTACGCGGTCGACCTCGACCGGCTCGGCCAGATCCTCGACGAGGCCGAGGCCAGGTTCGGGTTCCGCCCCGTGGTGATCGAGGACTCCGCGCACGCCTGGGGCGCCACCTACCGGGGCAGGCCGCTGGGCACCCACGGCAACGTCTCGGTCTTCAGCTTCCAGGCCATCAAGCACCTGACCTCCGGGGACGGCGGGGCGATCGTGCTGCCCACCGACGAGCTGTACCGGCGGGCCCGGCTGCTGCGCTGGTTCGGCATCGACCGCACCGCCGACCGGCTGCGCAACCCCCCGGACGTGCCCGAGTGGGGCTTCAAGTTCCACATGAACGACATCAACGCCGCGGTCGGCCTGGCCAACCTGGCCGGCGTCGACGAGGTCCTGGCCAGGCACCGCGACAACGCCGCCTTCTACGACCGCGAGCTCGCCGGCACCCCCGGCCTGGAGCTGACCGAGCGGGCCGGGGACCGGGAGTCCTCCTTCTGGATCTACCCCATGAAGGTGGAGGACCGGGAGTCGTTCATGAAGCGCATGGACGACGCCGGGATCATGGTCAGCAACGTGCACGAGCGCAACGACCTGCACACCTGCGTGCGCGAGTACGCCGCGCTCCTTCCCAACCTGGAGAGGGTCGCCCCGCAGATCGTGTGCGTGCCCGTGGGTTCGTGGGTGACCGACGAGCAGCGCGAGCACATCGCCGCCTCCATCAAGAAGGGCTGGTGAGGACTCCCCATGCCCGTCGCGCCCAGCGCCAAGGGGACCGTGCCGTTCGGTGAGCACCGGACCTGGTACCGGGTGACCGGCACCCCCGGCTCCGGCCTGCCCACGCTGGTCGCGGTGCACGGCGGTCCCGGCAGCACCCACGACTACCTGGTGGGCCTGGCCGTGCTCGCCGAGGCCGGCTGGCCCGTCGTCCACTACGACCAGCTCGGCAACGGCGGCTCCACCCACCTGCCGGACGCGGACCCGGGCTTCTGGACGCCCGCCCTCTTCCTCGAC
Organism: Streptosporangium sp. NPDC050855; assembly: GCF_044456585.1. Taxonomy (NCBI): domain Bacteria; kingdom Bacillati; phylum Actinomycetota; class Actinomycetes; order Streptosporangiales; family Streptosporangiaceae; genus Streptosporangium; species Streptosporangium sp. NPDC050855. The sequence goes on from NZ_JBITFY010000033.1 coordinate 42,041, forward strand.
GAGCTGGACAACCTGCTGCGGCACCTGGGCGTGGACGACGACTACGTCCTGTTCGGCCAGTCGTGGGGCGGGCTGCTGGTCGCCGAGCACGCCTCGCGCGGGCCGGCCGGGCTGCGCGGCCTGGTGGTCGCCAACGCCCCGGCGTCGTACCCGCTCTGGCTGAGCGAGATGCGGGTGCTGCGCGAGCGGCTGCCCCCCGGCGTGGACGACACGCTGCGCGCGCACGAGGAGGCCGGCACGACGGACTCCCAGGAGTACTTCGACGCCATGATGGTCTTCTACAACAGGCACGTCTGCACGCTGCAGCCGTGGCCGCGCGAGTTCCTCGCCACGTTCATGGAGATCTACAACGACCCCACCGTCTACTACGCGATGAACGGGCCGAGCGAGTTCCACGTGATCGGCTCGCTGCGCGACTGGGGGGTGATCGACGGCCTTCCCGACATCGACGTGCCCACGCTGGTCATCTCCGGGCGCCACGACGAGGCCACCCCCGCCACGGTACGGCCCTACGTCGACCTCATCCCCGACGTCCGCTGGGAGATCTTCGAGAACTCCAGCCACACGCCGCACCTGGAGGAGCCCGAGCGCTTCATCGCGGTCATGACCGAGTTCCTCAAGAGTTTGGAATAGCGATGAACAGCGATACAGACACCGGCGCCAAGGCCGGGACGGCGATCGTCTTCCCCGGCATGGGGCCCACCAGGTTCGCCGACGTCGCCGCGTTCATGCTCGGGGACCCCGGGGCGCGGCGGTTGTTCGAGCGCGCCGGCGACGCGCTCGGCTACTCGCCCGTCGAGCGCTTCCGCGACTCGGGGGACGACTACACCGAGGCGGCACAGGTGGCGTTCATGGTGAACTGCCTGGCCCTGGCGGAGTGGGCGGAGCGGGAACTGGGCGTCGAGCCCGAGGTGTGCGCGGGCCCCAGCTTCGGCGGCAAGGCCGCCACCGCCTACTCGGGCGCGCTCTCCTTCGAGGACGCCGTGCGGACGACCGCGGCGCTGGCACGCTGCACCGCCGGGTACTTCGCCCGCGAGCACACCGACATCGTCACCCACTCCTTCGTCCGCGTCCCCGAGCCCCGGCTGAAGGAACTGCTGGCGGAGCTGGACGAGCACGACGAGTGGTACGACCTGTCGTGCCGCGTCGACCACGATTTCCACATGCTCTCGCTGCGCGAGCGGCGGGTCGAGTGGCTCCAGGGGAGGGTGCGCTCGATGGGCGGGCTCTCGCTCTACACGATGCGGCCCCCGATGCACTCGGCCGCGTTCGAGCCGCTGCGGCGCCTGGCGGCCCGGGAGGTCCTCGACGGGCTGGACTTCGCCGACCCGCGCCTGCCGGTCGTCGACGACCACGACGGGACCGTGCTGACCACCGGGGACGGCGTGCGGACGATGCTGCTGGACGGCTTCGTGCGGGCGCTGCGCTGGCCGGACGTGGTGGACACGCTGCGCGGCCTCGGCGTGGCGCGGGTCTGCGTCGCCGGTCAGGACAGCCTGTTCGGCCGGGTGCCGGTCACCACGAGGAACTTCACCGTCGTGCCGGTCAACCCGAGGGTGGTGGCGGCGCCCCGGCCGGGGTCGCGGCCCGCGTCGTCCTCACCGTCGCGACCGGTGCCGCAGTCGGGGTCACAGTCGGTGCCGCAGTCGGGGTCACAGTCGGGGTCACAGCCGGGGTCACAGCCGGGGTCGCGGCCGGTACGGCCGTCCGGTGCGTGACGGGACCGGCGGGTCCGCCCGCCGGTCCCGCGCCGCCCGGTCAGCCCACCGGACGGAACATCCCCGACAGGACCTTCCAGAGCGTGCCCGGTGTGCGGAAGGTCTCCATGCTGAGGGCGTCGTCCTGGAAGTGCACCCCGTACTCCTCCTCCAGGGCGGACAGCAGCTCGACGATGCCGAGCGAGTCGAGACCGAGGTCGGTCAGGGGGGTGTCCTGCTCGATCTTCTCTTCCGGCGGCAGGAAGGGGAGCTGCCGGCGCAGGAGCTCCTCGAAACGATCGTCCCACATGGTGGTCGACTTCCCTTCTCAGTGGAGGGCGTGCTGGGGTGTGAACGCGAAAAGAAAGATGAGGGGAGTCGCGGTCCGCGACATTCACCCGAGGGGCGGCACCACTGCCGGGCGTCATTCTCACCTCGCCCCTCCGAAGTGAACCTAGCGCGCGCGGGCGCCGATGTCCATCGCTCTCGCGGTGATTCTTCGAATTGATTCCGGGCCTTTTGCCGGGCGTATCGGAATAACCACGCGCACCCATCGACATTCAAGGACGGAAATGACCGTGGAAACCTCCCACGCCCTCTACTCGCGTTTCCTGCGCGGCCTGGAGACCTCCCCGGAACGGCCGGCCTTCCGCGTCGCCGGCTCCGGCAGCGGCTCCGGCAGCGGCGCCGGTACGGCCTCCTACGCCGAGGTCCACCGCGCGGCCCTGCTCTGGGCCGGGGCGCTGCCCGTCCCGGCCCCGCCCGGGGCCGCAGGCGCCGCGTCCCGCCCCTCCGGGGCCGTCGGGGTGCTCGCCGCCAAGGGGGCCGTCGCCTACACCGGGATCCTGGCCGGCCTGTACGCCGGGGCGACCGTCGTGCCGCTGCACCCGGACTTCCCCGCGGCCCGTACCCGACAGATGATCGAGGCCGCAGGGGTGTCCACGCTGGTCGTGGACGACCGGGGCCGGGCACGGGCCGCCGAGCTCGCCGCGGACGGGCTCGACCTCGCGGTCCTGGACCCGGCGGCGGCCCCGCCAGGCCCGGAGCGCGCGCTGGAGCGCCCGCGCCCGGTCGAGCCCGGCGACATCGCCTACGTGCTGTTCACCTCCGGCTCCACCGGCCGCCCCAAGGGGGTGCCGATCACCCACGCCAACACCGCCCACTACTTCGCCCTGCTGGACCGGCGCTACGACTTCACCCCCGGCGACGTCTTCTCGCAGACCTTCGACCTGACCTTCGACTGCGCGATGTTCGACCTGTTCTGCGCCTGGGGGGCCGGGGCCGTCGCGGTCCCCGTACCGCCGCACGCCTACCGGGACCTGCCCGCGTTCCTCGCCGAGCAGGGCGTCACCGTGTGGTTCTCCACGCCCAGCGCCATCTCCATGGCCCGCAGGACGGGCGGCCTGCGACCGGGCTCCATGCCCGGCCTGCGCTGGAGCCTGTTCGCCGGTGAGGCGCTGAAGTGCGCCGACGCCACCGACTGGCAGCGGGCCGCGCCCGCCTCCACGCTGGAGAACCTCTACGGGCCGACCGAGCTGACCATCACCGTCACCGCCCACCGCTGGGACCAGGAGGTCTCCCCGGGCCTGGGCGTCAACGGCATGGCGCCGATCGGCGAGGTCAACGACGGGCACGAGCACGTGCTGCTGGACGCCGAGGGCAGGCCCGACGCCACCGAGGGCGAGCTGTGGATCACCGGGCCGCAGACCACCCCCGGCTACCTCGACCCCGCCGACGACGGCGGCCGGTTCGTCGAACGCGACGGGCGGACCTGGTACAACACCGGCGACCGGATCCGCAGGGCCGCAGGCGGCGAGCTGGTCTACCTGGGCAGGGCCGACGCCCAGGTCCAGGTGCGCGGCTGGCGGGTGGAGCTCGCCGAGATCGACCACGCCCTGCGCGGGTGCGACGGGGTCGACGACGCGGTGACCGTCAGCGGGGGCGCCGACGGCGACGTCGAGCTCGTGGTGTTCTACACCGGGACGCCGTCACGCCCGGCCGACCTCGCCGCGAGGCTCCGCCGGACCCTGCCCCCGGGCATCATCCCCCGCCACTACCGGCACCTGGACGAGCTGCCGCTGAACCCCAACCGCAAGGTGGACCGGGCCGGTCTCGCGGCGTGGGCCGCCCGCATCCTCACCGGCACCGAACAGGCGCCTCCGGCGACCCCCGAAAAGGCGTCCCCCGTCGGCGCGGCGTCCCGGGAGATTCTTTAGGGGGGCGTAGGGGTGTGGCCGCCGGGGAGGGGCGAGGTAGCGTTTCCATGGATTTATCTGGGCCCTGTCCCATGAAAAAGCGCATGGGCCGCCGGAGGAAATTCTTTTTTCATTCGGGGACGGGAGACTAATGTGGAGAAATTGATTTCCGAGGTGCCGTCCCTGCGGTCGGATCTCGTGCACCGCCTGCTGGACGACGCGGCCGCGGCCGCGCCTTCCGACCCCGCGGTCCGCGACGCGCGGGGCGGGTGGAACTACCGGCGGGTCGCCGAGCTGAGCCACGCCTTCGAGGCGTGGCTGGACGAGCAGGGAGTCGGCCCGGGAGACCGGGTGATCGTCCAGCTCCCCAACCGGCGCGAGATGGTCCCCATCGTCTACGGCGTCCTGCGCCGCGGCGCCGTCCTGGTGCCGCTGAACCCCGGCATGAAGCCGTTCCACCTGAGCTCGGTCCTGAAGGACTGCGAGCCGTCGCTCGTCGTCGGGTCGGGGGAGGCCGCCGCGACCGTGCGGACGCTCGGGGACGTCCCCGTGCACGACCTCGACGAGATCTGGGCCGGGATCGAGGAGCGGGCCGACCGGCCCGTCACCCGCGAGCCGGTCGAGATCCCGGCCGAGTACGTCGCCGTCCTCATCTACACCTCGGGCAGCACGGCCGCGCCCAAGGCGGTGGTCTGCCCGCACGAGCGGGTGAGCTACGCCGCCTCCGCCATCAACGCGGTGCTCGGCTACCGGCCGGGCGACGTGGTCTTCTGCCGGCCGCCGATGTCCTTCGACTACGGCCTCTACCAGATCTTCCTGTCCGCGCTGGGCCGCGCCGAGCTGGTGCTGGCCGGGGACGGGCCGGACGTGGCGCTGCTCGGGCAGATCCGCGACTGCGGCGCGACCGTCGTCCCGATCGTGCCGTCCCTCGGCGCGATGATCTCGACGCTGGCCAGGCGCGCCCCCGGCTCCGCGCCGTCGGTGCGGATGTTCACCAACACCGGGGCGGCCCTGCCGTCCGCGACCATCGACGGGCTGCGCGCGTCGTTCCCGGGCGCCCGGGTGGTCAGGATGTACGGCATCACCGAGTGCAAGCGCGTCACCATCATGGAGCCGGAACTCGACGGGGAACGTCCCGGCGCGTCCGGCAGGGCACTGCCCGGCACCCGCGTGCTGATCCTCGACGGCGAGGGCCGCCCGCTGCCCGCCGGCGAGGTCGGCGAGATCGTCGTGGACGGGCCGAACGTGATGGCCGGCTACTGGCGCGACCCCGTGCTGACCGCGCGGGCCTACCGCCCCGACCCCGAGACCGGCAGGGCGCGCCTGCACACCGGTGACTACGGCAGCCTCGACGAGGACGGCTACCTGTACTTCCAGGGCCGCCGGGACGACATGTTCAAGCGCAAGGGCACCCGGATGAGCACCGTCGAGATCGAGGCGGCCGCCATGGACATCCCCGGCGTCACCGCGGCCGTGGTCCTTCCCCCCGCCGACGGCCGCGACCTGGTGGTGTTCGTCGAGGGCGAGCTGACCCCGCACGCGGTCCTGCGCGAGCTGGCCGAGCGGCTGGAACCGCCGAAGGTGCCCGCGGCCTGCCACGTGCTGGAGAGGTTCCCGCTGACCCTGAACGGCAAGAACGAGCGCAAGCAGCTGGCGCTGCTGCTCGAGGGGAGCTCCGCATGAGCCGCACCACCGACCTCGTCGCCAGGTACGGCTCCCCGCTGTACGTCTACGACCTCGACCGCGTCACGGACGCCCGCGACGCCCTGCTGTCCTCGCTGCCGGAGACGTTCGAGCTGTTCTTCTCCTTCAAGGCCAACCCGCACCCCGAGATCGCCCGTGCGCTGCGCGGCGGGGACGGACGCGGCTGCCTGGCCGAGATCAGCTCGACCGGCGAGCTGAGCGCCGCCCTGGAGGCCGGCTTCGACGGCTCGGAGATCCTCTACACCGGGCCGGGCAAGACCCGCGAGGAGCTGACGGCCGCGATCGCCGCCGGGGTCGTCTCCTTCTCGGTGGAGTCACCGGGCGACCTGCGGCGCGTGGGGGAGGTGGCGAGCGCCCACGGCGTGGTCGCCGACTGCCTGCTCCGCGTCAACAGCGCCACCTCCAGTGCGGCGACCAGCATCAGGATGACCGGCACCCCCTCCCAGTTCGGCATCGACAGCGAGACGCTGGCGGACCTGATGCCCGAGCTGCGCGCGGTGCCCGGCACCCGGCTGGCCGGGGCCCACCTGTTCTCGCTGAGCAACGCCAAGGACGAGGAGAGCCTGATCGGGGAGTTCCGCCACACCATCTCGGTGGCGGCGGGCCTGCGGCGGGAGGTGGACCTGCCGGTGCGCCTGCTGGACATCGGCGGGGGCTTCGCCGCCCCCTACCTCACCCCCGGGGAGCGGCCCGTCTACCCGGGCCTGCGGGCCGCGCTGGAGGAGATCCTCGACGAGCACTTCCCCGACTGGCGGGCCGGGACGCCGCGGATCGCCTGCGAGTCCGGGCGCCACCTGGTCGGCGGCGCCGGGGAGCTGCTGTGCACCGTGGTCAACATCAAGGAGAGCCGCGGGCGCAAGTTCGTCATCCTCGACGCGGGCATCAACACCCTGGGGGGCATGTCGGGCCTGGGACGGCTGCTGCCGGTCTCGGTGGGGCTCGGCGACGACCCGTCGCGGGACGGCGACCCGGCCGGGGAGGAGGTCGCCACCCTGGCCGGCCCGCTCTGCACCCCGGGCGACGTCCTGGGCAAGAACGTGCGGCTCCCCGCACTCTCGGTGGGCGACGTCGTCACCATCCCCAACGCGGGCGCGTACGGGATGACCGCGAGCCTGCTGATGTTCCTGGGACGTCCCGCCCCCACCGAGGTCGTCGTGCGCGGCGGTGAGGTCGTGTCGGCGTCCCGTATCCAGTTCGTCCGGAAATACGACTGAGTTCCGGCGTCGCGGGGCCCCGGGTGAGGGTCCCGCGGTGTCCACGCGGTGTTCCACGGTGTCCCCGCGGTGTCCCCGGGGTGTCCCCGGGGAGCCCCGCGGGGTCTCGCAGGGCTCCCCGACGCGGCACGGTCGCGTGCCACGGCGGGACCCCGGCGGTGCCGGGACGTCCGGGAGCGGCCGGCCCGCTCTCCCGGAGCCCCGAATGCTTCAGCGCCTCTGGCGATTCGTACGGCCTTCATACGGTTTTTCAAAGACGTGGAGTGGACGGATGAGCGAGTCCGAGCAGTTCGTTTCTGGCACCTCCGGCGCGGCGGACGGCGGGCGGGTGGCGCCCTCGGCGTTCACGTTCCCCTCGGAGGACCTGACCGCCGAGCGCCGGCTCGCCTTCCTGGTCGAGCTCGTGCACGACCTGACGGTCGAGATCCTGCGCACCGTGCTGCCGTACGCCCCCGACACGATCGACCCGTACCAGGCGTTCCAGGAGCTGGGCTTCGACTCGCTGGCCGCGGTCGAGCTGCACGACCGGCTCGCCGAGCGGATGGGCGCGGAACTGCCGATGACCCTCGCCTTCGACCACCCCACCCCCGCCGCCGTGGCCGCCTACCTGTTCGAGGAGGTCCTCGGCCTGGCCGACGGCGAGACCTCCGAGGTACGCGCGATCGTCGGCTCCGACGAGCCGATCGCCATCGTCGGCATCGGCTGCCGCTACCCGGGCGGCATCGCCACCCCCGAGGAGCTGTGGCGGCTGGTCGCCGAGGGCGGCGAGACCGTCACCGGCTTCCCCGTCGACCGCGGATGGGACCTGGAGCGGCTGTTCGACGACGACCCGTCGACGGCCAACACCAGCTACGCGCGCGTCGGGCACTTCCTGCACGACGCCGCCGAGTTCGACTCCGACTTCTTCGGGATCAACCCGCGCGAGGCCGTGGCGATGGACCCGCAGCAGCGGCTGCTGCTGGAGACCGCCTGGGAGGCGTTCGAGCGGGCCGGCATCGACCCGCGCTCGCTGCGCGGCAGCCAGACCGGCGTGTTCATCGGCGCCGAACCGCAGGACTACGGCCCCCGGCTCGACAAGGCGCCCGGCGAGGTCGAGGGGTACCTGGTCACCGGCAACGCCACCAGCGTGGTCTCCGGCCGCATCGCCTACACCTTCGGGCTGGAGGGGCCGACCCTCACCGTCGACACCGCCTGCTCGGCCTCGCTGGTCGCGATCCACCTGGCCTGCCAGTCCCTGCGCACCGGCGAGACCTCGCTGGCGCTGGCCGGTGGCGTGACCGTGATGTCCACCCCCGGCACCTACACCGCGTTCAGCCGCCAGCAGGTGATCGCCGCCGACGGCCGCTGCAAGGCGTTCTCCTCCTCCGCCAACGGCACCGGCTTCTCCGAGGGCGTCGGCGTCATCGTGGTCGAGCGCCTGTCGGACGCGCTCCGCCGGGGACACCCGGTGCTGGCGGTCATCCGCGGCTCGGCGATCAACCAGGACGGCGCCAGCAGCGGCCTGACCGCGCCCAACGGCCCCTCGCAGGAGCGGGTCATCCGCCAGGCCATGGCCAACGCCGGGCTCTCCAGCGGCGACGTCGACGTGGTCGAGGCGCACGGCACCGGCACCAAACTGGGCGACCCGATCGAGGCCCACGCCCTGCTGGCCACCTACGGCCGCGACCGGGGCGACGCCGCGCCGCTCCGGCTGGGCTCGATCAAGTCGAACATCGGGCACACCCAGGCGGCGGCCGGCTCCGCGGGTGTGATCAAGATGGTGATGGCCATGCGGCACGGCGTGCTGCCCCGGACCCTGCACGTGGACGAGCCGTCCCCGTACGTCAACTGGTCCATGGGAGAGGTCGAGCTGCTGACCGAGGACCTGCCGTGGGAGAAGTCCGGCGCCCCGCGCCGGGCCGCGGTGTCCTCCTTCGGCGTCAGCGGCACCAACGCGCACGTGATCCTGGAGGAGCCCCCCGCGGCCGACACCGTGGCCGCGGACGGTTCCGCGGACGACCTCGCGAGCGCCGGGAGCGCCGACAGCGCCGATGGTGTCGCGGAGGAGACGCTCCGGCCCGTCGCGGTGCCGGTGCCGCTGTCGGCCAGGAGCGGGCAGGCGCTGCGGGCGCAGGCGGCCCGCCTGGCCGCCCACCTCCGGGACCGCCGACAGGCCGGGGAGGACCTCGACCCGGTCGACGTCGGCCACTCCCTGGTGACCACCCGGTCGCTGTGGGACCACCGTGCGGTCGTCGTCGCGGGCGACCGCGAGGAACTCCTCGCCGGCCTGGCCGCGCTGGCCGAGGGGGAGTCGGTGCCGAACGTGCTCCAGGGCGTCGCCTCCGCCCAGGAGCGCCCGGTCTTCGTCTTCCCCGGCCAGGGGTCCCAGTGGGCCGGGATGGCCGTGGAACTGCTCGACTCCTCGCCGGTCTTCGCGCGCAGCATGCGCGAGTGCGCCGCGGAGATCGAGACCCACGTGGACTGGAGCCTGCTCGACGCGCTGCGCGGCACCCCGGGCGCGCCCTCCCTGGACCGGCTCGAGGTCGTCCAGCCGGTGCTGTTCGCGGTGATGGTCTCCCTGGCCGAGCTGTGGAAGTCCCACGGCGTCCTGCCGGCCGCCGTCGTCGGACACTCCCAGGGCGAGGTCGCGGCCGCCTACGTGGCCGGAGGACTGTCGCTGGCCGACGCGGTACGGGTGATCGTGCTGCGCAGCCGCCTGTTCGCCGAGACCCTGATCGGCAAGGGCGGGGTCGCCGCGGTCGCGCTGCCCGCCTCCGAGGTCGAGCGGCGCCTCGCCCGCTGGCACGGCAAGCTGTCCGTCGGCGGCAAGAACGGCCCCTTCTCCTCCACCGTGGTCGGCGACGCCGACGCCCTGGCCGAGCTGGTCGCCGGCTGCGAGGCCGAGGGCGTGCGCGCCCGCGTCGTGGCCTCCTCGGTCGCCTCGCACTGCGCCCAGGTCGACCCGCTGCGCGAGCGCCTGCTGGACATGCTCGCCCCGGTCACCCCCCGCAGCGGAGACATCCCGTTCTACTCGACCGTGACCGGCGGCCTGCTCGACACCGCCGAGCTGACCGCGGAGTACTGGTTCGGCAACGCCCGCTACCCGGTGGAGTTCCACCAGGTCGTCCAGACGCTGCTGGCCGAGGGACAGCGCGTGTTCCTGGAGTCCAGCCCGCACCCGGTGCTCGCGATGAGCGTCCAGGACGCGATCGACGAGGCCGGCCTGGAGGCCGCCGCGTTCGGCTCCCTGCGCCGCGGCGAGGGAGGCCCGCGCCGCTTCCTGACCTCGCTGGCCGAGGCCCACGTCCACGGCCTGCGCGTCGACTGGGAGCCGGCCCTCGCCCCGTACGGGCCGCGCCGGGTCGACCTGCCCACCTACGCCTTCCAGCACCGTCGCTTCTGGCTGGAGGCCGGCGCCTCCGGCGGCGACCTCACCTCGGTCGGTCTGAGTTCGGTGGATCATCCGTTGCTGGGTGCGGTGGTGGTGGTGGCCGATTCGCAGGGGGTGTTGTTCTCGGGGCGGTTGTCGCTGGGGTTGCATGGG
>NZ_JBITFY010000034.1:0-51660 GCF_044456585.1 Streptosporangium sp. NPDC050855
GTTTCTTCTGCTGCGCTGGGGGGCCGCCGCGCCCGCCCCCCCGCGGGGGGGCGCGGGCCCCCCCCGCCCCCCCCCCCCCCCCCCCCCCCCCCCCCCCCCCCCCCCGCCACCGGGGGACGGGGCCGGACGAGGCCGATCGCCCTCACCGCGCACGCGGGCGTGGCGCCCGGAGTTTCATGCCTCATATGATAGCGGAGAGGTGTTTTGACCGTTTTCGCGGGCCCAACGATCCCGGGAACGGCCCCAGAATGCCCCCGGGACACGAGAAGAGGCCGCCGATATGTGCTCGGGGGTACACACATCGACGACCTCTACCGTTGAATCGGCGCTTCTTACGCGGGCGTTACACGGTCTCTGAGATATTTTTGGCCACTTCTGGGAGCCGGCCCGCAAAGTTGGGGTTCCAAATCGTTACCATTACCCTGCGTTGCGCCTTGAATACGACAGGATGGGACAACCCCAGAACCCAGGGATGGACACGTGGCAAGCTCCGATCCTGTCTACCTGCGCGTCGTCGCCGACATCCGGCGCCAGATCGTCGACGGCTCCCTTCCTCCCGGTGCCTCCGTCCCCTCCCGCGCCCAGCTGACCCGCAGATACGGCGTGGGAGAGACCGCCGCCCGGCACGCGCTGCGGGTGCTCGCCGCCGAGGGCCTGATCGTCGGCCGCGTCGGTTCGGGACACTACGTCCGGGAACGGCCGGTGCTGCTCCCGCTGCACCGCTGGCGTTTCCACGACCACCACACCCCCTTCGGCGCCGACATCCAGTCCCAGGGCACCCGGGCCACCTGGGACTGGCGGACCGAGCCGGCCGAGGCCACCCCCGACATCGCGCACCGCCTGCGGCTGGACGAGTCCGCGCCGATCGTCCGGACCCGCTACGTCTTCCGCGGTGACGGCAGGCCGATCCAGCTCGCCACCTCCTACGAGCCCGCCGAGTTCGCCGAGCCCGCCGAGGAGGTCCCGCGCGGCCTGGTCGCCCGCCTGTCCGCCCAGGGCGTCAAGATCACCGACATCGTCGAGCAGGTCTACACCCGCGTCCCGCAGCCCGCCGAGAGCGACGCCCTGGCCCTGCCGGCCGGGGTCCACGTCCTGCACGTCGAGCGCACCCACTGGGCCGGGGACCGCCCTGTGGAGACCAGCGACATCGTCATCCCGGGCGACCGCTTCCGCCTGGTCTACAGCCACCCCCTGCACCCCTGAGTCCCGGCCTCCAGGTGTCGTCCCCGCGGCCCTCGCACGATCCGGTCCTTCCCCCACCCTGAGCCCTGTCCCTCAGGGGTCGCTCCCGAGGCCCTCGCACGATCCGGGAGCCCTCCGCTCCTTCTGAGACCTCGCGTTCCGAGAGCCCCTCGTTCCCCCGGCAGACCCCGTGGCGGGCCCGGCCGGAATGTCGGCGCGCCCTGGTAGAACCGACCTGGTTTTCCGAGCCGGAGGTGCCGATGCGCGTCAAGGACATGCCCGCAGGTGACCAGCCCCGGGAGCGCCTCCTCGCCGGTGGCGCCACCGCGCTGGCCGACCGTGAGCTGCTCGCCCTGCTGATCGGCTCCGGCAGCCGTGGCACCAACGCCGTGGAGCTGGCCTCCCACCTGATCGCCCACTGCGGCGACCTGCACGGCCTGGCCCGCTCCGACGCCCACCGGCTGATGCGGGTCCCGGGCATCGGCCCCGCGAAGGCCGCCAGGGTCATCGCCGCCTTCCACCTGGTGCGGCAGGCACAGTCGGAGCCGGAACGCCGCCGCGTCACCTGCTCCGGAGACCTGGCCGCCGTGGTCGCCCCCCTGCTGCGCGGGCTCGGCCACGAGCGCGTGGTGGCCGTGGTCTGCGACCCGAGCGGCGCGGTGACCCGTACGGCGATCGTCAGCGAGGGGGGCAGCGACCACGCCCCCGCCCCGGTCCGGGAGATCATGAGCGTCGTCCTCACCTCCGGAGGCTCCTCCTTCGGCCTGGCGCACAACCACCCCAGCGGCTCCCTCGACCCCAGCCCGGCCGACCTGGCCGTCACCGACCGTCTCCGCGACGCCGCCGAGACCGTCGGCCTGCGCTTCCTCGACCACCTGATCGTCACCGACACCACCTGGCGCCGCGTCCCCTGCGACCCGTCCCCCGCGTCCTGTCCGGAGGACCCGGCCTCCGGATCACGTCGTACGCGCGGCGGGTGAGGCGGAGGCCGCGTCCGCCCTCCGCCTCACCCGCCCGGGGTCACGCGGTGCGCGGAAGCGGCGGCAGCGGCAGGGGCAGCCCCGGAAGACCGTCGATGCTGGTCGCGACGTGATCCTTCTTCTGGAAGTACTCGTCGAGCGACTCGTCGGTCTCACGCGCGAAGCGCGACGCGTGCAGCGGGCGGTCCTCGTCGTACGTCATGAACGGGACGGCGTACCCGCAGGTGTCGCGGATCTTCTCCGCGGTCACGACGATGATCGCGCGCAGGCCGTGCAGGGTCGGGTCGATGTCCGGGAAGTGGCTCATCAGCTCGGCCCAGCGCGCGTCGTCGCGGAAGACCGGCTCTCCCCGGCCGTGCACGCGCACGATGTTGGGAGGGCCGTCGAAGGCGCACCACATCAGGGTGATGCGGCCGTTCTCGCGCAGGTGGGCGATCGTCTCGGCGTTGCTGCCGGCGAAGTCGAGGTAGGCCACGGTGAGCTCGTCGAGCACGGCGAACGAGCCGTTCAGGCCCTTGGGCGAAAGGTTGACGGTGCCGTCGCCGTCCAGTGGCGCCGTCGCGGTGAAGAAGATGTGCTGCGCCTCGATGAAGGCACGCAGCCTGCCGTCTATCCGCTCATAACTCTTTCCCATGGGCCGATTATGACAGGGCGATGATCTCTCCCCCAGGGCGTGAGACAGGGATCACCCGACGGCGGGACGGGCCATCGTCCCAGATCACGATCGACTTCCCGGTGCGGACGCCGCCTCGTGCGCGCTCCGCGAGCCCTGACGGCCGCTCGCTTGTCGGTGCCCGTCCCTACCGTGTGCCGGACGTTGGTCTCCGCCTCGGGCCCTCCCGGTTAGAGGCCGGCCGCACGGTGAGAAGGGCACGGCGTGAGCGATCTCGTACTGCGCGACACGATCCAGGACGACCTCCAGGCGTTCTACCGGCACCAGCTGGATCCGGAGGCCAACCGGATGGCGGCGTTCACCGCGAAGGACCCCTCGGACCTGGACGCCTTCACCGCCCGCTGGAGGCGGATCCTCGACAACGACAGCGTCAACGAGACGATCCTGCTCGACGGTGAGGTCGTGGGTCACGTCCTGACGTACGGCCCGCCCGACGAGCTCGAGATCACCTACTGGATCGCCCCGGAGCACTGGGGACGCGGCATCGCGTCCAGGGGGTCACGGAGTTCCTCACCCGCCATCCGGCACGGCCGCTGTTCGCCCGGGTCGCGAAGGACAACCTGGGATCCCTGCGGGTCCTGCAGAAGTGCGGTTTCAGCGTCCACGGCGAGGACAGCGGGTTCTCCCCCTCCCGCGGGGAGACCGTCGAGGAGTTCCACCTCAAGCTCACCTCGTGACGGCCGCCCGTCATCCCGATCACGACGTACGCCCGAGCATCGGGAGCGGACGGGCTCCACCCGCGGGGGTTCTTCGCATGAGTGGGCTGCGAGGCGTTCCGCATGGACGGCCGAGCCGAACCAGGGCCGAAGTGGGTCGTACAGGGCGCACGAAGCCCGTACGGCTCGATTCATGGGCTGCGAGCAAGGGTTTTCCATGATCGGTTGGGATCGTTCCCATCCAATGAGAACGATCCCAACAGATCATGAGACTCCCTGCCCCCGAAACGAGAATTCGGACGAGGCGTTCGGGATTGATTACGAAAAATCAGGGCGAAAAGGATCTCTTCCCCGTTCCGAGGCCTGTTCGTTCGGTGATCGAAGGGTTTCGAAGCCCGGCACAAGGCCCCATCCGCACCCTCGACCCTTCCCCTCTGTTCCTGATGTGACCTCTTCGGGAGATACGGCGCGTTCTCCAGGAGAAAGAGCCCGGCAGGCGTGTGGGAAGGGAAGCCTGCCGGGCGTCGTTCGGCGGTTCCGCACCGATCCCCTCCGAACTGTGCGGAACCGCCGCCCGACCTTCCCGGATCGTCATGGCCCCTCAGGAAGGTCGGGAGCTCGGGTGTGCCGGTTGGAGGGCTCCCCTCCTACCGGCACACCGACGTCAGTGGGCGGCGCCCTCCAGGAGCCGAAGCCACAGATCCTGTGTTCGCCGGGCGATCGTCCAGGGCGACTCGTGCACGACCACTTCCCTTCTCGTCCGTTCCGTTCGCCGTACGAACATCAGCCCACCCGCCTGACAGAGCTCGTAGAAGACGGGCCGGCAGTCACAGGTGTGCTCCTTGATCCGCAACCGGCCGGCCCTGGGCCGCTCGGGCCGCCAGTCGACGAGCTGGTGCCTGTGCCGCAACGGCGCAACGTGGTGCCCGTGATGCCGTTCGACCAGCACTCCGATCACCGCTGACGCCCCCGTCTCCTACGTGCTCACCGGAGTGAGCATAAGTGAACTCGTCTCCTCCGGTCTACCAGCCCGTACATGTTCGTGCTGGTGAGCGTCTAGTTTGTAGGTGAACGTACCTATTGGTCTAGCATTTAGCCGTGCTCGATCGCGATGGCCCAATACCGGTCTACAAACAGATCGCCGATGTCATTCGAGAGCGAATCAACAACGGTGAAATCGTCCCCGGTGAGGCGATGCCCAGCGAGACCGAGCTCGGGGACGAGTATGGAATCGCCCGGACCACCGCCCGCCGGGTGGCCCGCGAGCTACGCGAACAAGGGCTGGTCTACACGGTTCAGGGCGAGGGCACCTTTGTCGGTGAACCGGACGTTCCGCGCGCTCCTCGCAAAACACCGCTTTATCAAGAGATCGCCCTTGAAGTCGCCAAACAAATCCGTGATGGAGAATTCCAGCCGAACAGGGCCATTCCCAGCGAGAAGATGCTCATGCAGCAGTACGGCGTGGCCAAGGTGACCATCCGCAATTCCGTCGCCTTCCTGCGGGAGCAAGGGTGGGTCTTCACCGTCCGCCATCGCGGTACGTACGTGTCACAACCCGAGAGATGGCCCGAGTCGCCGAAGAACGAATGAAGAGGGCCCACAGGCGGCAGATCCCGGAATCACCCTGCCTCGAGGCCTGAGATCTCCGCACATCGGTGCTCTCGGCCCGGCCACCCGTCACCGGCTCCCTGACGCCGTCCCACCCCTGCCGCTTCACCTTTTACGGCGGATGACCGTGACGAGCGGGGGGACGACGGAGGACGTCTCCCGTGCCGCTCCGGTCGATGGAGATCATGGCTATCGGCTTGCGCGTCCGCGCGAGGGCGAGCAGGTGAGGGTTTATCCACAGAACGACATTCGGCTCAAGGGCTCTTCCGCAGGAAACGCCATTCTTTGAGCATGCGAACCCCGTCCTGCCGAGATCTCCCTCCGTCGCTGAAGGCCCTACCTACGAGCGATATCGGACGGTCGTCCATCTCGACGGCCGGGTCGGGCACCTCCACCGTGACGCCTTTCGCGACATGCGCAGGGACGACGCCGCCGCGGAAAGAGACTGCGCCTCGCTGAGATACGGCTACGCCGACGTCACTCATCGTCCGTGCACGGTCGCCGTCCAGGTGTGCCGTGTCCTGATGGCACGAGGCTGGAGCGGACCCCCCGCTCCTTGCCGACCGGACTGCCCGGTTCTCGATCTGTTGCCCCAGCCATCGGCTCTCTGACAGAGATCCGACCGACCGAGGGAAGGGCGAACACGTGCGACTCGTCGTCCGATCACCGTTGAGGGCGGGAGCGGAGGACCTCCAGGGCCCGGTCGGCGTGGGACTGCATGGAGGTCTCGCTGTGGACGACCTCCAGGATGCGGTGGTCCACGTCGATGACGAAGGTCATCCGGCGGGTGAGGAAGGGGCCGACCGCGATGGTGCGGCGGGCTCCGAGCTGCCGGGCGACCGTGCCGTCCGGGTCGGAGAGCAGGGGAAAGCCCAGATCGTTGGTCCGGGCGAACCTCGCCTGCCGCTCGACCGTGTCGCGGCTGATGCCGATCCTGGTGGCGCCCACCTCCGCGAAGTCGGCCGCCATGTCACGGAAGTGGCAGCTCTCGGCCGTGCATCCGGAGGTCATCGCCGCCGGATAGAAGAAGAGCACCACCGGTCCCTTGGCGAGGAACTCGCTGAGCCGTCTCGGCGTGCCCGTCTCGTCGAGAAGCTCGAAGTCCTCGACCTTGTCTCCCACCGCGAGGCTCACGCCCACGACCCGTCTCCCTACGTCATCGGAGGGCTCCCGCCCCGCCACCGGGTCGTACCGGCCGGCGGGAGCGAGAGTCAGTGTTCCAACCTATTGTCCGGTGGCGGGGAGTCGAGCAACAGGGGCCCCCGGCCGACTCGCCGTGGAATGTCCGTTCCTCTGCTCCGAGAACGAGGAGAGGACCGTCCAAAGGCCCGGGGAGCGCGCGTCGTACCCCGCTCAGCCGCCCTGGCAGTGCACGCCGGAGGCGATGGAGAAGATCTCCTCCGTCGAGACCGGGCGGACGTGCGGGTTGACGGAGAGCGTCATCGCGCGCCCGTCGTCGGCGCGGAAGGAGAAGGTCAGGTAACCGATCAGCTCGCCGCTGTGCCCCCAGACCGTCCTGCCGCACGGCAGCGTGTACCGCTGCAGGCCCAGGCCGTACGCGAAACCGGCACCGGTGTCGACGGCGGTGCGCATCTGTTCCAGCATCGCCGCGCTGGTCAGCCTGCCGCCGAGGAGCGCGGTGAGGAACGTGTTGAGGTCGCCCGTCGTCGAGATCATCTCTCCGGCCGCCCAGTCCAGGGACGGGTTCATCCGGGTGGCGTCCACCACCTTGCCCGAGGGCAGCGCCTCGTAGCCGCGCGCGTGCGGCACCGGCAGGCCGGGCGCGTCACCGGGGACGGAGGTGCGGGTCAGCTTCAGCGGACGCAGGATGCGCCGCTCCACCTCCTTCCCGTACGGCCGGCCGGTCACCTTCTCGATCAGCATCCCGGCGACGACGTAATTGGTGTTGGAGTAGCGCCAGGAGCTCCCGGGCGTCGTGAAGTACGGCGGCTTGGCGAGGGCGACCGCGAGCAGCCGCCGGGGACCGTACGACCGGAACCGGTCCGCTCCCCGCCACCGGTTGGTGGAGAGGCCCTCCTCGCTCATGTAGTCGTACAGGCCGCTGGTGTGGTTGAGCAGGTGCCGGATCGTGATCGCGTCGCCGTTCGGCACGAGGCCCGGCAGGTGACGCTGTACCGGGTCGTCGAGCCTCAGTCGGCCCTCGTCGGCCAGTTGCAGGATCACGGTCGCGACGAAGGTCTTGGTGACGCTGCCGATGCGGAAGTGGCCGTTGGCGGTGGCGGGGCGCCTCGTCCTCAGGTCGCGGACCCCGGCGGCGCTCGTCCGGGTACGGGTGCCGTCGTCCACCCGCAGCAGCGCGGCCGTCGCCGCCTTCGTGGCGACCATGCGCCGCAGCGGGTCCTCCTCGGTGACGGCCGTGCGCCGCGGGTCCTCTTCGGACGTGACCGTGTGCCGTGGCAGGCCCTCACCGTCGGCGAAGGCCGGGGACACCGGGAGTACGGACAGCAGGGAGAGCAGGGTGAGCAGGACGGCCGCCGTGAGCGGCGCACGTCGATGAAGGATCATGGGAAGACGCTATGGACGGGACGCCTCCCGTCCCATGGGGCGGGCCGCCCGTCCGGCCGCGGGGCTCCGCAGCAGGTACCTGAGGAAAACCCCAGGGGCGTCCTTTCGACGACGGCCCGGCGCTCAGGTGCGCGTCCGCTGGGTCAGCGCGACGCACGCCAGTACGGCCAGGGCCGCCACGACCGTGGCGAGGCCGAACCGCTCGTCGAGCAGGAGCCAGGCCCACAGCAGGGTCAGCAGCGGCTGGGCGAGCTGGGTCTGCCCGGCGCGGGCGATCCCGCCCATGGCCAGCCCGGCGTACCAGGGGATGAAACCGAGGAACATCGAGATCAGGCCCGCGTACGCCAGCCCGGTCAGCGAGGCGGCGTCGGGCCGCATCTCGGTGGTCAGCGCCAGCACCGCGGTGATCGGCACGGTCAGCGGGGCGGCGACGACGAGGGCGCGGGAGACCACCTGCCAGCCGGGGGTCTCCCGGGCCAGGCGCCCGCCCTCGGTGTAGCCGGCCGCGGCCGAGAGCAGCGCGCCGACGAGCAGGACGTCGGCCCAGCTGACGTGCCCCCCGCCCATGCTGAGGGTGAAGACCGTGATCGCGGCGGCGCCCAGGCCGCAGGAGACCCAGAACAGCGCCCTGGGCCGCTCTCCGGCGCGCAGCACGGCGCACGCGGCGGTGGCGGCGGGCAGCAGGCCTATCACCACGGCGGCGTGCGAGGTGGAGGCCCCGGCGTCGAGCGCCACCCCGCTGAAGATCGGGAAGCCGAACACCACGCCGCCCGCGATGACCACGTAGGACCGGAGCTGCGACCTGGGCGGCAGCAGCGGCACCCGGGCCACGAGCAGGAACGCGACCGCCGCGACCAGGGCGATGACGGCTCGGCCGATGGCCACCAGGTAGGGGTCGAAGCCCTCCATCGCGAAGACCGTGGCCGGGAACGACCCCGAGAACGAGAGCACCCCGAGCCCGGCCAGCACGGTCCCGCGCCGGGCCGTCCCCGGCCGCACCCCGCCCCGGCCCGGCGTGCCGGGTGACGTCGCACCACCGCCGGCGGCACCGGCACCGACACCGGGGTCCTTGTCGACCGCTACTGGATCCGGAACGATAGCGCTACTCTTATCCCTCATGAATGACGATAGCAGTATCGTCCGACTGGCCGCCATGCTCCGCGAGGAGGTCGGGCGCCTGCGTCCCGGCGACCGGCTGCCGTCGAGCCGCGAGCTGGTCCGGCTGCACGGGGTGAGCCCGGTGACCGTGTCACGGGCGATCGGCAGGCTCGCCGCGGAGGGACGGGTGGTCACCCGGCCCGGCAGCGGGGCCTATGTCGCGCCGGCCGTCACACCTGCCGTCGCGCGCGGTGACGACGGTGCCGACATGTCGTGGCAGACGGTGGCCCTCGGCGACCGGGTGGTGGACGACAGCGCGGTCGCGTCCCTGCTCACCCCGCCCCCCGAAGGGGTCGTCCCGCTCACCGGCGGCTATCTCAACCCGGCCCTGCGTCCGTCCAGAGCCCTGTCGGCCGCCGCCTCGCGGGCGCTCCGGCGCCCCGACGTCTGGGCGATGCCCCCGCAGGCCGGGCTGCCCGAGCTGCGCAGGTGGTTCGCCCAGGAGGTGGGCGGCGACGTCACCCCGTCCGACGTCCTCGTCGTCAGCGGCGGGCAGGCCGCGCTCACCCACGCCTTCCGCGCCCTGGCCGCCCCGAACACCCCGATCCTGGTGGAGACGCCCACCTACCCGGGCGCGCGGGCCGCGGCACGGGCCGCCGGGCTGCGGGCGACGGCCGTCCCCATGGACCGCGACGGGGTCCGGCCCGACCTGCTCGCCGAGGCGTTCGCGGTGACCGGCGCGCGGGTCTTCTTCTGCCAGCCGACCCTGCACAACCCCACCGGCGCGACGCTGTCCCTGGAGCGGCGTGAGCAGGTGCTGGCGATCGCCCGCGCGGCCGGCGCGTTCGTGATCGAGGACGACTACGCCCGCTACTTCGCCTCACCGTCCGCGCCGCCGCCGATGGTCGCGCTGGACGCCCACGGCACGGTGGTGCACGTCAACTCGCTGACCAAGCCGCTCTCGCCCAGCATGCGGGTCGCCGGGGTCGTGGCCCGCGGGCCCGCGGCCCACCGGTTGAGGGCGAACCAGCTGGTGGAGTCGTTCTTCGTGGCCAGGCTCCTCCAGGAGACGGCCCTGGAGTTCGTCAGCTCGCCCGCCTGGCGGCGTCACCTGTCCACCCTGGAGACCGAGCTGACGCTGCGCAGGAACACGGTCGTCGCGGCCCTGGCCGCCAGGATGCCCGAGGCCGAACTCCACCTGGTCCCCCGTGGCGGCCTGCACCTGTGGTTGCGGCTCCCCGCCGACCGGGACGAGGACGCTCTGGTGGAGACGGCCAGGAGGGCGGGCGTCCTGGTGGGCCCCGGACGCGTCCACTACCCGGCCGAGCCCCCCGGGCCGCGCATCAGGATCACCCATTCCGCTCCGGTGCACACGGCCGAGCTGGTCGAGGGCGTCCGCAGGCTGGCGACCGCCCTGAACGGATCCTGACCGCTCACGACGGACCTCGAACGAGCCGCGGACGGGCCGCAGAAGGACCGAACAGGCCGCGGACGGGCCGCGAACGCGACACCGACGCACCAGGGACGAACCGCGAACGCGACACCCACGGGCCGCGGATGACACCCGGACGGCCCGGGGATCCCGATGCCCGCCCCCGAAGGCATCGGGATCCCCGGGGACGCGCCTTCCGAAACGCCCCCAAGGAACGACCCGAAGGAACCCACGAAGGAACCCCCGATGGAACGGCCTGCGAGGAATCCCCATGAGGAACGCCCCGGCAATGGGACCGAAGGCTCACAGGGAAACGGCTCAGGATGCGGCGAAGACCTCGTGGTGGGTGACGACGAGCTCGCGCTCCACCAGGAAGCGGTCGTCCTCGTCGTAGAAGACGGCACGCGACGGGTCCTCACCGGCGAAGGCGCGGATCGCCTCCCAGGACTCCCAGAGCGAGGTCAGCAGGAACTCGCTCCTGTCCCCCACGTCGCGGCGGGTGAAGCACACCCCGCGGTTGCCCGCGGTCGAGGTGTACCCCACGTAACCGGTGGCCAGCAGGTACTTCTCATAGGCGGCGGCGTCCTCGGCGCGCGTCCAGCCCCTCCACGCCCTCATGATCATTTTTTCTCCTCCGGTACGACTCCTGCCTGCGGCTCTCCCTGAAGGCGACATAGGCCAGGTACCACACGCGGAACTCCCATCACGAAACCATCCATCACGTTATGACGGTGTCGCCGCGAGCACAACCCCCTAATGGCGTACAGTGGTTGTGAAGAGGTGAGCGACATGGACAATCCCTCCGGCCTGGTGATCGACTTCGTGAACACGTACGACGTCGAGACGGGCACCGAGTCGATCCCCTCCCCGGACGCCCTCACCGCCTGGCTCGGCCGGCGCGGCCTGATCGGGCCCGGGGACGCGGCCGGCGGAACGGATCTGGCGCGGGCCGTCGAGCTCCGCGAGAGCCTGCGCGAGGCGCTCCGCCGCAACCACGACCGCCCCTCGGCCCGGGACCGTCCCCCCGCCACCGCCACCGGCACCGACGCGGGCACCGCCACCGGCACCGCCACCGGCACCGGCGCGGGAGAGACCCGTGCCGGAACCGGTCACGACGAGGAGAACGGCCCGCCCCCCGGGCTCTCCCGGGCGTTCGCCGGGCTCCCGCTCCAGGTCGTGCTCGGCCCGGCCGGGCCGGTGCTCGAACCGGTCGACACCGGCGTGCCCGGGGGACTCGCCCGGATCGTCGCCGCCGTGATGGACACCCACGCCGCCGGCATGTGGCCGCGCCTGAAGGTCTGCACCGAGAGCACCTGCCAGTGGGCGTTCGTCGACTCCTCCAAGAACCGTTCCCGGTCATGGTGTTCCATGAAGGTCTGCGGCAACCGCACGAAGACACGGGCATATCGGGCTCGTCAGCAGACGGAGCCGGGTTCACGTCATCTCTGAGTCGGATTCCCCGATACGGTGTAAGAGCCTGCCTCACGGATCCACCCGCCTGATGCCCGCTCGCGTGGCACGAGATCTGCGAGACAGCGCGTTCCGAGGCGACGGCAGACGGCAGATAAGGAGCGGGCCGAGATGGCAGACGTAGGCGTGCGGGCGGCTCGGCACGAGGATGTCGCCGCGGTGACGGGCACCCAGATCCGCGCCTGGAAGTACGGCTACCGGGAGTTCCTTCCCGAAGGACCGCTGGAGCAGATGACGAGCCCGGCGGCCGAGAACATGTGGCGGCAGCAGTGGGAGGACGCGATCACCTCCCCGCCCAGCTCCCGGCACCGCGTGCTGGTGGCCGTGGAGCAGGTCGTCCTGGACACCGACGCCTTTCCCGCCCTCGGCCCCGGCGGCATCGAGGCCATGGCGGCGATGCGGGGCGCCGAGAAGGTCGCGGGCCTGGCCTCGCACGCCCCCGCCGAGGATCCCGACCTCGACCCGACCGTCGCCGGTGAGATGCTCACCTTCCTGATCGACCCCGACCACGTCCGGCGCGGGCACGGCAGCCGGTTGCTCAACGCCACGGTCGACTACCTGCGTGACGACGGCTACCACACCATCGTGACCTGGGTCTTCGCCGACAACCACGCGGTCCTGGGGTTCCTGGAGTCCGCCGGGTGGGGCGCCGACGGTGCGGAGCGGGTCATCGACATGGGCCGTACGGTGCGGATGATCCGCCTGGCGACCGACATCAGCTAGAACCGGAGAGGAACGCCGTACCCCCATGGCCACCCCGAGCCAGTGGATCGCCGGAGCACGCCCGCGCACCCTTCCCGCCGCCGTCGTCCCGGTCGCCGTCGGCACCGGGGTCGCCGTCGGGTACGACGGCGGGGTGTGGTGGCGGGCACTGGTGGCCCTGTTCGTGGCGCTGGCCCTGCAGGTGGGCGTCAACTACGCCAACGACCACAGCGACGGGGTACGCGGCACCGACGCCGAACGGGTCGGCCCGATGCGGCTGGTCGGCTCGGGCGCGGCGTCTCCCCGGCAGGTCCTGGTCGCGGCGCTGCTCTGCTTCCTGGCCGCCGCGGTGGCCGGGCTGGCGCTGGTCGTGGCGACCGGCGCGTGGTGGCTGCTGCTGGTCGGCGCCGCCTCGATCGCCGCCGCCTGGTTCTACACCGGCGGCTCGCGCCCGTACGGGTACCGCGCGCTCGGCGAGATCTCGGTGTTCGTGTTCTTCGGGCTGGTGGCCGTGGCGGGCACCACCTACGTGCAGCTCGAACGCCTGCCCTGGCTCGCGGTGGCCGCGGCCGTCCCGGCGGGCCTGCTGGCCTGCGCGATGCTGGTGGTCAACAACCTGCGCGACCTGGTGACCGACGGCCCGGTGGGCAAGCGCACCATGGCCGTGGTCCTCGGCGACCGGCGCACCCGCGTCCTGTACACCCTCTGCCTGGTGCTGCCCCTGGTGATCGCGGTCGCCCTGGTGCCGTGGCGGCCGTTCGCCGCGCTGGCCCTGCTCGCCGCGCCGCTCGCCCTCGCCCCGGTGCGGGCCGTCCGCGCGGGCGCGGTCGGACCGGCGCTCATCACGACGCTCCAGCAGACCGGCCGCTTCCAGCTCGTGTACGGCCTGCTGCTGACCGTCGGACTGGCCCTCTGAGAGGCCGGGGAGCTCCCCGGCCGCGCGCCTGACGGCCCGGCGCGGGAGGCGGCCGTCTCACACCGTGCGGCGCATCACCACGCGGGGGGCGACCTCGATTCCCAGCTCCCGCTCGTGGCGTACCAGCTCCGACAGCTCCGGCCCCCAGCGCCCGGCGTCCAGCACCGAGAAGCCGCGCCGGGCGTACCAGGGGGCGTTCCAGGGCACGTCGCGGTAGGTCGTCAGCGTCACCGCGGTGTGGCCGGTCGCCGCGGCGTGGGCGCACAGGGCCTCCACCAGGCGTCCCCCGGCTCCCCTGCGCCCGTGGTCGGGGTGGACGGCCAGCTGGTCCAGGTGGACCTGGCCGTCGACCGTCCCGAACAGGGCGAACCCGATCGGGGGCTCACCCGCGACGAGCACCCGGGAGGGGTCGCCGGCCCCCTCGATCATCGTGCTCCCGGGCGGGAAGGTGATCCCGACCCGGGCGAAGAGGCCGTCGGCCGCGAGCTCCACCGCGACCAGCCCGGCCAGCTCCTCCCGCCGCGCCCAGCGGACCTCGGACGTCGAGGGTCGAGTGCCTGTCATGAGCCGAAGGATAACCCCGCGTACCGGCCGGATCCCACGGGTTTCCGGGCACGCGGCGCGGCGCGGGGCTCATCGGGATCCGCACGGGTCGTCCGGGGACGCACGGCGCGGCGCAGGTCTCGCCGGGCCCCTCCGGGACGGGCATGATGAAGGGACCCGGAAGCACCGCGTACCCCCGAACGCCACGCCGCCCCCTCCGCGGCCCCGGTCCGACGACCTGGCCGAGGCCTTTCCCTCCTTCCGTCCGGTTCCTCCGGTGAAGGTCCCTTTCCCGCGGACGAAGATCACCTCAGATCGTGATTCACAGGCATATGAAGATCTTTTGCGGCAATTCATGTGAGGCCCCTCCTTGTAGTCCTCTCCGGCGCCGCCGGCAATGAGGTGCGGGATGTGAGAGCACGGGAGCAACGGCGATGACGACGATCGGAAAGAGAACCCCGCCCGCGGAAGAGGACGTCCCCGCCTTAGCGGGCCGTCGGTCCCTGGTCACCGGGCTCGTGGCCCTGGGAGTGCTGCTCCTGGTCTCCGCCTGGACGGTCGTGGACCTCAACCCCTCGTCGGTGAGCCCGCCCGACGCCCCGGCGCGGACCTTCAGCGCCCAGCGGGCCTTCTCCCACATCGAGCGCTTCGCGACCAGGCCGCACCCGGTCGGCACCCCCGAGCACGCGCGGGTGCGCGACTACCTCGTCGGCGAGCTACGGCGGATGGGCCTGCAACCCCAGGTGCACGAGGCCACGGGCCTGGCACCGCGGACGCTGGAGACGCCGTCCGTCATCGCCGGCCGCGTCTTCAACATCGTGGCGGTCGTCCCCGGCACCGCCCCCACCGGGCGGGTCTTCGTGACGGCGCACTACGACTCGGTCCCGCAGGGACCGGGCGCCAACGACGACGGATCCGGTACGGCGAGCGCGCTGGAGGCGGCCCGCGCGCTGATCGCCGGCGGGACCCGGCCGCGCAACGACGTCGTGCTCCTCATCACCGACGCCGAGGAGGTCGGGCTCCTGGGCGCGGAGGCGTTCGTCGCCGGGCACCCGCTCGCCAAGGGCCGGAGCGTGGTGATCAACAACGAGGCGCGCGGGGCGAAGGGCCCCGTCCTGATGTTCCGGACCACCAGGCCCAACTCCGGCCTCATCTCGATCTTCGGATCGGTGGCCCCCCACCCGGTGGCCGACTCGGCCTTCGCCGAGCTCATGGAGATCCTGCCGAACGACACCGACTTCACCGCCTTCAAACCGGCCGGGATGTCGGTGTTCGACTCCGCCTACGCCAACGAGGGCACCTACTACCACAGCGTCCTCGACGACCCGGCCCACGTCGACCTGCCGACGCTGCAGCAGATGGGGGACAACACGCTGGCGCTCGTGCGGGCGTTCGGCCAGGCCGACCTGACGCGGCTGGAGACCGGGCAGGAGCTGGTCTACTTCAACGTCCCCCCCGACGTCCTGGTCCGCTACCCGGCCTGGGCGGCGTCCGTGGTGGGCGGCCTCGCCCTCGTGGCGACGACGGCGCTGGTCCTGCTGGCCCGCCGCCGGGGCGTGACCACGCTGCGCAGGACGCTCCTGGCGTCCGTGTCGGCCCTGGTGCCGCTCGCGCTCGGCGTGGGCGCGGGCATCGGGTTCTGGGACGCGCTCGTGACGGTCCGGCCGGAGCTCGGCGGGACCACCACCACGACGCCGTACCGTCCCGAGGCGTTCTGGGTCGCCGTGTTCGCGATCGCGGCCACGGTCCTGCTGGCCTGGTACGTGCCGCTCCGCCGCCGGCTCGGCCCCTCCGCGCTCGCGCTGGGCATGCTGGTCTGGCCCGCCCTGCTGGGCGCCGCCCTGGGCGTGCTGTCGCCGGGATCGTCGCACGTGATGACCTGGCCCGTCCTGGGGGCCGCGCTGGGCGCGCTGACCGCCCTGTACCTTCCCCCGCGGTGGCGCGTCGTGGCCCTGACCGCCGGTCTGCTCCCGGCCGCGCTCATCCTGGCGCCGGGCGCGTGGGCCGCCCTGCCGATGGGACTGTCGTACGCGGGCTACGCCGTCATGCCGCAGGCGATCCTGTTCGGCGGTCTCGTCCTGCCGCTGGTCGAGATGATCTGGCCGCGCCGGCGTGCCCCGCTGGTCCCTCTGGCGGCGCTGGTCGTCTCGGTCGCCCTGGTGGGCGTGGGCCTGCAGCTCGAGAAGGTCGACAAGGACCACCCGAGGAAGACCGCCCTGGGGTACGGGCTGGACGCCGACACCGGCAAGGCCGTCTGGGTGACCTCCACCTCACCCGACCGGTGGGCCCGCCGGTACGGTGGCGTGGCCTCGGGCGCGCGGCCGTTCCCCGAGGTGTGGGAGACACCCGAACTCATCGCCCCCGCGAAGGCCGCCCCGCTGCCGGCCCCTTCGCTGAAGGTGATCGAGGACACGACCGGGGCGGGGGTGCGGACCGTGCGCGTGCTGATCCGCTCCGAGCGCGGGGCCGGCCTGATCGGGTTGCGCGTGGCCGGTGACACGGCGACGCCGCGCTCGCTGACCGTGGCGGGCCGTACCGTGCCGGAGGGCACCTCGAAGGACCTGGGGGCGGGCTTCGTCTTCCACGCGCCCGGACCGCAGGGCGTCGAGGCGTCCCTGACCTTCGCCACCGAGGAGGGGCCGATCCGGCTGCGGGTCACGGACGTCAGCTCGCTCCCCGGGGACATGGCCGGGCTTCCCGGGTACGTCCCGCCGCCACAGGAGCTGTTCCTCGGCGACTCCAGGATCGCCGTCGCCAAGACCCACACCGTCCCCTGAGCGTGCGGGTCCCACCCCGGGGCGGGGACCCCGCGCGGGTCCCTACAGGTCGAGGAGGTGCTCCAGGCCGACGGTGAGGCCGGGGAGCTCGCGGACCCGGCGCACGCCCAGGAGCACGCCCGGGGTGAACGACGAGCGGTTCATGGTGTCGTGGCGGATGGTGAGGATCTCGCCGTCGCCTCCCAGGATCACCTCCTGGTGGGCGATGAGCCCGGCCAGCCGCACCGCGTGCACGCGGACCCCGTCCACGTCGGCGCCGCGGGCCCCGTCCAACTCGGTGCTGGTCGCGTCGGGCATCGGCGCCGAACCGGCCTTGCGCCGGGCCTCGGCGACCAGTTCGGCCGTGCGGCGGGCGGTGCCGGAGGGCGCGTCGGCCTTGTTCGGGTGGTGCAGCTCGACGATCTCCGCGGACTCGAAGTAGCGGGCGGCCTGCTGGGCGAAGTGCATCATGAGCACGGCCGCGATACCGAAGTTCGGGGCGATCAGCGCGTTGACCCCGGGGTGGGCGTCCAGCCAGCCCCGCACGGTCGCCAGCCGGCCGGCGTCGAAGCCGGTGGTGCCGACCACCGGGTGGACGCCGTGCGAGATGCACCATTCGAGGTTGTCCATGACGACGTCGGGGTGGGTGAAGTCGACCACCACCTCGGCGCCCTCCAGGCGCTCGATCGGGTCGCCCTGGTCGACGGCCGCGACCAGCTCCAGATCGCCCGCCGCCTCGACGGCCTTGCACACTTCGACACCGACGCGCCCGCGGGCGCCGAGAACTCCGACCCTGATCACCGGGCCAATATACCGAAGGGCCCCGGACGGGGACGGCCCGCGGCGCGGACGAGCGCGACGGCACCCGGCAGGCCCCGGACGACGGACGGCCCCGGACGACGGACGGCCCCGGACGACGGACGGCCCCGGCGCGGGAGCGCCGGGGCCGCCTCGCGAGGGAACCTCAGCCGGTCAGGACCGCGCCGAAGTCCTTGTCCTCGTCGTACGGGCCGATGACCGCGAGGGTCATCGGGCGGGTGAGCACGTCCTGGGCGACCTCGGTGAGCTGCTCCGGGGTCACCGCGTCGATCCTGGCGAGCAGGTCGTCGACCGACAGGAGCTCGTCGAAGACCAGCTCCCCCTTGCCGATCCTGGACATCCGGGAACCGGTGTCCTCCAGGCCGAGCACCAGGCCGCCGCGCATCTGGCCCTTGCCGCGGACGATCTCCTCCTCGGTGATGCCGTCGGCGACCACCCGCTGCACCTCCTCGCGGCAGATCTTCAGCACGTCGTCGATCTTGGACGGCAGGCAGCCGACGTAGATGCCGAACTGGCCGGTGTCGGCCAGGGAGGAGGTGTAGGAGTAGGTCGAGTAGGCCAGGCCCCTCTTCTCCCTGATCTCCTGGAACAGGCGCGAGGACATGCCGCCGCCCAGGGCCGCGTTGAGCACGCCGAGCGCGAACCGGCGCTCGTCGGTGCGGGTCAGCGCGGTCGTACCGAGGACCAGGTTGGCCTGCTCGGTCGGCCGGTGCACCACCCGCGTGCCCGACCGGCTCTCCACCCCGGGCCCGGTCAGCCTCGGCGGCACCGGCGAGGCCTCCCCGCCCAGGGCCCCTGCCCGCTCGTAGGCCGCCGCGACCAGGGCGACGACCCGCTCGTGGTCGACGTTCCCGGCCACCGACACCACCGTGTGGGTGGGCAGGTAGTAGCGCCGGTAGTACTCGGCGATCCGGTCCCGGGTGACCGCGGTGATGGACTCCACGGTGCCCAGGATGGGCCGGCCGACGGGCGTGTCGCCGTACAGCTCGGCGGAGAACTGCTCGTGCACCACGTCGGAGGGATCGTCGTCGTGCATGGCGATCTCCTCCAGGATCACGCCACGCTCGGCCTCGACGTCCTCGGGGGTGATGATCGAGGAGGTCACCACGTCGGCGAGCACGTCGATCGCCACCCGCAGGTCCTCGTCGAGGACCCGCGCGTAGTAGCAGGTGTACTCCTTGGCGGTGAAGGCGTTGATCTCACCGCCGATCCCCTCGATGGCCGCGGAGATCTCCAGCGCGTCCCTGGTGGGCGTGCCCTTGAACAGCAGGTGCTCGAGGAAGTGGGAGGACCCCATGTGCTGGGGGGACTCGTCTCTCGATCCGATGCCGACCCACATGCCGACCGCGACGGAACGCACGGTCGGCATGGACTCGGTCACCACCCGGAGCCCACCGGGGAGGACGGTGCGCTTCACGACCCCGGCGCCGTCCCTGCCGGGGTGCAGAGTGGTGGTGATCACGAGTTGCGGTCTTCCCCTCCGCCGCCACCGCCGCGGTTGCCGCCGCCACCGCCACCGCTGCTGCGGGTACGGGTGCGGCGCGGCCGCTCCTCGCGGGGACGGTCGTCACGCGACCGCTCCTCGCGGGGCGGGCGGCTCTCGCCGGACGCCTCGGCCGCGGGGGCCGCCGCCGGGGAGTCGTCGTCGCCGGAGTCGTCGTCGGTGTCGGCACCGGTCGCCGACTCCTTCTCGATGACCTCGACGGGCACCAGGGAGAGCTTGCCGCGCGCGTCGATCTCGGCGATCTCCACCTGGACCTTCTCGCCGACGTTCATGACGTCCTCGACGTTCTCGATGCGCTTGCCGCCGTGCAGCTTGCGGATCTGGGAGACGTGCAGGAGGCCGTCCTTGCCCGGCATGAGGGAGATGAAGGCACCGAAGGCGGCGATCTTGACGACCGTGCCCAGGTAGCGCTCGCCGACCTCCGGCATGTGCGGGTTGGCGATGGCGTTGATCGCCGACCTGGCCGCCTCGGCGGACGGGCCGTCGGTGGCACCGATGTAGATGGTGCCGTCGTCCTCCAGGGTGATCTCGGCGCCGGTGTCGTCCTGGATCTGGTTGATCATCTTGCCCTTCGGGCCGATGACCTCTCCGATCTTGTCCACCGGGATCTTGATCGTGATGATGCGCGGGGCCGTCGCGTTCATCTCCGCCGGGGAGTCGATGGCCTCCTGCATCACGTCGATGATCGCCAGCCGGGCGCCCTTGGCCTGCCGCAGCGCGGCCGAGAGCACCGAGGCGGGGATGCCGTCCAGCTTGGTGTCGAGCTGGAGCGCGGTGATGACGTCCTTGGTGCCGGCGACCTTGAAGTCCATGTCGCCCATGGCGTCCTCGGCACCGAGGATGTCGGTCAGCGTGACGTACTGGTCGCCCTCGTTGATCAGGCCCATCGCGATGCCCGCGACGATGCCCTTGAGCGGGACGCCCGCGTCCAGCAGCGACATCGTCGAGGCGCAGACCGAGCCCATGGAGGTCGAGCCGTTGGAGCTCAGCGCCTCGGAGACCTGGCGGATCGCGTACGGGAACTCCTCGCGCTGCGGCAGCACCGGCAGCAGCGCCCGCTCGGCGAGCGCGCCGTGGCCGATCTCGCGCCGCTTGGGCGAGCCCACCCGGCCGGTCTCGCCGGTGGAGTACGGCGGGAAGTTGTAGTTGTGCATGTAGCGCTTGGTGCGCTCGGGGTTGAGCGTGTCGATCATCTGCTCCATCCGGAGCATGTTGAGCGTGGTGATGCCCAGGATCTGGGTCTCGCCGCGCTCGAACAGGGCCGAGCCGTGCACCCGGGGAACGACGTGGACCTCGGCGCTGAGCTGCCGGATGTCCTTGACGCCGCGGCCGTCGATGCGGACGCCCTCGGAGATGACCCGCTCGCGCATGAGCTTCTTGGTCAGCGACCGGAACGCCGCGGCGAGCTCCTTCTCGCGGCCCTCGAAGTCGGGGCCGACCTTCTCCAGCAGCAGCGTCCTGACCCGGTCGATCTCGGTCTCGCGCTCCTGCTTGCCGGCGATGGTCAGCGCGGCGGCGAGCTCGCTCCTGACCGCGCCGTTCACGGCCTCCAGGGCGTCGTCCTGGTAGTCGAGGAAGAGCGGGTAATCGGCGGTCTCCTTGGCGGCGACCTTGGCGACCTTGGCCTGCGCCTCGCAGAGCACCTTGATGAACGGCTTGGCGGCCTCCAGGCCCTGGGCCACGGTCTCCTCGGTGGGGGCGACCGCGCCCTCGGCGACGAGCTTGAGCGTGTCGCGGGTGGACTCGGCCTCGACCATCATGATCGCGACGTCGCCGTCGTCCAGGACGCGGCCCGCCACCACCATGTCGAAGGTGGCGCTGCCCAGCTCGGTGTTGGTCGGGAAGGCGACCCACTGGCCCTCGATCAGGGCGACGCGCACGCCGCCGATCGGGCCGGAGAACGGCAGGCCCGCGAGCTGGGTGGACAGCGACGCGGCGTTGATCGCCACGACGTCGTACAGGTGCTCGGGGTGGAGCGCCATGACGGTGGCGACCACCTGGATCTCGTTGCGCAGGCCCTTGACGAACGAGGGGCGCAGCGGGCGGTCGATCAGGCGGCAGGTGAGGATGGCGTCCTCGGAGGGACGGCCCTCACGCCGGAAGAACGAGCCCGGGATGCGGCCCGCGGCGTACATCCGCTCCTCGACGTCCACCGTGAGCGGGAAGAAGTCGAGGTTCTCGCGGGGATTCTTGGACGCGGTGGTCGCGGACAGGACCATCGTGTCGTCGTCGAGATAGACGACGGCGGAACCCGCCGCCTGGCGCGCGAGCCGCCCGGTCTCGAACCGGATGGTACGCGTGCCGAATGAGCCGTTGTCGATGACGGCTTCACTGCTGTGGACACCCTCCACGGGGGACCTCCTTGGGATCGGTCGCCCGCGTCCGGCCAGACGCACGTGTCGCGCCTGGTTCGTCGTGTTGCCGGCTCCCCGTAGGTGCAGCGCCGGTCTTCGATCGAAGCGCCCGGTTCCGTATGGCTTCGCGCCATGATGACCGGGGGCCACTACCGAGGACCGGCCCTCCGACGCCGTGGGGCGCGCTTGCTTGCGGACGCGGGGCACTTTCTCGGCTGTTCAGTTTGCTCACCGGGCCGGTGTCTTTCCTGCGCGACGCGCCGACGAACGGACCCGATGAGAGGGGGGAGCGGCGTGGACGCCGCCCCCCCGTCAGGCTATCGGCGCAGGCCGAGACGCTCGATGAGCGAACGGTAGCGCTGGATGTCCTTGCTCTGCAGGTACTTCAGCAGCCGGCGGCGGCGGCCGACGAGCAGCAGCAGGCCACGGCGGCTGTGGTGGTCGTGCTTGTGCACCTTCAGGTGCTCGGTGAGCTCGCTGATGCGCTTGCTCAGCAGCGCGATCTGCACCTCGGGGGAACCGGTGTCGGTCTCACCCTTGGCGTAGTCACCGATGATCTGCTTCTTTGCGGCGGTGTCGAGCGACACTTTTCTCCTTGAACCTCTGCGGGCACGCGCGATTTCCGGCTCCCCGAACGACCGTGCGTGCCTACAGTCGCCGTGGCGAGATCAGCGCCGGGGTGGCCGTACCACCGGTCACAGAGCTGACATGCCAGGTTACCACCGGCTCCGACGCCCTCGCACATCCCGGGCGGGCCGGGCGGGGAGGGGGAGACGGCGGGGGGACGAAAGAGAGGGGCCGGGCTCAGCTCGTCAGGTCCCGGACCCTCTCCACGTCTGCGTGGATCTGCTCGACGAGGGCCTCGATCGAGTCGAACCTGGTGTTGCCGCGCAGCCTGGGGCCGAAGTCCACGGCCATGTGCGCGCCGTAGAGATCCAGGTCGTCGCGGTCGAGCGCGTACGCCTCCACGGTGCGCGGCACGCCCTCGAAGGTCGGGTTGGTGCCGACCGAGATCGCCGCGGGCCAGCGCTCGCCGCCGTAGGCGGCCGGCAGGTTGCCGGTCGAGACGCCCTGCAGCCAGCCCGCGTAGACGCCGTCGGCCGGGATCGCGGTGAACTCCGGCGACTCCAGGTTGGCCGTGGGGAAGCCCAGCTGCCGGCCGCGCTGGTAGCCGCGGACGACCACCCCCTCGACCCGGTGGGGGCGGCCGAGCGTCAGGGTGACCGCCTCCATGTCACCGGAGGCGATCTGCTCGCGGATCAGCGTGGAGGAGATCGTCTCCCCGTCGCTGACCAGCGGGACCCCCTCGGCCACGAAGTCGTACTTCTCGCCGAGGGTGCGCAGCGTCTCCACGTCGCCGGAGGCGTTGTGGCCGAAGCGGAAGTTCTCCCCCACCACGACCCCGGCCGCGTGCAGCCGGTCCACCAGCACGGTCTGGACGAATTCGTCCGGGGTCATCTGGGAGAACTCCAGCGTGAACGGCAGGACGCAGACCGCGTCCACGCCCAGCGCGGCGAGGAGCTCGGTGCGGTGCCTGGCCGTGGTGAGCCGCGGGGGGTGCGTGCCCGGCCGCACCACCTCCTCGGGGTGCGGGTCGAAGGTCACCACCACCGAGGGCAGCCCGAGGCCGGCGGCCATCGCGACGGCACGCGCCACCATCTGCTGATGCCCGCGGTGCACGCCGTCGAAGACGCCGATCGTGATGACGGACCTGCCCCAGTCCTCGGGCACGTCGTCCAATCCGTGCCAGCCTCGCACCGCAGCCTCTTCCCCTTGTAGCGGATCGACCCCTAAAGCCTGCCATGCTCACGGACCTCCTCCCCAATCGGGGAGGTCCTTGGCACCCGCGAACCCCGTCCCCACCGGGCCGGAACGGGACGTCACGGCACGAAGACCGCCAGCGACCTGGAGATCCCGCCGCGCTCCTCCGCCAGCGCCACCAGCGTGCCGTCGGGGGCGAAGACCCCGATCGGGCCCTGGCCCAGGCCCAGCGCGGGCAGCCTGCCGCCGTGCGCGATCGAGGCCGCCTCCTCGGCGGTCACGTCCCGGCGTGGGAAGGCGGCCGCGACCGCGTCGGCCATCGGCAGGATCACGCACTCGGCGGCCAGCCGCTCCAGGGTGTGGGCCTCCGGCAGGGCGTAGGGCCCCACCCGAGTACGGCGCAGCGCGGTCAGGTGACCGCCGACCCCCAGCGCGGCCCCCAGGTCGCGGGCGAGCGCGCGGATGTAGGTGCCGCTGGAGCAGGAGACCGAGGCGTCGACGTCGACGAGGTCCCCGTGCCTGCGGATCGCGGTGATCTCGAACTCCGAGACGGTCACCGGCCGGGCGACGAGGGCGACCTCCTCCCCCGCCCGGGCCCGCTTGTAGGCCCGCTCGCCGTTCACCTTGATCGCGCTGACCTGGGGCGGGATCTGCATGATCGGGCCGGTCAGGGCGGCGACGCCCCTGCGGAGGCCGGCCTCGTCGACCCCCGCGGCCGAGGCCGTCGCGACGGTCTCGCCCTCGGCGTCGTCGGTGTTGGTGGACTCGCCCAGCCGGATGGTGGCGTCGTAGCCCTTCTCGGTGAGGGCGAGGTGGCCGAGCAGCCGGGTCGCCTTCTCCACGCCGACCACCAGCACCCCGGTGGCCATCGGGTCCAGGGTGCCGGCGTGGCCGACCTTGCGGGTGCCGGCGATGCCGCGGAGCTTGGCCACGACGTCGTGGGAGGTCCAGCCCGCGGGCTTGTCGACGATGATCAGGCCGCTCGGCGGCGGGGTGCGCTTGACGCGAGCCGTGCTCGTGGACGTGCTCATGGGAGTTCCTTAACAGGCGTGCCGGAAGACGTCTACAGCTGGGCCCGCAGGCCCGCGATCGTCTCCTCGACGGGCAGGTGGGAGGTGAAACCCGCGGCCTTGGCGTGCCCGCCGCCGCCGAGCGCGGCGCAGACGCGCGAGACGTCCACCCCGCCCTTGGAGCGGGTGGAGACCTGCCAGGCGCCGTCGTCGTCCTCCTTGAGGATCGCGCTGACGTCGGCCGCGTCGGTGCGCCGGACCACGTCGATGATCCCCTCCAGCTCGTCGTACGACAGCCCGTGGGCCTCCCGGTCGGCCCGGGTGACGAACGTCCAGACCAGGCCGCCGCCCACCTCGGGCTCCAGCCGGGCGCGCTCCAGGGCCAGGCCGAGCACCCCCAGGTAGCCGAACGGGGAACGGTCCCACACCTCGCGGGCGATCCGCTCGGGGTCGACGCCGGTGGCCAGCAGCCGGGCGGCCATGGCGTGCGCCTCGGGGGTGGTGGAGGAGTGCCGGAACGAGCCGGTGTCGGTGACGAGCCCGACGTACAGGCAGGTCGCGATGTCCTGCGACAGCGGCAGGCCGAGGCGGTGGATCAGTTCCTCGGCGAGCATCGCGGTGGCCGCGGCGCCGGGGTCGACCAGGTTGAGCGTGCCGAAACCGGTGTTGGAGGGGTGGTGGTCGAGCACGATCAGCCGGCCCGCCCTGGCGATGCCCGCCGCCAGCGTGCCGAGGCGCTCGACGCTGGGGACGTCGAAGGTGATCATCACCTCGGGGGCGGCCGGGTAGCACGCGGGATCGACCAGCAGGTCCTGGCCGGGCAGGAAGCGCAGCAGCCTGGGCACGCTGAAGCGCCGGTCGCCGAAGGAGGCGACGACCCGCTTGCCGGCGGCGCGCAGCGCGAGCCCCACGGCCAGCGTGGAGCCGAGCGCGTCGCCGTCGGGCGAGACGTGACAGGCGAGCGCGATCTCGTCGGCGGACGAGACGATCTCGACGGCCCGGTCCCAGTCGCGGCCGGGCACCGGGCCGTCGTCGTGCAGGTGGTGCATCACGTCGCGGAGTGTCCCGCGCGCTCGGAGGGCTCGGCGACGTCGGCGTCGGCGGCGTCGGATACGTCGTCGGCACCGTCGAGGTCGTCGTCCTCGCCGTCCCTGTCCTCGGGCTTGCGGTAGGGATCGGCGTCCCCGGCGTGCCGGGCGCCCTCGGCCCGCTTGGCGATCTCCACGTCCCTGGCCTTGGCCTCGGCGAGCAGGTCCTCCAGGTGGCGGGCGCTGTCGGGGAGCGGGTCGTGGGTGAACGTCAGCGTCGGCGTGTGGCGCAGCCCGGTCTGGCGGCCCACCTCCGAGCGGATGAGCCCCTTGGCGCTCTCCAGCGCCGCGGCGGAGTCCGCCCGCTCGGCCTCGGAGCCGAAAACGGTGTAGAACACCGTGGCGTCGCTCAGGTCGTTGGTGATCCGCGTGTCGGTCACGGTCACGAACCCCAGCCTGGGGTCCTTGATCCGCCGCTCCAGCATCTCCGCGACGACCTGCTGGATCCGATCGGCGATCTTACGCGCGCGTGCGGCGTCCATAGCTCCCCCCTTCTCACGGGGAGACCGGGGCGAGGGGGGTGCCCTCTCGCCGGCCGTCCCCGTATCTAGTCCTCGTCCTCGTTGTAGAGCCGGTGCCGGGCGGACAGCAGCTCGATCTCCGGATGAAAGGCGATCAGCCGCTCACAGTCGTCCAGCACGGCGCCGGCGTTGGCGGCGGTGGAGGAGACGACCGCGATCCCGATCTCGGTGCGGCGGTGCAGGTCGAGATGACCGGTCTCGGCGACGGCCACACCCGGGAACCGCCGCTGTACCTCGGCGACGATGGGACGTACCACCGAGCGCTTCTGCTTCAGCGAGTGGACGTCGCCGAGCAGGATGTCCAATGTCAGGGCACCTACGTACATGGTTGCTCACCGCCACGGTCACCGTCGTGCCGCCGGGGGCGGGGGCCGCCCGCCGGTCGCGGACCCTTCTCGGGTCCGCGGCCGGCCGGGCGGTCTTCCCGCCGTACCGATGGCATCAGGCGCGCGGCTTCTCCCGCATCTCGAAGGTCTCGATGACGTCATCGATCTTGATGTCGCTGTAGCCGACACCGATACCGCACTCGAACCCTTCGCGGACCTCGGTCGCGTCGTCCTTGAAACGGCGCAGCGAGGAGACGGTGAGGTTGTCGGAGATGACGACCCCTCCACGGATGATCCGGGCCTTGCTGTTGCGGACGATGGTGCCCGAACGGACCAGCGCACCGGCGATGTTGCCGATCTTCGGCACCTTGAAGACCTCGCGGACCTCGGCGGTGCCCATCTGGACCTCTTCGAACTCCGGCTTGAGCATGCCCTTCAGGGCCGCCTCGATCTCCTCGATCGCCTGGTAGATGACCGAGTAGTACCGGATGTCGACGCCCTCGCGCTCGGCCAGGTCGCGCGCCCTGACCTCGGGGCGCACGTTGAAGCCGATGATGACGGCGTTGTCGTCGGCGACCGCCAGGTTGACGTCGTACTCGGTGATCGCACCGACGGCGCGGTGGAGCACCCGCAGGCGCACCTCGTCGCCGACGTCGATCTTGAGCAGCGCGTCCTCCAGGGCCTCGACGGAACCGGAGACGTCACCCTTGATGATGAGCTTGAGCTCGTCGATCTGGCCCTTCTCCATCTCGCTGAAGAGCTCTTCGAGGGTGCGGCGGCGGCCGGAGCGGGCCATGTCCGCGATGCGCTTGCGCGCGGCGCGCTGCTGGGCGATCTGGCGCGCCATCCGGTCGTCGGTGACGACGATGAAGTTGTCACCGGCTCCCGGCACCGCGGTCAGACCCAGGACCATCACCGGACGGGACGGGTCGGCCTCCAGGATCGCCTCGCCCTTGTCGTCGAGCATCGCCCGGACGCGGCCGAAGGCCTCGCCACAGACGATCGAGTCGCCGACGCGGAGCGTGCCGCGCTGGACCAGGACGGTCGCGACCGGGCCGCGGCCCTTGTCCAGGTGCGCCTCGATCGCGACGCCCTGGGCGTCCATCGTGGCGTTGGCCCGCAGGTCGAGCTCGGCGTCCGCGGTGAGCAGGATGGCCTCGAGCAGGTTCTCGATGCCGGTCCCGTTCTTGGCGGAGATGTCGACGAACATCGTGGTGCCGCCGTACTCCTCGGCGACGAGGCCGTACTCGGTGAGCTGGGCACGGACCTTGCCCGGGTCGGCGCCCTCCTTGTCCACCTTGTTGACCGCGACGACGATCGGCACGTCGGCCGCCTGGGCGTGGTTGAGCGCCTCGACGGTCTGCGGCTTCACGCCGTCGTCGGCCGCGACGACCAGGACGGCGATGTCGGTCACCTTGGCACCGCGGGCACGCATGGCGGTGAACGCCTCGTGACCCGGGGTGTCGATGAAGGTGATCTTGCGGTCCTCACCCTCGTGCTCGGTGCCGATCTGGTAGGCACCGATGTGCTGGGTGATGCCACCGGCCTCCCGCGCCACCTCGTTGGTGTTGCGGATGGCGTCGAGCAGCTTGGTCTTACCGTGGTCGACGTGACCCATGACGGTCACCACCGGCGGGCGCGCGACCAGGTCGGACTCGTCGCCCTCGTCCTCGCCGAACTCGATGTCGAAGGTCTCCAGCAGCTCGCGGTCCTCCTCCTCGGGGCTGACCACGAGGAGGTTGTAGTCGAGCTCGGCGGCGAGGAGCTGCAGCGTCTCCTCGTTGACCGACTGGGTCGCGGTCACCATCTCGCCCAGGTGCAGCATGATCTGCACCAGGGAGGCCGGGATCGCGCCGATCTTGTCGGCGAAGTCCGACAGCGAGGCGCCGCGCGACAGGCGGATCGTCTGCCCGTTGCCGCGGGGAGCCTGCACGCCACCGATCGCCGGGGCCTGCATGTTGTCGAACTCCTGGCGCCTCTGACGCTTGGACTTGCGACCGCGGGTCGGGCGTCCTCCCGGACGGCCGAACGCTCCCGCGGTGCCTCCACCGCGGCCACGGCCACCGCCACCGGGACGACCGGCGAAACCGCCGCCACCGCCACCGGGACCACCGGTTCCGGTGCCGGGACGGCCTGCGCCGCCACCGCCGCCCGGACGGCCGGCGAAACCGCCGCCACCGCCACCGGGACGACCGCCACCGCCGCCGGGACGGCCTGCGCCGCCACCGGGACGACCGGCACCCGCACCGCCGCCGGGACGGCCTGCGCCGCCACCGCCGCCGGGACCGGCGGGCCGGCCCTGGGGCATCATCATCGGGCTGGGACGCGGCCCACCCGGACGCGGGCCACCGGGACCACCGGAGCCGCCGCCGGGACGCGGGCCGCCTGCGCCGGGACCCGGACGCGGGCCACCGGTTCCGGGCGGGCCGGAACGGGCGCCGGGCGGACGGGGACCGGCGTTGTCGCGGTCCTGGCGAGGACCGCGGTCCTCACGGGGACCGGGACGCGGGCCCCTGTCGCCGGGGCCGCCGTCACGGCCGGGACCCCCGGGACCACCGGGGCCGCCCGGACGCGGCGGACGGGCCTGGCCCATGCCGCTGGCGTTGGACGAGAACGGGTTGTTGCCGGGACGCGGGCCGCGCGGGCCCGGACGCGGACCCGGCTTGGGGCCGGGACCCGCACCGGGAGCACCGGCACCGGGCCTGGGACCCGACGGCGCTCCACCGGGACCACCGGTGGGACGACCCTCCGGACGCGCCTCGGGGCGCGGGGCCGGACCGGGGCGCGGAGCGGGCCGCGGGCCCGGCTTGGGACCGGGGCCGGAGGCCGCCGGACGGCCGGGCTCGGCACGGGGCGCCTCGAAACGCGGCGCCTGCACCTGCGGAGGCTGCTGCCTCGGCGGCGCGGGCGGAGCCGGAGGCTGCTGGGCCTCGGGCACGACCGGCGGCGCCTGCTGCGGCGCGGGCGCCGCGGGACGGGCCGGCGCCGGGCCAGGACGGGGACCCGGCCTGGGTGCCGGTCCCGGCTTGGGGATGGATGTCGACGCCGAAGGGGCGCCGTTGGGCTGGCCGTCACCCGGCCGAGGAGCCGCCTGAGGCGGCCTGGGGCCTCTGCCCCTGTCGGACGATCCCTTGCTGGGACCGCCCAGAGCTTCCGTGAGCCTGCGGACCACCGGCGCTTCGATGGTCGAGGACGCCGAACGCACGAACTCGCCCATCTCCTGGAGCTTGGCCATCACGACCTTGCTCTCCACACCGAACTCCTTGGCGAGCTCGTATACCCGGACCTTCGCCACTGCACTCCCTTGTCTCGGCCCGGGAGGCGGTGCCGCCGGACCGTCGTTACGTTGACGTACTCATCGCCGCATGCTCATCAGGCGCTCATAGCTATCTGACCAGCCCATCAAATCGGCGTTCTACATGACAGTCGGTAACCATTTCACCCGATCCTTTCAGCCTGCTTGCCCTTCCAGGTGGCCGCGCAGCCGCGACAGGTCGAGCGGGACCGCGACGCGAAACGCGCGCGGAAACGCTCGGCGACGCTCTGCGAGTTCGAGACAGCTCAGGGTTGGATGCAGTGAAGCACCACGCCCCTGGAGCCGTCGTCGCAGGTCAGGGACGATAACGCCCTCGACCACCACCAGGCGGAGCAGCTCGGAGGAAACCGTGCGAACCCGGCACCCCACACATGTTCTCAGTGGGGCAGCCTGGCCACCATATTCCAGCTTACCGTGTGGACGCATCTGCGGAACCGGCCGCGTCCCCCGGCTGGGTGTCGGGACGGATGTCGATGCGCCAGCCGGTGAGGCGGGCGGCCAGCCGGGCGTTCTGCCCTTCCTTGCCGATGGCCAGGGAGAGCTGGTAGTCCGGCACGGTCACGCGCGCGGCGCGGCCGTCGAAATCGATCACCTCTACGTGGGTAACGCGCGCCGGAGAAAGCGCATTCCCCACGAACTCCGCGGGATCCTCCGACCAGTCGATGATGTCGATCTTCTCGCCGTGCAACTCCGTCATCACGTTCCGTACCCGCGAGCCCATCGGGCCGATGCAGGCGCCCTTGGCGTTCACCCCGGGCCGCCGGGACCGGACCGCGAGCTTGGTGCGGTGGCCGGCCTCGCGTGCCACGGCCGCGATCTCGACGGTGCCGTCGGCGATCTCGGGCACCTCCAGCGCGAACAGCTTCTTCACCAGGCCCGGATGGGTGCGCGACAGGGTGACCGAGGGGCCCTTGTGGCCCTTCTTGACCTGCACCACGTAGCAGCGCAGCCGGTCGCCGTGCACGTACTCCTCGCCCGGGACCTGCTCGCTGTGCGGCAGCACGGCCTCGATCTTGCCCAGGTCGACCAGGACCACCCTGGGGTCCTTGCCCTGCTGGATGACCCCGGCCACCAGCTCGCCCTCGCGGCTGGCGAACTCGCCGAAGTTGATCTCGTCCTCGGCGTCGCGGAGCTGCTGCAGGATGACCTGCTTGGCGGTGGTCGCGGCGATGCGGCTGAAGTTGCCCGGGGTGTCGTCGAACTCCCTGAGCACCTCCCCGCTCTCACCGTCGAGCTCGGCGGCGAAGATGGTCACGTGCCCGGACTTGCGGTCGAGCTCGGCCCGCGCCTTGGCGGCCGCGCCCTCGCTCCGGAAATACGCGATCAGCAGCGCGTCCTCGATCGCCTTGACGACCAGGTCGAAGGAGATGTCCTTCTCCCGCTCCAGGCTGCGCAGGACGCTCATGTCGATGTCCACGAGGCTCCCCCTTAGCCCTCGTCGCCGTCTTCGCCGTCGTCTTCGGCGTCGTCGAGCCGGCGGAATTCCACCTGAACCCGTCCTCGGGTCAGGTCCTCATAGTCGATGCGGCGCGGTGCGCCGCCGACGTCCAGCTCCACGCCGGTCTCGTCGGTGGCGACGATCCGGCCCTCCACCACGGTGCCGTCCTTCAGGTCGGCCTTGACCAGCCGCTTCACCGCGCGGCGCCAGTGGCGCGGCTCGGTGAGCGGGCGGTCGACCCCCGGAGAGGAGACCTCCAGCACGTACGGGGTGGCTCCCATCGCGTCGTCGGCGTCCAGCGCCGCGGAGACCGCGAGGCTGACCTCCGCGACGTCGTCGAGGCTGACGCCTCCGTCACGGTCGACGACGACGCGCAGCAGCCGCCGCTTGCCCGCCGGGGTGACCGTGACGTCCTCCAGGTCGAGCCCTTCGGCCTCGGCGACAGGTTCCAGAAGCTTCATCAGGCGGTCGCGGGATGTGGCGCTGCCCATGCCGACCTCCCATTGTCACGATCTCAGCCGGGCGGACCTCGCCCATGCGATTAACCAGCCTATCCACACCAGGGCGTAGAAACAGCGCCACTCGGTGTGGCGGAGCCGCCCGAGAAGCGAAGTGAGTGCCATTATTCCAATCTCCCGGCTGCCCGTACGATGCTGGGTGCGTCAGCTGCCGACAGAGAACCGGAGGTCGTCCGTGCGTTCCGTCTCCCGACGCGTCCTGCTGCGGGGCGGCGCCCTCGGGGTGACCGTCGCGGTGACGGCCGGATGCGCGGCCGAGGAGGCCGCGGGGCCCGCGACCGGGAGGCCGGTGCCGCCCGATCCCGAGACGGTGCTGCTGCGGGAGCTGATCGCGGGCAAGGAACGGGCCGTGGCGCTGTACGCCTCGGCCGCCTCGGAGCGGCTGACGCCCTTCCGGCAGCGGCACGAGGCCCACCTGGCCGAGCTCCGCCGCCGCCTGCCGCCGGCCGACCGGACGCCCTCGGCCGCCCCCTCCGCCGCGTCGCCGGGCGCGACGCCCACGCCGTCCGACGGTCCCGCCCGGGGCGGCAGGGCCTCGCTGCGGTCCCTGCGCGACCTGGAGCGCAAGGCCGCGGCCTCACGGGTCCGGCAGATCGCCGGGGCCTCGCCCCCGCTGGCCCAGCTGATCGCCTCCATGGGCGCCTGCGAGGCCGCGCACGCCGTGGCCCTGCCGAGGTCGCTGTGAGGGCGCCGTGCGGAGCGAAGCGGAGGACGTCGTGAGGGCCGGCGCGTCCGGGGCCGGCACGGCGCGGCGGGCCGGGCGGGGGCTGGAGGTCGCCCTGGCGGCCGAGTACGCCGCCGTGTACGCCTACGGGGTCATCGCGGCCAGGACCACCGATGGCCTGCGCGCCACGACGACCGCGGCCTACAACGCCCACCGCGCCCGGCGGGACCGGCTCCGCTCCATGATCGTCGCCGCGGGGGGCACGCCCGCCGAGCCGAACGCGGCCTACGAGCTCCCGGTCACCCCCTCCACCGCGGCCCAGGCGGTGGAGCTGGCCGTGCTGGTCGAGCGGGGCGTGACCGGTGCCTACCTGGAGCTGGCGGCCTCCGCGGACACGGCCCTGCGCACGATGGCGGCACTGGCCATGCAGGAGTGCGCCACCCGGTCCTACGGCCTGCGCCCGGAGATCGACGCGTTCCCCGGCATGCCGTCCGGGCCCGGGGGCACGTCCCCGGCGCCCTCCGCACCCTCGACGTCCCCGGCACCCTCGTCCCCGGCACCCCCGTCGTCCCCGGCACCCTCGTCGTCCCCGTCGTCCGGCACCCCCGGCGCCCCCTCCTGACCCCGTAGCGGCCCTCCCCCCTCCGGTCAGCCGCCTTTCCGGAAAAAGGGTGATTTTCCGTGGCGGAGAGAAAGGCGCTGGTCAGCGCGGAGAGAAAGGGAAACCCGGCCCGCGGCGGTCGCCGCGACGGCTTCCGGTCACGTTTGACCGGGGAATACCGGGTAGCTCAATCGTCGCGAACACGTCGAGGAGGAAACAATGGGCTGGGGATACCGCAAATCCATGAAGTTCGGTCCGTTCCGTCTTAACCTTTCGCGGAGTGGAGTGGGACACAGCGTCGGAGGCCGTGGTTTCCGGGTCACCAAGACGGCCGACGGACGGCGCACGCTCACCGTCAACCTGCCCGGCGGCTTCCACTGGCGCAAGACGCTGAGCGGCAGCTCAAAGCGCTGATCCGTCCTTGCGGGAACCCATGGCGGACGCGGGTCGTTCTTCTTGCAGATCACGAGATC
Source organism: Streptosporangium sp. NPDC050855 (assembly GCF_044456585.1). NCBI lineage: Bacteria > Bacillati > Actinomycetota > Actinomycetes > Streptosporangiales > Streptosporangiaceae > Streptosporangium > Streptosporangium sp. NPDC050855. Next base: position 32,936 of record NZ_JBITFY010000034.1, read on the forward strand.
GAGGGGGAACAATGGGCTGGGGCTACAGGAAGTCGATCAAAGTCGGTCCCTTCCGGATCGACCTGTCCCCGCGAGGGGTGGGGCAGAGTTTCGGCAACCGCAGATTCCACGTCACGAGAACCCCGGACGGCCGCAAGTACGTGACCGTCAACCTGCCGGGCGGGTTCCACGTGGGTAAGACGATCGGCGGCCGTTCCCGCCATCACCACCATTACTGACGTTCTGCGGACACCGCGGCCGGGCACGGGAACGACCACCCGGCACGCGAACGGGTCCGCGCACGAACGGTTCGGTGCATGAACGCCGAAGGGGCGGTTCCCCGCGCGGGGAGCCGCCCCTTCGGCGTTCGTGTGCCGGGCACCCGCCGCGGTCACCCCGGGCCCTGGGCACGCGGCCGGGACAGGAGGGCATGCCCGCGCCCTCCCCGCCCCCGGCCCGCGGGGTCACTCCTGGCAGGCCGCCACGACGCGGTCGACGGCCTCGGCGAGCGGGATCTCCTCCTTGACGCCGGTGGCGCGGTCGCGCAGCTCCACCACGCCCTGGGTCAGGCCACGGCCGACGATCAGGATCGTCGGCATGCCGAGCAGCTCCGCGTCCTTGAACTTCACGCCCGGCGAGACACCGGCCCGGTCGTCCACCAGGACGCGCAGGCCGCGTCCCTGGAGCTCCTCGGCGATCTTGACGGCCGCCTCGACCTGGCCGTCCTTGCCGGTGCCGACGACGTGGACGTCGGCGGGGGCGATCTCGCGCGGCCACAGCAGGCCGAGCTCGTCGTGGCGCTGCTCGACCAGCACGGCCACGGCCCGGGAGACGCCGATGCCGTAGGAGCCCATGGTGATCCTGATCGGCTTGCCGTCGGGGCCGAGCGCGTCCAGCCGGGCGGCGTCGGCGTACTTGCGGCCGAGCTGGAAGATGTGGCCGATCTCGATGCCGCGGTCGATGGACAGGCCCGAGCCGCAGACCGGGCAGGCGTCGCCCTCGCGGACCTCGGCGGCCTCGATGGTGCCGTCGGCCGTGAAGTCACGGCCCGCGACGACGTCCGCGGCGTGCCTGCCGGGCTCGTTGGCGCCGGTCACCCAGGCGGTGCCGTCGACCACGCGGGGGTCGACGAGGTAGCGGATGCCGAGATCCTTCAGGACCTGCGGGCCGATGTAGCCGCGGACCAGGCCGGGGTGCCTGGCGAAGTCCTCGGCCTCGAAGATGGTGGGCTCGCCGGGGGCCAGGGAGGCCTCCAGCCGCTTGAAGTCGATCTCCCGGTCTCCGGGCACGCCGACGATCAGGGTCTCGGTCTTGCCCGAGCCGGGGACGGTCACCTTGACCACGATGTTCTTGAGCGTCTGGGCGGCGGTGATGCCCAGGCCGTGGTGGGTGTTGACGTACTCGACCAGCGACTCGATGGTCGGGGTGTCGGGGGTGTCGAGCACCCGCATGGCGGGCCGGTCGGCCGCCCCGGCGCCCTCGGCGGCCGGCGCGGGGGTGACGACGGCCTCGGCGTTGGCCGCGTACCCGCACGCGTGGCAGGCCACGAAGGTGTCCTCGCCGGTCTCGGCGGGGGCGAGGAACTCCTCGGAGGCCGACCCGCCCATCGCGCCGGAGGTGGCGAAGCAGATCTTGTACGTGATGCCGAGCCGGTCGAAGGTCGCGATGTAGGCCTCGCGGTGGCGCTCGTAGGAGCGCTTGAGGCCCTCGTCGTCGAGGTCGAAGGAGTAGGAGTCCTTCATGACGAACTCGCGGCCGCGCAGGATGCCGGCGCGGGGACGGGCCTCGTCGCGGTACTTCGTCTGGATCTGGTAGAGGGTCACCGGATAGTCCTTGTAGGAGGAGTACTCCCCCTTGACCATGTCGGTGAACATCTCCTCGTGGGTGGGGCCGAGCAGGTAGTCGGCGCCCTTGCGGTCCTTGAGACGGAAGAGCGTGTCGCCGTACTCGGTCCAGCGGCCGGTGGCCTCGTAGTACTCGCGGGGCAGCAGCGCGGGGAAGAGCACCTCCTGCCCGCCCATCCGGTTCATCTCCTCGCGCACGACGCGGGTGACGTTCTCCAGCACCGTCTTGCCGAGCGGCAGCCAGGAGTAGACGCCGGGCGCGACGCGGCGGACGTATCCGGCGCGGACGAGCAGCTTGTGGCTCGGGACTTCCGCGTCTGCCGGGTCGTCCCTCAGCGTTCGAAGAAACAGCGACGACATGCGCAGCAGCACGGCTACTCCTAGCTAGCGGGAATCGGTGTTCTACAGGCTATCGAGTACCGCAAGCCCATTGTCGGCGGTCGGCGGCATCCGAGCCCCTTCCCGGACCGCCGGGGGATCGTTCCGGGGCCACGGTGGGACCCGGGCCGGGGGGACATGGCCGTGAAGGGATCGAAGGACCTGAGGGACCGTTTCCGGGACGGGCTCCGGGGCCCCGACTGACGGGACCGCGCCGGAGCCGCCTCAGAGACCGGCCAGGAAGACGAAGTACGAGGCCCCGAGGACCAGCGCGACCGCACCGGAGCAGAGCCGGTCGCAGCCGCGGCCCAGGGAGAGGATCATCCCTCCCACCAGGACGATCATGATCAGGGCGTCCCACACCAGGAAGCCGGGGACATGGTCCGCCGCGCCGGGCAGCGCCCTGTCGATGCCGCTGAGCAGGGCCAGCCCGGCCGCCCCGCCCGCCGCCAGGTCCCCCCAGCGGTCACGGCGTTTGGCGAGGTAGGACAGGACGCCGATCGCCACGAGCTTGGCGATCGTGAGGTTCACCGCGGTGCCGTCACCGCCGAGGCTCATCGACCAGGTCCCCGAGCGGAAACCGGTGGCGAGCAGCAGCGACAGGATGGTCCCGAAGGTGGCCAGCATGCCGGACAGGACCGCCCACCCGAATCCGACCGCGGTCCGCCCGATGACGACGACGAGCAGGATGTAGGCGTAGGGGTTGTAAAGGGTGTGCACAACTTCGGGCCCGGAGAGCAGCAGGGCCCCGACGCCACCGAGCAGCATCCCCGCGAAGAGCGAGAGGACGATGTGCCGGAGAATGAGGCGATCCCGGCGGTCCCTGGCCGCGAAGTCAACGGCACAATCGTGTTCAACCAAAGCCACTGATCCCCCGATCATGTTTTCTCGTGGCCATGGGAAGTATATCTGACCTGCGATAACATCTAAAACGGGCCAAGTTTCCAAAAGCAAGTGGTCGCTTGGTCACGCTGCCTCGGCGCCCTCTCCTCCACGAGTCTCTCCCGCGAGCGGTCAGAGCCTCGCGACGCCGTCCGCGCCCTTCTGCCCCCGTCCGGACGCCCCCTGGAGCGGTTCGCCGGTGAGCCGGGCGTGGCCGGTCCGGCCGCCGGGCAGGTGGTCGTGGTCGGTTCGCCACCCGCCGACGCCGATGGGAAGATCGGCAAGAACGCACTGCGCGAGGCTGGCAGCCCGGCCCCGCGGTGATACAGAATCGGACGGGGAATCGCGTTCATGACATCCAACGCCGAGGAGGCGATGTGTCACTGCGAGTCGCGATCGTCGGATCAGGGCCCGCCGGGATCTACACGGCCGAGGCGCTGATCAAACAGGCCGCCGTGCCCCTCGAGGTGGACGTGCTGGAACGGCTCCCCACGCCGTACGGGCTGGTGCGGTACGGCGTGGCCCCCGACCACACCTCGATCAAGTCGATCGCGGGCTACCTGCGCGGGGTGCTGGAGATGCCGCAGGTGCGCTTCCTCGGCGGCGTGGAGCTCGGCAAGGACGTCGACGTGGCCGACCTGCTCGACTGCTACGACGCCGTGGTCTACTGCACCGGCGCGATGCTGGACCGGAGGATGGGCATCCCCGGCGAGGACCTGCCCGGCAGCGTGGCCGCCACCGACTTCGTCAACTGGTACTGCGGCCACCCCGACATGCCCGCCGACCGGTTCGTCCTGGACAGCCCCGAGGTCGCGGTGATCGGCGTGGGCAACGTGGCGGTCGACGTGGTGCGCGTCCTGGCCAAGACCGCCGACGAGCTGCGCGCCACCGACGTCCCCGAGGACGTGCTGTCCCGGCTGGCGGCCAGCGAGGTGAAGGTCGTCCACATGATCGGCCGCCGCGGGCCCGAGCACGCCAAGTTCACCCTCAAGGAGCTGCGGGAGCTGGGCGAGCTGGCCAACGCCGACGTGCGGGTGCGGCGCGACGAGTGCGCCGCGGACGTCTCGGCGGCGTCCCGGCAGATCCGGGGGAACGTCGAGGTGCTGCAGAGCTGGGCCGGACGTACCCCGGCCGGCCGTCCCCGCCGGGTGGAGGTGCGGTTCTGGATGCGCCCGGTGGAGATCCTCGGCGACGGGCGGGTGGAGGCGCTCAGGCTGGAGCGGACCCGGCTGGTGGACGGCCGGGTGAGCGGCACCGGCGAGTTCGAGACCCTCCCGGTGGGCATGGTGCTGCGCTCGGTCGGGTACCGCAGCGTCCCGCTGCCCGGCGTCCCCTTCTCCGAGACCACCATGACCGTGCCGAACGAGGCCGGGCGGGTCCGCGACCGCGAGTACGTCGCGGGCTGGCTCAAGCGCGGCCCGACCGGCGTGATCGGCACCAACAAGTCCGACGCCGCCGAGACGGTCCGCACCCTGCTGGCCGATCTGGCCGGCCGCGAGCCGGTACGCCGCGCGGACCTGGACGACCTGCTGGCCGAGCGGGACGTCTCACCGGTCACCTACGAGCACTGGCTGGCCATCGAGGCCGCCGAGACCGCGCTGGCCAGGTCCCTCGACCGGGGTGAGCGGGTCAAGCTCCTCGGGCTCGCCGCCATGCGCACCGCCTACGGCCGATGACCGGCGGGTACGACCAGGGGAGCACCGGCATGCGCGTCACGCTCGCCGACCCGTCCGCCCTGATCCCGGACTTCGAGCGGGTCCACCGCGAGCAGCGCGCGCTGTACCCGTACCGGCCCGCCGGGTGGCAGCCGGTGCACACCGTCTACGTCCCGGCCGACCGGTTCGGCGCCGGGACGGTGCGCGCGTGGGGAGAGGCCGCGCTGGAGCTGTTCCGGCGGCACCTGCCGGAGAGCGAGCTGGCGGCGATCCTCGGCCCGGTCGTCGATTCGGTCATCGACCCGGTCATCGGCGCGGTGCCGGGCGGCGCCGGCGGGGCGTTGGCCGGGGACCTCGCCGGGGAGGTGCACGCGAGGGTGGCCGCCAAGCTGGGCCGCGAGCCCGTCGAGGACCTGCGCGTCGACTTCGAGGACGGCTACGGGGTGCGTCCCGGCGAGGAGGACGGCCACGTCTCGGCCGCCGCCGCGGCGATCGCGGCCATGGACGCGGACGGGACGCTCCCCCGCCGCTGGGGGCTGCGGGTGAAGTCGTTCGCCGACGGCGACCCGGTCCGCTCCCTGCGGACCCTGGACGGTCTCCTCACCGGCGTCATGGAGCGGGCCGGGCACCTGCCGGAGGGGTTCACGGTCACCTTCCCCAAGGTCCTGATGAGGGCGTACCTGCACCAGTTCGCCGACTGCCTGGGGGCGCTGGAGGACGGGCTCGGCCTGGACCGCGGGCGGTTGCGGTTCGAGATCCAGGTGGAGGCGCCGCAGACGGTACGGTTCCTCGACGCGGGGCTGGTCACCGCCCTGGAGGGCAGGCTGGCCGCGGCGCACTTCGGCGTCTTCGACTACACCGCGAGCTGCGGGCTCCCCCCGCACGAGCAGCGGCTGGACCACCCCGCGTGCGACCACGCCCGGCACGTCATGCAGACCGTCTTCGCCGGGACCGGGGTGGAGCTGTCCGACGGCTCGCTGGCCGCGACCCCGGCCTCGGACGACGGCCCTGCGGTACGCGGCCTGTGGCGGCGCCACGCGCGGCTGGTCGGGCACTCCCTGACGCACGGCTTCCCCCAGGGCTGGGACATGCACCCCTCCCACCTGGTCAGCCGGTACGCCGCGGTCTACGCCTTCCACCTGTCCCGCCGCGGGGAGTACGCCCGCCGGGTACGGGCCTGGCAGGAGCGGCGCGACGCCGGTGGGGGCGTGATGGACGAGCCCGCCACGATCGCGACGATGACCGCGGCCCTGCGCCGCGCCGACCTGGTGCTGGGCGACGTCCCGCCCTCCGGTCCTGGCGCGGGAGGGGCGGAGGGTTAGTCGATCATGGCGCGCCACTCGCGGACCCGCCGGACCTCGACCGGGTCGGACCAGGAGGCCCGCACGGCGCTGCCGACGTGGAAGGCGCGCACGCCGTACTCCAGGAGCGTCCTGACGTAGCGCGGGCGGAGCCCGCCGCCCGCCATGATCAGCGGGCCGTCACCGGCCTCGCACCGGGTCTTGATCGTCGACAGCCCGTACCCGATGCCGCCGGGGGCGCCCGCGGTGAGGACGGTGGCGAGGTTGGGCAGCAGGCGGACGGCCCGCCAGCTCGCCTGGACGTCGGCCGCGTGGTCCACCGCCCGGTGGAAGGTCCACGGCAGCGGCGCCACCGCGTGGATGAGCGCCTCGGTGGCGGCCAGGTCGACCGCCCCCGACCCGTCCAGGAAACCGAACACGAACCCGGCCGCGCCCGCGTCCGCCAGGGCCCTGGCCTCACGGCTCAGGGCCTTCAGCGACTCGGGCGTGGCCAGGAACGAGGCCTCGCCGCGCAACATCACCATCTGCGGCAGCGCGGACTCCTTGGCGATCGCCGCGACCGTCTCCGCCGCCGGGGTGAGACCGTCGGAGGCCATGTCCGCCACGACCTCCAGACGGTCGGCGCCGCCGGCTTCGGCCGCGACGGCGTCACGCACGTTGAGCGTGATCACCTCAAGCAAGGATCCGGTCATGAATGGAGGCTATCCGATGCCTTTGTCCTGTACCGCCCCGGTTCAGACGTGCTCGGGGACGGGCGCCCCGCGACGGTCCGAGAAGGGCAGCCCCAGACCGGACGCGCGACCACGCAGACCTCCCGGCCGCTGGAACAGGGCGCCGGACGCGCGGTGCGGCAGGTCGACCGTGCGGAGGTGCGTGAAACGCTGCCCCCGATAGTAGCCCTGCAGCCCCGGGTTGTCCTTGGAGCAGTCAAGCCGGAGCCATCTCTTTCCCAAGGACAGGACCCGCAGGCCCGCCCAGTCCAGGAGCGCCTCCCCGAGTCCCCTGCCGGAGTGGTCGCGCGCCACCGCCAGCTTGTGGACGTAGAGCGCCGCGCCCGGGTCGTCGGCGGGGGTCCAGAACTCGGGGTCGGCGTGACCGTCCAGCGCGAGGGTGGCGGCGGGCCCGTCCTGGCCCTCCAGCAGGTAGAGGGTCCCCTCGTCGATCAGGGGGGCGATGCGGCCGGCGGGGAAGCCCCCGGCGGGCCACTGCCGTACGCCGCGGCGGTTCAGCCAGGCGGCGGTCTCGGCGAGGAGCGCGAGCACCCCGTCGAGGTCGCCGCCGGTGGCCCGGCGCAGCGTGAGCGGACGCGCGGTGGTGAGACCGGCGGTGTTCGAGTGCATGGTTCTTCCCTTCGTTGCGTTCGGTACACGAGATGACACGGAGAGTGCCCGTACGACGACGTACGGCGTCCGTGCCGGACTAGGCGGGTGCCTAGGGACTCGGGGCGATCGGGGAGATCGCGGGGGGCGCGGAGGGCGCGGAGAGGACGGAGCCCGGAAAGACCGCGGGAGGTCCGGAGTCCGGGGCCGGGGAGCCCGGGGAGCCGGGGAAGGCCGTGGGGGGTCCGGGGTCCGGGGGGCCGGGGAAGGCCGCGGGAGGCCGGGGGACCGTGGGGCGCGAGCGGGCCGCGGAGGGCGGGGGCACCGCGCGGGCCGCGGGGACCGCGGGCAGGGGGAGGGGCCCGGGGAGGGACGGGTGGTGTCCGGGCGCCCGTCGGACACGGCCCTGTGGTCGCCCGCGTCGCGGGCGGAGCCAGGGCCGGCCCGTGCGGGCGGTCACGGAGACGTCAACGGCTTTCCAGCTCGTACCTGATCAGGTGCTTGTCCGCCGGCAGGACGGACATCGCCACCCGTACGGGGGTGTCCTCCTCGTCGTAGCCGACCCGGACGTAGACGACGACCGGCGTGCCGAGCTGGAGCTGGAGCCGCTCGGTCTCGGCGCTGTTGGGCATCCGCGCCCAGATGTCGTCCACCACCCGCACCTGCCGGTGGCCGAGCTCCTCGAGGACCTTGTTCGCCCCCCGCACGATGTCCCCTGGCCGGGCGATCTCCGAGTCGGCGACCAGCGTGAGCGGGAAGTAGGAGTCGTTGGTGTTGTACGGCTGGCCGTCCACGAAGCGCAGCCTGCGGCGGACCACGGCGAGCTCCTCGTCGGCGAGCTCCAGCCTGCTGGCGATCTCCTCGGGCGGTTCCACGATGGAGACCTCGATCTCCTGGCTGGGCACGCGCCCCTCCTGGGAGACGGCCCAGGCGAAGGCCTCCCTGTACTCCCCGTCCGCCCGGACCCGCTCGGGCCGGGGCTGCAGCTCGCGCTGGGGGTGCATGAGCAGCGGGCGGCGTTCGCGCACCACGGTGCCCCGGCGCGGGGTGCGGGTGACCAGGCCCTCGTTCACCAGCTCGCCGAGGGCCAGCCGCACGGTGTTGCGGCTCACCTGGTGGGTGGTCATGAGTTCCGCCTCGGTCGGCAGCTGATCTCCCGGCCCGAGCGCACCGGAGTAGATGGTTCTCCGGAGGTCGGAGGCCACCAGTTGATACAGCGTTGACCGCGCCATTAAGTCCCCTTTGTGCCAACAAAACTAGACGATCTGGTTCTAGCGGGGAACAGCCCCTTGACCCAACCTCCCAAGACCCGCATCATCCAATCGTTGGTACAAATCCATCGAAAGGTCAGCGAGGGGGTGGAGGCCGGTGCTGTCGGCCCGCACGGGTACGCCACATCTGCCCTGGCGCGATCCCCGCGAGGCGACGCGTCTCCTGCGCTACGCGTTGCACCGTCAGGGATTCACGCACACCTACCAGAGCAATGCCAGCGGCATGTCGGTGCTGTCGGTACTGACTGAGCTGACCGTTTGGTGTAAGAACGGGATGTTTGTCTGGAATGAGGACGGCCACGAGTCGACCCATCCGGCGGACGACCCGGTGGGTGCGGCCCGGCTCATCTCACGGCACTACCGGTCCCCCGCGCCCGGCGACGACCTCACGGAGGAGGAGGCGGACCAGGCGGTCCGCGCCTTCACCGCCACAGACTCCGCGCGCGACTAGCGGCCGAGGACCCCATCCCTCGCCGGGGTCCTCCGCCGCCGCGCCGGAGCGGAACGCGTCCTGGCGGGTCCCCCACGCCCGCCAGGGCGCGCTTCCCCTCACGGAGGCGCACCCGGCGGGCCCGGACCCGCCGGGACGCCTCTGCACCGCCTTCCCGGCGGCGCCCTCCCCGGACGCGAGTACGCGAAGGGCTGCCGGTGATCCGCGGCGCCGTTCCCGCCGTCAGATGAGGCCGCCGTCGGCGCGGACGTTCTGGCCGGTCAGCCAGCGCCCGTCCGGCCCCGCCAGGAAGGCCACGACGTCGGCGATGTCCGAGGGGGTGCCCAGCCGGCCGAGCGGGGTCATCGCGGCCATCTGGCCCAGCACCTTCTCGGGGTTGCTGGAGCGCAGCAGGTCGGTGTCGGTGGCGCCGGGGGAGACCGTGTTGACGGTGATGCCCCGCCCGCCCAGCTCGCGGGCCGCGACCGCGGTGAGCTGTTCCAGGGCGCCCTTGCTCGCCACGTAGGAGGCGCTGCCGGGAGCGGCCCTGACCGTGTTGACGGTGGAGATGTTGACGATGCGCCCGCCGTCGCGCATGTGCCGGGCGGCGTGGCGGATGGTCAGGAAGGGCGCCTTGGCGTTGACCGTCATGGCGCGGTCGTAGTGCTCCTCTGTGGTCTCGGCGAGGGGGGTCGGCGGGAGGTACGGCGCGGCGTTGTTGACCAGGATGTCCAGGCCGCCGAGGATCTCCCCCGCGGTCTCCATCAGCCGTTCGGCGGCGCCCGGCTCGGCGAGGTCGGCCTGGACGGCGCGGGCGCTGCCGCCCGCCTCCTTGACCGTGCGCTCCACGTCGGCCGCGGCCGCGGCGTCGCTCGCGTAGCCGAAGACGACGTCCGCCCCGTCGCGGGCGAGACGCTCCACGATCGCCCTGCCGATGCCCCGGGACCCCCCGGTGACCACGGCCGCCTTGCCCTCCAGCACCGACATGCCCGCCTCCACGGTCTCCGCGGCCTCGCCGGCCCCGGCGACCGGCCGCACGGTCCTTCCGCCTTCGACCCTATGATCGCGGGGCGCGGTTGTCGACGCCCCGGCGGCCGCGCCCGGATCCGCGGCACGGCCGCCCCGCACCCGGGGCCCGTGCCCTGGCACGTTCCACATTCGTGACGCGCCGGGACTGGCACGCACCCGGTTCCACCGCCTACGGTGCGCACCATGAACACCGATGGGCGCTCGGCGCACATTCTCGACGTCCTGGTCACCGAGTTCGGCGACTCCATGAGGCGCGACCCGGCCGCCTTCCGGCGCAAGTTCCGCAAGATGGCCGCCTCCCCCTTCGCCTTCTACCGGGGCAGCGCCAGCCTGTTCTACGCGGACATGACCGGCGCGTTCGCCGACGACGCCTTCCTGGACGGGCCGACCCGCCGGGTCTGGATCCACGGCGACCTGCACGCGGAGAACTTCGGCACGTACATGAACGCCTCGGGCGTGCTGGTCTTCAACGTCAACGACTTCGACGAGGCCTACGTCGGCCCCTACATCTGGGACCTGCGGCGCCTCGTGGCCAGCGTCGCGCTCATCGGGTACGCCAAGGCGCTGTCGGACGAGGTCATCACCGGCCTGGTGACCGGCTTCGCCGCCTCCTACCTCGCCGAGCTGACCGCCGTCTCGCACGGCGGGGACGACGCGATCGGCTCGCTGACGCTGGACACCACGACCGGCGTGCTCCACCGGGTGCTGCAGCACGCCCGGCTGCACACCCGGGTGGCGCTGCTGGAGCTGGAGACCACCGTCGAGAACTTCGACCGCAGGTTCGCCGTGACGGACGGCCGCCACCCGGTGGACGCCGACACCCGCCGGGCCGTGGAGGCGGCCTTCCGGGACTACCTGACGACGCTGCCGGCCACCTCGGAGATCGAGCACAGGATCAAGGACTTCGCGCTCCGCACCGGTGTGGGGATCGGCTCGGCCGGGCTGCCGTCGTACAACATGCTGCTGGAGGGCCACACCCAGGCGCTGGAGAACGACGTCATCCTCTACATGAAGCAGGCGCAGGTCCCGGCCGTGGCGCGGCACATCGCCGACGAGAAGGTGCACGGCCACTTCGAGCACCAGGGCCACCGCACCGCCGAGTCGCAGCGGGCCCTGCAGGCGTACGCCGACCCCTGGCTCGGTTACACCACGCTGAACGGCGTCGGCCAGCTCGTCGCCGAGGTCTCCCCGTACTCGGCCGACCTGGACTGGGGGGACGTCAACGAGCCCGACGAGCTCGCCTCGGTGATCGGCGACCTGGGCCGGGCGGTGGCCCGGATGCACTCGGTGGCCGACGACGAGTCCAGCCACGACCTGGTCGACTTCTCCACCGAGGACGCGATCGTGGCCGTGATCGGCGACGACGCCGAGGGCTTCACCCGCACGCTCGTCGACTTCGCGCACGCCTACGGGGCGCGGGCCAGGGCCGACCACGGGCTCTTCGTCGACCTGTTCAGGAACGGTCGTCTGCCCGGCCTGTGAGCATGGTGGCCTCGGCGTGGTGGCAGGCCACGTGGGCGCCGGGCGAGGACGGCAGGACCGGCAGCGGCCGGGACGCGCAGAGCCCGTCGACCCCCGCCGCGGCCGCCGCGCCCGACGCCAGCACCTGGCAGCGCGGGTGGAAGCGGCAGCCCGCCGGGACGCGGGTCGCGTCCGGCGGCTCCCCGCCGAGCACCACCGGTGCCGGCGAGTCCGGCAGGACCGACAGCAGCGCCCGGGTGTAGGGGTGCGACGGCGCGGTGAGGACGTGCTCCACGGGCCCCGACTCGACGATCCTGCCCAGGTACATCACGGCCACGCGGTCGGCGATGTTCCAGGCCAGCCCGAGGTCGTGGGTGACGACCAGGGCGGACAGCCCCAGCTCGGCGCGCAGGCGCAGCAGCAGGGCGAGGATCTCGCCGCGCACCGAGGCGTCCAGCGAGGCCACCGGCTCGTCGGCGACCAGCACCCTGGGCTCCAGCGCCAGCGCCCCGGCGATGACGACGCGCTGGCGCTGCCCGCCCGACAGCTCGTGCGGGTGGCGGCCGAAGAACCGTTCCGGGGGACGCAGCCCGGCCCGCGACAGCGCCGACGCGACCCGCTCGCCCTCGTCGGGCAGGCGGTGGATGCGCGGCCCCTCGGCCACCGCCTCGTAGACGGTGTGCCGGGGGTTGAGCGCCCCGGTGGGATCCTGGAGCACGAGCTGCACCTCGCGCCGGTAGGCCTTCAGGGCCCGCGAGGAGTAGGCCAGCGGGGTGCCGCCGTAGCGGACCGAGCCGGAGACCGGCCGCTCCAGGCCGAGCAGGGTGCGGGCCAGCGTCGTCTTGCCGCAGCCGGACTCGCCGACCAGCGCGACGATCTCCCCCTCGGCCAGGGAGAGGTTGACCCCGTCCACCGCGCGGGCCCGGCGCCCGCGCGAGACGAACTCCACGCGCAGGTCCCGCGCCTCCAGCAGGGTCATCGGGCCTCCTCGCCGACGTGCACGCACGCCGCGACGTGCGCCGGGCCGGGGATCTGCGCGGTCACCGGCCGGAGCTCGACCGGTTCCGAGGCGCACGAGACCAGCGAGACCGGGCAGCGGGGATGGAAGGAGCACCCGGCGGGCAGGTGCGCCGGGTCGGGCGGGTCTCCGCCCAGCCCGCGGGGCGCCCTGCGGGAGGCGGCGTCGCCGACGACGGGGAACGCCCCGGCCAGTGCCCGGCCGTAGGGGTGCGCGGCGTCGCGGAAGACCCGCCGCGCCGGGCCGGACTCGACCACGCGCCCCGCGTACATGATCGCCAGCCGGTCGCACGTCGCCGCCAGCACCGACAGGTCGTGAGAGATCATCATCAGGCCGATGCCGTGCTCGGCGATGAGCGAGCGGATCAGCGTGAGCACCTGCGCCTGGATCATCACGTCCAGGGCGGTGGTCGGCTCGTCGGCGACGATCAGGCGCGGCGAGCAGGCGAGCGCCATGGCGATCATCACGCGCTGGCGCTGCCCCCCGGACAGCTCGTGCGGGTAGCCGCGCGCCCGCCAGGCGGGCAGGCCGACCTGTTCCAGCAGCTCCGCCGTCCTGCGCCGGGCCCCGTCCCGGGTCGCCGCGCCGTGCACGAGCAGCGGCTCGGCGATCTGGTCCCCGATCCGCCGCACCGGGTTCAGCGCGTGCTGGGCGCCCTGGAAGACCACCGAGGCCGACGCCCACCGGACGGCGCGCAGCCGTCCCCAGCTCATGCCGAGCACGTCCTCGCCCTCCAGCAGGATCCGCCCGGACACCCGCGCGTCCCGGGGCAGCAGCCGCAGCAGGGACATGGCCAGCGTCGACTTGCCCGACCCCGACTCCCCGGCCACGCCGAGCGCCTCACCGGCCGCCAGGCCGAGCGAGACGCCCCGTACGGCGGGCACGTCCCCGGCCGCGCCCCGGTAGGTCACCGACACGTCGTGCACTTCGAGCAGGCTCACCGGGCCACCCCCCGCAGCCGCGGGTTGAGCACGGCCTCCAGGGCGCGCCCGCACAGGGTGAACGCCAGCACCACCGCGACGATGCACAGGCCCGGCGGCAGCACGTACCACCAGGCGCCGGAGGTGGCCGCCCCCCAGTCGTAGGAGCCGCGCAGCATGCCGCCCCAGGACACCTGGCCCGAGCCCGCGCCCAGGAAGGCCAGGGTGGACTCGGCGACGATGGCGCTGGCCACCATCAGGGTGGTGTTGGCCAGCACCAGCGGGGCGACGTTCGGCAGCACGTGCCGGGTCATGACGTGCCAGTGCCCGGCCCCCAGCGCCCTGGACCTCTCGATGTACGGCCTGGCCTCGACCGCCAGCGTCTGGGCCCGGATCAGCCGCGCCGTGGAGGCCCAGGAGGTCACCCCGATCGCCAGGATGATCGTGGACGCGCCGCCGCCGAGGACGGCCGTGAGCACCATGGCCAGGACCAGCGAGGGGAGCACCAGGAACCAGTCGGTGACGCGCATCAGCACGGCCCCCAGCGGGCCGCGGAAGTGCCCTGCGGCGATCCCGAAGACCGTGCCGATCACCATGCTGAGCAGGGCGGACATGAAACCGATGAGCAGCGAGACCCGCGAGCCCCACAGCAGCATGAGCAGGACCGAGCGGCCCGACTCGTCGGTGCCCAGCGGGAACTCCGCGCTCGGCGGTGCCATCGCGGTGCCCGTGGCCCCGGTGACGTCCATCCCCGCCGGGTCGGTGACCAGCGGCGTCACCAGGGCCGCCGTGACGGCCGCCAGCAGGATCGCCGCCCCGTACAGCCCGGACCGGTTCGCGGCGTACGCGCGGCAGAAGCGGGCCAGGGCGGCGCGGCGGCGGGCACGGGCGACGCCGCGCCGGGTCACCGTGCCGGACGGGCCTGTCGCGTCCGGGCTCATGCCGACCTCACCCTCGGGTCCAGGACGTGGTAGACCACGTCGGCCAGCGTGTTCATGACGATGACCGCGACGCAGACGAGCATGAAGGTCCCCTGCATGACCGCGTAGTCGGGTCCCTTGATGGCCTCGACGAACAGCAGGCCCAGGCCGGGCCAGGAGTAGACGAACTCCACCGAGACCGCGCCGCCCACCACGAACCCGATCTGCATGAAGACCAGCGTCACCGTGGGCAGGAGCGCGTTCGGCACGGCGTGGCGGCGCCGGACGTCGTCGTCGCGCAGTCCCTTGGCGCGGGCCGTGGTCACGTAGTCCTGGCCGATCTCCTCCAGCAGCGACGACCGCATGACCAGCAGGTACTGCGCGTAGACCACGGCCACCAGGGTGAGGCAGGGCAGCACCAGGTGGTGGGCGACGTGCAGCAGGTACATCGGCCCCCCGGGCGCGTCGACGTCCTGCATGCCCCGGGTCGGGAACAGGCCGGGCAGCGGGCCCGCCCCCGCGGCGAAGACCATCAGCAGCAGCAGTCCCAGCCAGAAGGTCGGCACCGACCACAGGGTCAGCGCGGTCCCGGTGGAGACGCGGTCGAACCTGCCGCCGTGCCGCCAGGCGGCCCTGGTGCCCTGCCACATGCCCAGGCTCACCGCGACGGCCAGCCCGGTGCCCACCAGCAGCAGCGTGGGACCCACCCGCTCGCCGATCAGCTCGGTGACCGGCCGCCGGTACTCGTACGAGGTGCCCAGGTCCAGCCGCAGGGTGCGCAGCACGAAGTCGAGGAACTGCTCGCCCAGCGGCCGGTCCAGCCCCATCCGGCGGCGGAGCAGGTCGAGCTGCTCCGGGGTGACCGGCACGTCGCGGGTGTAGGCGATGGTGGGGTCGCCGGGGATCAGGCGGAACAGGAAGAAGGTGGCGACGACCACCAGCGCGATGCTGAGCAACGCCCCGCCGAGCTTGACCAGCGCGTAGCGCGCCAGCCTCCGGCGGCCGTCCTTCCCGTCATGTCTTTCCTGTTCGCCCTGTCGGTCCTGTTCGTCGGGGCCGCTGCCCCACTGTCGCGCGAGGGTGCGCGGACAGGCCCACGCCGGGGTTCGCGACGCGGTCCGCGACGGTGTCCGCGGCGAGGGGGTCGGGATTCGCACGGGCGTCACTCGCGGTCGTCGGCGCGGGCGCGGCGGCGCCTGGCGAGCAGGACTCCCCCGGCGCCGAGGGCCAGCGCGGCGATCGCCGCCACCGCCACGGCGGCACCGGTGCCCGTGCCGCTCCCGGCGGGGGCCGCGGGACGCTCCACCGCCCGCAGGGAGTAGACCGGCCAGTAGCCGCTGGCGCCGTACAGCAGGCCCCTGTCCTCGGGGAGGGGGGTGATGGAGGCGATCCTGTCCCTGCGGTAGCCCTCCAGGTTGTTGGGGTAGTAGAGCGCGATGACCGGGGCCTCGGTGTAGAGGCGCCGCTGCATCCGTTTGATCAGTCTCACGCGTTCGGCCCGGTCGAGCTCGGCCAGCTGCGCCCTGTACAGCCGCTCGAACTCGTCGTCGCAGAAGAACGACTCGGTGCCGCCGCCCTGGCCGCTCGCGGTGGGCCTGCGGCCGCACAGGTGGGTGGCCAGCACCTCCTCCGGATCCGGGTTGACCGACCAGCCGCTGATCGCGATGTCGTACAGTGCCGTGCTCCCGGTCTCCTCGGTGTACCTGTTGGCGTCGATCCTGCGGACGGTGAGCGAGATGCCGATGTCGCGGAGCCAGCCGGTCAGGTACTGGGCGATCTTCTCCTCGACGGGCTCCTCGGTGCGGACGCTGAAGCGCATCTCCAGCCTGCGCCCGCCGCCGGGCATGGTCCGGATCCCGTCGGCCCCCCTGGCGTACCCGGCCTCGTCGAGGATGCGCCCGGCCTCGGCCGGGTCGAAGGTGACGGCGTCGTCGCCCTCGGCCCGCCAGAAGAACTCCCGGTACATCGGCGGGACGATCGAGCCGTCGGCCGGTACGGCCAGCCCGTTCTGCACCTGCCGGACGAGGGCATTCTTGTCGATCGCGTGGTGAACGGCCCGGCGCACCCGGGCGTCCTTGAGGGCGGGGTGGCCGTCGCCGATCGGCTCGCCGCCGGAGGTCTCGGCCCCCGGGTTGAGCTGCAGGTAGGCGGCCCGGCGGCCGGGGGTGTTCCACTGCACGATGTCGGGGTGGCCGGCGAGGGCCTGGAACTGCGGGGGCGCCAGCCTGCCGATCCAGTCGACGTCGCCCTTCTTCAGACCGGCGATCGCCGCCTCGGGGTTCTCGTAGAAGACGACGTGCAGCTCGTCGATCGCGGGGGCGCCGCGCCAGTACGACGGGTTGGCCCTCAGCTTCACGTACGCGTTCTTCCGGTGCTCGACGGGGATGTAGGGGCCGTTGCCGACGGCCGGGTAGGTCTCGTTCTCGAACGTGCCGACGTCGCCGACGCCCTCCCAGACGTGCCTGGGCATGATCGGGATCGGCAGCTCCAGCATGGAGGCCTGCGGTTTCTCGGTCCTGATGACCAGGGTCCGGTCGTCGGACGCGGTGACGGTGTCGAAGTTCTCCACGGCGGGGCCGTTCGCCGTCTTGGCCGCGTCGTCGGTCATGATCTTGTTGAAGGTCCACGCGGCGTCGTGGGCGGTGACGGGCCGCCCGTCCGACCAGGTGGCGCCGGCGCGCATGGTGAAGGTCCAGGTCAGCCGGTCCGCCGAGGTCTTCCACGACTCGGCCAGGTCGGGGGCGGGCGCGAGGGTCCTGGGATCGGGCATGGTGAGCTGGCCGTAGGTCCAGCGGTGGATCGCCGTGGAGATCAGCCTGACCGCCAGGAACGGGTTCATCGAGTCCACGCTCTGGGTGGCGCCCATCCGGACGACCTTCCTGGCCGGCGCGGGTGCCGCGGCCCTCCGGCCGGCCGTCCCGTCCGGCTCGGCGGCCGGCGCCGATCGGGGGTGCGCGGCCGAGGCGTGGGCGGGGACCGGCGCCTGGATCGGCGGGAGGATCGACACCGAGAGCGCCAGACCCAGTGCCGCCATCCGCGCACCCGTTGCGGCCATGGTGTGCCTCGCCTTCACGTCGATGATCCCTGACAACGAAGGCACACCATCCGAACAGCTCCTGTCAATGAGCGTTGGAAGATTGTTTCATTCTATTTTTATTCTCCGGCTTTATTTTTCAGGACGTTTCTCCCGTACGGGCACGAAGCCCGGGAAAAACCGATCCCATCGGCTCGGCCGTGCCGTCCCGGTCAGGAACCGACCGGTCGGTATGGACGGGGTCGCGGGGCGTGCGGCATGCTACCGAACATGACTCTGTTCTCCGTGGAAGGCAAGACCGTCGTCGTCACCGGCGGCTCCCGTGGAATCGGCCGGATGATCGCGGCCGGGTTCGTCGACGCGGGGGCCACGGTGTACATCTCCTCGCGGAAGGCGGCCGAGGTCGAGAAGACCGCCGCCGAACTGGGATGCGTCGCCGTACCGGCCGACCTGTCCACCGAGGACGGGGCGTCCGCGCTGTTCGAGGCGGTCTCCGGGCGCGAGTCCCGCCTGGACGTGCTGGTCAACAACGCCGGGGCGACCTGGGGGGCACCACTGGAGGAGTACCCCGGGCAGGCGTTCGACAAGCTCTGGGGGATCAACGTCAAGGGCGTGTTCCACCTGACCCAGCGGTTCCTGCCGATGCTGCGCGCCGCGGCGACCCCGCAGGACCCGGCCAGAGTGATCAACATCGGCTCGGTGGACGGCATCCGGGTGCCCTCGATGGAGAACTACGCCTACTCGGCCGCCAAGGCCGCCGTGCACATGCTCACCCGCCACCTGTCCCAGCGGCTCGCCAAGGAGTCGATCACGGTCAACGCGATCGCGCCGGGGCCGTTCGAGTCGAAGATGATGGCGTTCGCCCTCGACGACCCGGAGATGCGCGCGGCCGTGGCGTCCCATGTCCCGCTGGGCCGCATCGGCACTCCCGAGGACATGGCGGGCACCGCGATCTTCCTGTCCTCACGGGCCGGCGCCTACCTGACCGGGGCCGTGATCCCGGTGGACGGCGGCATCTCCGGCCACGCGTAGGCGCGGTCGGGTCGGCCCTCGCCCGTGCCACCCGTGACACGAGCGTGGAGTCCTTACCTTGCCGTGACCCTTTCCAGGTGTCAGCTTTACCTCATGCTGAAGCGTTTCACGGCGGTGGGGGGGGGGGGGGGGGGGGGGGGGGGGCCGCCGGCCCCCGCGCCCCCCCCCCCCCCCCCCCCCCCCCCCCCCCCCCCCCCCCCCGCCCGGGGTCCAGGTCCTCCTCCAGGCTGCGCAGGATCGCCACGGTGGTGG
>NZ_JBITFY010000035.1:0-51303 GCF_044456585.1 Streptosporangium sp. NPDC050855
CTCAAGTCCCTCGCCGACTACCTCGCCAAGATCAACCCGCCCAGCCAACCATCATAGAAATAGTTACCCTTTGAATTTGCGGCGCAGGACACTAGCCGATCGCCTTGTGCGCCTGGGGCGGAGCCCTCATCGATGAGGAGGTCAGCAAGAACCCCTACCCGGCGGGACCCAAGAGATCTGGCCGGGTGCGAACGGCCATGATCTCGCCGCGCGGCCGGACGGCTACGGCCGCGCGGGCCGGTCGGTGCGGAAGTAGTGCCCCTTCTCCAGGTCCTCGACCAGGCTCGGCCCGGTCGGGTGCCATCCCGTCAGCTCGCGGGTGAGGTCGCTGGAGGCGGGGCTGTCGACCGAGAGGAAGTCCGCCAGCCAGCCGAAGTGCCCGGCGGCGGCGTCGGCCGGGATGGAGCGGACCGGCAGGTCGAGGTGACGGCCGACGATCTCGGCGATCGAGCGGATCGGCACACCCTGGTCGGCGGCCGCGTGCAGGACCGATCCGGCCGGTGCGCCCTCCAGGGCGAGCCGGAAGAGGTGTGCGGCGTCGATCCGGTGCGCGGCCGGCCAGCGCTGGGAGCCGTCGCCGATGTGGCCGGAGACGCCCTTGGCGCGGGCGATGCCGATCAGGGCCGGCATGAACCCGTTGTCTCCCTCTCCGTGCACGGTCGGCGGGAGCCGTACCACGCAGGAGCGGACACCCCGATCGGCGAGGCCGATGGTGAGCCGTGCGGTGCTCATGCGGATCTCCGGCCCCTCGGCCGTGTGCGCGGAGGACGAGTCGGACGCGCGTCCGTCCTCTTCGGTGCTCACTCGGCCCGAGGTGAGCCACAGCAACCCGCTGGCGAGCACGAACGGGCGGGCGGAGCCGGCGAGCGCCTTCCCGAACGTCTCGACGGCGCGGCGGTCGGCGTCGGCCGCGCTCTGAAAGCTGCCCTGGAAGGCGAGGTCGTGCTTGAAGGCGAGGTGGACCACGCCGTCCGACGCAGCGGCCGTGTCGTGCAGGACATCGAGGTCGTCGAGCGTGCCGCGGATCACCTCGGCCCCGGCCGAGGCGAGGGCGGCGGCCGAGGCGTCGGAGCGGGCGAGCGCGACGACCTGGTGGCCCGCGCCGATGAGTTCGGGGGTGAGTGCGGAGCCGATCCAGCCGGATGCCCCGGTGACGAAAACGCGCATGAGCAGATCTCCCGGTGAAAGCCGGTCGCCCGTGCCGATGACGCATGACGGACGACCGAACGATGTCAGCGACTGTCATTGCACCGTAGCACCTGATGTCAGTAACTGTCATCGGGTACGATGCAGGACATGGGGCGATGGGAGCCGGACGGGCGTGGCCGACTCGAACGAGCCGCACTGGAGCTCTACCTGGAGCGCGGTTTCGAGCGGACCTCGGTGGCGGAGATCGCCGAACGGGCGGGGCTGACCGAACGGACGTTCTTTCGGCATTACGCGGACAAACGGGAGGTGCTGTTCGCGGGCTCGAGCGCGATGCAGGAGCTTCTCGTGGACGCGGTCGCCCGCGCTCCCGGGTCCGCCCCCCCGATGAAGGTCGTTGCGGCGTCTTTCCAGGCCATCGCGGTCCCGCTGGAGGAACGCCGGGAACTGGTCCGCAGGCGCCAGGCCGTCATCGCCGCCACCCCCGAATTGCTCGAACGCGAGCTGATCAAATTCGCCTCGCTGTCGGCCGCACTCGCCGGGGCGCTGCGGCAGCGCGGGGTGGACGACGCCTCCGCGGGCCTCGCCGCGGAGGTGGGCATCGCCGTCTTCAAGATCGCATCCTCGCGCTGGATCGAGCAGGCCGACGGGAAGGATCTGTCATGGTTCATCGGAGAGTCGTTCGCGGGACTTGAGACGGTGATCGCGGGCCACTGACCGGCGATACCCAGCCGCTTCGAACTCCGGGAGATCGAGAAACTCCGCACCAAACGCCTCGTCGTCCTTGTCGTCCTGACGTACGGGCGGCGCCTAGACCATCGGCCGACGTGTCCGGCACGGCAACGAGCCGACGTGCCATCAGGCGAGGTGGACGCCAGCTCATCCGGCGGCGAACCGAGACGGAACGGCCTCGCTCGCCGACCGAGGCGCAACTCGCCATCACTTAATAGGTCGGGTGATTCAACGCCCGCCCAGGCGCACTGACTTTCGTTCGGCGAACGGCTTACACGATGGCGACGGGGCGGGCGCGTCCCCACCCTCGGGTGGCGAGGTCTTCTGCGATGGCGGTCATGGAGGTGTTGATGGGTTCGGTGAACGCGCGTGCTTGAGCGGTGAGCTCGGGCCCGGCACCTTTCGGGGAGCCTGCCGTGAAGGGCGGGCGGGGGTCGTACTCCATGATGAGCTGGGTGAATTTGGCGACGTCCTCGCCAAGCAATTCGGCCTGGACGACGAGACCGAAGTCCAGGCCGGCCGTCACGCCCCCGCCGGTGATGCGGTTGCGGTCGATGACCACGCGTTCGCTGACGTTCTCGGCTCCGAACAGGGCCAGGACATCGCGCCCGCTCCAGTGGGTCGCCGCCTGATAGCCGCGTAGCAATCCGGCGGCGCCCAGGACAAGCGATCCACCGCACACCGCGGTGACGTAGCGAGCACGAGCGCCGCGGTCTTCAAGGAAGGTCAGAACCTCTTCGTCGGCGGCGACTTTGTCCTGGGCAGCTCCTCCGGGCACGAAGAGCACGTCCAGGTCCACCGGACAGTCACCCAGGGTAGTCGTAGGCTGCACGGCCACGCCGGTGTCGGAGATGACGGGATCCGTCGTCTTCCAGACCAGGTGCACGTCCATGGTGTGGGCGAAGACAGTGTGCGGCCCGAACAGGTCCAGAAGTGTGAGACCCGGATAGAGCAGCATCGCCACTTGCGGGCGTAGGTGAGCGGGAGAAGTACCGGTGTCGGTCATGCAAGCTCCTCGGTTCGGCCGCGAGGTCATCGCAGAAGCCGGGCTGTCTTTTGGCGGGATGCATCGAGAACGGGTACGGCGGGCGTATTCCAGAGATGGCAGGCCGGCACGGGCCAGAGGCAGGCGACCGTACGGTGGCCCAGCGCAGATCAAACCTGTGAGACATAGGCGGTGACGGTGTCCAGCGGCAGGAAGACCGGGGTGGTGGCTTCGGCCCGTGGCAGGGTGACGGCCCCGGACGGGCACAACCGTTCAGCGATGGAGGCCATGAGTGCTCTTCCGTTCATGGAGCTCAAGGAAACTGTGCCGTGCGATCACCGTCGACACTAACAATGATCTTTTTGAGATCACTACTGGCATTAGTGCCTACTTTCAACGGAATATCGCCAGGGGCCTCCAGGCCGTTCAGAGGTCTCACGTGATGACGGT
Source organism: Streptosporangium sp. NPDC050855 (assembly GCF_044456585.1). Classification (NCBI taxonomy): domain Bacteria; kingdom Bacillati; phylum Actinomycetota; class Actinomycetes; order Streptosporangiales; family Streptosporangiaceae; genus Streptosporangium; species Streptosporangium sp. NPDC050855. Next base: position 3,314 of record NZ_JBITFY010000035.1, read on the forward strand.
ACGTGATATCGGCTGGTGAGCGCGTTGGCGATAATTAGTTGTTCGCCTATATTATTGACATGCACACCGTGGCCGTCCTCGCCTTGGACAACGTCATCCCCTTCGACCTCTCCACGCCACTGGAGGTCTTCGGCCGCAGCCGGTTGCCCGGCGAACGTCCCGCCTACCGGGTCCGCGTCTGCGCTCCCACCCCCTGCATCGAGGCTGGCCTGTTCACCCTTCAGGCCCGTATGGGGCTGGAGGCGCTCGCCGACGCCGACACCATCATCGTGCCCGGCACCGCCACTCCCTTCGCCTCCGTACCCGATCGCGTGCTGAACGCCCTGCGCGCTGCGAGCGCTGCGGGCACGAGAGTGGCCTCCATCTGCACGGGCACCTTCCCCCTGGCCCAGGCGGGGCTCCTCGACGGACTGCGCGCCACCACCCACTGGCTCGTCGCTCCCGAGCTCGCCCGGCGATACCCGCGCATCGACGTTGACGCGAACGTCCTCTACGTCGACAACGGCCGGCTCCTCACCTCCGCCGGCGCGGCCGCCGGACTCGACCTGTGCCTGCACATGGTCCGTGGTGACTACGGGTCGGCCATCGCCGCCGACGCCGCGCGCCTGTCCGTCATGCCCCTGGAACGAGAAGGAGGACAGGCTCAGTTCATCGTCTACGAACAGCCGCCCGCGCCTCGGGGCTTCGAGCTGGAACCTCTGTTGCGCTGGCTGGAGGACAATGGCGGTCGCGAACTCACTCTTGAGGAGATCGCCCAGTACGCCGGCATGAGCACCCGGACCTTGCTGCGCCGCTTCCGCGAGCAGACGGGCACCACACCTCTGCAGTGGCTGCATCGCGCCCGTGTCCGCCAGGCCCAGCACCTGCTGGAAACCACTGAGCATTCCATCGAACGCATCGCCGCCCAGGTCGGGTTCGGTTCTCCCACCGCTTTCCGTGATCGCTTCAAACGGGTCACCGGTGTCACCCCCCGGTCCTACCGCCGCACCTTCCAATAGAGGCTGGGATCCGCCTCTCTCGCGATCCTGGCGACGGTGCCGTCGATCGACGGCCGTGATCCTCTTGGCGTTCTTACCGACCTTCGCCCAGGTGGTGACCCGGCCGGACGCGTCAGACCTGTCCGAGGGGGTGTGAACAACCCCCCACGTCGCCCCGCGTCCTCTCGGCGCTGGGCGGCGCCGAGAGGACGCGGGGCGGCGTGGGACGGCTCCGAGCCGGTCAGGCGCCGGGGATGACCATCCAGTTGTGGTCCGGTGTGCCGTTGTCCTGGAACTGCTCCACGTTGGCGGAGTCGTCGGTGGAGGCATGGTGAACCGCGAGCACCTTGCCGCTGTGGGCGTTTTGGATGCGCATGGCGCCGCCGCCGTCCGGCAGCACGCGGATGCGCCACAGGTGGTCGGCGGTGCCGTTGTCGTCGAACTGCACGACTTGGGCCGAGTCGGCGGTGGACATGCCGTCGACGGCGAGTACCTTGCCCGAGTACTGGTTGCGGATGCGGAAGTAGCCGTTGGTGTCGGGCAGGAACTCCCACTTGTGGTCGGGGGTACCGACGTCGGAGAACTGCTGGACACGCGCGGAGTTGTCCTTCGACATGTTCTCCACCGCCAGCACCTTGCCGGAGTTCACGTTGCGAAGCTTCACCGTGCCGTCCGGGATAAGCCGCCAGTCGCGGTCGGCCGTGCCGTTGTCGTCGCGCTGCACGACCTGGGCGGAGTTCCCGGTCGACATGCCCGCCACACCGACCACCTTGCCGCTGTTGACGTTCCTGAGACGCAGGTAACCATCGCCGGTGTCGACGAGCCGCCACACGTGGTCCGGGGCGCCCACGTCGTCGAACTGCTGGATCCGCGCGGAGTCGTCCTTCGACAAGTTCTCCACCGCCAGCACCTTGCCGGAGTGGACGTTGTAGACCTTGACGGTGCCGTTGCCCGCGTCGACGATGCGCCAGAGGTGGTCGGCGGTCCCGTTGTCGTCGAACTGCACCACGTTGGCGGAGTTGTCGGTGGACATACCCTCGACTCCGAGGACTTTGCCCGAGTGGCGGTTCTGCAGGCGAAACGCCGCTCCGGCCGGCAGCCACGGCTTGGTCCCGCCGGTCTGCGGGAAGGAGGTGATGCGCAGCCGGGCGGCACCCATCGGGATGAGGGTGACCTGCTCGATCGGGGTCGTCGCGGCGACCGGACCGTCCTGCAGCGGTGTGACCACGTTCTGGCTGTCGGCCTGCCACTGCGGGATGCGCTGCGCCTGCGTCGTGATGCGCACGGGCGCGTTGGCGACGGTGAACGGATCGTTGGTGTTCCCGCCCGTCGAGACGCTGTATGACGTGTTGGGCGGCAGGCCGTAGTTCCACGCGGACCCGGCGTGCACGTCGTACTCGGGCCATTGCGCGCTGCCGCCTGTTTGCACCCAGTTCTCGGTGATGCGCAGGGACATGCCGAGCGGCCCGTAGTGGATCGACGCCGCGTTGCGCTGCGTCGGCCAAACGCGTTTGCGCACCTGCATGGGCAGGCGCAGCGTGAGGGTGTCGCCGTTGGACCAGGTGCGCCGCACCGTGACGAACCGCGGTCCCCCGGCGGCGGCCACGGGCGCCTCGTTGACCCGCACCTCCGGTGCCGAGCACCAGGCGGGGATGCGGAGCACGAGGGGGAAGGACACCGGGGTCCCAAGTCGCAGGGTAAGCGTGACGGTGTCGGCGAAGGGGTAGCCGGTCGACTCGGTGATCGTCACACTCGAGCCGCCGGCGACCTTCGCCGTCACGACGCACGGTCCGTACAGCGACGCGCACAGGCCACCGTCCGGGGTGGCCAGCCACATCTCCTCGATGTAGTAGGGCCAGCCCGTCCCGTAGTTGTGCGGGCAGCACCGGTACTGGTCCACGCCCGGCCGGTAGGACTGCATCGCGAAGCCGTTTTGGAACTGGCCCAGAGTCTTCGGCCTGTTGTCGAGGTCGACGCTGTTGGCGGAGGTGATGTAGTGGATGGCACGGCCGAGCGGGTCCAGCGCCGCGGGCAGCATGTTGAACGCCAGTTCCTCGGTGCGGTCGGACCACACCGGATCCCCGGTGATCCGGGTGAGGATCTCGTGGCTTTGCATGTACTCGACGATGCCGCAGGTCTCGAAGCCCTGCCGGGGGTCGCCGAAGCCGGGGCGGGCGTTCTCGTCACCGGCGAACCCGCCGCCCGGGAACTGCCCGTAGGTGTTCTGCACCGTGTCGTAGACGTTGTAGGTCGCGTTGCGATGAGCGGTGTCGCCGGTGAAGACCCAGTAGTGAGCGGGCTCGCGGAAGCCTTGGGCGATGTTGACGTTGTGAAGGTTGGGCAGGCCGTTCATCCAGTTCGCCGAGTTGGCGTGGATCCTGTGCACCAGGTCGATCAGGAACCTCTCTCCGGTGCGGTTGTACAGCCAGTGGATGACGTCGATGGTGTCGGCCCACCGCCACGTCCCCCATCCGTCCCGGAACACCCCGTTGGGCTGGCGGTTGACGAAGTCGAAGAACTTGAGCAGGAACGGGTTGATGCGGCTGTCGTCGGTGTACTCGGCGTGGGAGCGGATCGCGTGCAGCATCGGCATGTGCGGCCATAGATCAGCGTGCCCGTTCAGCGAGGTGCGCAGCGTCCGGGGCCCGAAGAAGCCGTCGCCGGCCTGGGTGGCGAGCACCCCGTCGATCCAGCGCCTGGCGGTGCTCAGTGCGGTCGGGTCCGCGCTGACATAGGCCATGTCGACGTATCCGCGCAGCCAGTACGGCACCTCCTCCCAGCCGCCGAGCTCGCTGCGGATCCAGCCGGTGTCGTCGTAGCGCAGGAAGTGCGACACCTGCGCGTACCGCCCGCACATCCCGTCGACCTGGCGCTGGAGTTGGGTGGCCAGCCACCCGTGGGGGCGGGTGGCCCCCGGGGGCAGGCGAAGGAAGGCGGCGGGCTGCAGCGGGGCACGGTTGGCGAGGTAGGGAGGCGTGGGCGCCGCCTGGGCCGCCCGGGGGGTGGAGATCGTGGTGACCAGGCCGCCGGCGGCGGTCAATCCGATCTTCAGCAGGTCACGTCGGTCGATGGTCATGCTCGGGGCTCCTGGTTTCATCCTTGTTCGGTGGTGTGGGGGGTGAGGGAGCGGGGGGTGGCGGCGGGAAGAGGCGCCGCCACCTCCGGTGGATCTGAGCCGGTGGGTGCCTTGCGCCTACCCCCAGGGGGCCTCCACGGCCCAGCTGGTGTCCTCCGCGTACATGTCGGGGTTGTCGTAGGTGTGCTGACCGCCGCTGGAGGCGACCCAGACCTCCTCGGCGTAGTGCCGCACGTTCGTGCCCAGCTCGTTGATCGAGGCCAGACGCACGCTGCCGGCGGCCGCTCCCGGTTGCGCGCAGAAGGTCGCGTCGCGGCGGTAGAGGTCGGTGGCCTCGGAGGGGTCGAGCCGGACGCGGAAGGCGGAGTGGCGTAGGTAGCGGCCGGGGTGGTTGCGCGATTCGAGGGAGTAGCAGGTCGGGTCGGCCAGGCCGCGCCGCACGACGAACGTCGCGTCGGCCTTCAGCAGGCTTGGGCTCTGGCCGTCGACGACGTCGGTACGGGCCAGGCTGTCGGCGTGGCGCAGGTAGCGGTTGGTGTGGCCGGGCGTGGTGACGCGCAAGGAACGCGCCTGGTTCAGTGGCAGGCCGGCCCCGCTGCGCCACAGCGGGATGGTGGCGGCCCAGGTGGTGTCGGCGGCGAAACCGGTCCCGGTGTCCCAGGGGTTTGCTCCGCCCTGTCTGGCGATGTAGACCAGTTCGTTGAAGTGGCGGATGAAGTGGCCCCGGTAGTTGTAGGACTCCAGCGCCGTTCCCCCCTGGCCTTCGCGGGCGCAGAAGGTGGCGTCCGCGGCGAACGTGGCGCTGCCGTCGTTGCGGTCCCTGCGGACCCTCCAGGTGGAATGCCGCAGGAACTCGCCGGGAAAGTTACGCGACTCGAACGACAGGCACGTCGCGTCGGCGAGGCCGGGACGGGCCCAGAAGGTGGCGTCTTGCTTGGCAACGTCGCCGCTACCGCCGTCGATCACGTCGGTACGGGCCAGGCTGTCGGCGTGGCGCAGGTAGCGGTCGGTGTACACGGACGTGGTCACCCGCAGCGACACCGGCTCACCGCGACCCACCTCGGTGCCCGCCGCCATCGCCAGAACCCGCTGGTTGACCTCGCGCACGCGCGACTCGGTCATCTTCAGCACGCGCCGGTCATAGGTGTAGAAGCCGTTGACCTCGTTCTCCACATCGTAGGGCTCGGTGTACACCGACCCCGACAGCCCACGGCCGTGGACGAACCGGCCCACCTCCTTGGTGATCTCCACATACCGGTTGGTCAGCGACCTCTCGTCCGGGTAGAGGTCGCCGTAGGCGAAACCGGCGCCGGGCTGGTACTCATGGCCCACCACGCGCCTGCCCAGCCCGCCGAACTCACCGAGCACCGCAACGCGCGTGGCGGTCGGCAACCGGGTCCCCGGTGACATCTGGTAGTAGTGGTCGTCGATCACATCGCCGTTGCTCGGCTCCGGGTCCGACACGCAGCAGTTCGACCCCGAGTTGTGGTTGATCAGACGAGTCGGGTCGATCGATCGGACCAGGTCGACGATGCGCCCGTTGTCATACTCGCCCCAGCCCTCGTTGAAGGGCACCCACATCACGATCGACGTGATGCCCTTGAGCTGGTCGACGATCCTGCGCAGCTCCGACTCGAAGTTGGCGTGGCTGCGCTCCGGCGTGTCGTCGACGGAGTCCAGCGAGGGCATATCCTGCCAGACCATCAGGCCCAGCCGGTCGGCCCAGTAGAACCAGCGGGCCGGTTCGACCTTGATGTGCTTGCGCACCATGTTGAAGCCCAGGGCCTTTTGCCGTTCCAGGTCGAAGCGCAGGGCCTCGTCCGTCGGCGCGGTGTAGACCCCGTCCGGCCAGTACCCCTGATCCAGCGTCCCGAGATGGAACACGAACTTCCCGTTGAGGACCGGCCGGAGCACGCCGCCGACCATCGCCTTGCCGATCGACCGCATGCCGAAGTACCCGGTGACGACGTCGCCCCCGCCCTCACCCAGCAGCGTGACCCGCAGGTCGTACAGGAACGGGTCGCTCGGCGACCACAGGCGGGCGTCCGGCACGGGGACGCGGATGTGCGAGCCGACCGCGCCCGTCGCCGATCCCACGACCTGGCCACCGCTCAGCACTTCGGCGCGGGCTTGGCGGCCCGAGCCCTGCACGACCAAGTCGAGCACACCGGCCTGCACGTCGGGCGTGGTGTCCAGCCGGGTGATGTGCGCGGCGTTGACCGGCTCCAGCCACACCGTCTGCCAGATGCCGGACGCCGCGGTGTACCAGATGCCCGACGGGTCGCGCCGCTGCTTGCCGATCGGGTAGGTGCTGCCGTCGATCGGGGAGGACACGCCGACGATGAGCTCGTTCGTGCCCGGCCGCAGCGCGGAGGTGATGTCGAAGGAGAAGGCGTCGTAACCGCCGGTGTGCCGGCCGACCTGCGTGCCGTTCACCCAGACCAGGGACTCCCAGGTGACGGCCCCGAAGTTCAGCTTGACCCGGCGCCCGTTCCAGTTGGACGGCACGGTGAACGTGCGCCGGTAGAACATGGTGTCCTCGTGGCGCTTGATACCGGAAAGGGCGGACTCGATGGGGTAGGGCACCAGCACCCCCTCCGACAGCGACCGGTTGAACGGCGGGGAGTTCAGGTTCGGCGCGCCGGCGAACTCCCACACCCCGTTGAGGTTGAGCCAGTCGGGGCGCACCAGCTGCGGTCGGGGGTATTCGGGCAGGGCGTTGGTCGGCGACACCTGGCTGGTCCACGGGGTGGTCAGGGGTGGTGTCTTCGGTTGCCAGGGGGCGGCGGTCGCGCCGGGAGCGCCGACGACCAGGGTGGCCAGGACGACGAGGACGGCGGTCAGGACGGCCAGGATACGCGCCAGTGGTGCGCGGGAACGGTGCATGGTGATCCCAAGGGTTGTGGGGGTTAGCCGGGGATGAGTCCGTCCGGCCCGCTGGCCTGGGTGCGCCAGTCGAGCCGGTCGGTGGTGCCGCCGGCTCGCCGCCGGCCGATCCGGTTCAGCGTGTCGCGGCCGACGTTCCGGATGGAGTCCGATCCCGGTTCCACCAGCCCTCTCCCCCGCAGGTGGCCGGGTCCCGGAAGCGGTGCGTGTAGTCGGAGACGGTCGGCAAAGGAAGGCGCGGACAGCCGGAGGGGCGAGGTCGGCCACCCGCGTCCGGCGGGGGAGGGAAGGCCGGCTGTGGCGTCAGCCGGCGCTCGGACAGAGAGCATGGCGTGGCTCCAGGTGGGGGCCCGGCATGAGCCCCGGCGTGAGGACCGGAGGCGATGAGGAGGAGATGGCGTTCCTGAAGTGAGCGCAGGTCGTGTTCGTCACGAAGCGCCGTGGCAGCGCGCGGCGGGCCGGACGGCTCAGCGATGTCCGGACGGCTCGGTGAGGACGCTGCGGGGAAGGCCGGTGCTCAGTCCGGGCCGGTGACGTCCGCACACCTGATGGCCGCCCCGCCTTCGTGGGCTTGGCGGACGCGGGCTGGCGCGGGGGTCAGGCCGAGGTCTCGTCTCTTCGCCTGCCCGGCGGTCACCGCCCTGGACGGGTCGAAGCCAGGTTCAGGCCCCGCGGCGGCCTGCGCGCTCGCAGGCGGGACGACAAGCGCGGCGAGTACTGCCACGCTGTTCAGCATGGTGAATCTCACGGCTGGTCCTTGGGGGTGGGGGGTGGACGAGACGTGAGAGCGCTCTCTTGAAAGAAACTTTACATTTACCCGACGTGAAGTCAAGACGATTGATGACTGAATCTGATCGAAACGGATCGATAATTTCCGATCGTCTCCGTTTCCCGGTCGCCGCTTGAGTCGGCCACCGAACCCGATCACGCTCCAGCCTCCAACGGCTCGTTTCACAGTGAAACAGCGTGTCGGTTGGTGACGACCGTGCCGTTGAAGGAAGATCAGCGGCGCATCTTCCCCCGGCCTCACTGTCGACGATCTGTGGGAACGCATCGCTCCGCCGCTGCCGCCCTACCCCTACGTTGCCCTCGGGAGCGACGGCCGGTCGAAGACCGCATGGCCCCGGCCGGCATCATCTCCATCCTGCGCACCGGTGTGGCCTGGCGCGACGTTCCGGCCTCGGCGATCGGCCGCTCGGGAGTGACCTGCCCGCGCCGGCTGTGCGACCGGACACATCGTGGTGGATGAACTCGACCCGCCACTTCACCGAACGCGCCCCAGCGAGCGTCGCGATGTGGACGGGATCCCGCTGGTGGGCGGCGGATGCCCGGCGGGGGCGCCTGGGTCCGGGGCGGAGCGTCGCGGACCCAGGCGCTGTCGTCTCAGGACTTGCGGAAGGACTGTGCCGGGGCGCCGTTGCAGTCCCAGATCTGCAGGCGGGTGCCGTTGCCGCTGGCACCACCCGGGGAGTCCAGGCACCGTCCCAGGCCGACGTTCACCAGCGTCCCCTCGGGCGTGGCGCGCCACTGCTGGTCCTTGGCGTTGGGCTGGCAGTCCCACAACTGCACGACCGCACCGTTGCCACCGTTGTCGTCACCGGCGACATCGAGGCAGCGGCCCAGTGTGGTGAGCGTGGAGCCGTTCCACTTCCAGTTCTGGTCACGGGCGGTGTCCTGGCAGTCCCACAGCTGTACCGCCGTGCCGTTGGCGCCGTTGTCATCGCCTGCCACGTCCGCGCACTTACCGGCCGGGCCGATGATGTTGGAGAAACCGCCGTTGTAGACGAACGACTGCGCCGGGGCGCCGTTGCAGTCCCACAGCTGCAGGCGGGCACCGTTACCGCTGGCACCCCCCGGGGAGTCCAGGCACCGTCCCAAGCCGTTCACCAGCGTCCCGCTGGGCGTCGTGCGCCACTGCTGGTCCTTGGCGTTGGACTGACAGTCCCACAACTGCACGACCGTGCCGTTGCCACCGTTGTCGTCACCGGCGACGTCCAGGCACTTACCCAGCGTCTGCAGCGTGCCGTTGTTGCGCAGCGTCCACTCCTGGTCCTTGGCCTGGGACTGACAATCCCACAACTGCACCGCCGTACCGTTGCCACCGTTGTCGTCACCGGCGACGTCCATGCACTTACCACCCGGCCCGACCACCGGATAACCCACACCGGAACCACCACCAGGGCCACCTGCGCCGAACGGGCTGAGCGTGATGGCGGCCGAGCGCGGGTTGCCGTCGTGGACCAGCGACTCGAAGGCGCCGACGTCGTCGAAGGCGAATCCGTACGCCTTGCCGTCCACCATGTTGGCGTGGATGATCCGCGAGTAGTGGTTGGTCAGCGGACCGCGGTAGAAGTCGGCGGCGTTGTAGCTGGGCTGGGTGTCGATGGTACCGAGGGTGGAGCGATTCAGCGCCGCGCAGAGCGACCGCGCGATCGGGCCCTTGACGAGGTCGTTGGGGGCGTGCAGGGCGCCGTCGCAGCCCCACACGTCCGAGGTGCTCGGCTTGTTGATGGAGTGCACCTGGCGTCCGGAGGCGTCGGTGAAGTTCATGACGTTGCCGGAGGTGCGGCCGAAGTACTTGACGTCGGGCTGATGCTGGAACGGCACGACGGTCAAGGTCTTGCCGGTGTAGGCGTTCCAGGCACTGTCGATGTACGGGGCCAGGTAATTCCTGTCGAACTGCCCGCCGTCGGCGGCCTTGCCGGGCGCCAGCACCCGTAGCACCGTCCCGTCGCCCCGCGTGTAGACGGTGTTCGCCCAGCCGGGCTGCGCCTTGATGGCGTTGATGATGTTCTCGCGGCCGTTGTTCACCACGTCGCCGGTCCGCTTGGTCGCCCCGTCACTGCCGGTCACGCTGACGCCGTGCGGGATCGCGAACTGGTCGACCTGGGAGCTGTTGAGCCACAGGCCGGCGTCGTTGTAGGTGAACTCGCTCCAGTCGAAGAGGATATCGCGGTTGGGATCGCCGCCGGCCCAGGGCGCGGGCTGGACCAGGCCGTCCGGGGTGAGGAAGAACTTGAGTTTCTCCCCGATGGAGAAGTACACCCGGGCCGACAGGAAGCGCGGGAAGTAGATGGTCTTGCTGGCGCCGTTGCCGGGGCCGGGGATCGACACGTCGGGCGCCGGGGACGGCGGCTGTGAGCCGGCCGGCCAGTTGGAGAACCCGCCGCTGCCGTTCACATATCCCAGCCGACCGCCGGGCCGGACGTCTTGACCGATGACGTACAGGTGGACCGGCTCGTTGCGTCCGGTGTTGTTGGTCACGGTGACCGGCAGCAGGTCCGGTCCAACCGCGTGCGCCGGGGTGGCCGCTGCAAAGGCGGCCATCGGTAGGGCGACCGCAAGGGCGAACAGCCAGCTGAGCAGCTTCCTGGTGATGGACTGTGGTCTTAAGGACATCGGCAACTCCTGAACAGGGGGTGTGCGCCTCATCCGGCTGATTCGTCATCGGATCGGATGGGGGCCGGTGAGCGGGTCGCTGTCTGGGCGGAGAAACCTCACGTGGGATACCCAACGGGCGAGAGAGCGCTCTCTGCAAATTTTGGGCATAGGGACGTAAATGTCAATAGAGTGTCTTGCATGTTTTGAAGCCGTGATGAGATGTGAACGACTCCGCTCGCACTGGCGTGACGACTTCCTCCGCTCCGAGCCGCCGACGTCGTCCAGGAACGCGACCATCAGGGAATAAGTTCGCTGAACAGCGAAAACCTGATGGCGAGAGGCCCGGGACGGCTCGACGAGGGGCCTGGGCGATCGGTGGGAGCGCTCCCTTCGAACGATTTTCGCCCAAGCGAGCCCTCACCAAATTCTTGGGGCTTGACAGGGGTCCCGCCTTCTGTAAAGAATCTTTCGTGAAAGCGCTCTCACTTCTTGCGCTCCCTCCGTGCCCGAACCCCTGTCCTCAAGGAGCCGTCCGGGTATCGCGGGCGGTGCGGTATGGAAGTCGGCGAGTGCCTTCTTTGGACCACCGCACGCGTCACCGAGCCGACCGAAGATCACTTCACCTGCCGACATCGCCCATCGGCGCTGATGTCCGTTTCGCCTCTCGTCAGAGCATCGACCCGCCGGACTCGTCTCGACTACCTCGATGCAAGATCGCCGGTTTGCACCTTCTCCTGTACGGCCGGTGGCACGTTTCCTACCGGCACGTCCTGGAGTCGACGGCCCTCCGTGTCACGTGGACCCCAGGGTCAAAGGCAGAAGTCCGCAACGGTAGCGGCGAGAATGTCGGTGAGACGGTCCAGGGAGGCGAGATTGACGTACTCGGTGGCCGCGTGAGCGCCCCCGCCGTCAACGCCGAAGAGCAGGCAGGGAATGCTCGCCCGATCCAGGAGAGCACAGTCGGTCCAAAACGGCTCGGCACGTACCGGGGGCGGGTGTCCCAGGACCTGCTCGGCGTGACGGATGAGGGTCCGCACGATCAGGGCCTCGGGATCGGCCTCGAAGGGATCTCGGTACAGCCCGCGGGTCAGGTGGTAGCGGAAGTCGGGGATCGTGGCGGTGAGATGATCGAGCAGGGTGCTCAGCTCGCGCTCCACGGCGTCGGCGCTCTCGCCGGGGACGGTCCGCCGCTCCAAGGTGATGCGGCAGACGGCCGGATAGGTGGAGGCCTCCTGGCCGCCCTGGATGAGGGAGGCGTGTATCGTGCCGGCGCCGAGGAGCGGATGCGCGGGCCCCTGGGCGAGGCGTCGTCCTTCCGCTTCCAAAGCGATCAGGAAGTGCCCGGCCTTGACGATGGCGTCGATGCCGAGTTCGGGGCGTGAGCCATGTGCCGCGCGCCCTTGGATCTCCACGTCGAACCAGGCGAAGCCCTTGTGCGCGAGGGTGATCTCGAGCTGGCTCGGCTCGGTCACGATCGCCGCGTCGGCGGTGAAGAACTCCAGGACTTCCTGCGTGCCGGAGCTGGCGTGCTCCTCGTCGGCGACACAGGCGAGAATGACGTCGCCACGTAGTGAGCCCCCTGCGGTGGCGCGGGCGGCGGCACACATCATGGCCGCGATGCCGCCTTTCATGTCGAAGGCGCCACGGCCGAACATCTTTCCGTCACGGATCTGCGGGGCGAGCGCGTCACCGGCGTAGTCGGCCACCCCCACCGTGTCGAGGTGACCGTTGAGCATCAGCGACCGGCCGCCGCCGCTACCGTGGGCGATCGCGACCAGCGACGGCCGGCCGGGGCGTCTTTCCAGGCGGTGGATCTCGAAACCGCGGGCGGCCAGCCACCGGCCGCAGAAGTCGGCCATGGCGGCCTCGCCCGCTCCCCCGGGTACGAGGTCGGGATTGACGGAGTCAATGGCGACCAGCCGGGCCAACAGGCGGGTGGGGTCCAGGGAGCCCGAAACCGGCGGGGGCGCGAAAGTCTTGTGAAGCATGAAGGGCCTTTCGAAGTTCTCTGCCGCCGTACCGACTGAGAGCGGTCGATTCTGGCCGCAAAGGCGCGACAGGACGGTGGTCGTCACGCAGATCCGTGTGCGCACAACTCGGGATGGAGTGGTCAGGGGGTGTGGCCGAGGCAGCCGTACTCGCCGCGAACGAAGACCATGGCTGTGGGGCTGCGTACGGCGACTTCATGGGCGTCATGGGCGTCATGGGCGGCGTCGGAGAGCGGCAGAGGGGGGTGCGATCGGGTGACGCGAGGGTGCCGTGGACAGGCGAATCTCAGGGGTCGAGGTGGAGTGCGGGTTGGCGGCCGGGCCCTCGGTGCTCAACAAGACGACCACCGAGGCCAAGCCGAGCCCCAGTTGCTCACGGTCCTCGTCGGCGCCGACGCCGGTGAGCACGACGCGGGCACCGGCGAGCGCCGCGGCCCCGCATGGGCCCGAGGCGGCACCGAGCGCGGCCAGGTCGCCGACGGCACAGGCGCTGTCGGTGTCGGTGACGGTGACGGCCGCGTCCAGCCCGTCGCGCAGGTAGGACCAGGCGATGCTGGAGGGGGTGCCGCAGTTCAGGCCGGCCATGATGGTCTGGCCGGTCGTGACGCTAACGGGTTCACCGCGGGTGAGACTTTCGATGACGCAGGCCGCCGCCTTGGGCTCGACCGACAGCAGCGCCGGAGCCCGCCCGCCCGGACGGCTGCGGTAGTGGATGATGACGGCCTGGGCCAGGGATCCCACGCCTACCGGGATCGCAACAAGATCAGGGCCTTCGATTCCTTCGGCCGTCAGCTGCTCGTCGATCTCGGCGCAGAGGGTGGAGTAGCCTTCGACGATCCAGCCGGGGATCTGCTCGTAGCCCGGCCAGGCGGTGTCTTGGATCAGGACCGCATCCGGTGCGGCGGCCGCCGTCGCCGCCAGGCGTACCGCGTCGTCGTAGGTTCCGGTTATCTCGGTGACCTCCGCGTGCTCGGCGGCTATGGCGGCGACGGCCTGCGGATGAACGCCCTTAGGGACGAAGACGCGGGCGCGTTGCCCGAGCAGGCGTGCCGTGCGGGCCACCGCCCGGCCGTGGTTGCCGTCGGTGGCGCTCACCAGGGTGAGCGGGCCGCCGCTCGCGACGCGCCCGGCAAGGGCGCGGTGAACCGCCCAGGAGACACCCAGCACCTTGAACGCGGGCAGATCCAGACGGCACGACTCGTCCTTGACGAAAACCCGGCCGACCCTCAACTGCGCCGCCAAGGGCGGGAGCTCGATCAGCGGGGTGGGTGCGTAGCCGGGCAGCGCGGCGTGGAAGGTGCGCACCTCGGCGGGTGCGGACGCACACCTCCAGGCACGGGCACCGGGCCGGACGAACCACGGTGGTGAACGGAGAGAGGAGACGTTCTCGGACACGGCATCAGTGTGAGATGTACTCCTGTGATCGGTCCAGCGAACGTTTCCGAACATCTATCATCGGAAAAACCGATCGGTTCGTGGCCGCCCCACGACGGTCCAGAGGGCGGTGTGCCATGTTCGACCTGCACCGGTTGCGTCTGCTGCGCGAGCTCAAGCACCGGGGCACACTGGCGGCCGTCGCCACCGCCCTGTCCTACGCGCCGTCTTCTGTCTCCCAGCAGCTCTCCTTGTTGGAGGGGGAGGTCGGCGTCCAGTTGCTGGAACCGGTCGGACGACGGGTGCGGCTGACGCCCCAGGCCGAGATTCTCGTCGCTCACACCGAGGCGATCCTCGAACGCCTCGAACGGGCAGAGGCGGACATCGCCACATCCCTGACCGACCTGACCGGCACCTTGCGCATCGCCTCCTTCCAGACGGCCGCCTTCACCCTGGTTCCGACCGCACTGGGCCTGCTTCGCGACATCCACCCGCACCTGCGCGTCCATGTCACCCAGCAGGAACCGCAAAAGGCGCTGCCCGCCTTGCACGCCCGCGACTTCGACGTGGTCATCGCCGAGGAGTATCCGGGCGACCCCAGCCCGCGCCCTGCCGAACTCGAACAGGAAGACCTGCTCGAAGATCCCCTGTACCTCGCTCTGCCCGACCAGGCAGGTGGTGCGGACGCCCACAGTCCCGCAGCGGCACTGCGCTCGCTCGCGGATCGGCCCTGGGTCATGGAACCCGAAGGCACGGCCGCCCGGCGCTGGGCCATGACCCTCTGCCGCAGCGTCGGTTTCGAACCCGACGTCCGGTTCGAGACCGCCGACCTGTTGCTGCACCTCCGCCTCGTCGAGCAGGGGTACGCCACCGCCCTCCTGCCCGGTCTCGTCTGGAACGGGCGCCCTCCGGCCGTCCCCTTGCGCCGGCTCCCACGTGGCCAGGACACCCGGCGCGTCTTCACCGCCGTACGTCGCGGCCGTAGCCGGCACCCCGCCATCCAGGCGTGCCGGCATGCGCTCCTGCAGGCGGCCACGGACGCCAGTGGCACGGCGCCCGGCTGATTCGCTTCCACTCCCGCACCTCGATCCTTGTGTCCGAAGGTTCCGGCAGGGAACGTATGACCAGTCGCACGTGAGACGAAAGGCGCTCCGAGCGACACCCTTTCTGCCTGTCGTTCACACGTCAGGGGCCGCACCCGCTGTCGGCGCCGAACCCCCATAGGCCGCCTGACGGCACGCCGCGGGGCATCGACGGCGATGAGCCGCCCGCGAGATCTCAGGCGTTTAAGGCGGTTCTCCATGTCCGGCGTGAACGGCGTTTGCGCCGGATCAGCAGGAAGGCGAGGACGGCGAGGACGGCACCGGTCAGGAGCGCTGTCATGGGGTGGTGGCCGGTGTCCATCTGTGCCTTGACCGCTTGGGCCGTCCCGGTGGCGGGGAAGTGGACGGTTGCTTCGGCGGTGCGTTGTGTCAGCCCGCTCTGCAGGCGTATGTGGGCGTGCCAGGGGCCGTCGGGCACCTGCTCGGTGAGGGGAACGATGACGGATCCGAGATCGCCGGGAGCCAGCGTCGTGCCCGTGTGGACCGTGAACGGGCCCGCGGTCAGCTTTTCCGAGGGGGTGGTGAGTTCCAGATCACCGCTCAGGTCGAGTGCGCGGCCTCCGGTATTGCGCACCTGTGCCAGGACGATCTGCCGGCCGCTGGGTGAGCGCTGAGCCGTCAGCGAATCGATGGTGAAGTCCGATGCCGGGGGGTTGTCGCCTCCGACGGACAGATAGATTCTGATGCCGACGCGGTTGACCTCGACGATGCCGCCGCCCGGTGGCATGGCCTTGGCCGCCTGGGCCCAGATCATCGCGTAGTGCTCCGCGTGGGCAGCGTCGTGCGGCACTTTGATGGTCGCAGTGACCATCGAGCGGGCGTCTGGTGCCAGGGTCACCTCATGTCGGTTCAGGGTGATCCAGCTGGACAGCTCGTTGGCGGTACGGCCGGTGGCGAACTGGAACTTCCGGTCGCGAACCTGCGCGGCCGCCGGGTAGAGCGAAAGATTTTTGGGGGAGTCGGTCGTGTTGAACACCTCGAACCGCCGGCGGATGACGGAGCCGGGCTTGAGGTGGTCGACGATGTAGACCCAGGCTCGCCTGTCGGCCCGCGCGTGAAGGGGCGCTTCGGCCAGGCGGATCCCGATGCCCTCCCCGGAAGACCGGCCTGCTGCCGACGCGGGCCGGTCGAACGTGGCGGCGACGGGGCCGAGAAGTGCGGCCACCAGCAGCCCCAGAGCGATGGTGCGAAGGGTCATGATCGTCGCCGGTTTCGGTCAGCCGACCGAATGGGTGATGACGCCTGAGTAGGTTCCGCTGACGGTCGTGTTCGGGATCGTCACGGTGAGCGTCGGGTCCCAGGTGGCGGTGTTGTTGCCGGAGAGGTTGGTGCCGGTGAACGCGACGCGCGGCACGTTGATGACGCCGCCGGGGCCGGGGGTGAAGGTGCCGGTGCCCGTCGTGGAGGTGGCCTGCCCGGGGGAGTAGTTGAGGTTGCCGTTGGTGATGGTCTCGGGGCCGGTGCCTGCGCCGGTGGTGAAGTTCTCGCCGGTGACGGTCGCGGTCCAGGAGCCGTTCAGGGTGCCGCGCTCGTCGGTCACCGTGACCGGGCCGATCTGTCCTGAGATGCTGGGAACGCCGGAGGGCACCGTGCCAATGTTCACCGATCCCGGCGCGCTGATCGTGATGCCGGCGGACCCGATCGCAAACGTGACGATGGTGTCCACGGCCAGGGCGGGCGCGGCGGGCAGAGCGGTCGCCGCGCCCAGGCCCAGGCACATGGCCGCAGCGATCACCGAAAGCGGTCTGCGCATCTTTTGCTCCAATGTTCGAACAGGTGTGAGGAACGGCGCATGGCCCACAAGGCCGTCCTAAGAGACCAACCATGTTGACATAGAGACAAGTCTCATAGCAGATAGTAACCATTGGAGTGCGTCGGGCCACTCATCGCCACTCCGGACGAACCTCCCGGGAGACGGCTCTCTTTCGCCCCTGGCCGTGACGAGCGCAGCTCACGGGAAGGCCGACGACGGTCACAGCGGCGTTCCTCGCCGGTGGGCGGATCCATGTGAGCCGCATGCTCGCCGACGCCGCCCTTCCCCCTCCCCCGCGCCCCGACGCGAGACTTTGCGACACCTTCCCGGCCGGACGCGGGCGCCTTGCCGCCGAGAGCGCGCTCCGGCGGACGATCGAGTGTTGCCGGCGCCACACTCCCATGATGTGCACAAACGTACACATGATGTGTACGCTGGTACGTATGGTGTTTGATCCGAACGACCGATCGCTGCGCAGGAAAGGGCTCGCCGATGACCGGTGCAGCATTGGCGGCCGGGAGAACACCGTCGGCGACGTCGCCGCGATGATCGCTCGCGATCGGCCGACGAACGTCGTGGTGGTGGGCGATCAGGCCGATGTGATCCGCACGATCGCGCCGGGCACGGCATGAGCGACCCCACCGCCGCTCCGCGGCCCCCGGTTCCACGGCGACCTCGCCGATACGACCCCGGACGCAGGGACCGGCTGATCGACGCCGCCCTGACCGTGATCACCGAACGTGGCGTCGCCGGCACCACGCACCGGGAGATCGCCCGCCTCGCGGACGTGCCGCTGGGGTCGATGACCTACCACTTCACCTCTCTGCGGGAGGTTCTCATCGAGGCGTTCACCCGGCACGCCGAGTCGGTGGCCCACGTCTTCGACGAGCGGTTGAGCGCCGCCCGAGACCGCGAGGCGGCGGTCGAGGCCGTCATCGCGCTGGTGTCGGACGATCTGCTCGGCTCCCGGCACGACCTCGTCCTGACCGTGGAACTGTACGTGGCCGCGGCGCGTGACCCCGCATTGAGGACCGTCACGCAGGCTTGGATGGCCCGCAGCCGCCGGGCGCTGGAGCGTCACTTCGACGTCACCACCGCCAGGGAGCTGGACGCGCTCATCGAGGGGCTCGTGCTGCACAGCGCCCTGTCGACCGACCCGATGACGCCCGAGCAGATCCGCCACGCCGTTCACCGCTTCCTGCGCTGATTCCCTGCCCGCATCCACCCTTCTGCATCACGATCGGAAGACCATGCCCCCTGCCGCCACCCCGCTCACCGCACCCACCCGCCAGGCGCGCCGGGCTCGCGCCGCCGTGGCGGCGCTGTTCCTGACCAACGGCGCCGTGTTCTTCAACGTCGTCCCGCGTTACCCGCAGATCAAGGCCGACCTCGGCGTGAGCAACGCCGTCTTCGGTACCGCGCTGGCCGGGTACTCGATCGGTGCGCTGCTGGCCGGGCTGCTCGCCGGTGCCGCCATCCGCCGTTTCCGCTCCGCGCGCGTGGCGGCGTTCGGCATCGTCGTGACCACCGTTGCGACGCTGGCCATCCCCTTCGTGCCGAACTGGGTCGTCTTCGGTGCCGCTCTGTTCGTCGTGGGCGCTCTCGACGCCGTCGTCGATGTCGCGCAGAACGCGCACGGCCTGCGGGTGCAGCGCCTCTACGGCCGATCCATCGTCAACTCGCTGCATGGTGTGTGGAGCATCGGCGCGGTCCTGGGCGGCCTGATGGGCTCGGCCGCCGCCGGCCTCTCGATCCCCCTCACGCTCCACCTGAGCATCTCCGCGCTGCTGTTCGCAACCGTGGCCGTCCTCGCCTACCGCTTCCTGCTGCCCGGCCCGGAAGACGCCGAACGCTCCACCGAAGGCCAGGATTTCACCGGCGGCGACGGGCGTCCGGCCGCCCCGCCCATCCGCCGCGAGGGCCGGCGCCCGTTCAGCGGTCCGGCCGTGCGGATGCTGGCCGCGCTCGGCGTGCTGGCCGCGTGCGGCGCGCTGGTCGAGGACGCCGGCGCGTCCTGGGGCGCCCTCTACCTCAGCGGCCTGAACGCCGATGCCGCCACCGCAGGACTGGCCGTCGTGGCCTTCCAGACGGCCATGACCGTCGGCCGCCTCACCGGCGACCGCGTGGTGAACCGCTTCGGTCAGCGCACGGTGGCCCGGGCGGGAGGAGCCCTGGCCGCCGTCGGTATGGGCACCGCTCTCGCCATGCCGTCCATCGCGGCCACGCTGGTCGGCTTCGCCCTGGCCGGTCTTGGTTTCGCCACCCTTGTCCCCGCCGCCATGCACACCGCCGACGAACTGCCCGGCCTGCCCTCCGGTACCGGCCTGACCATCGTCAGCTGGCTGCTGCGCGGCGGTTTCCTGCTGTCTCCGCTCCTTGTCGGACTCGTCGCCGACCTCGTCAGCCTGCGTGTCGGCCTGCTGTCCGTCGTCGTGGCCGGCATCATCACCATCGTCTTGGCCCGTGTCCTGGTGAACCGCACGCCTGCCTAGTGCTGTGACCGGAACGGTTCACCCAACGGCACCGGCGACCACCTGTGGCGGTTCGTCTGATCCGTCGACCAGGACGTGGAGCGGGAAGGGACGACCAACCACCCGAAAGCGCTTCTTGCGGGAGCGTTACGACCGCCCCGCGGCGTCGCCACCGCGGGGCACCTTCCCGTTCCACGCCCCGGACTCCCCGCGGCCGGCGTCACCGGATTCCTCTCCCCCGAGCCTGTCGGCGGGTGATCATCTCTGGACGAAGACGGCCACGGTGTGCGCCGGGACGGTGAAGGTTCCGGTCGCCGGGTCGTAGGCGGACCGCTTGACGATGGGGTCGGTTCCCTTTCTCTGAGCGGGGTGGAGGTGCCTGCGGGTGCCGATCAGGCCGGTGAGGGTCTGGGTCTGGGTGTTCGCGGTGGCGTTGTAGATGACGGTGACGGACCTGTCGGCGCCCCTGAGGCCGGTGCCGTCGAGGTGCTGGGTGATGACGCCGGGGATCTCCCCGGCCGTGCCCGACAGGGGGAAGGTGAGGCGTTTTTGGACGTCGACGCTGGTGGTGAGGGAAAACAGCGGGCTGGAGCGTTTGATGCCGAGGAACTGCTGGTAGGCGTCGGTGGTGTCGGTGATGGTCCGGCAGCCGGGGACCAGGGCCGGATCGGCCAGCAGGGGCTTGGCCAGGGGCCAGGTGTCGCGGTTGCTCTCGGCCAGGGGCAGGCCGCGGCCGAAGCCGTTGCCGTCGGCGCAGTCCCAGTGGACGGCGTTGAACCAGTCGCCGCTGTCGTAGGAGTTGTCATCGAGGGACTTGGAGCGCAACAGGTCGGAGCCTGCCTGGATGAGACCGGGTCCCTGGGACAGGGCGGTGGTGGCCAGGGCCAGCGCCTGGAGACGTCCCCGGACCTTCATGGAGGTGGGGGCCGGGAGCTTGTAGGTGAGGGCGTCGTACAGGGCCAGGTTGTCGTGGGCGTCGACGTAGGTGACGGCCTCGCCGGGCGCGGCGGCATAACCCGCCGGTTCGCCGTTGTAGTCGAGGTCGGAGCCCTTGACGGTCGTCCCCGAGCCGGCGGTGAAGGTGTAGTCCTTGAGGTTGCCGGTCAGGCCGATCTTGATCAGGTCCATGGCCGCCAGGAGGTTCGTCCTCTGCTGGGCGGCGGTGCCGTTGGCGGCGTCGCCGTTGGGCAGGGTGAGCAGGCCGCTGGCGAAGCCCTGGGTGCGGGGGTCGTCGGGCTTGCCGCCGCGGACGGCGTCGCGGAGCCGGTCGTTGAAGGTGCCGATGCCGGTTCCGGCCATGTTGGGCTGGGTGGCCTGGACGAAGCGGGCGTTGTTCGCGACGATGCCGTAGTTCCAGCCTTCGCCGTACAGGTAGACGTTCTTTCCGTCGACGCCGTCCCGGCGGGGGGTGAGCCTGGCCAGGGCCGCCTGGGTGTCGAGCATGGTCTGCTTGGGGTCCAGGCCCATCAGGTCGAACCGGAAGCCGTCGATCCTGTACTGCTTGGCCCAGGTGGTGACGGAGTCGACGACGAGCTTGTTCATCATCGCGTGCTCGGGTGCGGTGTCGGCGCAGCAGCTGTCGGTGGTGACGGTGCCGGAGGACGACAGCCGCTGGTAGTAGCCGGGGACGATCCGGTCGAGCACCGCATCGTCGGCCTGCCCGGCGGCGGCGGTGTGGTTGTAGACCACGTCCAGCACCACGCCCAGGCCGGCGTCGTGGATGGCCTGGACCATCCGGCGGAACTGGACGATCCGGGCGGTGCCGTCCGGGTCGGTGGCGTACGACCCCTCGGGCACGGTGTAGTGCAGTGGGTTGTAGCCCCAGTTGTAGCCGTCGCCCGCCTGGGTCTTGGCGACGCATGCCTGCTGCTGGTCGGAGTCGGCCGCGAAGGACGCCAGGTCGCACGGCGGCCGGGCCTGGTCGGCGCGGGTCTCGACGGTCCCTGCGAAGTCGAAGGCCGGAAGGAGGTGCACCGTGGTCGCGCCGGCCTTGGCCAGCGCCTTGAGGTGTCTCATCCCGGCGGATCTGCCGTGGGTGAAGGCCAGGTAGGTGCCGCGGTCGGCGGCGGGGACGGTGGCGTCCTCGACGGAGAAGTCACGGACGTGCAGTTCCTGGATCTGGAGCCGGGTGCTCTTGACCGGTTCGGGAGCCGTGGAGCGGTTCCACCCGCGCGGGGCGAGGTCGTGGTCGGACAGGTCGACGATCTGGCTGCGCTCGGAGTCGGTGGACAGTGCCAGGGAGTAGGGGTCGGTGACGCTGTTGGTGACGATTTCCGAGGCGGTCGGTGCGAATACCTTCACCCGGTAGCGGTAGAACTTTCGGTTCCAGTCGCGGTCGCCGGTGACCGACCAGACGCCCGTGGCGTCGTCACGGCGCATCGGTACGAGTCTCGCGGTCGCCGAGGTCGCCGAGGTCGCGGTGTCGTACAGCTCGACCGAGACGCTCTGCGCGGTCGGCGCCCACACCGACAGCGTCGGCCGGCGGCCGTGGTGGACGGGGCCGAGGGCGGCCTTGACCGCTGTGGCGGCGTAGAGGGCGTCCAAGACGCCGGGGATCTGCAGGCCGGTGGCGTTGACGAGCGCACCATCGGCGTCCAGGGCGGCGACGGCGACCTGGCCGCGCAGGAGCTCGGCCGCCCTGGTGGCCGCGGCAGCCGGGATGCGGAACGCGGCGAGGGAGGCCAGGTGCGGGAATTTGGCCTTCAGTGCCGGGGGCAGCCCGGCGGGGTCGTGGGTGAGCGGGACGACGGTGCCGCCGCCGATGCCGGTCGCGCCGGCCGTCAGACCGCCGTCGGCGGCGGCGGCCAACTGGTAGGTCTGGCCGGTGAGGTCGCCGCCCGGGTTCCAGGCGATGATCTGCGGGGTGAGCCAGTGGGCCTTGCGGATCTGGAGGCTGGGCCGGGCCTGGCCGGCGTACACGGTCATGGTGTGGGTGGCGGAGTCGAAGCCGAAGGTCGTCGTTGCTCCGTCGGCATCGACGGTGAAGGGGATGTCGGCGCCGCCGGGTACGCCGTCCTCACCGTAGTTGACCTTCCAGGACATGCCGAGGGTGGCCTTGGCCTTGTAGGTTCCGGCGGGGATGGCGGTGGTGGTGAAGGTGTAGGTGCCGTCACCGTCGGGGTCGGTGAGCCAGGATCTCAGGCAGTCGGGCGACCAGTCCGCGGGGCAGCCGAGCTCGCTTTGGAAGTCGCCCGCGGCGGTGGCGATGGGCTCGGCGATCGTGTCGGTGATCCAGTGGGTGGCGTGGTCGTACAGGAAGGTGACCTCGCCTTCCCCGGCGGGAACGGTGAGCGGGATGTTGCTTCCGCCGGGGGTGGCGTGCAGGCCGTAGTTGACGGCCCAGCTTTTGTCGAGCGCGGCCTTGTAGCCGTAGGTGCCCTCGGGCAGCCGCGCGGTGAGCGCCCAGACGCCGTCGTTCTCCCGGCGGGTCAGCTGGGCCGCGTCGCAGTCGGGTGCCCAGTCTGAGGAACAGCCGAGGGCGATGCCGAAGTCACCGGCGACGGCGACCGCGTCCGGTTGGTCCTGGGCCCATGCCGCGGGGGTGGTGGTCACGTGGAGGAGGCCGAGGAGGAGGAGTGCGGCGATGGCGATGGGAGCCACGCGCCGGGATCTGGTGGACATGGACCAACCTCTGTTCCAAAAGCGGTCAGAACGGGATGAAGCAATGTGACCCGTCGGAACCGGTGTACCGATGGTGCCGACGGGGGCAAAGGTCAGATGGCCGTCCACCACAAGGTGGTGTCCGGGGGGAGGATGACCCCGGTCGGGCCGTATTCCATCGGACCGCTCGCGAGCAGGGGCTCACACGGCCGGGCGATCCGGATGGGCCGGGCGCTCATGTTGACGGTGCAGCGGAACTCCGGGGCCGAATCGCTGAGGCGTCCGAAGGCGAGCACGTCGCCGGAGGTCTCGTGCCAGCGCAGGTTGTCGGGGGCGCCGAGCGCGGGGTGGGCGCGGCGCAGGGCCAGGGCGTCGCGGTAGAGCTCCAGGGTGGAACCGAGGACGCCGTCCTGCGCGGCGACGCCGAGTTCGGCCCAGTTGTCCGGCTGGGGCAGCCAGCTGGGGCCGCCGGCCGGTCCGAAGCCGTAGGGGGCCTCGTCGCCGCTCCAGGGGATCGGGACGCGGCAGCCGTCGCGGTAGCCGTCCTGGCCGGTGGCGCGGAAGAAGGCGGGGTCCTGGCGGGCTTCGGCGGGCAGGTCGATGACCTCCGGCAGGCCGAGTTCCTCGCCCTGGTAGAGGTAGGCGGAACCGGGCAGGGCGAGCATGAGCAGGGACGCGGCGCGGGCCCGTCGCAGCCCGGCGGCGTCATCCACGGGCTCGGGCCTGCGCCCGGCGACCCCGTGCCCCTCCGGCTGCATCAGCCGGGTGGTGTGCCGCGGGATGTCATGGTTGGACAGGACCCAGGTGGCCGGAGCTCCGACGGCGCGCATCGCGTTCAGGGACTCGTCGATGACCCGCCGCTGCTCATGGGGGTCCCAGGCGGTGGCGACGTAGGTGAAGTTGAACGCCTGGTGCAGCTCGTCGGGCCGGACGTAGTTGGCGACCCGCTCCAGGGTGGGCGCCCACGCCTCGGCCACACCGATCCGGTCATCGGGGTACTCCTCCAGGATGCGCCGCCAGTGCCGGTAGATCTCGTGCACGCCGTCCTGGTCGAAGCAGGGGGTGACGCCCACCTCCAGCAGGTGCAGCTCGGCGTGGTCGCCGATGTTGGGCAGTCCGGCCGCCTTCACCAGGCCGTGTGCGACGTCGATGCGGAACCCGTCCACGCCTCGGTCGAGCCAGAAGCGCAATACGGTGCGGAACTCGTCGGCAACGGCCGGGTGCTGCCAGTTGAAGTCCGGCTGCTCGGCGGCGAACAGGTGCAGGTACCACTCCCCCGGCGTGCCGTCGGGGTCTGTGGTCCGGGTCCAGGCCGGGCCGCCGAACAGCGACTCCCAGTCGTTCGGCGGCAGTTCCCCGTGCTCGCCCCGGCCGGGACGGAAGTGGTACCGCTGCCGGAACGGGGAGCCGGGGCCGTCGGCCAGCGCCCTGCGAAACCACTCGTGCTCGGCCGAGGAGTGGTTGGGCACGAGATCGACGATGACCCTCAGCCCCAGGGCGTGGGCGTCCTGAATCAGCCCCACGGCGTCGTCGAGGGTGCCGAAGACCGGATCGACCCTGCGGTAGTCGGCGACGTCGTATCCAGCGTCGGCCTGCGGGGAGGCGTAGAACGGTGAGAGCCAGACGGCGTCCACCCCCAGCTCACGCAGGTAGGGCAGGCGGCTGCGGATGCCGGGCAGGTCACCGATGCCGTCGCCGTCGGAGTCGGCGAAGCTGCGCGGGTAGATCTGGTAGATCACCGCGTCACGCCACCACCGGGCGGGAGCGTCCGCGATGGCGGTCTCACGCTCGTCGGTCAGTTGCTCGGTCATGAGACCCCCAAGGAGAACGTAGCTGCGGGAAGGGCGTGCGGAGGCGTGCGGGGGCGGGGCCGGAGGGACCGGCGTCGCTCGGGATGCGGTCCGTGCCCCGGCCGGGGTCACGAGGGGGTGGGAGGAGGGCGGGTCAGGACTTGCTGGCGCCTGCGGTGAGTCCGGACACCAGGTGGCGCTGCACGAGGAAGAAGACGGTCGCCGCGAAGCCGGAGATCATTACGGACGCCGCCGTCATCGCCCCCCACTCGGCCTTGAACTGGCCGACGTAGGTCTGCAGGCCGACCGCCAGCGTGTAGTGGTCGGGGGTGGTCATGAACTGGGTGGCGTAGGCGACCTCACCCCACGCGGTCAAAAAGGTGTAGAAGGCGGTGACGGCCAGTCCCGGCTTGGCCAGCGGCACGATCAGCCGCCAGAACGCCCCGAACGGGGAGAGCCCGTCGATCCGCCCGGCTTCGTCGATCTCCGGGGGGATCGTGTCGAAGTAGCCCTTCATCATCCAGGCGCAGAACGGCACCGAGATCGTGCAGTAGGTCAGGATCAACCCGGCGTAGGTGTTCAGCAGTTGCAGCGACGACAAGATGTTGTAGAGCGGCACGATGAGGATGGCGACCGGGAACATCTGGGTGACCAGGAAGGTCCACATCAGCGGGCGATGTCCGGGAAAGCGCATCCGGGAGATGGCGTACCCGGCGCTGGCTGAGATGAGCACGCCGATGAGCGTCGTGCACAGCGCGACGATCAGGGAGTTGCTCAGCCAGGTGGTGAACCCGTTCTCCTGGGCGAGGACGTCGCCGTAGTTGGAGGTGACCGGATTGCGCAGGATGTCGCCCGGGTTGGCCCAGGCGTCGGCGTCGCCGAACGACATGTAGACCACCCACAGCACGGGAAAGATCGCCAGCGCACTGGCCGTCATCATGACCGCGTGGTAGGCGACGGATCCAAGCCGGGTCCGTTCACCACGGCGTCTGCTGCGTCCGCGCGAAGGCGCGGGCGGTACGGCGGGGTCGGCGGGCCTGGTCCGGGTGGCCGTCCGGCTCATGGGGGTCTTCCTTCCTTCCCGGATCATCGGGCGTGGGAGGGTTCGGAGCCGGCCAGGCGGCGCCGGTAGACGATGGAGAAGACCAGCAGCATGGAGAGGATCAGCGCGCCGTAGGTCGCCGAGCCGGAGTAGTCGCGCACCATGCTGAAAGCCAGCCGGTAGGCGTAGGTGACCAGGATCTGGCTGTCGGCTCCGGCGTCTTGGCCGACCAGCAGGAAGATGATGGCGAACTGGTTGAACGTCCAGATCGTGCCGAGCAGGATGACGGTGTTGCTGATCGGCCGCAGGGACGGCAGCGTGACGAACCGGAACCGGTCCCAGGCCGAGGCGCCGTCCATCTCGGCGGCCTCGTACAGCTCGCCGGGGATCGACTGCAGGCCACCGAGCAGGGCGACCATCATGAACGGCACCCCGATCCAGGTGTTGACCACGATGACCGAGACCTTCTGCCAGAACGGGTCGCTGAGCCACTGGGCGGTCGGCAGCCCGAGCCCGGCCAGGGCCTGGTTGACGATGCCGCTCTGGCCGTTGAGCAGCAGCCGCCAGGCGAACACGCTCACGAACGGCGGGACGGCCCACGGCAGGATGAGCATGATCCGATACCCCGTGCGGAAGGCGGCCCGCTGGTTGAGCATCAACGCCAGGCCCAGGCCGATCCCGTAGTGCAGGACGACGCAGACGACGGTCCATGCGACCGTCCAGAGCACGACCGGGTAGAAGTGGCCCTCGGCGCCGGACAGGATGTTCCAGTAGTTGTCCAGCCCGACGAACTCATACGTCGAGGGGATGTGGTTCGGGCCGATCGTCCGTCCGAGGTTGGACTCGTTGGCGTTGGTCAAGGACAGGTACAGGCCCCTGCCCAGGGGATAGAGGACCAGGACCGCCAGCACGACGACGACCGGCGCGACCATCGCCCAGGCGTACCAGTGACGCTCCAGCAGGCGCCGCACGCCGGACGGCGACCGGTTCCGGCGAGCCGACGGCGGCCGCCGTCCGGGAGCTGTGAGGGTTGAGCCCATCGGGCGCGTCTCCTCGGGGTCGGGGCGGGGCGCCCCCGGCGTGCGGCCGGGCGGGCACCCCGCGGTCGGGGGGGGCGGACCTACTGCTTGGCGTAGTCGGGCAGCAGCTTGACGAACTCGCCCGCGGTGGCGTTGAGACCGTCCTGCGCCGGCTGCCCCTGGAGGATCTTGATGTAGTTCTGCGACAGCGGGGTCAGCAGGTCACTGGCCTGCGGGAGCGCCAGTCGCGGCTGCGCGGTCTTCATCACCTCCTGGAAGGCGGCGATGACCGGGTCGGCCTTGACCGCCTGCGTGTAGGCCGAGGAGCGCGCCGGCAGGGTGCCGTTCTTCTGGGCGACGGTGGCCTCGGACTCCGCGGAGGTCATGAACTTCACGAACAGCTGCGCGGCCTGGGGGGCCTTGGTGCCCGCGTAGACGACGAGGTTGTGGCCGCCGACGGGGGCACCGGCCTTGCCGGTGGAGCCGGCGGGAACCGGGGCGATGCCCAGGTTCTTCGGGTCCTTGAACGCCGTGCCCGCGAAGATGTCCTTCGCCGCCCACGGACCGTTGATGATCATGCCGACCTTGCCGTCCTTGAAGGCGGCCTGCATGTTGGCGTAGCCGTCGGTGTAGGCGGGTTTGGCCGCGGCCCCCGACGTCACCAGGTCCTGGGCGATCTCGACCGCCCGGACGGCCTCGGGCGCGTTGACGGTGATCTTTTTGCTCGAGGTGTCGACCATGGACGCGCCCTCGCCGTACAGGAACGGGTGCAGGAAGTAGGAGTCGGGGTTGAGGTAGACGCCGTCGACCCCGGCCTTGGACTTCAGCGCCTGGGCGGCGGTCTTGAGCTCCGCCCAGGTCTTGGGCGCCTCGGCGATGCCGGCCTTGTCGAACAGCGCCTTGTTGTAGAGCAGGCCGAGGGTGTCGGTGACCTGCGGGGCGCCGTAAATCTTGTCCTTGTAGGTGACGGTGCCCAGCGGACCGGGCAGGAAGTCGTCCTTGTCCTCCAGGGCCGGGGTTCCGTCCAGCGCCAGCAGGTAGCCCTGCTCGGCGAAGCCCGGTGTCCAGCCCACGTCCGAGCGCAGCACATCCGGTGCGCCGTTGCCGCCCTGGGCGGCGGTCTTGAACTTCTGCTGCGCGTCGGAGAACGGGACGTTGACGTAGTTGACCTTGATCTTGGGGTGTTTCGCCTGGAAGTCGGCGATCAGCGCCTGGAAGGTCGGGGCCTCAGTCTTCGCGTCGGAGGTGTCCCACCAGGTGACGGTGCCCGACACCGAGGCCGGGTCGGCGGCGGCCTGGGACGCCTGGGACGCCGAGGGCGCCGAGGGTTCGGCCGACCCGCCGCAGGCTGCCACCGTCAGGGCGAGGCCCGCGGTCACGGCGATCGCTGTGATGCCATGTCTCATGTTCATTCCTCCGATGAGGGACCGGCACCCGAAAGGCTGATCCGAGGGTGGATGGGCAGATATGGTCGCCAGAGGAACACAGGCTACGGGTGACCTGCGGCGATGGCGGGCGGTGGCGGGCGCCACGAGCCGATGCCAGCGACGATAGCAGGCAACTAACACGAGTTAGTTAACATATTGGTAACCGAGGGCGGATCCCGGAGGATCCTCTTGACGGGGTCTGACTAACACCTTCTTAATTCGTGTTATTAATCGGTTACTTCATCTACCCCCCGAGGAGAACGCCCGATGAGTCCCCCAGTACGGCCCGGCCGCCTGAGAGCGGCCGGCGCCGCCATCGGCGCGAAAGTGATCGGCACCGCCGCCCGCCTGAGAAGGACCGGTACCGCCCTCGGCGCGACGGCCGCGCTGGTGGCGGGCCTGGGCGCCACCCCGCAGGCGATGGCGGCGGCCCCCGCTTCGGCCCCCGCGCCGGTCTCCGCGTCGGTCACTGCGTCGGTCACTGCGTCGGTCACTGCGGCGGCTCCCGCGTCGGTCACCGTCGTCGGTGACTTCAACGGTGAGATCGGCTGCTCCGGCGACTGGAACACCACCTGCCCGCAGGCCGGGCTCGCCGCCCGCGCCGACGGCGCGTGGTCACGGACGATCACCATCCCGGCCGGCTCCTACGCCTACAAGGCCGCCCTCAACGGCGGCTGGGCGGAGAACTACGGCGCCAGGGCCGTCCTCGGCGGCGCCGACATCCCCCTGACGATCCCCTCCGGCGGCCGGAGCGTCACCTTCGTCTACGATCCGGTGACCCACTGGATCACCGACGACGTCAACAGCAGGATCGTCACGGCCGCGGGCTCGTTGCAGAGCAAGCTCGGCTGCGCCGCCGACTGGGCCCCCGACTGCCTCAGGAGCTGGCTGCAAGACATCGACGGTGATGGCACCTACACCTGGACGACCACCGCCGTCCCGGCCGGGACCTGGGAGGTCAAGGCCACCGTCGGGCAGTCGTGGAACGAGAACTACGGCCGGGACGGCACCCCGGGCGGTGCGAACATCGTCTTCACCGTGCCCGCCTCTGGGACCTCCGTGACGTTCCGGTACGTCGACGCCACCCACGTCCTGACCGTCACCCCCGCCGGCGGACCCGGCGGGTCCGGCACCGTCCCCGGCACCAACCGCTCCCCCGACTCCGGTGCGAACGCCCACTGGCTGTCGCGCACGTACATCGCCTGGGACCGCGCCACCGCCGGGCGCGACTACTGGCTGTACTCCGCGCCCGGAGGCAACGTCAAGATCGGCGACCAGAGCCGCGGCATCAAACTGACCCACGTCGGCGCCGGCCTGCCCGCCGCACTCAGAGCGGCCTTTCCCGCCCAGGCCTCCCTGGGCGCGCTGGCCCTGCCCGACGACGTCACCGAGGCCGACGTCGAGCAGATCCTCAAGGGTGACGTCGCGATCGCCGCCTTCGACGGCACCGCTCAGGTGGCCTCCACCCGCCTTCGGCTGCCCGGTGTGCTGGACGACGTCCACGCGAGCGCCCGCTCCCGCACGCTCGGCCCCGTCTGGGCCGGCGGCGCCCCGGCCCTCAACCTGTGGGCGCCGACCGCCCGCTCGGTCAAGGTGAACCTGTACGACACCGCCACGGCCGCGACGCCCTCCTCGGCCGTCGCGCTCACCGCGAGCGGCGACGGTGTCTGGAGCGTCGTGGGCACCACCGCCTGGAAGAACAAGTACTACCTGTTCGACGTCGAGGTCCTCGACGACAACGGCTCCTTCCAGATCAACCGGGTCACCGACCCCTACTCGACGGGCCTGTCGGCCAACAGCACCCGCAGCCTCCTGCTCGACCTGAAGGACGCCGCGCTCACTCCCGCGGGCTGGACCTCGCTCGCCAAGCCCCCGCTCGCCAGACCCGAGGACCAGACGCTCTACGAGCTGCACATCCGCGACTTCTCCATCTCCGACACGACCGTCCCGGCCGCGCACCGCGGCACCTACAAGGCGTTCACCGACACCACGGCCAACGGCATGAAGCATCTGACCGCCCTGGCGGCGGCGGGACTGACCACCGTGCACCTGCTCCCGGCCCAAGACTTCGCCCCGCTGCAGGAGATCAGGTCCCAGCAGCAGACCCCCGGCTGCGACCTGGCCTCCTACGCGCCGGACAGCGACCGCCAGCAGTCCTGCGTCGACGCGGTGCGGGGCGGCGACGGCTTCGACTGGGGCTACAACACCCAGCACTTCGGCGTTCCCGAGGGCTCCTACGCCACCGACCCCGAAGGCGGCACCCGCACCCTGGAGTTCCGGCAGATGGTCGCCGCGCTCAACCGCGCCGGGCTGCGCACGGTGATGGACGTCGTCTACAACCACACCCCCGACGCCGGAAGGTCCGGCACCAACAACCTCGACCGGATCGTCCCGGGCTACTACCACCGGCTCAAGGCCGACGGCCAGGTCGAGACGTCCACCTGCTGCCCGAACACCGCCACCGAGCGCGCGATGATGGAAAAACTCACCATCGACACGGTCCTGACCTTCGCCAGGCAGTACAAGGTCGACGGGTTCCGGTTCGACCTCATGGGCCACCACCCCAAAAAGACCCTCACCGACCTGCGCGCCGCCCTGAACCGCCTGACGGTCGCCGCCGACGGCGTGGACGGCTCGAAGATCTACCTGTACGGCGAGGGCTGGAACTTCGGCGAGGTCGCGAACGACGCGCTGTTCGTCCAGGCCACCCAGGCCAACATGGCCGGCACCGGCATCGGCACCTTCAACGACCGGCTCCGCGACGCCGTCCGCGGCGGCGGCCCCTCCGACGCCAACCCCCGCGCCCAGGGCTTCGCCAGCGGCCTGTACACCGACCCCAACGGCGACGGCGTCAACGGCGACAGCACGGCCCAGAGGAACGATCTCCTGCTCAAGCAGGACCAGATCAAGGTCGGCCTGACCGGGAACCTCAGGGACTACACCTTCGTCGACCGCAGGGGCGCCGTCGTCAAGGGCTCCGACGTGGTCTACAACGGCTCCCCGGCGGGCTACACCACCGACCCCCAGGAGGCCGTCACCTACGTCGACGCCCACGACAACCTGACCCTGTTCGACGGGCTGACCTACAAGCTGCCCGTCTCGACCTCGATGGCCGACCGCATCCGCCTGCAGTCGCTGGCCCTCAGCATCCCCACCCTCGGCCAGGGCGTCCCGTTCTGGCACGCCGGCGCCGAGATGCTGCGCAGCAAGTCGCTGGACGGCAACAGCTACAACTCCGGTGACTGGTTCAACGTCTACGACCCGTCCATGACCGTCAACGGCTTCGGCCGCGGGCTGCCGCCCGCGGAGGGCAACAGCGGCCAGTGGAATTACGCCCGCCCGCTGCTCGCCAACGCCTCCCTCAAGCCGAACGCCTCCCACCTCGCCACCGCCAACGCCCAGGCGGCGGACTTCCTGAAGATCCGCAAAGCCAACCCGCTGCTCAGGCTCGGCACCGCCGCGCTCGTCCGGCAGAAGGTCTCCTTCCCCCTCGGAGGACCGGACCAGACACCCGGCGTGATCGTCATGCGCATCGACGACACCGCCGGAGCCGACGTCGACCCCGCGCTCAGGGGTCTGGTCGTGGTCTTCAACGCCACCGGCCGGAGTGTCGGCCAGACCGTCGCCTCGGCCGCCGGGAGCCCCTACGTCCTGGATCCGGTCCAGGCGGGCGGCTCCGACCCCGTGGTGAAGACCGCCACCTACGCGGCGGCGAGCGGGACCTTCACCGTTCCCGCCCGTACCACGGCGGTCTTCCGGCTCGCCCAGTAGCCCGCCGAAGGGCCGGTGCCTTCGAGCACGGGCCCTTCCCGTTCTCTATGTCTCCGTCCGCGGGGCCCGGCTCGTCGAGTCACGAACGATCAAGGACGTACTGAGAAGCTGATGCGGGTGCTGGTCCTCGTTGCGGATCGCCGAGATCAGGAAGTCGGCCGCCGTGCGCCCCTTGGTCGCGATCGCCTGCCGTACCGTCGTCAGCCTGGGGCGCAGCCACGCCGACTCCGCGAGATCGTCGAAGCCGGTCACCGACACCTCACCCGGCACCGCGACGCCCAGATCGTGCAGGGCGTCCACCGCCCCGAACGCCAGGATGTCCGACAGCGCGACGATCGCGGTCGGAGCGTGCTCGGCCATCAGGTTCTTCGCCGCCCGGTACCCGTCCGCGCGGGTGACCGGGACCTCCGCCAGCGCGACGTCGTCCATGGTCATGCCCACCTCGGCGAGCGCCTCGACGATCCCCGCCATCCGCCGCGCCAGCGGCCCGCGATACCCCCTGACCGGCTTTTCCGGGCCGGGATCCAGCGACAGCACGGCCAGCCGCCGGTGCCCCAGGCCCAGCAGGTGACGCACGACGTCCCGGGCCCCGCCCTGGTCGTCGACGTCCACGCTCGGCACGTTCTCCTGCGGGTCGCTGTCGACCAGCACGAAGGGGATGTCACGCCGCTCCAGTTCGGCGACCTCGCCCCGGTCGATCTCCAGGCCGCACACGATGAAACCGTCCACCGCCGCGTACGGGATCGCCTTGAGCATCGAGTCTCGCAGGGGCGGCGTCAGCAGCAGCGTGAACCCCTCCTGGTCGCAGACCTGTCCGACCCCCATCAGGAAACCCGCGTAGTAGGGGTTCTCCATGATCTTCGCCAGGTTCTGCGGCAGCAGCACGCCCAGCGACTGGGTCTGTCCCGCCTGGAGCATCCGCGCGAGCGTGTTGGGCGTGTACCCCATCTCCTTGGCCACCGCGAGGATCCGGTCCCGGGTGGAGGTCGAGATCCGGTGCGGGTTGTTGAACGCGAAGGAGACCGCCGAACGGGACACTCCCGCGGCGGCGGCGACATCACTCGAGGTCGGCTTCCCCTTACCGACGCCCTGCCGCGTGCCACCCGTTCTCGACGGCATCCGACGACCCCCGCTCTGTAGAGTTTCCGACCACGATAACGCAGGTTACTAACGGTTAGTAACACTGTTTAAGCAGATGCTCCGGGGCCGTCGCCCGAATGACTCCGCCGGACGTGGTCACGTCGGGCCACCCTCCAGTGAGCGGAGGGCTCGAACCGCGACGGAGATCGTTCTGCTGGGAGCCGTGAGCGAGGCGTCGGTGGACACCGGCGATTGCACCCTGCGAATGATCAGGAAGGCGCAGCGGGGTTCCTGCTCAAAGACACCGGGCCCGCCGGCATCGCCGAGGTTCATCGGCGCTCGCGCGGCACGCGTTCCACAGAACCATGCCGTCCTGCATCGGGAAGGGGCCGGTCGTGATCGGCGCCGGGTGGCGCGGCTGATGAAAGCGGCCGGGTTGCAAGGCCGTCCCCGGCGCCCCGGCAGCAGACCACGATCACCGACCCGGCCTCGGTTGTGCGGCCCGACCTCATCGGTCACGCTGTGACATCACCCTCTGGTCTCGGCGGCATCGAGCCAGGTCATCGAGCCCGTCCGACTTCCTCCCTCGTAGGCCCGGCACCAGTCCGGTCAACCGTTCATCGTGTGGGGAAGGCTCGCCGGTAGTCGCCCGGAGACACTCCCAGTTGCTTGAGGAAGTGGTGGCGGAGGTTGTTGGCCGTGCCGAGCCCGCTCAGTTCCCCGACCTTCGTGATCGGCAGATCCGTCGATTCGAGCAGACTCCGGGCACGTGCCAGGCGTTGGGTGAGCAGCCACTGCAGCGGCGTCATCCCGGTGGCCGCGCGGAGCCGCCGGTAGAAGGTCCGGGGGCTCATCGCGACCCGTTGCGCCAACTCCTCGACCGTGAGCGGCCGATCCAGGTGCGCACGGGCCCACTCCAGGACAGGGCTCAGGCTATCGTCGTCGGTCGCCGGTACCGACAGGTCGATGAACTGTGCCTGGCCGCCGGGCCGATGGGCGGGGACCACCATCCGGCGGGCCAGCTGGTTGGCGACGTGTGCGCCGAGGTCGCGGCGTACCAGATGCAGGCACAGATCGAGTCCTGCGGTCAGCCCGGCGCTGGTGAGCACGTCGTCCTCGTCCACGTACAGCACCGAGTCGTCGACCTGGACCTTCGGATAGCGCTCGGCCAGCTGGGCGGTGTGCATCCAGTGAGCGGTGGCACGGCGTCCGTCGAGCAGCCCTGCTTCGGCGAGAGCGAAGGCGCCGGTGCACAGGGAGACCATCCGGGCGCCGGCGGCATGGGCGCGACGCAGGGCTGCCACCAGCTCGGGCCGCAGCGGCACGCCGTCCTCGACGCACGAGTCGGGAACCGAGGGCACGATGATCGTGTCCGCACCGATGAGGCCGTCGAGCCCGTAGCCGGTTCGCACCGTCAGGCTCGGTCCGGCCGGACCGCTCCGGCCCTCCGGCGGCCGCTCGGCCGTCCCGCACAGCCGCAGGCTGTACCAGGGATCGGCGAGGTCGAGCTGTGGCTGGCCGAAGACGGTGCAGGGGATGCTCACCTCATACAGATCCCAGGAAGGGACCTTGATGTCTTCGGGCACGATCACGGCGACGGAACCGGCAGGCATGAACCGAAGCCTATGGCAGGAATCTGGTGGCACCCGTCATCCCTGTCACTGTTCGCGGCCACGGCCTGCTGAGAGCGTGTTCTCCACGTGATCGACCGCCACCGGCGAACTGACGAGGAGTCATGAGTGACCTTTGACCACCCGGCCGTGACCGTCATCGGGCTGGGCTCGATGGGCTCGGCACTGGCCACCGCACTGCTGGACCGTGGCCATCGAACCACCGTGTGGAACCGTACGGCGCACAAGGCCGAGGCGCTGTCCGCCCGGGGTGCCCTTCCCGCCGCCACGCCCGAAGAGGCCGTCACGGCGAGCCCGCTCATCGTCGCCTGCGTGCTGGATCACGAGGCGCTGCACGCCGTCTTGGAGCCCGCCGGCGCCTTTCTCGAAGGCAGGACTCTGATCAATCTCACCTCCGGCTCCCCGGAGCAGGCGCGGGAGAGCGCCGCGTGGACCCGCTCGCTGGGCGCCGGCTATCTCGACGGCGCCGTCATGACGACTCCCCCTGGCGTGGGCAGTCCGGAGATGATGTTCCTCTACAGCGGTTCGTCCGAGGTCTTCGAAGCTCACCGTCCTACCCTGACGGCGCTGGGCGATCCCGTGCACCTGGGCGCCGATCCGGGCCTGGCGTCCCTCTACGATGCGGCGTTGCTCGGCCTCATGTGGTCCGCCATGACCGGCTGGCTGCACGGAACCGCGCTGGTCGGCGCGGAGAAGACGCAAGCCACGGCTTTCACCCCCTTCGCGGTCCGCTGGCTGTCCGCCGTCGCCGGGTTCATGACCGCGTACGCACCCCAGGTGGACGCGGGCCTGTATCCGGGTGACGACGCCACCGTCGATGTGCAGATCGCGGCCATCGACCATCTCCTCCACGCTGTGGCGGCGCGGGGCGTCGACAACGCACTCCCCGAGTTGTTGA
The DNA here is from genome assembly GCF_044456585.1 of Streptosporangium sp. NPDC050855. Taxonomy (NCBI): domain Bacteria; kingdom Bacillati; phylum Actinomycetota; class Actinomycetes; order Streptosporangiales; family Streptosporangiaceae; genus Streptosporangium; species Streptosporangium sp. NPDC050855. Next base: position 38,581 of record NZ_JBITFY010000035.1, read on the forward strand.
AGCACACCATGCAGCGGGCGAGCGCGGCCGGCCACGGCTCCGACAGCTACGCGAGCGTGATTGAAGTCCTGAGGAACCCGGAGAACGGCCGATGACCGCGACACCGCAGACCGCCCTCCCCTCCTTCGCCGACCCGGTGCCCACCGCCATCGAGCCATGGCCGGGCCTGCTGTCGGCCGTCGTCGACGACTGCCTGGCCGTCCTCCTCGAGGGAGCCGACCAGGACTGGTCACGCCGGGCCGGTGACCTCGACTGGACCTGCCGCCAGACCCTCGACCACCTGGCCCTCGGCCTGGTCGGCTACGCCGGTCTGCTCATCGCCCGCCCCCATGACCGCTACATCACCCTGTTCGCCTCCCTTGACGCCGACGCCCCCGTTCCCGCGTGCCTGGAAGGACTCGGCATCGCCACCTCCCTGCTCGGCACCACGGTCCGGGACACCGCCGCAGACGCGCGCGCCTGGCACCCCTGGGGACACTCGGACGCCACCGGTTTCGCCGCGATGGGCATCGTCGAGCTGGCCGTTCACACCTACGACATCACCCGCACCCTCGGCCTGCCCTGGACACCGGCCGCCGAGCCGAGCGCCGCGGTCCTCACCCGCCTCTTCCCGGATGCTCCGTCCGGGCACGATCCGTCCGCGACCCTGCTGTGGTGCACCGGTCGCGTCGTGCTTCCCGGACTGCCCCGGCGCACCCGATGGCAGTGGTACGGAAACTGATCATCCTGTCGGCGGGGAACGCCGGGGCAGTCCGGTACGGGTAGCGGACGGCTACATCGGCACGCCGGGCCGGTACCGCTACCAGGTGAGCGCCACGGCCGGATCCGGCGACCACACGCTGGGCTTCAACGCCTCCTGATGTACAGGTCAGGCAGTTGGTTCGTAGCGGAACGACGTGCAACCGGACGCGTCGGAAACGATACGGCCGGCTCGGTCGTGCGGGTGGCGTTGGTCCGTGTCGTCTGCGGCCGGATCGTTGCCGACCCGCTGACCGTACCGGCTACGGCGTCGCCCTCCCGCCCCAACGGAACTGCCGGGGCATCCGCGACCGGTCGGCCCTCGCAACCGGGTCAGATCCCGAACAGCTCCAACTGCTCGCCCTGACCGGGATCGCCCTCGTTGAGGTTCACCGGCTTCAGACAACGCGGGCAAGTAACCGGCCTCCCCGCCTCGACACCTGTCGGCGTTGCGAGGCACTCGCAGGGACGCCGCCCCCTGACGTCAGGACCGATATATACCGCTACGTCCCTACATAAATATATTGCATATTTTTCTCTGTATCTTGCAGAATAACATCTTGAAAATTCTGTGATCTATGGGCAAGGCGGCTCGTTGTGCCGGAGAGTTCAAGGTGTCCATGACGGGCGATGGCAGTGAGACACCGCTGATCCGGGCGGAAGGGCTCAAAAAGACGTACCCGCCCAGGGACAGGCGGACAGCCGGGTTCCAGGCCGTGGCCGGGATCGACTTCCACGTCGACCGGGGGGAGGCCTTCGGATTCCTCGGTCCCAACGGGGCGGGCAAGTCCTCGACGATGCGCATGCTCGGCTGCGTCTCCACGGCCACCGCGGGAACTCTGCGCATCCTCGGCATGGACCCCGCGCGCGACGGCCGGAGCATCCGGGCGCGCCTGGGCGTGGTCCCGCAGGACGACGTGCTGGACCCCGATCTCACCGTGCACGAGAACCTGACGATGTACGGCCTGTACTTCGGGCTGCCCCGCCGCGTGATCAGGGAGCGGGCGCAGCGCCTGCTGGAGTTCGCGCAGCTGGAGGAGAAGGCGGGCGAGAAGCTGGGGGCGCTGTCGGGCGGCATGCGGCGGCGGCTGACGATCGCCCGCTCCCTCATCAACGAGCCGGACATCCTCCTGCTTGACGAGCCGACCACCGGGCTCGACCCGCAGGCCCGGCACGTGCTGTGGGACAGGTTGTTCAGGCTGAAGCAGCAGGGAGTGACACTGCTGCTCACCACCCACTACATGGACGAGGCCGAGCAGTTGTGCGACCGCCTGGTGGTGATGGACAAAGGGCTCATCGCGGACGAGGGGTCACCCCAGGAGCTCATCCGCAGGCACTCCACGCGCGAGGTCTTGGAGCTGAGGTTCCGGATCGACGAGCACGAGCAGGCCGCGGAGAAACTGCACGACCGAATCCGCACCGACGAGGGAGAGCGGGTGGAGGTCCTGCCGGACCGGGTGCTGGTCTACACCCATGACGGTGAGGCGACGCTGGCCGAGGTCACCGCCGCACGGATGACCCCGATCACCGCCCTGGTCCGGAGATCGACGCTGGAGGACGTGTTCCTGCGCCTGTCCGGCCGGACCCTGACGGACTGAAGGCGGACGACACATGCCTATGTTCCTTCGCGAGTTCTCCTCGTGGATGCTCCGCTACCGCCGCACCTGGAAGGGCACCATCGTCATCAGCGTGGCCAACCCGCTGCTCTTCCTGATCGCCATCGGCGCCGGGCTCGGACAGCTGGTGGACCCCTCATCGCTGGGCGGCCTGACCTACCTGGAGTTCTTCGCCCCCGGGATGCTGGCCGCCGCGGCGATGCAGAACGCCTACGTCGAGGCGGCGTTCATGGTCCACAGCTCCCTGCGACAGGGCAAGGGCTACCTGGTGGCCGCCGCGACCCCGCTGGAACCCCGCGACATCATGGCCGGGCACCTGCTGTTCATGGCGTTCAGAATCGGGACGAGCGCGCTGGCCTTCGCCGTGGTCATGGCGGCCTTCGGCGCCGCCCGCTCCCCGTGGGCCGTGCTCGCCGTGCCCGCCGCCCTGCTCACCGGCATGGCCTTCGCGGCCCCGCTGGCGGCGTGGACGATCACCGTCGACACGTTCGGCACCCTCAACACGGTGTTCCGGTTCGTGCTGATGCCGATGTACCTGTTCTCCGGGACCTTCTTCGCCATCGAGACACTCCCCGACTGGCTGCGCCCGCTGGCCTACGTCCTGCCGCTGTGGCACGGCGTCGACCTGTGCCGCACCCTGAGCCTGGGCACCGCGACCCTCCTCACCTCCGCGATCCACGTCGGCTACCTGGCCGCACTCACCGCCGGGGGCATCGCGGTGGCCCTGACCACCTACCGGCGCCACATCCACATCTGAGGGGGATCACATGGTGCAGAGCACGATGCTGAACAGCCGATCACCCGCGCCGCCGATCGTCCCCCGCTGGGGTGGCGCGCACTTCCTGGTGTTTCGCAATCTGCGGGTGCACACCGGGAGCAACCCGTGGACCATGGCGATGTACTCGATCTTCGAGCCCGTCCTGTACCTGCTGGCCATAGGCGTCGGCATCGGGCAGCTTGTCGGAAACGTCAACGGGGTGGGCGTCACCTACGCCGCGTTCGTCGCACCCGGCCTGCTCGCCACGGCGGTCATGAACAGCGCCCTGTACGAGACGATGGAAGGCGCCTTCGTCAAGTTCACCCATGAGCGGTTCTACCGGGCGATCCTGTTCACCCCCGTGTCCCTGACCGGGATCATCGCCGGCGAGGTGGCCTGGGCGGTACTGCGCGGGTTCGTCACCGCGGCCGGGTTCCTCCTCGTGATCACGATGTTCGGGCTGGTCTCCTGGTCGAACGCCCTGATCGCGGCGGCCGGGACACTGCTGGTGGCCTTCGCCTTCGCAAGCGCGGGACTGGCCGTGACAACGCGCATCAGGGCCTGGTCCGACTTCCAGTACGTGCAACTGGTACTGCTGCCGATGTTCCTGTTCGCGACGACGTTCTACCCGGTCACCGTCTATCCCCGGGCGGTGCAGATCCTCGTGGAGCTGCTGCCGCTCTACCACGCCATCGGGCTGCTGCGAGGGTGCGCCCTCGGCCAGATCGACTCCGGCATGATCGTGAGCGTGGCTTATCTCCTGACGCTGGGAGCGCTGGGCCTCGTGGTGGCCCGGAGGCGGTGGGCGCGCGTCATGCTGCACTGAAACCGCACCGCACGGACGGGTCGATGCCAGCCGAAATCGGGGCCGGCGAACAACTCGACGGCTCGGTTCACAACGGTCACCATGCGCGACATGCCGCAGGACACCAAGGTGGAGTCCGTGATCCACACGGTGTCCGTCCAGAAGTCGCTGTCCGTTGCCAGCTCCCGGATCATACGCTCGACCAGCGGCAACGCCGCGCATGAGCGCTTGTTGTCCTCAAACTGCTGTGGAAGGTATGAAAACAGGGCGGCCAGGCGCTTGCGGGCGAAGCGCAGCCAACACGCCTCGAAACGGAAGCCGAGCAGGGGCCTGGGCCACGGCCGGGCAGACGAGTTCGCAGTCGCTGAGCAGGAGCGGTCGTCCCATCCACCGCGTTCCCCCCGATCTCATCGTCGATCTTCACGCACAGTACGGTCAAGAGGGTCTCAAGGTCCGTCGTCACAAACGGATCATCGAGACCCTCGCCCCTTTCCCGTGACCGGACCGGGAAGCCGGACCGTTTCCTACAAGGGGCGAGGGGCGAAGCCCGGGCCGTATCTTGCTCCGCGGGAGGCTGCGTGCAGGCGCGACTCGTTACTGTTCGGCCATGACGTTTCCCGCCGCGCGGTTCAAAGGATGCTTTCCCGAGCTCTTCGGGTTCGTGCTGCTCGATGCCACAGGGCTCGACGACGTCGGTGCCGGCAACCCCGTCGGCAGGAATCTGCTGCAGCTGTTCAGCACGAGTGAACAGGGCGATCAGGTCGTACGTGACGGCATCGCGATTCCCGCGCAGAACATCGATCCCGGCTTCTACACCGTGCTCGTACGCCATGCCCGGAGTCCTTCACCGTGGCAAGACCCCAAGGTGACATCCGCCGGGTGGGCTCTGCACGTCCGGTCACAAGAGCTGCTGCTGTGTGGCCTGGGCCACCTCACGAAGTGGACGCCCGACGATCCCCGGCATCGTCGCATTTCCGTACCACCCGGCTGGTACGAAGTGGAAGTCCGCGGGCACCTCGTGGATCCCGACGATCCTGACGACGCCGCCTACGAGTTCGTCCTGAGCGGTCCGACCAGCGTCCGGCCCACGTTCCATGCCCGCCTCGACCACGGCCTCACCCTCATCGGCAACGACTGATCACATCGGACTCATTCGTCTAGGAGCTGTAAGCGGGCGTGTCGGCGGGCGCCGGCGACCGGACGCCGCGGATGATCAGGTAGAACATCAGGCCGAACTCCGCGAGCCACGTGGGAGCCGACACCACGTCGCGAACGAGACCGGGAGCGGCGGGCAGCGCGAACGCGATCACCGGATCGACGACCCAGGCGAAGCCGCCGATGACGAGCAGCACGCCCATCGGCTTCGGGAACAAAGGTGAGCGCCAGGCGAGGTACCCCATGGGCAGCAGCCACAGGCCGAAGAAGACACCGCCGAGGGTGTAGCCGTACCCGTGCAGTTCGAGCAGCAGCGACGCCATCCCATCGGCCCGTGCCGGACCGGTGGCCACCTGCAGCGCCCCGAGGTGGAAGGCGAGGTTGAGCAGGATGGAGCCCGCACCGACCGACACGAACACCAAGAGCGCCGTCGCGGCGCGCTCGTCGACGTGGTGCAGCAGGCGCTGCAGGACAAGGCCCAGGAAAACAAAGACCACCGCCATCAGCACGTCCGCGGCCAGGCCCCAGCGCAAGAGCGTTTCGTGGTTCACGATGTTGGCGGCCGTGGCGGCGGCGTCGCCGGGCACGCGCACACCGCCGCGTACGAACAACTCCGCCCAGGTGCCCAGGGCGGCGAGCGCCAGGTACAGCAGACCGGCGGTTCTCGCCAGCGTCGTGGGTCTGGTCATGGCTTCTCCTTGTGGCGTGGAGCCTGTGGTGGGGATGACGGCTTCAACCTTGCCCGGCCGAAACCTCGGGCAACTCCCCACAAGGGCTCGGCCGTCTCCACCTCTGGGTGGAGACGGCCGAGCCCCGCGACGGGCCCGCAGCCTCCCCGGGAACATCTAGGCTCCAGTCATGTCCAAACCACCGCGTCCGTGGTCCCGTGCCTGGCGTTATCTGCTCGCGACAGTCGTCGGCATGGCGGCGTGGGGTGCGATGACCGCCGTGGTGCTGTCTGAGCCGCTGACCGCGGCCCAGGAGGACGTCGTGGGCGCGGTGCTGGTGCTCGACCTCGCGCTGGGTGCCGTGACACTCGCACTCCTTCCCCTACGGCGCCGCCGTCCCCTGGTCGTGGCATGTCTCGTCAGCGCCGCCTGTGCCGTGTCGGTGACGAGCATGGGCACGACGGCGCTGGCCGTCGCCTCGATGGCCACGCGGCGGCGGCGTTCCCAGGTCGCGATCGTCGCGGCCGTGTTCCTCGCGGGCTCGATCGTGTCCGAGTTGCTGTACCGGCCCCGTTTCCACCTGACCGAGGGCGGTGGCCCGGAGGCGGCGAGCGGCATCGTGCTCGGCGGGGCCTTCTTCGCCGCCGCCGTGGCCACCGGATACTACATCGCCGCCCGTCGCGAGCTGGTCGACTCCCTGCGCGAGCGGGCGCTCACCGTCGAACGAGAGCAGGCGCTGACCGCGAAGATCGCCCGCGACGCGGAACGGACCCGGATCGCACGGGAGATGCACGACGTGCTGGCGCACCGGATCTCCCTTGTCGCGCTCCACGCCGGAGCGCTCACCTACCGCGAGAACCTCGGTCGCGAGCAGACGGCCAGGACGGCGGAGACCATCCAGGACAACGCCCAGCTCGCACTGGCCGAGCTGCGGGACGTGCTGGGAGTCCTGCGGGCGGACGGACCCGTGGACGTCGCCGTCGAACGACCGCAGTCCACGCTGGCGGAACTGCCCGCCCTGCTCGCCGACGCCCGAGAGGCGGGTTCGGCGGTCCGGCTCGACAGCGGGGAGGTGCTCACGTCCCACCTCCCCGAAACCCTGTCGGGCACGGCGTTCCGGATCGTGCAGGAGGCTCTGACGAACGCCAGGAAGCACGCCCCCGGCGAGCCCGTCGTGGTGCGGCTCGCCGGCACCACCGGGAGTGTGCTCGAGGTCGAGGTCCGCAACCTTCTCGGTGACCGGGCGCCCGGGGACCCGCCGTCACCGGGAGTCGGCCTCCTGGGGCTCGCGGAGCGCGTCGAGCTGGCGGGCGGGACCTTCTTCCACGGGCCACGGCCGGACGGGTCCTTCGTCGTGACGGTGAGGCTGCCATGGCCGAGCTGAGCTCAGTACGGCTGGTCGTCGTCGACGACGACGCGCTGGTGCGAGAGGGGCTCCGGTTGATTCTGGGCGGCGCCCCGGACATCGACGTCGTCGGCGAGGCGGCCGATGGGCGGGACGCGATCGACGTGGTCATGCGCGAACGACCCGACGTCGTCCTGATGGACATCCGGATGCCCCGGATGGACGGGCTGGCCGCCACCCGCAGGCTGCACGAGCGGGGGACGTCGGCGCGGATCATCGTCCTGACCACGTTCGACACCGACGAGATGGTCCTGGTGGCATTGCGCGAGGGCGCGGTGGGATTCCTGCTCAAAGACACCAGGCCCGCCGACATCGTCGCTGCCGTACGTCGCGTCGCGCTCGGCGAGCCGACGCTCTCACCGAGCATCACCGGCCGGCTCATCACGATGGCCACCAGGCAGGTGGATGACTCCCGGCAACGCGCGGCCCGCACGCTGATCGCCAGACTGACGGATCGTGAACGACAGGTCGCCCTCGCGGTCAGCGAGGGGTTGTCCAACGCCGAGATCGCCGAGTCGCTGCACCTCGGTCTCGCCACCGTCAAGACGCACGTCGGAAGCGTGTTCGCCAAGCTGGAGGTCACCAATCGCGTCCAGGTCGCCCGGTACGTGCACGACGCCGGGCCGGAGCCGGGATCCTGATGAGTTCCCTGCCCGGTGGCACCCGGTGCCGTGCCCGCCGAGCAGGCCGCGAGCGCGTGAGCGGGACCCGCCCGGAGCGCGGTCCGGGATTCCCGCTGTGGCGGGCGACCTCACGCCGACGGCGTCGGGTCACCGCGGCGTTGAAACCGTAATATCTCAGCCCGGTGAGGGCTCACCCGGCTGCTGGGACATGCCCGGAGGCGGAGGACCATCAGAAGATGATTCGAAGTCGTTCGTAACATTTGGAGGCCTCGGCCCACTTCCTGGTGTTGAAGCAAATTACCCCGGACGAAGGGGGGCCAGGCGGTGACGGACGACTCACAGCGGTTCACCACGATGTACGACGAGTGCCGACAGCGGGTCTGGGCCTACGTGGTCAGTCAGGCGGGCCGCCGGATCGCCGACGAGGTGGTGAGCGAGACGTTCGCGATCGCCTGGCGGCGGTTCGACGCCATACCGGAGCCTGCGCTGCCATGGCTGCTCGGCGTGGCCCGCAACGTGCTGCGGGACAACATCCGCACCGAGATCCGGCGAGAGTCGCTCGCCGGCGAGTTGCGCGCGTGGACGGAGGAGGACCACGCCGACCAGGTGACCGAACGTCTCACCGTCATGACCGCGCTCGCCTCGTTGAACCAGGACGAACGCGAGCTGCTGATCTTGGTGGCTTGGCAGGGGCTCTCGCCGCGCGACGCGGCACGCGTCATCGGATGTTCCACCGGGACCTTCCGGGTGCGGCTCCACCGGGCCCGCAAACGGCTGGCCCAGGCGATGAAGTCGGCACCGGCGGTCCGTCCCCCGTCCCGGGTGCACAATCTCACGGAGGAGTGGTCATGAACCCGATGGACCGACTGCGGGCGGCCCGCCCGGCCCGTCTCGATACCCCGGTCGACGAGCGCACCCGGGCTGCCGAGCTCTCCTACGCCATGTCTCAGGCCAGGCCGGCGCGGATGCGCAGGACCCGCGTCCCCAGGCCCGTGTGGGCGCTCGGCCTGGCGGGTGTGGCCGCCACCGCCGTGGCTGTGACGATCACCGCGACCGGCGGCACGACACCGGCCCCGAGTTCCTCGGCCGTGGCCAAAAAGGAGCAGCCGGTGAAGCGGTCGTCGGCCAGGCAGATCCTCCTCGTCGCGGCCGAGTCCTCCCTCAAGGCCCGCCAAGGCAGCGGGGCCTACTGGTACGTCGAAAGCACGGGCGGCAACGCTCAGCAGGTGGGCACCAAGGTGCCCTACACGGTGAACAGCCTGGGCCGCAGTCAACGATGGATCGCCCGCTCTCCGAAGCAGGAAAGCTGGTGGGTGTCCCAGAACCTGGACACCAGGCCCGCGCCGGGCTCGGAGACCGCCTGGAAGCAGGACGGCTCGCCGACCGAATGGACGGTGACCATGGCCGACAGCAAGGCGCGCCTGCTCATCAAGGCCAAGGGGGGCGAACCCGTCGGCAACGTGATCAACGACGGCGACAAGGTCGCCGAGCTGGCCGGTGAGAACGTCTCGGTGGCCGAGCTTCAGGCCCTGCCCACGACAGCGGCCGAGTTGAAGATGTACTTGCTCAAGGGGTACCGGGGGCACGGCACCGAGTCCGACGACCCGCAGGATGCCGACTCCTGGCTTTTCCAGGTGACCGCGGGCCTGTTGAGCGACCTGCCCGTCAAGCCCGGTGTCCGGGCCGCAGCCTACCAGGTGCTCGCCGGGCTGAACGATGTGCGATCGCTGGGTGAGGTGACCGACGCGCTGGAGCGCAAGGGCCAGGGCGTCGCCCGGGCCGAGAGGTGGCCCACTGGCACGTTCGAGCGGCAGCTCATCGTCGACCCGGACACCGGCATCCTGCTGACGGACCGGTTCGTGGCTGTCGCCCCGACCGGGACCTACGGCTGGGCGAAGCCGGGCACCGTCGTCAACTGGAACGCGATCATCAAAGCCGAGTGGACCGACCGGAAGCCGGTCAAGCCGTAACGGCCGGCGGTTCCGCCGCTTGGACACCGAGGCGGGATCGACGACCTGCCCGGTGGACGTCATCACCCACCGAACCGTCGGCCTTCCACGCCGCCCGGCCCCGTGCCCGGTGAAGGCCGGCTCGGGTAGCGCACCCCGTCGGCGATCCACCACAGGCGCCAGTCACCAGGTAGGGCCGGTGGTGGGGGCTGCGACGCCCTTGCCGAGGAACCGCGCAGCCGAACCGGCCGCTGGCCCGCAGGTGCTGACAACCGTCGTCACCGAGCACCGCCACCCGCTGGCCATCCACAGAAAGGTCCGCAACCATCCGGCCGAGCCCAGTAACGTCGTTTTCTGTTCGCTGCTCACGCCCCTTCACCTGCCGGAATCCCCGTTCTCATGGGAGATTCGCCGGGTCCAGAACGCATCGGCGGGAGTGGCGCTGCCCTGGGCGGGTGGCGAGCACCGCACCGGCCTCGACCTAGGCTTGGATGAGGCCGCTGCTCTCGGAGCATTCGTCGGGCGCGGGCCTCCCCCGCCGCGGGCTTGGAGTCCGTGACCGGCGCGCTGAGGCCGAAGGTACGCGCCCCTAAGGACGACATGGCCGAAGCAGATCGGTTCCTGGCGATCATCGCCGACCGCACCGAGCCGGATGCGTTCGACACGGCGGCGGCCGAGGCGCAGGACGGTGAGGACGTGCGGGGGCCGGCGGGGTGGACGCATGGCGATGTTCAGGTGCTGAACCTGTTGTGGGAGCACGGGGTGGTCACGGCGGTACTCGATTGGGACCGGCTTCGGGTCCGCCCCTACGGTGAGGAGGTCGTGCGGACGGCGCGGGTGCAGTTCGCCGCCGCCGACGGGCGTTGGGACCTGGAGCGGGTGCAGGCGTTCGTCGCCGGGTACCGGTCTGTGATACCGATCTGCGACGCGGATCTGGTGGACGCGGTTGAGCGCCAATGGTGGGATTGCATGCCCGGGTTTTGGCAGCTCACCTGGCACTACGACAGGAATGATCACAACCCTGATCGTCTGTGGGCATCGGGAGAACGGCTGCTGCACTGGTGGAGTGCACGCCGGGATCAGGTACGGGCAGCGTTCACGAAAAGCTCGTAGGTTCCGTGTGGCTGCGCTCTGCGCTCCACGTGCGGCACACGCCCGGTTTGGTGGGCTGGCGCCGCGAGCTGGTGAGCGCGCGGATCAACCTGGCCGTCCCGGTTGTCAGAGCCCGCGATGAGATGCGCTCCCTGTCGAAGCCTCAGGGGCGAGGAGGGTCGTGAGTTTGTTCAGGAAGCGCTCGAGGCCCGGGTCGAAGACACCCTCTGGCCAGGATGCTCGGTCATCGAGCGGCACCCACCGTACCTCGCTGAACTCGCGCAGATCGGGCACGACCGGCTCCTCCCGGTTGGCCAGGAACAAAAACCAGAGCGTGACGTCGGTGTGGGTGTTTGGGCCCCGTGTCTGGGTGACGGTCAAGAAGACCGGGTCATCACCGAGTGCCGGGTGGAACGGGGGTTCGATCTGCAGTTCCTCCGTCAGCTCGCGCCGAGCTGTGGAGCGTGGATTTTCAAGATTATCTACGTGGCCGCCCGGGAAGAGCCACGCCTGGGCGAGCAGGTGGTAGACGATCATGATCGAGCGGGTCGGCTCATCGAACAAGACGGTGTAGACGACCAGGTGGCTGGGTGGCGTCGCTGGTTTTTCCACACGCCACAATTGCGTTCCAGAGTCGATCCAGGCGAATACCCACGCCTGGTCGGTGGCTTCTTGTGGGTCGTGTGGTCGCATGGCGGCGACCAGCTCACGCACCGCCGAGCGGGCGTGCTCTTCGGCCAGCGAACTCATTGCCTTCCTTCCCGATCATCGACCTGCGGGCGTGCTTGGCTGGTGGGCCAGCGGACGCGTGAAGTGTTCTCCCTCTGCGATGCCTCCCGGTGGTCCACTGACGCCTGCGCGAGCGCGGGCCACCGCGGCGGCGCTGGTTCGCCGCGCGACCGCGGCATCAACGCGACGGGAACGCCATGAGCGGGTAGCCGATTCTCCCAGACGTCGTCAGCGGTGTCGCGGCCTGAGGTGCTCAACGGATCTGACCATGCACCACATCATCACCTACTCCGGTGCACGCGGCCGACATCTTGAGCAGGAGCTGAAGGACCCCAACAGCTACAGCCTGCTGGGGTCCATCACCATGACCGAACCGCGCGCGTTCGCCCGCCGTCTGGCCGATGCTGGAGCGCACAACGGCGTCGGCACGTTCGATTTGTGCGCGACCTCGGCCCACCCGGCGTGTCGGGTGCTGAACCTCGCGTCCTGCCCGGCCGCCGCCGGCTGGACCGCCTGCTGGCCGTGGTGATGGGCGGCGGCGACACCGAAGAAGCGCTGCGCTACGCGCAGATCATCCAGAAAGAGGCCTTGGCATGGACCCCGCAGCACCCTTGAGCACGCCGCCGGCAGCCGGGCCGGGGCTTGCCGGCGACCCGGACTTTGTCCGCCACACCTTCGTGGTCATCGACTTCGAGGGACTGACCCCGGCAGGTCGCCCTCCTGTGCCAACCGAGGTCGCGGCCTTGGCCTTGAAGACCAGGGACGGCGAGGTGGTGGAGTCCTGGCGGTTTCAGTCCCTGATCCGCCCGCCCACTGACGTGCCGGTGACCGACTTCGACGTCCGCCAGACCGGCATCACCGCCGCTATGCTGGCCGATGCGCCAGGTCCCGAGCACGTCATGGCCGACCTGGACGCGCACCTGACCATGCCGCCCTACCGGCTCATCGCCCACGGCGCCGGCACCGAGGCGACGCTGATCGCCCACCAAGGCGCGCACTGCCCGGCGCTCGCGGCCGTTCCGTTGCTGGACACCGTCCGTTTGGCCCGCAGCATCTACCCCGAGCTGTCCTCCCACGGCCTGGACGCGTTGGGGGGCTCGCCCCGAAGTGTGGACACCGGTTGTTATGCGGCGAGCAGCACCCCATCGATGGTCTGCTGCTCGTAGTCGATGGGGCTGAGGTAGCC
>NZ_JBITFY010000036.1:0-48119 GCF_044456585.1 Streptosporangium sp. NPDC050855
AGCCACTGGCTGCGGCCGAACCTCAGCCACAGCCAGCCGACCAGTACCGCCACGACCAGCGAGGCCCCGAACCGGGCGGCCACCATCAGCGGCTGGCCGGGGAAGGCCACGGCGGTGGCGACCAGCACGATTGGGTTGATCGCGGGGGAGGCCAGCAAGAACGCCAGTGCGGCGGCCGGGGCCACCCCGCGCGCCATCAGCCCCGAGGCGACCGGCACGGAGGCGCACTCACACCCCGGCAGCACCGCCCCGGCCATCCCGGCGACCGGCACGGCCACGGCCGGGTTCTTCGGCAGTGCCCTGGTCCAGAACGACGCCGGCACGAACGCCGTGATCGCCGCCGACAGGGCCACGCCGAAGACCAGGAACGGCAGCGCCTGCACGCAGATCGCCACGAAGATCGTGGCCCAGGTCTGCAGGGCCGGTGCCGTCAGGTGCGGGGTCAGCAGCAGCCGGCCCGCCACCAGCGCGACGATGACGAGCGCGAACCCCCACGGCAGGGCACCGCCGGAGCCTCGACGGCCCCAGGAATCGGGAGGAACCGGGATCTCGTCCTGGGCCCAGGTGTCCCGCGGGCCGGTTCGGAGCTCGGACATGCGTCTCATCGTGCCAGAAGTTCCGCGTGTCCCGGCCGGAACGTCACGGCTGTGACGACGGCCACGGCCGTCGTGCGCGACGTTCCACGTCTGCCGCTCGGAGCGGTCGCGATCGTGACGGCCGGTCGTCGTGCGTGACGTCCCTGCGTGCCGGGAGGGAACCTCACAGCTGCGACAGCAGCCACCGGGGGCCGACGACCTCGGCGCCCAGTTCCGCGACCCGTCCGCGCAGCCCGCGGTCGGCGGTGACGACCAGCACCCGCTCCCACGGCCGGGAGTCGCGTACGACCTGGACGACGGCGTCGTCCCCGTCCCCCGGGGCGGAGATCACCGAGACGCCGGGCACCGGGGCGGCACCGCGGGCGGCGCCCTCGACGACCGCGGACACCCGGGGGAACCAGTACTCCAGCGCGGGAACCCGGTCGGGCACGGCCCGCAGGCCGTCGGCGGCGCGTGCCCCGACCTCGGCGAGCAGCCCGGCCGCCGCCCCAGCGCGGTCGTTCCACCAGCCGTGCTCGGCGCGGGCGCCCACCACGTTGGCGACGTCCAGGACGACGAGGGAGGGGGCGAGCGCGAGGCCGACCTCCGGCCAGGTCTCGGCGAAGCCGGGGTGCAGGTTCCTGGTGGTGACCTTCTCGACCGGCAGCCAGCGCAGGGCGATGCTCTCGCTGTTGGCGGGGGCCACGGGCAGCAGCCCGGAGGCCTCGGCGATGACGGTCTCGAAGGACCACCCGCCGTGGTCGTCGAGGTAGACGCCCTGCACCCGCAGGCCGGTGCGGTCCATCACGGCCTCCTCGGACGCCTCGCGCAGGGCGGCCTCGACGCCGCTCTCGTGACTGTCGCGGGCGCCGCCCGGCAGTCCCCAGGTGCCGCCGTGGTGACTCCAGTACGCGCGTTTCTGCATGAGGATGTGAGGGGTCCCCGCGGCGTCGTGGTGAACGGCCAGCAGCCCGGCGGCACCGTGTACGCCCCAGTGCCGATGGCCGCGATCGCACCGGGCCCAGCCGTCCCCATCCCTGGCCGCCATGCGACCAATGATGCCCCAGGCCCCGGAGCCCCCCGGAACGGCGCCCCGCGGCGGACCCGCCCGAAGCGCGTGACCCGCCCCCGGGAGGCGGGCGCCCTTCGGACGAGGTCCCGTTCGTGACCCCGCCGTCCAGCGGAGGTACGGCGTGGGACGCGTCCGTACGGCCGTGTCATGATCCGGCATACTGGCGCGGATCTCACCCCCGGTCGAAGGAATGTCATGACCACGAGCGCGTTCGCCGTGCCGGTTCGACCCCTGCGTCCGATCCGCCCGTTCGCGACGGTCGTCGTCGTCTCGATCGCGCTGGTCTGCGTCGCGTCCACCGTCGTGTCGGTGCTGCAGCTCCTCGGCGGGGAGAAGTGGGCACGGCCGGCGGTCCTGACGTGGTACGTCCTGGGCGGGCTCCTGTACCTCGTGGCGGGGGTCGCCTTCCTGTGCTGGCTGTTCCGTGCCCGTGCCAACGCCTACGCGATCTCCCCGGGGGTCTTCCACACCTATCCCACGTCGTACCTGATCCTCGGCTGGATCCCCTACCTCTGCCTCTTCGTCCCCAAGGGGATCGTCGACGACATCTGGGCCACGTCACGGCCCGGTGGCCTGTGGCCCGGGACCGATCTCCTGAGGGTCCGCCGCTCCGGCCTGATCCGGGCGTGGTGGTCGGCCTGGCTGCTGTCGTGGGCCGTGGCCGGGGTGACCGTGAGGTTCGTCGAGGGGAGGCTGAACGGGCTGGAGGCCGTCGCTCTCGTCGCGGGCACCGTCCTGCCGATCGTCGCCGGCCTGCTGGCCGTCCGGGTGGTCCGGACGATCACCGATCTCCAGGAGTCGGCCCTCGCCGCGGATCCGCCCGCGTGGCCGCGGCACCCCGGACAGGCCGGCCCGTTCGGGAACGGCGCCCACTGGACGCATCTCGCGCTCTTCACCCTGGTCGTGCGTGACTACGACGAGGCCGTCGCCTTCTACGCCGGGACCCTCGGGCTCGACCTCCTGGAGGACAGGCTCATGGACGACGGCGAGCGCTGGGTGACCGTACGGCCGCGAGGCGCGCGGGAGACGGCGCTCCTGCTCGCCCGCGCCCGTACTCCCGAGCAGGAGGCACTCGTCGGCGGCCAGACCGGCCTGGTCTTCTCCACCGCCGACCTCGTCCACGACCACGAGCGGATGACGGCGGCGGGCATCGTCTTCGAGGGGACCCCGCGACGCGAGCCCTACGGCACGGTGGCCCTCTTCTCTGACCTGTACGGCAACCGGTGGGAGCTGCTTCAGCCCAACGTCTCACCGGTGCGCGGCTGACCGCTGCCGTGACCCCTGCGGCGCGTCGCGCTCATGCGCTCCTTGTGAACCGGATGATCTGAAGGGTGTTCCCGTCGGGGTCGGCGAACGTCCCGAAGCGGCCGGAGGGG
The DNA here is from genome assembly GCF_044456585.1 of Streptosporangium sp. NPDC050855. Classification (NCBI taxonomy): domain Bacteria; kingdom Bacillati; phylum Actinomycetota; class Actinomycetes; order Streptosporangiales; family Streptosporangiaceae; genus Streptosporangium; species Streptosporangium sp. NPDC050855. The sequence goes on from NZ_JBITFY010000036.1 coordinate 3,024, forward strand.
CGGTCCGCGACGGGGACGAGCCAGTCCACGCCCGCCGCCCGCAGTCGCGCCTCGACGGCGTCGAAGTCGTCGACGTGGAAGTTGAGGATCATCCGCCCGGGCTCGCCGTTCCCGGCACCGACGTCGTCGCGCTCCTCGATGACCAGCAGGAACCCGCCCAGATCGATCGGCCCCTCGCCCCGGTGGTCCGGTGCCAGTGCCCTGCGGTACCAGTCGCGTAGTTCCACCGGCCGGGTGGTGCCGAGAAGGATGCTGCCGAGTCTCGGTGTGGTCATTTCAGGTCTCCTCGTCGTCGGACGCGCACGCCCCGGTGATCGGTACGGTCTTTCCCGCGGTCGCGGTCATGTCAGGCGCCGTGCGGCCCGGTGGCGGCCAGGCCGGTGATCCGGCTCGAAGGCCTCCTGCACAGTCCGGCCGACCGGGAAGGTGACGGTGAAGTCCCGATTTACTTGCATCATGCAAGTAACCGTAACCGAGTCGCTTTCATGATGCAAGCACCTTCAGTAGAATCGGACGCATGCTGGGAAAGACCTACGACTCACAGGTGTGTTCGATCGCGCGCTCGCTGGAGATGGTCGGCGAGCGCTGGAGCCTGCTGATCATCCGCGACGCCCTGTTCGGAGGGGCGACGCGCTACAGCGACTTCCAGCGCAACCTGGGCATCGCGACCAACGTCCTCAAGGCCCGGCTCGACGGCTTCGTCGAGGCAGGGATCATGCGGCGTCACAGGCACTCCGGGCAGTCCGGGCAGCATGAGTACCTGCTGACCGACAAGGGGCGTGCGCTCGCGCCCGCCCTGGTCGCGCTCTCGGAGTGGGGCGACCGGTGGGCGACCGACGGGGAGCCGCCGATCCTCTACACCCATTCGGTGTGCGGCGGCGAGGTCGGCCGGCAGACGGTGTGCGCCCACTGCGGCCGCGTGGACGACCCGGCCGAGATCCGGGCCGTGATCGGGCCCGGCATGCCCGCCGACCGCATACCGCGCGAGGCGTGACCCGGCGCCGATGTGCCGGGCCGATGCCGAGGACGAGCAGGAGCACGAGGACGCGTGAGGGGGCGAGCCGCGGGCCGGGCCTCAGGGGTCAGGGGGCGAGCCGCGGTTCAGGTCCCAGGGGGCGGCGCCGCCTGCGAGCTCAGCCGCCGCCCATGGAGAAGTGCTGGTAGTCCTTGACGCCCGACCAGTCACCGCCCCACTCCCAGCCCTCCCGTTCGAAGGCCCTGACCACGCGGTCGCCCGGGTTGATCACCCCGGGAGCCTTCAGGGGGCGCTTGAGGAACTTGCGGGCGTTGCTGTGGGATCCCGAGCCGTCGGCGTACACGTACGGGTTCTCGCGCGGGTTGATGTCGACGGCCCGGCCGTAGGCGTGCCTGGACCAGCTGCTCGACCCCGTGGCCGGGCGGCAGTTGAAGGCCGAGGTGTTGTCGGCGTCGATCGAGGCGAAGTCGTCGCCCTTGTAGACGTCGACGAGCCGCATCCTGTAGATCGGCCAGCGCCAGCCGTACAGGCGGCGGAAGACGGAGACGATGTCGTCGACGGCCTCCTCGTGCACGACCAGCTCGCCGGTGTGCGGCCTATCGTCGAAGCCCCAGTAGGTCATCGTGATCAGCCGCAGGTCGCCGACCGGGACCGGGCATCCGGGCCGCCAGGAGTACCGGAGCCGTTCGCGGGTGACCCGGGAGACCTTCGCGGAGAACTCCGGCGGGCCCGCCGGGGCCGGCGACGCCGTGGTGGACGGACCGGCCGTCGGTGTCGCGGCCGTGGGCGTCGCGCCGGTCGGCTCCGGGACGGCCACCCCGGTCGCGGACGGGCTCGCCGAGGGGGGCGCCACCGGAGCGGAGGTGGCCGGAGAGGCGGCCGGGGAGGTCGCGACGCCGCACGCGGCCACGGTCAGGCAGCCCGTGGCCGTCGCGAGCGCGGCCCGCGTACGGATCGCGAATCTGGAACCTGGCATGTGCCGCCCCCCTCGAAAAACAGACAAAAGCGACAAAAAACCATTGTAACGACCGGTCACCCGAGGTGGGAGGCCGCCGCGGCGGCGATCCACTCGTGGGCGACCACGGACTCCGGCGGCCAGGGTGTGCCGTTGACCACGGCCACCAGCTCCCAGTATCGCCCGGCGCGCGGGTCGTGCTCGGCGTAGTTGCGCACGATCACCTCCGGGGCGCACCCCCGCGCCTCCGCCAGGACCGCGACGATCCCGGCCACGACGGGCGCGGCGGCCTGTGACCCCGGGGCCACGCCGTCCCGTACCGCGTCCAGCGCCGTTCTCGTGACCAGCGTGTCGGCCTCGATCAAGGCCGCCGGGTCGAGCCGGTCGGCGTTCTCCCAGAAGTCGCCGCCCATCTCGCGCAGACCGGCGCGGAAGTCGTCGTCGCCGAGCAGCTCGGTCAGCTCCAGCCAGGCGTCGAGCTGCTCGATGCCCGGCTCGTCCGGCAGCTCGGGCACCATGGCCGCGCGCAGGCCGCCGAGCCACTCCTGCCTGGCGGCGTTCTCGCCGGCGACGTCGTCGACGAACTCGTTCACCAGCTTCGTCGTCTCCGCCGCGCCGAGCCGCCCGAGGGCGTTGAGCCGGCGCAGGTCGTCGTCGGTGGGCTCGTCCCGCTCCAGCGTGGCCCTGAGCACCGCCCGGGTCCGCTGCAGCGCCCTGATCTGCGTCTCCACCGTACGGAGGTGCAGGGAGAGCACCTCGCCCAGGTCGCGCTCGCCGAGTGACCTGATGGTCGCCAGGTCGACGCCGATCTCGCGCAGCGTCCTGACGAGTTCCAGCCGCCCGCGGTCCTCGTCGCCGTAGAGGCGGTAGCCGCCGCGGGTACGGCCGCGCTCGGGGAGCACCCCGATGTCGGAGTAGAACCGGATCGTCTTCACCGGCAGCCCGGAGAGCCTGGCGAGCTGTCCGATCGTGTAGCTCATGGCGTGATTATTCCGTTGAGTCTCCAGTTACGGGAGACTTTAGCGTCCCCGGCATGTCGAAAAAGCAGATCAACCGGATCGCCACCCTCCACCTCCCGGCCGGCGAGGCCGGTCCCGCCGCCGTCGGCAAGGACCTGGGCCCGCTGGGCCTGAACCTCATGGAGTTCTGCCGCCGGTACAACGAGGCCACCCAGGACCGGCGGGGGTTCGTCGTCCCCGTCGTCGTCACCGTGTTCGAGGACCGCTCGTTCGAGCTGACGATCAAGATGCCCACCACGGCCTCGCTGATCCGCCGGGTGATCGGCCTGGAGGGGGGCGCCTCCCGCCCCGGTCACCAGGCGGTGGGCACGATCACCCGCGCGCAGCTGCGGGAGGTCGCCAGGACCAAGCTGCCCGACCTCAACACCACCGACCTCGACCAGGCCGAGAAGATCGTCGCCGGTACCGCGCGCTCGATGGGGCTGACCGTCCGGGAGTGAGGCGGTACGCCGTGGACGTCCCGTGACGGTCGCGCGGATCCGGCCCGGTTCGTAGGCGAGCGGTCTCGGTCCGCGGGCGAATCGCCTCGGCCCGGGGGCGAGCGGCCTCGGCCCGAGGCGGGTGGCCCCGGTCCGCGGGCGAGCGGCCTCGGTCCGCGGGCGGGTGGCACGGAACCCGGATTCCTTGGGGAGGCTTTTCACCGAAACGTATCGCGCCTGTGTTCGAACCCGCGCTACAGTCATGGGCACGGGATCGAACACGGGTTCGGTCTGACGTCCGCCCAGGTGAAGGGGGGTGCACGGTGATGCTCGCGATCTCGCCCACCGCGCCCGCCCCTCCCGCCCCCGATCGGGCGGACCGTGCGGCGACACGCCGTAGGTCTTTCTACGGAAATCTAAGCCGACCGCTATATCCCGTCATAAAGTCCGAGAGCGTGGACCCCGTTCGCAATCCCTACGCGCCCGGTGCCGGGCAGCGCCCCCCGGAGCTCGCCGGACGTGACCGCGAGCTCCAGCAGTTCGAGATCGTGCTGGAGCGGGTGGCCCGTGGCCGCCCGGAGCGCAGCATGGTGGTCACCGGGCTGCGCGGCGTGGGCAAGACCGTCCTGCTCAACACCTTCAAGTCGATGGCCATGCAGCGGCTCTGGGGCACCGGCAAGATCGAGGCCCGGCCGGACCAGTCGATCCGCCGCCCGGTGGCCGCCGCCATGCACATGGCGGTCAGGGAGCTGGCCCCGCGACATCGGGCGCCCGAGCGCATCGAGGAGTTCCTCGGCGTGCTCAAGGCGTTCGCGATGCGCGACCCGTCCGCCGCCAAGGGCACCTCGCACTGGTCACCCGCGATCGACGTGCCCGCCGGTCGCGGGCGCGCCGACTCCGGGGACCTGGAGATCGACCTCACCGAGCTGTTCGTCGACGCCGCCGCGGTCGCCACCGACCTCGGGGTCGGCATCGCGCTCTTCATCGACGAGATGCAGGACGTACAGGCCCCCGACGTCTCGGCGCTCTGCGCGGCCTGTCACGAGCTCTCCCAGAGCGGTGGCCCGCTGATCGTGGTCGGCGCGGGACTGCCGCACCTGCCCAGCGTGCTCTCGGCCAGCAAGAGCTACTCCGAGCGGCTCTTCCGCTACGCCCGGATCGACCGTCTCGACCGCGAGGCCGCCGACCTGGCGCTCATCGCCCCGGCCGAGAGCGAAGGGGTGGAGTTCACCCAGGACGCCCTCGACGCCCTCTACGTGGCGGCCGACGGCTATCCCTACTTCGTCCAGGCGTACGGCAAGGTCGCCTGGGACCTGGCGCTGCGCAGCCCGATCACCGCCGAGGACATCAGGGTCTCCGCGCCCGAGGCCGAGGAGGAACTCGCGGTCGGGTTCTTCGGCAGCCGCTACGAGAGGGCCACCCCCGCCGAGCGGGACTACATGCACGCCATGGCCGCCATCGGCGACGAGCCGGTGGCGACGTCCGAGGTGGCCGAGGGGCTGGGGCGCAAGCCGTCCAGCCTCTCCCCGGCGCGTGACAGCTTGATCAAGAAGGGTCTGATCTACAGCGCCGAGCGCGGGCTGATCGCCTTCACCGTGCCACATTTTGGAAAATTCCTGCGCTCACAACCGGTATGACGAACGCATGTTCGATATCCTGTGAAGGTGCCGATAGCCCTCTATACGGCTCTCTAGTGGGGAAGCTAGAGAGCCGTATAGAGTCACATCGTGCTGCCCTAGAAAAATCTAGGGCTCTCTAGCGTCCCGCCGATATCGGTAGAGATTCGCCGAGAGGCTCACCCGCCACCGGACGGCCGTCGGAGCCGACCATGGCCACCCGCACCGCCGGGTGCCGCCCGCTCAGGTAGACCGCGAAGACCACGTCGACGGCGTCGCCGGTGTGACTGCGTCCCGGGTAGACGAAGAACCGCCAGCACAGCTCGCGCCAGCTGTCGACCGGCTCCGTGCCCGACAACAGCTCCGCGTGCGAGCGCCAGACCGTGCTCGACCGCAGCCGGCCGAGCGCGGTGACCGGGTCCAGACGGCGCTGCTCGCAGGGCGCCCGGTGGCGGAGCCTGGCCACGGCCTCCTCGATCTCCGGGGAGAGCGCGGCCAGCAGCAGCAGCCCGCCGAGCGTGGCCGGGACGTGACCCCACGTCATCGCGGCCATCATCTCCCAGCCGGGGACCGCGGGAAGCCAGACCAGCCCCGTGGACATGGCCGTCAGCACCACCGTCCGGCCCAGCGACCGCCGGCCCACCGGGATGGCGCTGACCTCGCCGAAGCAGCCGCAGCCCGCGTCCGGCCGACGGCGGCGCAGCTCCCACAGGACGTAGGTGGAGACGGCGAAGAACGCGGCCGTCCCCCACCGGAAGAACGGATGCCCGGTCGCCAGCAGGCCGCCCACCAGGACCAGCTCGCCGACCGCGCACCCGAGCATCGCGATCGGGCGCCAGCGTTCGGTCACCAGCACGGCGGGCCCCAGCCTGCTCAGCGTGCCCGGCTCCGCCGCCCGCGCGACCGTCCAGGCCTTCGCGGCCGTACCGGCGGCCAGCAGCAGGAGCACGACGGGCAACTGCCCCATGGCGATCGTCGTCAGCATCTGTGTCACCCCATTCCGAGCCGGGCGTTGAAGCACCCGGTGGTCAGGTCTCCGCCGAGCTCCACGAAGGAGTGCGGTGACAGTTCCAGGATCCGGCCGCGCGGGGACGTCCCGCACTCCAGGCAGCGGTCGCAGAACCGGCCGGCCAGGCAGCCGCACCCCACGATCGGCAGGACGGAGGTGCGCCCGGCGCAGACGTTGCGCACGTTGAGCATCGAACCCAGCGCGAGGTACGGCAACCCGGTGCACGACACCCCGGCGTCCTCGCACGCCGTGTCGCCCCGCTCCAGCATGGGGTAGGCCACCCCCTGCTCGTCGTCGTCGAAGGTGTCCGACCAGGTCGCCGTGCCCGAGATGCGCGACTGCACGCCGCCGTACCCGGGGGAGGGCGCCGGGACCGCCGTCCACCTGTAGGGCGGCTGCGAGGTCGCGGGCAGCCGGGCCTGCGACACGCCGCCCTCCCGTACCCCGATGGCGTCGAACAGGTACCCCGGCTCGAACCGGGGATGCCTCACCCGGAGCCGTCCCGACGAACGGTAGGGGATGACGATGGTGCGCCGACCGCGGTGCGGCCCGCAGTACAGCTCCACCGTGCGGTCCTTGCCCTCGGAGCCGATCGACTGGATCACCCCGGTGATCCTGGTGATGTCCGCCCAGATCCGGTCCACCACCCGGCCGGCCCGCAACGCCTTGATGATCACGTTGGAACCGACCGGCAGGTCGGCCGGGCTGATGGACTCCCCCCGCCAGGCGGTCGCCCAGGGGGCGATGACGAGCCGCTCCTCGCGGCCGTCGGGGGTGTCGATGACGATCAGATGCGGGCTGACGTCCAGGACCGTACCGCTGATCGAGTGCAGGAGCTCGCCTTCGAAGGGGAGAGGTCCCGGCTCCTGGACGGTCCGGCCGAGCGCGGCCGCCGCCAGCACGCGGCGGCGATCGGCGCTGTGATAGGGCATCGTCGCTCCCCAGGTTCTGCGAGGTGTGGCAGCCAGCGTCACATGCTTCGCGGAATCCCGCTGTCCGCTCCACCAATAATCGGGGTAGGTGTCCGCCCCGGTACTAAAGTTCCCCTTCCTGGTGGAACGCATTGGTGTCCGTCCGATGACAAACCGTTCTCTATGCCTTGGATGCGGTCCATCATCCATCGAAACCGATCTTTGCCCTTTATGGATGAAATATAGGTTCCGGTTCAGCCGCAGTATGGATTCCGGCTGCGATCGTGGCCATCATGAGCACCCGGAGCGCGGGGCGGTGATCGCGGTGGCCGGCGGAGTCGACGAGGAGTTCCGCGAGTACGTCGTCGCCCGCGGCCCGACACTGCTGCGCGCCGCCCACCGGCTCACCGGCCACCCCAGCGACGCCGAGGACCTGCTCCAGGCCGCACTGGTCAAGACCTACCTCGCCTGGGACCGCATCCAGGACCGCGCCGCGCTGGACGGCTACGTGCGGCGTGCGATGGTCAACATCAACATCTCCTGGTGGCGGCGGCGGAAACTGGAGGAGTACCCCTCCGAGCACCTCCCCGAGCCCGCGGTCCCGGGCGACAGGCACCTGCCGGAACGGGTCGAGCAGGCGCTGGACCGGTTGCCCGTCCGGATGCGGACCGCCGTCGTCCTGCGCTACTACGAGGACATGACCGAGCTGGAGATCGCCAGGACGCTGGGCATCAGCGTCGGAACGGTCAAGAGCACGGTCTCGCGCGGGATGGCCAAGCTCCGCGGCGACCTGGCCCCGCCGGAGAACCGGCGGCTGGAACCCCAGACCTGACGTTCCGCGCCGGGCACTTTTGGGAATGTCCGCTCTCTTCGACGGCGCGCTCTCTTCGGTGGCCGGTCTCTTCGGCGGTGGATCTCTTCCACGGCCGGTCTCTTCGGTGGTGCGGTCTCTTCGACGGTGCGGTTTTCCAGGGCGTCCGGTGACCGTCGCGGGACGCTCTTTCCCGGTCGTTCAACGCCCCTCGGCGTCGCGAGGGCCGGGGCACTCCGTCCCGGCGAGCTCGGCGGTGGACGCCCCTTCCGCTCCCGCGGTCGCACAGGGCCGTACAGCGTCGCGGAGGATGCGGAGCGTGTCCAGGAAGGCATCGAGCTGCTCGGGGGAGAGCAGCCCGGTGAACCAGGTCTCGATGTCGGCGAGATGCTGGGGCAGGACGCCGCCGAGCCGGTCCGTCCCGGCCTCGGTGAGGACCGCGTAGGAGGTACGCCGGTCGGTGGTGCACGCCTGCCTGGCGACCAGTCCCTCGCGCTCCAGCCTGTCGACGACCCGGGTGACCCCGCTCGTGGACAGGCTGGTCTGCGCCGCCAGGTCACTCATGCGCAGCCGCTGCCCTGGTGAACGCGCCAGCCGGATCAGTGTCTCGAAGTCGATCACCGAGAGTCCCGCGGTCGCGAAGAGCACGCTCGTCTTCGCCGCCATGCCGCTGTGGACCTCGGTGAGCAGGCCCATGGCCGTGAGGCGGGAGTCGTCAAAGGGGATCACGTTCACACCCTATCCGACGATAGTTGACGTGAGGAATATTCCTCATGTAGAAATCTGTTGTCGCAACCATCTGCACAGCAACGACCCCTCGGGAGCACAGCATGACCACTCGCACCTGGGAGAACCTCCAGATTCCCGCCGCGGGCACCTACGTTCTCGACGCCGCCCACACCCGGGTCGGTTTCCTCGTCAAGCACATGATGGTGAGCAAGGTTCGCGGCCACTTCGGTGAGTTCGCGGGCACCGTCACCATCGCCGAGAACCCGCTGGACTCCTCCGCGGAGATCACGATCAAGGCGGAGAGCATCAACACCGGTGCCCCCGACCGCGACAACCACCTGCGCGGCGACGACTTCCTGGGCGCCGACAAGTTCCCCGACCTGACCTTCCGCAGCACCCGCGTGCTCGGCCACTCCGGCGACGAGTTCACCCTCGCCGGCGACCTCACCATCCGTGACGTCACCAAGCCGGTCGAGCTGACCGTCGAGTACGGCGGCGCCGGCACCAACCCGTGGGGACAGACCCTCTGGGGCTTCTCGATCACCGGCGAGATCGACCGCGAGGAGTTCGGTCTGACCTGGAACCAGGCGCTGGAGACCGGTGGCGTCCTGGTCGGCAAGAAAATCAAGATCGAGATCGAGGGCGAGGCCAACCCGGCCGCCTGATCCTCACGGGCGGCCCGGGGTCGCCCGGGTCTTCCCGGGACGGCGAGCCCGGATCTTCCTGGAGGCGGCGAGCCCGGGTCTTCCCGGGGCGGCGAGCCCAGTTCTTCCGGGGTGGCGAGAACCCGCTGAAATCGTCCATTGCGTGAGATGCAGCGTCCCACCGGTTGGGAATCCACAGCACTTCCGCCCTCCCCGTCTGCGGACTCCCCGACTTGTCCACAGGGCAGGGAAGAGTTATCCACCATCTGTGGATAACTCTTCCCCAACCCTTGCCCGGGACGCGATCGACAACCGCTTTGCCGCCTCGCCGGATGGCCGGTACTCTGTGCTGAGCCGAACGGCAACCAGGAGGCTTCGCCTAGTCAGGTCTATGGCGCCGCACTGCTAATGCGGTTTGGGTTTACCGCCCATCCGGGGTTCAAATCCCCGAGCCTCCGCTGTGACCAGGGAGTTCGTGAGAGATCACGGACTCCCTTCGTCATTTCAGAGGTCATTGCTGGCCTCTGATGGCACATTGATGGCACGCACGGCCGTGTTCCGTTTCTGGCGCGGCACGAAGGCGGCGATCGCCGCGGCGGCCTGCTCCGACAGCTCCTCGGCCACCGAGGTGTACACGTCGCTCGTGAACGACGACGTGGCGTGGCCGAGAATCTCCGAAATGACCTTGATCGGGACGCCAGCGGTGAGCAGCATCGTTGCCGCCCCGTGCCGAAGATCGTGGAAGCGCACCGGCGGGAGACCGGCGCGGGCCGCGAGGGTGCCGAACCGCTCCGAGACGTACTCGGGTCGCAGCGGCTCGCCGTTTTCCTTCGTGAAGACCCGCCCCGAGTCGACCCACGCTTCACCCCACTCCAGACGCTTGGCCGTCTGCCGCTTCCGCCATGCCTTGAGGGTGGCCGCGGTCTCCTCGTCGATCGTGATCACACGGTCGGAGTTCTCGGTCTTGGTGTCGTCGAGCTCGTCGTCGGGCTGCGCCTGGCGGATGTGCACGCGCCGGGTGTCGAGGCCGACGTCTCCCCATTCGAGGCCGACCAGCTCGCCGCGGCGCAACCCCCAGTAGGCCGCGAGCTGGAACAGCGGATGTAGCCATTCCTCCGCGGTGATGTCGAGGAAGGCGCCGCACTGGTGCTGCGTCCACACCATGACCCGGGCCGGCGTCTTGCCGGTCTCGCCCCACCGTGCGACCCGCTCGGCCGTCCACAGCAGCGGTTTGGCCTTGCGCGCCTTGCCGAAGCTGATCACGCTCGCCGGGTTGTTGGACAGCTTCTTGGCCCGCACCGCGTCGTTGAGCGCTTTGGACAGTACCGCGTGCATGCGCTTGATCCGGGCGGCGGTGAGCGGCCGGGTGGAGTAGCTGCGGCCGTGCCGGGTCGCCCGCGCCTCGACGAGCCGGCGCATCAGGTCAGAGCGGTCGTCGGCGGCCTCAGGCCGGTTGATTTTCCGCATGGCCGCGTACAACTCGCGGATGTGCTGGTCGCGCAGGTCGATCAGCCGGTGGTGGCCGAGACCGGGGCGAAAGTACAGGTCGATGGCCTCACGGTAGCTTTCGAGCGTCGACCGGGCCAGGTCATCCTCAACGGCTTCGCGGCCGGCGATGTACTGCGTCAGGTAGTCGCTCACCTTCAACGCCCGGTCGTCGACGTGCTGCCCGCTGGACACCTGGCCGCGCGCCTCGGCGAGGGCGGCCATGCACTCCTTCTCTGTGGAGAACGGGCCGACGCGGGGCTGGCGGCGGCGGCCATCGGCTCCGCGGGGTGCTTCGTAGCGGGCGTACCAGGCGCCGTGCTTGGGGTTCCATCGCCACCGTGGCTGGCCGTTCCTGTCGAGCTTGGGGGCGCCGTCCTTGTCGGTCTCGTACAGCTTGAGGTCGGGGCAGGCGTTGCCGAGCAGTCGGCCGGCCTGAGGGTCGCGGCAGGAACACGCCTTGTACGGCTTCACGGTTACTCCTTGGGCGGGGGCGGGCCTTCGCTGTACTCGCCGCCAGCATCAACGATCTCCTGTATGAGCCGCTCACGGCTATCGTCAACAGCGGCCTGCGCGGCTTCCAGTTCCTTCTTTTGAGCGAAGCGCCCTTTCAGTCCAGACCTTTCGCTGGGCAGTACAAGCAACCCTCGGGCTTTTGCTTCGCTGATCCACCTATGAACAGTTGACGGCTTTACCTGGTTGGCTTCGGCGATTTCTTGAGCGGGACGTGAAGTGATCGCGGCAAGCCAAAGAAAGAGGTCCGCTACTCGCTGATAGAACTCGTCTGGTTTACGATAGTCGTCTGGAATATCCAGCTGCAGGTTCGGCTTCTCCAGCTTCACGGGAGCCGGGCGGATATGAAACGAGACCAGCTCTCCCGGAAGGGCTTCGGCTACGGAGAACGCTGGCTGAACCCAGCGGTCAAGCACCTGACGGTGGATAGGCTGGTTGATCGCCGCCTCAATGCGGCCCCATGGGAAGACGCGCCATACGCTGCTGCTCGCGTCGGCTCCGCTCTCCGCCACCATGCGCACTTCGCGGATCTCTAACGGAACTTCCGAGGTGATGGCCGGTGGCCCCATTCGTACACCCGGCTTGCCGTCAACAAATACGACTTCGGGGAATTCCTGCCCCTCGTTGCGCGGGCCAATTCTGATGTACATCCGAATACCGGCCTGCTCTATCTCATCAGAGAAATAAGAGCCCCAGCCGGAGAGCTCTCTTGGTTCAAAACTCAAGACCTCATGCCCGTCCAGACTCAAAGGGATCATGTATGGCTGCGGCTCGAGGTCCATGGCGTTCGTCACCTAGGCGACGCTAACGGCCGTGTCCCATCCCGTCAACGAACGCCACACATCCGGGAGTCGTTGCTATCACTCCCGATCATGGGTAGTGTCCCTGCCATGACATCGAAAGTGGTGGCTGTCGATCCCGGAGAGGCGGCAGTGAAACGGGATGCCCTGCTTGTGGACCGGGTGCGAGCCGCACAGCTCCCTCCGCCCTCGGTCCGGCGACGGGTTCGACGCAGTTCGCGGGCGACCCTCCGCGACCTCGCTTCTGTTCTCAACGTGAGCCCGATGACCGTGCTGCGCTGGGAGCAGGGGAAAGCCGAACCCCGCTTGGAACACGCCATCGCCTACCGGCGACTCCTTGACGCCCTCGCCGAAGCAGTCAGTCGATGAAGGCCACTTGGACCCGAGAGGCGATCGAAGCGCTCGGTCCCACCACGAACGTCGAGACCGCCGCCTCCGTGCTGGACGTCTCCCCGTGGCTCGCTTACGAGCTCATCCGCCGGAAGGAGTGGCCGACTAGGGCCCTTCGCCTCGGTCGAAAAATCAAGATCCCCACACACGATCTCGTCGTGCTGCTCTACAGCTCGACCAGCGGCGGAGGCAACGATGCCCCCTGACATGAAAGAAGCCGACCCCCGTCGCCACAACGGAGGTCGGCCCACAAGATCAGTGCCCATCAGCACCATCACCACCTCGATCGTAAGCCACCGAGGCATCGCTGTCACCGCCGTCGCCTACGCGCCCGCCGGCCGCCGAACCTGCTGGCTGTCGGTCGTCGAGGTCTGCCCCTACTGCCGGGGCAGCCACGTTCACCGCGGCGACACCGAGCAGCCCGCCGCCGACCTGCGCACCGCCGGATGCGGGCGCGGTGACTACTACCTCGAGGCCCCGGCCCGGGTCGAGGTGGCGTCGTGAGCGGCCAACGGGGGCACCTCGCCCCGTACGCCGCGGCGTACACCGCGTGCCGGACCGGCATCACCGGCCGGGCCCGCGCCGCCGAGCTCGCCGCCACCCCGGTCGGCGCGATCGAGAACCTCGAGCTGCTCCGCCTCACCCTGCACCGGGAGGTCGACTACCTGCTCGACGCCGAAGCCGACCGCTACGGCCCCTTCCTGCTCATGATCCCTCCGCCCCGAGACGAGACCAGCTGATGACTGCCAGTGCCCTCGAGGCGGCCCGCCGGGCGCCCGGCCACGGCCAGGGCGTCGAACACCTCGACCAGATTCGCCAGCTCGGCAACCTCGCGGAGGCGTACAGCCGGTGAGCGCGTTCGAAAGGCTGATGGAGGCCCTGCACAGTGCGGGAGAGCACGCCCTCTCCCGCGGCGGCGAGGTGCGCACCCGCGGCATCTGCCACGGCGGCGACAGCCCCGACACCGTCTCCATCAAGATCGGCAACAACAAGAACGTGGTGGCCTGGTGCCACAAATGCCAGGGCAACACCGACTTCTATGCCGCCCTCGGCATCTCCGAGGCTGAGCTGTACGACGAGCCGAAGGCCAAGGGGTCGGGCCGCGGCGAGCCGGTCAAGTCCTGGACGTACCGCGGAGCCGACGGGCACGTCGTCCAGTACGTCGACAAGTTCGTGCCGAAGGCGTTCCGGCCGCGACTCCCCGACGGGCGGCACAATCATCCGCCGAAGGAAGAGCGCGTCCTGCTCAACCTGCCGGAGGTGCGCGCCCAGGCCGAGGCCGGCGGCATGGTCGTCCTGTGCGAAGGCGAAACCGACGTCGACAGCGTCGCCGCCGCCACCGGGTACGTCGTCACCACCATGCCCGGCGGCACCGGAATGGGCTGGCAAGAGCGCTACACGCAGATGCTTCACGGCGTGTCCGAGGTGCGCATCATCGCCGACAACGACCTCGACGGCACCGGGCTCAAGCACGCGCGGAAGGTCTCAGCCTCCCTGACCCGGGCCGGTATCTCGCATCGGATCTACCTGCCCGCCGTCGGCAAGGACGTCTCCGACCACCTGGCCGCGCGGCTCCCGATCACCGACCTCATCCGGGTGGACGCCACCGACGAACCTGCCGAGGAACCACCCGCGACGCCCTCGGAGCCGGAAGACAACGAGCAAGCCGAATGGCCAGAGGACATCCCCGGTGGCATCGAAGATCGAGTCAACGCCCTCATCGCCGAACTGCTCGACTCCAGCGACCTGGACGACCTCCCGCCCCTGGCCCCGCTCGTTAACGATGTCCTGTTCCTCGACACGCTCACGCGCCTCTACGGACCCTCCGGGGTCTTCAAGTCGTTCATCGTCCTCAGCCTCGCCGGATCCGTTGGCACGGGCCTGGACTGGCACGGTAAGCACGTCCGGCAGGGCCTGGTCATCTACCTCGTCGCCGAGGGCGCCCGCGGTATGGGCAAGCGCAAGCGAGCGTGGGAGCAGCACCACGGCCGCAAGATGACCGGCGTCAAGTTCCTGCCCCGCCCCGTCCAGACTCTCGATGACGAGTGGCTCATCCTCATCGAAGCGTGTCGACGACTCAACCCCGCGCTGATCGTCATCGACACACAGGCCCGGGTGACGGTGGGTGTCGAGGAGAACAGCAACAAGGACATGGGCGTCGTCGTTGACCGCATGGAGCAGCTCCGCGCGGCCACCGGCGCCTGCGTTCTCGTTGTTCATCACAGCGGTCATGAGCAGTCTGAGCGCGGCCGGGGAGCGTCCGCGGTCAAGGGCGCGATGCAGACCGAGCTGGGCGTTACCCGGACGGGCCGCGGGCTCGACTCGAAGGTCACGCTGCGGACAGGCAAGCAGAAGGACGACGAAGAAGCCGCTGACCTTGTCTTCGCGCTCAAGCAGATCAAGCTGGACGGCGAGGCCAAGGAAGACGGCAGCCCGGCCACGTCCGTCGTGCTGATCCCGCAAGCCGCGGATCCGAACGAGCTCGAGCACGGCAGCCCGGAATGGATCGCGGCACAACTCGACCGGGCGGGCGTCCCGATCTTCGGCGGCCCGAAGACGATCGAAGCATGCGCGACGCTCGGAATCCGGGCCCGTAAGGACAAGATCGAGCAGGCCGTGAAGATCCGTAAGAGCCGCTCGGGGGACCTCCCCCCGAACCTCCCCCGCGATCTTGAAGCATCACATCCCCCCAAATCCGGGGGAGGTAATCACATTTCCACTGGTCAGACCTCCCCCGGAAACGCTGGGGGGAGGTGGGGGGAGCCATCGCTAGACCTTCCTCCCCCCTCTCCCTCTCTTAGAGAGGGGGGAGGTGGGGCTGGTGAGACGAAAGACGGGCCCACCGCGCTCTGCGATGTCTGCCTTCGCACGATGGTGCGCAAGCGCGGATCGACCCGGCACGACGGCTGCAAGCCGCTCCCCGCCACCCCCTGACTATCGCACCGGAGATCACAACTCATGAACCTTGCTCTCGCGTTCGACGAGCTGCTCCACCGCCCCGACATCGCCGACATCGTCAAGGACGTCCAGACCCGCATCCACGCCGCCGGCCACGGATGGATCCTCGACCAAGCCGACGCCGCCACCCGCGACACCAACAGCGTTCTCACCGCCGCCGCGGCCGCCGCCGGCAGCAACGCTCTCCACCTCAACCTCGTCGACCACCCCGACTGGGTGCGGCTCGGACTCCTCGACACCCTCGCCCGATGGGCCGCCGGGCAGGCGTCCACCTGCATGCACAGCCCGAACGTGATGAGGCCCCAACCCGTGTTGGCCGCCGCGTGGAAGCCCGGCCTGGTGGTGTGTGCGGCATGCGCCCACCTGCTGCAGCTCCCCAAGGGATCCGCCCGGGATCGAACCTGTGATGCGTGCGGCGTGGTCGTCCCCAGCAGTGGCGCCATCTGGTCGACCGCCGCGTCCCATGGCGGGTTCGTCTACCAGGTCGGCGTCTGCGAGCCCTGCCGGTACTGGCCCGTCCCGGCCGACGCATGACCGCCGCCGCTGAGGTCGCACAGACGCTCTACGCGATCTTGAAAGCTGTGCCATCCCCGTGCCATCACCCCAGAAAACCCCAGGTAGAAGAGTCGACACCGGATACCCAATGCGGTTGGAAAACGGCCCCTACCCCTGCGAAGGAGACCAACTTATGAACCTCGCCCCGCGAGACATCGACACCATCCCCCGCATCATCCCCACCCATCTCATCGACGCCCTCGCCGACGCCGGCGAACACCTCGCCGACTGGGAACAAGCCGCCATCGACCAGTACAACCACGACGTCGTCACCGCCCACCAAGAAACCAACCCCACCCTCCGAGACCTCGACCTCCGCGTCGCTCACTTCGACTACGCCCTTGCCCTCCACACCGGCGGCAACGCCTCCACCGCCGCCCGCCGAACCCTCGGCTACCTACGCACCACCGAAAAGCCGTACAGCACCATCGACGGCATCGCCCACCCCACCGTCGAAGGCATGGCCCTCCTGCTCGGCGTCACCGCCGAAGAGTTCCGGGCCGAAGTCCAACGCCAGTGCGGAGACAGCGGCAATGCAGCCGACTTCCAAATGCCGCCCACCTGGACCAGGCACGCAGACAGAGCCCTGAAAGAGAACCTCGCCACCCACGGCGTCGCCGGGCTGCTGCCGGCGACGCTCAACCGCCTGGCCGCCGAGCGGAGCCGGGCGGAGCGGGGACCCCATGCGTGAGGACGACCCCATGCGTGGCGGGGCGGTGTGGTGTGAGCACCACGGTCGGTGGGAGTGCAGCAAGCGGACGAAGGTCGCGCCGGTCTGCCATGGCATCGCGATCGCCGGGGTGGATCGGTGCCGGATGCACGCCGGCGAACCGTTGGACGTGGCGAAGGCGAAGGGTGAGGCGGTGACCGCCTGGTCGGCGTTGACGGGCCGGCCGGTGATCTCCCACAACGAAGCCGTGATGGGGATGCTGCAGGTTTCGTGGCTACGCGCCCACCTGTACGCGGGCCTGCTGCGCCAGCAGTTCACCGCGGCGCAGGAGCAGGCCGACGCGGGCCCCGGCGGGCCGGGTGGCGAGGATCCCGCGCTTGGCCCCGGCCGCGGACTGGTGGGGCACACCCGCAGCGCGGCGAAGGACATCGGCATCTACGTGACCGGCGAGTCGGTGCGGGCGCTGACCGCGCTCGAGGGGCAGGAGCGTGACCGGGTGGTGAGGTACGCGAAGGCCGCACACGACATGGGGATTGCGGAACAGCAGGTGCGCCTGGCCGAGCAGCAGGGCGTGATGCTCGCGGACGTGATCCGCGGTTCCCTCGACGAGTACCGGGCCCGGGTTCTGGCTGTTCTGGACGGTTCCGTGCACGCCGATGCGATCCGGCGGGCGTGGCCGGAATGGATGGAACAGATCGTCCCCGCCCAGATCGCAGCCGTCGCAGGGGTGGATCATGGCTGACGGCTCGCTGTCGAGCGCTGAGGTTCTCGACCGGGCGGTGTTCGCCCTCGAGCTGGCGGCTCACGCCCATGTCCCGGATCTGGCGTTGAGCACGATCCGCGCCGGGTTGCAGGACCTGGACTCCGTCGACGTGGCCCGGGTCGCCGCCTGCCTGGCGTTGCAGGCGGTGCGGGGCCGGGCGCCGGCGGAGGTCGCCGCCTGGTTGGAGACCCTCACCCTCGAGCACCTGGCCCTGCTCGACGCGCCGCCGGGGGCAGGGTCTGGTGGTTGAGGTGCGGCGGCTGGTGGGTCGGAACGTGGACGGCGAGGACGTCTTCCACGACGCCCGCGGGCGGGTGGTGGCGGTCGGGGGGACGCGGGTGGTGGCCCGGGTGCGTCCGGTGGCGCTGCTCGCCCCGGTGCCGTCTTGGGCTCGTCTGCTGCAGCCGCATGTCGAGGTTGCGCAGGGCGAGGACGGGCGGCTGCTGTGTGAGTCGCATTGCGGCCGGTGGCGGTCGCGGGCGGAGCTGGTGGCGTTTGAGAACGCGTGTCCGATCGGGTTGACGTTGCGGCCGGGCGCGTTGCGTCCGCTGCCGGATTCCGGGCCGCCGGCGGGGAGGTCGTGGTGAGCGAGGCGGGGCGGCCGTGGGTGGAGTTGCCGGGGGGCGGCATGTTCATCTCGGACGAGCTGGCGTTGTTCACCGCGCGTGCGGTTCGGGCTCAGATTCGGGCGGCGGCTTTGGATGGGATCGCGCCGCCGCCGATGCTTCGGGAGTACCTGCAAGCCCTCATCCACCGGGCGGCTTCCGTGGCCGGAAGTGCGGAAGTTCCGGCTGATCCGGGCCTGTCACCTTCGGCCCTGGTTGGTCCCATCGCAGCACCTCAGGATGCTCCTCCTTCGCATCTTGTCGGTGCCGGCTCTGCGGCGATGTACCTCGGGATCACAGACCGCGGGGTGCGGGATCTGTGTTCCCGGGGTGCGTTGCAGGCCGAGCGGGTTGCGGGCTGTTGGGTGATCGATTGGGCCGACCTCGAGGAGTACGCGGAGCGCCGCTCCGCCCGACGGGTTGGCAGGTCGCATGACGGAGAAGCCGAAGACCGGTAACGCAGGTTCCGCCCCCCAGATGCCGGTGGGGGAGGTTGCGAAGGTCGCCGCCCGCCTCAACGTCGACATGTCGACGGTTCCCGGCACTGGCCCGGGGGGCGCGGTGCGGTATGTGGATGTGCTGCGGGCCAGCCGCCAGGCCGCGGCGAAGCTGGCGGATCAGGCTCGGCTGCTGAACGTGGATATGGCGACGGTGCAGGGCACCGGGCCGAACGGGCAGATCGTGTACGAGGACATCATCCGGGCCCGCGCCGCCCGCCCGGCGGATCTGAAGGCGGCGAACACTCCGAAGGCGCCGGCGAAGCGTCGGCTTCCCCGGGTGGATGCGTCCCGTAACCCGCTGGTGGCCGCCGCGCAGGCGAACGGGGGCGGCGCGTACCTGGACGCGCACGCGACGATGCCGCCCACCTTGTTCACGGCGGGTGATCTGCCGCCGTTCACCTCGAGCGGCATCGACCCCTCCGCGCTGTTGAGCGTGCCCTGGTACGCCCGGCACGCGGTCGCCGGGGAGACAGACCGGGGCAAGGCGGCGGAGCTTCTGGAGGCCTACAGCGGGCCGGATGGGGAGATTGCCGCGCAGGCCGACGGCGTCATGAGCCACGCCGGCAACTACGACTACCGGCTGCGGGTCGACGAGTGGCAGGTGGCCGCCGGTCGGCTCTCGTCGTCGGCGGAGTGGGAGAAGTACCACCAGCAGGTTGCGGCCGCATCCGCTCCGGATCCGCGGACGGTGGATGAGCTGTCCGACGACGAAGCGTATGACTGGCTGTTCGACCCGGTCGACGGGTGGAAGCAGCAGGTTCGGGCGAACCGTGGCGGCCCGGCCCGGCCGGGGTGGCGTTGATGAGCGGGCCGCGGCGTGTCGTGGCCGGCGTGTGCATCAGCCTGATCGCCGAAGTCTGAGCCGAGGGCGGTCGTGGTCGCGCTGGCTAAGGCGTTCGTTCGCGTCCGCGCCGACCTAATTCGACTTAGGTAAGATAAGGGTTATGAGTGTTCCAGAGCGGGTCACGGGCCCGCTGCTCGACGTCTTGGAGGTACTCCTTCAAGCCCTCCAGGAAAAGTCCGAGCTGCATGGCTGGGCCATGGCGAAGATGACCGGCCGCTCCGGCCCCACGATCTACGGCGTGATCGACCGCCTTGAGGACGCCGGCTGGGTCCGCGGCCGGTGGGAGGACAACCCTCAGCCCAATAAGCCGCGGCGCAAGCTGTACACGCTCACCCCTACAGGTGCGGTGGAAGCACGCTCGATCCTGGCCCAGCGACGTCCCGCTACCGGTCGGGCTCACCCCGGACTCGCAGCACCTGGGACGGCCTTCATTCGCTGGCTGGGGCTCGGCATGGGGAGCATCGGATGAGCGCTGCACAAATCATCCTCGCCATCGTTCTGGGCCTCGTCGCGAACGAAATGTTCGACCTGTGCCCGTGGCTCGCTGTCAGGCTGGTGGCTCTGGCCGCCCGCCTCCAGTACGGGGCCTCCCCCCGCGCCGAGGAGCGCAGCGAAGTCTTCGCCGCCTACATCAACGATCGTCCAGGCAAGCTGTTCAAGCTACTCACGGCGCTGGCGTTCCTCGCGGCCGGGGCAGTGGGCGGCCTGCGCAGGCGTGGGAGTGCCCCCGATCTCGAAGTCTGCGAGCGTATCGGCGGGGGAATAGTGACGATCGCCCTGGGAGGGTTGGTCTACGGGATCGACCCCGTCACTTGGCCGGTTCAGACGACGTGGTCCATGACCGGCGGCGTCATTCTCATGCTCGGCGGGATTGTTCAGGTCGCTATCGCATACGTTGACCGGCCCTGGTACATAGTCGTTAGGAGGGTGGAGATGTTGGCCTGCTCGGTCGGCTTGGCGCTTGGTGCGACAGGCAGGGTCATGACCCTCTCCTACTCTTCGCTTTCCACGGACTTCATGCCAATAATGGGGTTGTCCGGGTTCGCTCTGATGTCCCTCCTCCTCGGTCTGACGTACGTTGGGGAGCCTGACAGCTTCCCGAGTGTCGCCCGCGGCTGCGACTCCACGCAGGATGGGCGCCGCTCGGAAGGGGATGATCCGGACTGAACAGCCGGGAAAGGGGGGCGCCTGCCGATGTGGTGGGCGCCCCGTTCGCGGGGCGGGTCAGGGGGCGGCGTCGTGGTCGTCGGCGCCGACCAGGGCCGGGTTGAAGACGTGGAACCACTCGCCGTCGTACAGGGTGATCGTCTCGCCGCAGCCGTAGGTGTCGAGGGCTTCCGTGAGCACCACGGCGGAGCCGTTCACGCTGAGGAAGCTCGAGGCGTCGGCCGGTGTTGAGGGTATCGCCGCTGACACCCTCAAAACGGGCGCCCGTTTCCCCAGGTCACCGAGAGGGTCGCGTCTCGCTACCCCTCGTCGAGCTGGGCGAAGGACGGCCTCGTCCCAATCGGCGTGTGACCGTTGGCGCGCCAGGCAGAGACGGGGAAAATGAATCGTTCCTCCGGTGTGCGGAGGGACAGCCTGTCCCTGCGCAGCTAAGCCAGCTGAGGGGCAACGCGCTGAGCTTGTCGCATCAGCGCATCTGCCGGATCGCCTCTCGTGCCACTGCGTAAGCTGTAGGCATTCCTTCCTAGCGTGGTTGGGATAAGTCGCTGCCCCTCGGGCTGGTTACCCGAACACACGGGGTGGCGACGCCCCCGTCGGTCTTGTGCTGGCGGGGGCTTTCTTATGCCAGACGGGTAACAGGTCGGAGGGCGTGTCTGCCTGCGCGCGATCAGTATCGGACGCGAGCATGGGGTTCTCTGGATGAGGGACGAGCCGGTCGACCTCGACCAGGCGATACGTCTGCTCCACGATGCTGGCGGACATGTGTCTCCTTGAGAAGCGGATTGGTCGGAAGGGGCGTGGAACCAACAGACGTGACGTATCGTTCTCGATATAGGGTCTATGAAGAGACGAGGTGATCACATGACGAACTCGCCCGCCCAGCCGCCCATCCGGATGACCATGCCGACGCGCGCAGTCCTGGAGCTGCTTCTCTCGGCGGGCCCAGATGATCCGCCCTGGGGATACCGCATATGCGAGGAAACAGGTCTCGGTCCCGGTACCGTTTATCCGATCTTGGAGCGCCTCGAAAAAGCGGGATACGTCGATGGCTACTGGGAGGCCGTAACGCCCACTGACCGGCCGCGCCGCCGCCTCTACGTCGTATCCGGCACCGGCCGTCAGCAGTACGCCGCCGCACAGGCCACTCGACGGGCTCCCCGTTGGGGACTCGGCAAGATCCGTCCCACAGGGGGCGCTACGTGAGCATGAAGGGAAACCGAGAACACCTCTTCGGCCTCCTCTTTGAGGAGGTAAAATGCATGCCTGCACGCAACCGCATCGCCCTTATTGCTTATGGCGCGGGCACTATGGGATTAGTTGCCCTTCTTGTCAAAGTGGCTGCAGGAGATCCCGGCCTCAAAGACAGCAGTTTCTCGTTGGCCACATTAATAACTTCTGCGGCAGTCGGCACTACATATATGGGGCAACTGTTAATTGCATCCTTTGAAGACGAAGCTATTTCCAATCCAATTTCAGCTATAACATCTCAACGCTTGTTGAGTATGGCAGCGTTCATCAGTGGCCGGTCTCGGGGCTGGCGTCTCTTGGAATGGGCCGCCGACTTGGAGCGGAGTCCCAAGCCCGTCCGTTACGCCTCGGGGCTGGTGTGGGCGGCTTTGCGGATGCGCCTGGCCGACCTGACCGGCCCGCTCTGGCGGGCCGCCTGCTGGATGCTGACGACCGAGGCGCGCACGTGGGGCCCGCTGGGCATCGTCATCGCTCTCGCCGTGGTGAACATCTACCACTCCCAAGGGTGGGGAACGGCGTTCTTCACTGGCCTCGTGGAGATCACCGCTGTCGCTCAGGGTGTCCAGTGGCTCCGGAAGCGCTGGGGAGTGACGGTCAAGGGCAGCAAGAAACAGCCCGAAGAGGGGTAAGGCCTGCTCAGCTCCGGAGCCGACGCGGCACGGCTCAGAAGATGATCTTGAAGTGAGAATCGCGGTTATCTGGGTGGGACCCCTGCATGCCACCAGGGGCGCAACGAGCTGCTCGACGGCGGGACGGGTCGTAGTACGCGATGTGGTCGGCCCGCTCGACGGCCACGCCGTGCGTGATGACGTCGCCCTGGCCGCTGCAGACGCACGCGCGGCTCTCGTCGTATGGGTCTTCGCGGGCGACCTCGGTGTGCCATTCCTGGCTGTGGCCAGAATCTGCCCGCGCGACCCGCTCGTCTTCGGCGTAGCGTGCCTCGATGAACGCGCCAACTCGTGCGCGCGCCGGGCCTCGGGCACGAGGTCGGCGGTCACGTCTCCTCGCCGATGACGATGCCGAAGGCGAGCTCTTTCACGGTCGGCGCGGCCGGGTCGCGTACATCCGGTACGAAGAGTCGGCAGGCTGGCTGATGCTGGCAGTCGCCCCCCTGCCGCCAGGACACTCGCCATGGTCACGGTTCCTGCACGGCGAAGCAGACAGTCGGCCACTCAAAATGCTGTCAAAGCGTCAGGTACAGGTGGTGAACTACCTGCGGCTACTCAGCTGGCATTGGGCCAAAAAGGGTGTTTGCATCTGTTTTGGCAATTACGCGTGTGCTTCTTTCTGATAGACCGAGGCTTCCGCGCAGATCCGCGCCACTAAGATCCGTGTCGTGCAAATCCGTGCTGATCAGGTTCGCGCCGCTCAAGTTCGCGTTACGCAAGTCTGCAACGCTTAGATCCACACGGCGTAAGTCCATGCCACGCAGATCTGCGCCACGCAAGTCTGTGCCACCCAGGTCCGTGCCGTTCAGCCTCAGACCGCGCAGGTCAACGCCACGTAAGCTTGCGCCGCTCAAGTCCGCGCCGCTCAAGTCCGCGCCGCTTAGATATGCGCCGTCCAGGTCCGCGTAGCTCAAGTCCGCGTAGCTCAGATTTGAACTATTCAGGTCCGCGTTGCGCAAGTCCGCGCCGTTCAGACCGGCATCTCTCAGGTTAGCCTTGCGAAGATCGGTGCGGATTAGGCTTGCGCGACGTAGATTGGCGCCTTTGATGCGCACCTCCCTCAAATCGAAGCGGACGACAGCGACGTAGAGATCAGGGTGATTAACTATTTTCCTGCGGCCGAAGACCGTTAGTGCCGCTTGAACATCGGTTGCCGGTTCCTTCGGGAGCCTGGCTGTGGGTTTGGGGTCATGCTGTCGGACAAAAGCGGTGAGCACGTCGTAGATCGTTTGCTTATCGCGGGGGGAGTCGTTCGCCAGTCGCTCCAACGCGTAAATTCCACCCAAGCGAACGTCGTCTTTGGTGGAGCCGAGTTGTTCGACGGCTTTGGTATAGCGGTCGGTGATCTGCCCTTGCTCGGCGATGCTTTGGGCTTGGCGGGAGGTTTCGAGGCTTTGAGCGGTGTACCACAGGCCCTGAGCAGTGAACACGACGCCACCGATCACGACTAGGCCAGTCGCGGCTTGGATCAGGGTGTGGCGGGCGGCGTTGATCGCTTCAACGCGTTCGTGAGCTGACAGCTCGCGTCGATCTTCGTCGGTAAGTGGACGCCGCTCTCCGGCCAGGCGGCGCGCTCCTGGGCCAAGCAGGAGCGCGAGCGCCAGCGAGACGACCCCCGTCAGCGCGATGCCGAAGCAGACCCAGCGCACCCAGTCCGGTACCGCCACGTTCAGCGCCGACACTCCCGAGGCAGCAGACATGCACAGGGTCGCGATCACTACGAAGATCCAGAGCCGCCGTCTCCTTGGTTGGAACGTGACCGGCTCAGGTTCTTCGGGCGTTGAGGATTTCTCAACGCCTGAGGGTTCTGGTTCGGGGCGGGCAGGTGCTTGAGGGCAAGATCGCATCATTCGCATCGCTGCGGCCCCGAGAGCCACGCCTACCAGTGCCCGCTTCACCCACTTGTCCGACATGCCGCCATTCCACTCGTCGATGCTGTTTGACAAGGAGCGAATCAGCCAAATGTCATCTACTGAAATCAAGTCGTGTTGTTGGAGCAGCTGAGCTAGGTACGGCGGGTCATCTCCTCGTCGGCGAGCGCCGCCAGCGCGGCGGCCGCGGCGGACAGTCCGGGAAGCTGGTCGGCCGGCAGCTTCGCGACCTCGCGCCGGGCGGCCTCGAGGTCGCCCCGGTACATCCAGCCCATGGCCGCCTGGGCGACGAGGGTGTGGGTGGCGTGGGTGGCGGCGTCCTTGAGGTTCTCGAATTTCGCAGTAATCATCTTCAGATGTTCCAGGTGGAACACCTGTCCCATCTGAGCCCCTCGCGTTCGGGGAGGGGGCGAGGTTGGTGACTCGCGGTTGCCGATCGCGCGGCAAGGGTCGTGAAACACGACCCTTCGAATACCTGCCATTTCCCTGACCACGAAGCACGGTAATGCCCCCTGCCGGCAGCCTAAGGTTCGGCTTCACCATCACGCGTGCGGTGCTTTTGCCTCTCGTGAGCGTTGTCGCGTCTTGGGGTGCCAACAGAACGACGTTCACCGGTCAACCGCCTGTCCGGGTAGGCCGTCTCACCATTGCCCCATCCCTTCCAGCTTGAGGATCCAATGGTGCGCTCCCTCCCTCTGGCCTTGTCCGCCGCGTTGGCCCTGGCGCTCGTCCCCGTCGCGCCGGCGCAGGCCGCCGCGGTGCCTGCGATCCAGATCGTGCGGATCCACTACAACTCGCCGGGGTCGCCGGATAACGGCGCGAACCTCAGCCTGAACGGGGAGTGGATCCAGCTCAAGAACACCACTCGGAGGGCGATCAACCTTCGGGGGTGGACGCTCCGTGACAAGACGAACCGATCGGACCACGTGTACACGTTCAGCCCGTTCGTCCTCAGCACGGGCAAGACCGTCACCGTGCGGACCGGCCGGGGATCGAACACTGCCGCCAACCGCTACTGGGGTCGCGGCGGGCAGGGGACGTTCTCCTATATCTGGAACCAGACCTCGGACACCGGGTACGTCCACAACTCGACCGGGAAGCTCGTCGACTCCTGCGCATACAACAGCTCCCGGCAGGAGTGGGTCGACTGCCGGTAGGAGCTGGCGCGAAGGCCTTGCCTTGCTCCTGGGGCGGGGCTTTCGTTGCGTCCGAGCCAGATTCGGGTTCGGGCCAACCGCCCGACCCTGGCCGGCGTCTTACAGGGTGAGGCCCATCAGCGTGCGGCTGACCGGGCCGGCGTCTCCTCGCCCGGGCGGCCGCCTCCAGCGGGGGCGGTCACCCGGAACCGGCTGCGGACGATCAGCGGCCGGGGCCAGCATGGGCGGCATGGATCCTGAGCTGAGCGCCATCACCGCCGCCCTGACCCGCCTCGATGCTGACGCGGCCCGGGCCCGGCTGGAGCTGGCGGTGGGCGGGAGCGAGGAGGACGCGGCGGAGATCATGCTGGGTGGAGTGCATCGGCCTCCTGCGCCACGCGGGCACGACTATTCCGCAAAGGTGTAACGCCCGCCCGGCGATCTCCGCTGTACTAAGGCCATGACGTTTGCCACAAGAGGAGGTGCGTGACCTGCCTCGCCCCAAGCGCATGTCGCCCGGATACTTCGTCATCGAGTCCATTCGGGGACCGCTCCCCGACGCAACTGGCGACGCACTGCTGGCGCGCATCGAGACTGCGGTCAAGCTGAACAACGACGACCGCCCCTACGCTGTGGCTAACGAATACGTCACGGCGAGGCTTGCCTACGCTATAGGGTTGCCCGTCCCTCCAGGTGAGCTTGTGGAGCTTGCTGACGGGCGAATCGGCTACGTCTGCATGATGTTCAAGCCCGAAGGAGTCAGCCTTCCGCCCGTGATCGCCTCCCAACTGGTGGAGCAAGATCCAAAGTTCTGCATGGGCGTGATCATGTTCGACATGTGGGTTCGGAACGGCATTGACCGGCACGAAGGGAACCTGGTCTACCGTCCCGAAGAGGGCGGGGCGGTTTTTGATCATGACACAGCGCTTCTCGGTTGTACTCCAGGGCGCGCTGTGCAGGAGTTGGGCAACGCCAGGAATCAACCATGTCTGGACGGGCACTGTCTCGTCAGAGACATCTCCACAGTCGAGCATGCCTCTGACTGGGCGGCACGTGTGGCAGCCGTACCGACCTCGTTGATCAGCGACGCTGCAGCGAAGGTCTTCCGGTTTGGCCTGATCACGGCTCCGGAGCGTGACGCAATGGTCAGTTTTTTGGCATTCCGCAAAAGCCGTTTGCTGGAATACCTTGGAAGCAGCCAGGCCCTGTTTAAGAGCGTCCGTGCATGGCCAATGATCGATGGAGCGAACGAGGCAGGTGAGAGCTGATGTCGAGTCCATGGTTCGTCGTCAAGTACATGCCCGACCTCTATCGGCGTGAGCCCCGCAACGTGGGGGTCGTCCTCCTTGATCACGGAGAGGGTTGGGCCCGCTTCTTCGGCCAAGACTCTGTGTCTGGTGATCTGAACGACAAACTGGCCTGCCAACTGGTACCCGAAATCCGGACATATCGGGCATGGGTTCACTACTTCATGCACCATGCCACCGAGGGGTCGTGGCAGACGGTTCTGGACTCGTTGAGCCGGAGGCGGGCCTTCGACAACTTCTACGTCGAAGAGGGGGGCACCTACGAACGAGAGTTCGACGATCCTCGTTCGGTGCTTGAGGACCTGTTCCAGAGCCTCGTCGGAGATCACCCTCGGCTGCCAGGCCAGGCTGCGTCGCGAGACCTGAAGAGTTTGGTTAAAGAGGTTTTCAAGGCTGCCAATATCGAAAAAAGAATTGAGCGTCTACCCGCTTTCCCTGTAGAGGTATCAGGCACTCGGAAGCATGTCCAAACGACAGTGCAGTTCGATTACCGGTACACGAACGGGGCCACGACCATCATGGAGCGAGTGCCACTGTCAATGTCTAAAAGGCAGGTCAACGTCCAGACGGTTAATGAATTGTTGTATCGAATCGAGAACGTTATTCGCCGGTATGACGTTGATCGATTTGTCGCTATGTACCACGTGCCGGATTCTGCGCCTGAGGAAGCCCGGGAGTTCATCGAGCCCCAGCTCAAACTGCTAGAGACGTATTCCGATCTTCTGGATGTTGGAGACGTTCCCGAGGCGGCGAGCAACTTGCGGCAACGTCTCTCGATGAGACGGTGACTGGGTAGCGCCGTTCCGCGGAGCCTCTGCTGGGGCTAGGGAAGCTTCGCTGCTTTCTGCCGTCGTGTTATGGCCAACGCTCTGTGTCATCCGAATTGAGTTCGGTGTCCGCTGACGCGCTTGACGTTGGCTAGCAAATTCGCTCAGAAGGCGCTATGAATCACCATAGAAGGCAGTGGGTTGACCTGCCCGAACCTGCTCGTGAGGCTATCCAGGAGCAGACGGGCCTGGCCGTCGACATTCGATCGGCCGAGGCCGGGCTGACCTCTGGAATCGCCGCACACATCACCACCGAGGGGGCCGTCTTCTTCGTGAAGGCGGCCCCCGCCGCTGCGCCGGTCGCAGGGCACCTGCTGCGCGAACGAGCCGCCAACCGAGCCCTCCCCGCCAGCGTCCCCGCACCGCGGCTGCTGTGGACTGAGGACGTGGCCGCCTGGCATGTGCTGCTCTTCGACCACGCCCCTGGCCAAGAAGCGGACCTGTCCCCCAGCTCCCCGGACGTTCCCGCTGTGATGGAAGCGGTCGCCGCCATCTCCATCCCGTGCCCGTGGACCGACGCACCCTCGATCACCGGCAAAGCCGCCGCGCTGCTTCGGCAGGCTGAGGCGCTCATCGCGGAATCCCCGGCCGAGTACGCCTGCTACGAGCCGCTCGTCAAAGCCCTCAACCTCGACGAGCTCGACGGGCCAGCGTTGCTGCACGCGGACCTCCACGCCGGCAACCTGCTCGTCGACGGCGACCAGTGCTGGATCGTCGACTGGTCGATGGCCTGCCACGGCGCCCCCTGGGTGGGCGTGGCCCTGCTGGTGGTGCGGCTGATCGACGCCGGCCACACGCCTGCCGACGCTGAGCAGGTTGCCGCCCGGGTGCCCGCGTGGAGTTCGGCGCCCGCGGATGCGGTGACCAGCCTGGCTGCGGTCCGGACTCTGTTCTCCACTCGGATGGCGGACGTCGGCCCGGCTCACCTTCGGGCGAAGCGGTTGCGGACCGCGGCGGCCGGGCGGGCGTGGGTGGAGTGCCGCGCTGACCGAGGAAAAAGCCACTTGGGCACTTAGAAGCGGTGTGACGGAAACCGTAGAAATGGAGAACCGGACATGCCCCTCTCCTTCACAATTTCCACCCAGTAGGCGTGGACACTAATACACTAATTAAAGATCGATGACGACCATCTAGTGGCCGACGAGATTTCCTTTTCGTCTGGAATCGTATGGCTGTAGAGGCTGGGGTGAGCAACTACGGCAGCCGAATACTTTTGCGGGCCAGACTTAAAAGACTCCGCTACAAGGCAAGCAGCCCCCATCCCGTTATAGTTGATACAAAGTTCACCCGTGTTGCGATCGAAAGTCCATTCTGAATTCTCCGTAGGATATTGTGGGGCCACATCTTTAAAATTCTTTTCGTGCGCCACAACAACTAGCGGTTTTCCGCGTCCCGCTGCACTATCTCCTCCATGGTGAACCTCCGCGGCCACCATACATGCACGACCAGCTTTCCCTAGGTAGTTTATACAGATCTGCTTACCAACGTATTCCCATCGGGAGTGCGCTGCATAATTGGTTACTTTGCCGAGCTCCCCGATAGGGACTACCGCCACCCGCGGCTTCCCGGTGGGATTATTCTCGGCATCCTCAACTACTAGACACTTAAGGCCAATGCTCGAATTTACGCAAATCGCACCAGGAAATTGAGGCCCACAGCTTAAGCATTTTAATGGGTCGACAAAAACGCCTATGAGTATCAGTATAAGGAGCCCTGTGATCAGCTTTGGCCCGAACGTACGAAGACTCCGGAGGCGACCTGGAGATTGAGAGGTGATCACATCTGACGAGCTGGAATTGTTACCCGTTTGAGCATCCCGTGACGGCGCGCCCTTAATTGCCAACACGAGCGATACTAGGGCTAAGACAGCCGACGAGAAGCTTGCAATTTGATCCACGGGTTCAAGAAGGCCGCGCCTAGCAATTAATGTTACGATTATAACGAATGTCAACAGAGCGCTGACTGCCCACAGCCTGCCAGAGGTCATCTGCACATCTTGTCCGACTTCAAGATCGACTGCAGTTGGCTACCCAAACAGGAATAACTGGAGATTCATCCCATTTGCCGCTTATGCCACTTTTAGCCGGGTCGGCCACCCTGGGCTCCATACAGATCAAAAAGTTAGAACGGCGAGCGGATTCTCTACCCGACGTCGCCTCGGGCCGCCTCCTGGAGCGCCTTCCACGCGGCATACCGGTCTCGCCGCTGCTCGTCCTGCTGCCACCACGGGTGCCTGTTCAGCGCCTCCAGCGCGAGCAGGCGCTCTTCGGGCACCCGGGCCAGCCTTCCCCCTTGCTCTTCCGTCTGGGCGCCTTCCAGGGCTTCCTGCGGCGACGGCAGAGCGTCGGTCACCTCCTGAACGCGGGCATCCGCGGCCCAGTAGGTGCGCTGCGCGGCGCGCAGGCTCGGGGACTCGGTCAGCGCAAGTTTGTTCACGCCGTCCGGCCGCATTTCTTTTGGGTGCGGTTCTCGCGGCGCTTCTGTGCGCTGGCCAGAGCGAGTTTCTGCATGTATGCCTTGCGCAGCGATTCGGCGCGGCGTTTGCGCTCCTCGATGGGGAGCACGCCCTCGGGGTCGACCTCGCGCTCGAAGCGGGCGAGGAACGCGTCCCGGCCAGGCTTGGTGCGGGCCTGGGGGTCGGCAGTGTTGGCCCAAGAGAGGTGGGCTCCCATGCGGCCGCGGAGGGCTCGCTCGGCCGGGGTCATACTCACGGCGCACCTGTCGCTCGGTAGAGGCGGCTAACGCTGCGGTCGGCCTTCGGGACGGGGGTCCGGTTCGTCGGCGCGACCTTGGGCCGAGCCAGGAAAGTGGGCTGTGGCGAGGCAAGGGCGGACTGCTTCTTGATGGCTCGCTTGGACTGTGCGGCCCTGGGCTCCACGACGCCTTCACGGATGATTCGTTCGATCTGCTCGTCGGTCCAGAAGACGTTGCTGCCGATCCGGGTGTGCGGGATTGCCCGTACGCGGGCCTGCCGGTACAGCCACGAAGCGGACTTACGTATCAGCGGTGCGGTCTCGTGGGCGGTGTGGAGCTTTGGGGGCGTCATCGGACTTCCCTCTTGAGCACCTTGTAGGTCAGCCACGCGCCGGATGTGGTCTTGTGATGAACGCCGTACACCGAGTCGAGGCCGTAGCGGGCGGCCAGTTCGTCCTTGGTGAGCCATCGGTCGGGGGAAGAAGACACCCCTCTAGTTAGAGGCATAACGCCTCGTCAGCCAAGCTTACGGAGTGTCTCTGCATTCCCGCGAAATGCGCAATATTAGACGAAATGGTGGTGGCCGACACCCCTCCGGATGCGGGCCGCCACCACGATCGGTGATGCGACGACGCCAGGCCGAAACGCCGCCCCAGCCGCACCTATCCCCGCGGGCGGTTGGCCTGTCCCTCAACGGCCGGTCGCCCCCACGGGGGAGCCAGCAGCGTCAGGTCACCGTCGTCTTCGCGCACAGGATCGGCGGGATTGGCGAGGGTCAAGGCATTACCGTCCGTTCGCGTATCGAGCCGGGATCCTGGTCGATGTAGTGGCCTGGGCCGTGCAATCCGGCCTCGGTGAGCCGTTCGGCGATCAGCGGGTGAAGCTGTGCGGTCGCACGGTGCGCGGGGGTGAGCTGCCAGGCGTCGACTTCGCTGGTCTGAAGGGTGATCGCTCTCAAGTCCTGCCAGCGGACGGTGCGGGTGCTGAACACGAAGGCGATCCGGTCGCGGCGGCCGGTGTTGCCGGTCGGTACCCATGCGACGGTGATGAGGCGTTCGACGTGCAGGCTCAGCCCGGTTTCCTCGCGGGCTTCGCGGGTCGCGGCGGCGGCCGGGCTCTCGCCGTGGTGGGCGCGCCCTCCGGGGAGTTGCCAGCGGTCGCGGTCACGGGTGGTTCGCAGGATGAGCCACCGACCCACCTCGTCGAGCACGAGGAGGTGGGCGGTGACAGCACAACCGTACGGATCGTCTGCGGGGACCGGCCGTGGGTCCGGGCCGGTCACTTCCGGGTTGCGGTGATCAGGTTGCGGGCGCCCTGGTGGAGCAGGTCGGCGGCGACGCGGGCGCCGAGAGTGGCCGGGTCAGAGTGATCTCCCCAGGCGTGGGAGCGGGCGAAGGCGCTGCCGTCGCGGTTGAACACCATGCCGAACAGGCTCATCTTCCCATCGGGGGTGGTGGAGGCGTGCCCGGCGATGGGGCTGTTGCAGTGGCCGAACAGCATATGCAGCATGGTCCGTTCGGCGAGGATGTGGCGAGCCGTCGGCGGGTGGTTGAGCTCGTCCAGGACCCGCATGGTGGGAGTGTCACTGCTGCGGGCTTGGATGCCGACGACGCCGGCGCCGATGGGCGGCACCATCGACACGACGTTGTCGTCTGCGGTGTGGAACTCCAGGGGAAGGGTCTCGTGGTGGCGCTCCAGCAGGCCGAGACGGATCAGGCTGGTGCGGGCGAGGATCAGTGCGGCGTACTTGCTGTTTTCATCGTCGAGTTTGGCCAGGCGGGTGTCGACGTTGCCGCGGATGCGTTCGGTGCGCAGGTCGGGCCGGTGGATGCTGAGCTGGGCGCGGCGCCGTACGGAGCTGGTGCCGATCAGTGAGCCGGCGGGCAGGCTGGCCAGGGGGATGCCGTCGCGGGTGACGACGACGTCGTGCACGTCGTCGCGGGGCAGGTAGGCGCCGAACGATGTGCCTTCGGCCAATGGGACGTCGCCGGGGACGTCTTTCATGCAGTGCACGGCGATGTCGATCCGGCCGCCGGTCAGGGCGCGGTCGATCTCCTTGCTGAAGGCGCCTTTGCCGCCGATCTCGGCGAGGTCGCCGGGCCACAGGTCGGCGGTGACCTGGATGGGCGTGATCTCGATGGGGACGCCGGGCGCGAGTTGGGCGATCAGGGCGGCGACGTGGTCGGCTTGGGTTCTGGCCATGGTGGAGGTGCGGGTGCCGATCCGCAGTGGGGTTTCGGCGAAGCGGTTGTGGAGGATCTCGGTCAGGGCACTCACGTTGACTCCTCAGTAAGGGGGTTACTACACGCGGTAGTCGCTTTTTGGTGGGCAGTGCCTTGGAGGAAGGCGCTGGCAGAGGGCATCATTCTCGCGATCGGTGCCCGCGCCCCGGATTTTGGGGCGGCCCGGTGGGGCTTAACCCCGCGGGCGGCCCCCAGTGCCACCACACCACCACCCGCGGGGAGCTTCCTCGTTCTCAGTCCCGGCCCGCCGCCTGGAGGTCATACACCCGGACGACCAGCTGCGTGGCCAGCGCGTAGGGGATCAGCGCCTTCTCGCCCAAGCTGACCTCGACGCTGTACTCGCCCGTCGGGACGGCCCGCCCGCCCGGGCCGGGGGTGAACATGTCGGCCAGCACCGCAGCGGGCTCGGCGCGGGCCACGGTGCACACCGTCGAGGAGATGTGCAGCTGCGGGCACGTGACCAGCGCCTCGGGAATGCACGCCCGGCAGGTGGGCGGCGCGCTGGTGAGGCCGCCGGCGGGATCGTCGGGGAAGGTGCGGAACGCGGTGGCGGTCATGATCCACGGGATGCGGCCGGTGGCCGGATCGGTGACCACCCCGCCGCACACCTGGCACAGCAGCTTCTCCATGCACCGCCACTGGCGCAGCGTGTTGAGCTTGCGCCACTGCGGGGCCCCGCGCCGGTTGTTCAGCACCCGGGCGCGCAGCACGCCGCGCACCACATCGCCGCGGCGCGGATCGTCGTAGGCGAGCCGCGGCCCGTTGAGCGGACGCCGGCTGAACCACAGGGGTTGGGGTGCGGCCTCGTCGGCGTGGGCGATGACGTAGGGGACGCGCAGCTGCGGCGGCGCTGCGGCCGTCACCGTGCCGTCTCCTGCTCGGCGGTCTCGTCCGCCCAGGAGATGCCGGCCAGCAGCAGGTATGCGTCCTCGATCGTCAGCTCGCGGTCTCCGCGCTGCTCGCGGCCGGCCTGCTCCACCGCCTCGAGCTGCTGGCACAACCCGGCCGGGTCTGGCGCGTGCAAGGTGCGCGAGCACGGGCACCCCGGGATCCGGCACGGGCCGGTCGCGTACCAGAACACGCCCGCCCGCCAGATCCGCCATGGCGGGAACGCTTGGCCGATGT
The DNA here is from genome assembly GCF_044456585.1 of Streptosporangium sp. NPDC050855. NCBI lineage: Bacteria > Bacillati > Actinomycetota > Actinomycetes > Streptosporangiales > Streptosporangiaceae > Streptosporangium > Streptosporangium sp. NPDC050855. The sequence goes on from NZ_JBITFY010000036.1 coordinate 36,482, forward strand.
GCAGCATCAGAGCGTCGGCCTGGCCGTCGGCCAGCAGCAGCGGCGAGGCCGGCCTGTCGTGCGATGGAGCATCCAACATGGTCTTTGACCTCCCGCAGTCGCGTCACGTTCGGTGGCGTGACGGACACGGTAGGTCTGGGTGACAGGCGTGTTGTTTCCGTTCGGAAACCCTTGTCAGATCAGGTGCATGCGCCAGGCCAGGCCACGCAGATCGCGACCTCCCGCCCGGTCGAGCATGGCCGCGACCAGCTCGCGGATCAGCGGATGGTTGTGAACCTGCGTCGGAGAGAGCCGCTCAGCCTTCTTCAACTCCTGCACGGCGTCGGCGCCGCGGTCGAGCATCGCGTGGGCGCGCGCCTTCTCCACATGCAGGGCGGCCCGCCTGTTGTCCGACGCCAGCGCCCGCGGGTTGACGTTCTTCGCGTACTCCAGGGCGTTGCCCGGCTTCCCGGCTTCCACGGCCAGGGAGGTGCGCCACACGCCCACGTTGGCGATGCCGAACAGCTCGAAGGCGTCGGAGGCGTCGCCCAGCGGCTCGGCGAGCCGGGCGGCTTCCCGCGCCTGGTCGTCGGCGCCGCGGTGGTCGCCTTGGATCTCGCAGGAGAGGGCGGCACTCAGCCTCAACATCCCGTGCACCTGGTGGGCGAACGGGTCGTCGCCGATGTGCGGCTCCACCTCATCGGCGATCCGGGGAGCGATCATGAGGGGTTTCGGCTTGTTCGCCGAGCTGCGGGCGTGCGCCCGCCCGTAGGCGGCGGCTCCTCGCCAGATCGGATCGCCGAGGAGGTCGGCCGCCTGCTGGCCGCGTTCGCCGCTGATGTAGGCCAGGTTCGTCTCACCCAGGTGGCGGAGCATGCACGCCCCGTCGGATCCGCAGGCCAGCACGAGCAGTTTCAGAGCTTCGCTCCTGTCGGGCTCGGCGTCGGCGGCTGCGTGAACGTACAGCTCACCGATCAGCGCGGGCAGCAGCCGGGCCATGGTTGCGTAGTCGCCATGGCGGAGGGCCATGTCCGCCTGGTTCAGGTCGGCGCGCAGGAGTTCGACGGGCCGGGTCGGGATGTCTGGCGGGTCGTCGGGGGCGGCGTCCATGAGGATCCGCTGCAGCGGCACGAGGTTGTAGTGACGCCGTTCTGGCCGAACCTCGGGGGCGGGCCCGCCGAGCAGGAAGTCCGCGGACACCTGCAGCGCCTCGGCGAGCGCTGCGATGTCCGAGCGGCGCTCCAGCCGGACCCGGCCGTTCTCGATTTTGCTGAGCCATCCTTTGGATCGGCCGACGAGTCCGGCGAGCGCTTCCAGGCTGATGCCTCTGGCTCGGCGGGCGGCGCGGACGTTCTCGCCGATGGTCATATCCGGGCGAAGGTCCATCGTGTACCGTCCTGATCAGGCTCTGCACGGTTTCTGAGGCGTCGACACCCTCAGGCTACGGTGCAGGGCCTTCATCATGCGAGGAGTCGCAGGCTTGGCCCCTTCGTTGAGCGGCAAGTTGGCCGCCGAGTAGTTCCTGTTTCCGCCTGGACGTGCCGGATGTGCAAGAACGCCTTGTACGCGCAAGTCCTATTGGGTCGATCAATTTGCAGGTCGTTGCCCAGTGGATCGGTGACGGTTCGAGATTCGGTGCATCCCGAACCCGATAAAGCGGTTGTCAATAATTGTGATTCGGGCATTCCCTGGTGTAGTTCCCATAACGACCGTCACTCAGAGCACACAGGCTCTTTACCGTGAGCGCATGGCACGCAAATCGTCCTCGAACCTCTTGGCGCCCGTAATCGTCGTCCTCTTGATCGTGGGCGGCTGCACGCAGCTCGTCAAAAAAGTGTTCGGTACTGACGATCCTGAGCCAGCCCAGGCTGCGCAGGCGGCGGCTGGGCCAGTGACCGTGCCGAACCTGGTGAAGAAGAAGGTTCTTCATGCGAAGCACGCGACCAAGGCTCTCGGTCTGATTCTGTCCACTGCTGGCATAACAGGCAGTTCGTGTGACGAGGAAGCCGACTGTCTCATCTACCGAATGGAACCGAAGGCCGGCACGGTCGTTAAGGCGGGTGCGGAGGTGGACGTCAAGTTCGTCACCAGCGAAGAGTGGGACTTTTACAAGAAACACCGGAAGATGCCGAACGTGATCGGCTGGTCAGATGGCAAAGTGGAAAGCTTCTTCAAGAAGATCAGAGATGGAGTATGGAAGGAACAGAAGGAAAGCGCTCAGGTGCCACCGGGAGCGCAGCGGGTGATCAAGCAGTCTCCGAAGCCGGGCCGACCGCTTAGAGTCGGCCAGAAGATCGATTTGGTGATTGCTTACAACCCCGATTCGCCCACCTCTGTTGGAGATGGCGGCACGGACCTGGACTTCAATGGCCCCAACAGGAACCGTCGAGGTGGGGGTGGCGGATTCTGCCGATCCAAGTGGTGTTGACGCTCCACATCGTCGGGCCAGTGGCAGAGAGTCAGGGAAACACCCTGAGCTCTCTCACGTGGTTTTGAGGGTGTCCGGGGCCGGAAGCCCCCTCACACGGGCCCGCAGACCCTCGTAGGCCCCCTCCGGGAAGCCCCCGGACACCCGGACACCCGCCCGGTTTCCGCACCTCACGGCGGCGTTCGGGGGGTGTCCGGGGTGTCCGGCCCGTACACCCCCCGGACGTCCGGGGTGTCCGGGTGTGGGTGTCCGGGGGTCACGCCGGCCAGGCGGCCACCTCCTCGGGCACCTTGAGGTCGCCGCTGGCGATCATCTCCGCCGCGCTGAGTAGGTCGGAGCGGTCATAGCCGCGGCCCTCAACGCCATTACGTAGGAAGGCCCGGCCTAGCGGGCGCACCCCCAGCGGGCGCAGCAGCGCGGCCAACGCCGCCTCATCAGCGCAGCTGACCGCGGCGGCCAGCTCCCGGCTGTGCAGGCGAGGGGCGTCGGCCCGGTGGAAGGCGCGGATGGCGCGCAGCAGAACCTCAGGCAGCTCGTCACCGTCATCCGCGGTCACCTGGTGGATCTGCTCGGCGTGGATGGTTTCGGCCCGCTCCGGGGTCAGGTCGTAGGTTCCGGCGAACACCGGGCCGGCCGCGGTGGCGATCTCGGACGGGTCCGGCCAGGACGACGCTCCGCCCTGCAGCACGGTCAGATGCCCACCGGCGGCGGGCGCCTGCTTGGCCGGCACCCGCTCGGCGGGGACGGCCGGGGCGGTGCGTAACCGCTCGGCGGGCAGCGCCACCCCGGCCGAGCCGCCGCCGAACGCCTCCCGCATCCGCTGCAGCCGGTCCCGGTAGATGCTGCCGCCGACGGCGATCCCGGCCGCGTCCAGGTCGGGCCGGTTGTTCGCGATCGTCACCGCGGCCCGCGCGATATCGCCGTGCAGCAGGTTGCCGGCCTTGAACGGGCGCACCGCCGACCCGGGCACCCGGTAGAAGCCGCTGCCGGGCCCGGTCAGCTCGTCCGGGTCGGCGCCCTTGTTCCACCCGAACAGGTAGGCGAGCTCTGCGTCGTCGTCGCAGTACATGCCGATCTTCACCTTCGACTGCTTGATCACGTCGGGGGAGATCATGTCCTGCACCGCGCGCAGGCTGGAGACGATGACGTTGAACCCGGCGTCCCGGCCGATGCGGATGATCTCCTCGACGTTGTCGCGGATCTCGTTCTTGATCGGGTCCCGGCTGGTGGCCGACATAATCTCGCCGCCCTCGTCCACGATCAGCTGATACGACGGCAGCCCGGCCGACAGGGGCAGCAGCGACACGTTGCGCTCGACCTTCAGATGCCGGTACGACGTTTTGCGGTCGATGGCCATCTGCACAAGGACCCGCGACATCAGCAACGCCTCGTCCAGGTCGGCCGCGGCCCAGTCGATCGCCGGCCGCTTGGTCTCCCCTTCCAGCCAGGGGTGCAGCCACGGTTGGGCGAGGGATCCGCCGTTGCAGTCGAGCACGCCCGCCAGGGCGTTGTCGCAGCGTCCGATCTCCCACACGAAGCCGTGCAGCAGCGTCGTCTTGCCCGACCCCTTCTGGCCGATCACCACCACGCTCTCCTCGCGCAGCGGCACCCCCATGAGGCTGGAGTCGCGGTGCTCACCCAGCCGGGCCGGGGCGTGGATGTCGCGCGAGCTCAACTCGCCGTGCCAGGCGACGTCTTCGGCGAGGCGGTTGGTCGTCATCACGTGCATGACGAACGATCCGCGGTGCGGGCCCTTGTCGATGTCGATGCCGCACCCGTCGGGCAGCCGGGCCGCGGACGCCAGCGGGGCGGCGGCGGAGACGAGCTGCTGGCGGGTGGAGCCGTCCAGGGGCAGTAGCCCGGTCAGCGTGTATCCGGCGCCGCTGTCCCAGTGCCGCACGTCGGTGATCTCCACCCGGATGCGGGTCACCCGCTCAATGCGCGCCTGCCACTCCTGGGCGAGTCGGCTGTCCCTGCGCAGCACGACCGCACCCCCTCGGCCGCTGGTCGCGCTGGCGGCCGGGTCCTTGATGCGGAACCAGGGGGCGAGCACTCCGGCGGTGAGCGCGCCCAGGCCGAGGGTCAGCAGGGTCGGCTGCGACCAGGGTGTGATCGCCGCGGCGTAGGTGAGCCACCCGCCGCCGCCCAGCACGCAGCACAGCCGGTACAGCAGCGTCGGCGTGTGCGCGCCCCGCTCAGCCGAGTGCAGGACGCTGCCGACGGCGGACACGACGGTGCCGGCCAGCGTCCAGAACGGTTCGACCTCGAGGGCGTGGGCGGTGGCGGCGAGCGCGGCCACCCCGAGGAAGCCGGTCACCGCACCCGAGGCCGGGCCGCGCGGTGTCAGCGACCAGTCGGCTGCGGGCCGCGCCTTCGTCGTGGTGGCCACGAATCCCCCTTCGTTCTTCGTTGTGCTGGTTGAGCTGGTCAGACGTTCCACAGGTGTTCGCCGGTGCGCGGCGCTTCGCGGCGCTTGATGTCGTCGGCGTGGATCCGCCGGAACGCCACACCGATCTGCTCGGCCATCGCGGAAGTCTTGGCCAGCGCGGTGTAGAACTCGCCGAGCATCTGCACGATCCGCGGGTCGATGGGGTATCCGGCCTCGAGGTTGCGGGTCACGGTGCGCAGCGCCATGGCCACGTTCTCCGGGAGCTGGGGAAGCTGGTCGAGGTCGCGGGCGACCTCCCACATGTCCATGGGCAGGTAGCGGGAGACGGAGGCGACCATCTGCCCGGAGATGGCGGCGAGCGGGGATCCGTGGGACATGGGGATGTACCTCCTGGGGGTGAGGGCGAGCGTGGTCGGGGTGGGGATGGGCATCGTGCGGGTGACTGGCGCGGCCGGGGTGGACGGCTCGGCCGAGGAGTCCCCGGCGGTGGCTGGGGCGGCGTCGGGCCCGCCGGTTGTCGAGCGGGGGGATAGCCAGGGCCAGCGGGTGGTCAGTCGGGCCCACCAGGTGCTGAGTCGGCGGCCGGTACGCCGGTCCACCCATCCGCCCGCCCGCCGCACCAGCTCGGCGGCGCGCTGGTCGAGGTCGGGGGAGGCGGAGCGGCGGCGAAGCACCTTCCCTGCTTGGGCGATGCGGCGTCGAGCTGCTCGCGCAGAATCGCCGAGCTGGTGGGCCAGGTCGGCGGCGTTCGCGTCCAGGCGGGGGGACGCGGTGCGCTTCCGGATGGTGCGGCCGGTGTTGGCCAGCCGCTGCACGGCGGCCCGAACGGTGTCGGGGCGAGGGGGCGTTCCGCCAGCTGCTCGACGGCCGCCAGGTCCTGGCGGTGTTCCGGGCGCTGGCGGCCGGGTGTGCGGCCGCCCGGTGGGGAACGTCATCCGCTTCCTGTCCGGGCGGCCACCGGGACGGCTCGGGGTGCCGAACGACGGCATCCGCCCCGTCGGACGGCCGCTCTTACCGCCGCCCCCGCCTCCGGTGGAGAACACCGCGCGGCGGCCCGACCGTGAGGTCGAACCGCCGAACATGCTCCGGCCCCCCGACAGGCCGCCGGACCGGTGGGCGGCTCGCGGACTGCTCGACCGGTCCCGGCGGGCGCGGTCTCGCCGAGGGTGAAAACGGCGCCACCGGTAGAGGCCGTACCCGCCCGCGCACGCGACGGTGCCGACGCCCCCGGCCGCCAGGCCGAAGGCGCCGAGCCCTTGATACAGGCCGAGACCGCCCACGGTGAGCAGCGATGCCGTGCCGAGCAGCAGTTGCCCGGCCGGGGTGCCGCGCTCGGCCTGTTCGCTGCTGCCGCTGCTCTGGCCCGCCGCGGTGGGCTCCGGCGCCGGCGTCTCGTCGAAGTCCTGCTCTGCCTGCTCTGGACGGGGCGGCGCCTCGGGGGCGTCGGCGCTCATCCCGCCTCCCGCGCCGGACGCTTGAGGTAGTGAATGGTGATCATGCGGTCGGTGTTGTAGACGACGGCGACGAGCTCCCAGCCGTCGGCGCCGAGCGCGGTCAGCTCCGACTCGCTGAGGCTGGCGCGGACGAGGTACTCCCAGCGGGTCATGCCGCACCGCCCGCCGGGCCGCGCCCGTTCGTCGAGCCGTTCGCAGCGGCGGCGCGCTCCCGCCACTGGCGGCGTAGCTCCGTGGCGCCGGGCCCGGACAGCGCTTCCGCAGGCGTCATGCCTGCGAACAGCTCCTCGTCGGACGGCTCGGCGGCCGGCGCCGAGATGGCGTGCTGGCCGTCGAGAGCGGCGAACAGGATCGACCTCTTGAGGTCATGGTCGGCCTGCTCGACGTTCTCGGCCGCCTGCTGCGGGTCGGGCATGTTCCACACCCTGCGGACGAGGAACTTGCCCGTCTCAGTGAGCCCGGCCGCGTTCATGTCGGCCTCGGTCGGCGGGTTGTCCTTCGGGAACTCGCCAGCGAGCGACAGCGCGTTCCGCGCCTTCTCCTCCTCGGTGATCTTCCGCGAGGGAATCTCGGCCGCGGGCGGCACGGCGGGCGCCTCCGGGACGGGGGCGGGCGCCTCCGGCGGGGCGGGCGGAGCGAACTCCTGTGCCACCGCGTCGAGGATCTCCACCGCCTCCCGAATCTCGATGCCCCACCGGTCCGCCAGAGCCCGACGGCCCGGCACCCGGCGGCCCGCCCGGTGGGCGTCCTCAACCACCAGTCGTGCCGCTTCGAACCGGTCGGCGGCCAGCACCGGCACCTCGACCTCGACGGGCGCTTCGACCGGCACGTCCCGGTACACCACCCGCTCCACCACCTCCGGCACGGCGGGTTCCGCGTCGCGGCGGGCGTTGCGCACCAGCCACATCAGCAGCTCGTACGCGCCGACGAAAGCGACCGGTGCGAGTGCGCTGAGCAGGCGTGATCCGGTGCCGCCGTCCCAGCCGTGTGCCACGTTGGAGGCGAGGGTTACCAGCCCGCCCAACGCGAGCGCGACCTTGGCCAGGACCGGCACAGGCAGCCCGCGGCGTGAGCAGTAGAGGATGACCAGGGAGGCCATGACGATCACGCCGTCGGACATGGCCGGGTACAGCATCGCCTCGGCGGGCTTCTCTCCGAGGTCGATGGCCAGGCCGTAGAAATGCTGGTACGACACGTAGGCCGCGGCGGCGGCGACGAGCAGCAGCACGGCCACCGCGACGCCGAGGATGATCCGCTCCCCGCCCGCCGGTGTGCCGGTGCTCGCCGGGGTCTTGGCGACCGGCACGGACCGGGTGCGGCGACGGGTCAGGCGGGCAGCGAGGCGCTCCCGGAAGCCGCGCCGCGGCGGCTGCTGTACCGCCTCCCGCGTCGTCTCGGCGGGCGGTGTGGAAGGGTGCTTCATCAGATCCTTCTCCTGTATGTGCAGGGGTGGGGTTGAGGCCCCGGGCCGGCGGTAGGGTCGCCTGGCCCGGGGCCGGTTCATGAGGGTCAGGTACGGCTCTGCGGCGTCGGTCGCGCCTCGGTCGGCATTACCGCTCCGGCAGGAGGGTGAAGGCGGCGGCGCGGTCGCGGCGATCTGCTCGAGCCGCTCGCGGGTGTAGGGCTGGTCGTCGCGCTTGGTGGGGTCGGGGTGGTAGATGAGCGACTCGACCATTGCCCGGGCGTCGGCCTCGCTGGGGGCCCGCACGGTGCGCTCGCCCTTGTACGTGTCGAAGGTGTAGTGGGGCATCAGTTGCCTCCCTGAGGCTTGCTGGTCTGGAGCTGCTCGGCGGTGGTGGCCCGCTCGGTGAGGGCGGCTTCGCTGCGGCGGAACTCGGTGACCTTGTCGGCTGCGGCGGCGAACCGCTGCGGCACCGACCACGCCAGGTGGGCGAGCATGATGTACGCCTCGGTCAGGGTGAGATCGTCGAGGAGATCGGCGACGTCGCGGTCGTTCACGCCGCACCACCGGCCAGCCAGAACAGGCCGATCAGGGTGGCGGTGAAGTCGGCGCGGCGCTCCCCGATCAGCGCGGTGATTAGATCGCCGATGTCGGCGGCGTCCGAGGGCGGCATCTCCCACACCCGCACCCGGCCGGCCGCGGTGAAGCGGATCCGCACCAGCGGCTCGCCGAGGATCCCGCCGTCCTCGGACTGCAGGAGGGAGACGCGGATCGTGGCCGGGGTGGCGGCCTCGTCGAGGGCGGGCCCGTCGAACGGCTTGAGGTCGAGGCGGTGACCCACCGCCGGGGCGTCGTGGGTCTGCTGGCACCAGGCGGGGCAGGAGGCGGTCACGACTCACCGCCGAGGGTTGCGGCGCCGCGGGTGAGGGCGGCGATGAAGTCGGGCGTGGTGTGGGTGGTGAGCATCGCGAGCACGTCGGCGAGCTGGGCGGCCTGCACGCGGGGGATGTCGAGGATCTCGTCGGGGCCGGGGCCGGGGCCGGGGCCGGGGCCGTCGGAGGGCCCGTAGTGGATGCGCAGCACGGCCGGGCCGAACACGTCGGCGTCTTCGATCTGCAGCAGGTTGACGGCGATGAAGGCGGCGCCCAGGTCGATGGTGTCGACATCGGCGGCGTGCGCGCGCCGGGCGCCGGCAGGGTGGCCGTTGCGGCACCAGACGACGGGGCATCGTCGGGGCGGGGTGGGGTTGGGTACGGTCGGTTCCACGATCACGTCTCCTGTGCGAGCAGGGGCGGGTGGTCGAGGCGCCGGGCCAGTGTTGCGAGCACCGGCCCGGCGCCGTTTCGGTGGTCAGGCGGGCTTGCAGATGCGGCAGCCCGGGCTCGGGCATGCGCCCTCGATGTCGGCCAGCACCATCGGCGCTGGGCTGGCCGGGGTCGTGGTGCGGGCCAGGGCGACCCGCTCGAGGATGGTGTGGGCGAAGTGCTCGGCCTCGGCGAGGGTGAGCACGGCGTCGCTGTCGTTGCTCACCTGGATCAGGGCGCCGTCCACGCCGTCGTAGGTCAGCTCCACCACCCCGCCCACACCGCCCCGCCCGCCGGGCAACAGGGCGTGGCCAGCCCGGCACATGCCGCCGGACGGGTCGGCGGGGTGACGGCTGCCGCCGGTGCAGTCGTCGTGCTCGACACACCACGGGCGGCAGCCGGCCATCGGCGTGCCGGGCTGACTCTGCTGGGCGGCCCCCAGCACCGCCCCCAGGCGGGCCTGATGCTGGGCGGCCTCAGCGAGCGTCATCGTCACGAGCTGCTCGGTGAGACCGCCGCGGCCCACCCGCACCAGCGGCGCCGCCTCCCGCTCGTCCTGAATCAGGAACAGGTGCAGCTCGTCGGGCTCCCACACGCCGGGCGCGGCCTGAACGGGGCGGTGCTGGGTGAGCGGGGTGATGTGCAGCTCGCCGTAGTGGCCGCGGTCGCCGGGGTGATCCTTGTCCCGGTGGAGGGCCTCGCACCAGGCCGGGCACGGCGCGGTCTGCCAGAACGGGCGCCCCTTCACCGGGACGGGCTCCGAGGGCTGACCGGTGCGGGTGTGCTCGGCCAGCTCGCGCAGCCGGTGGGCAAGCTGGTCAGCCTCCTCCGAGGTGAGGTTCCGCTGCCAGGTGCGGGTCTCGTCGGCCAACACCACGACCGGGACGTTGGGCGTCTGCCCGTCCTCGATGAGCATCAGGTCGACGATCAGCTCGCCGCCGGCCGAGCGGCTGAGGTAGGTGCCGAACCGCAGGGGAATGTGCGGGCGGCTGCTCCAGTGCCACAGGTCGTGGGGGTCGTCGTTGCGGTGGTCTTCGCTACACCAGGCCGGGCAGGCGGGGATAGGGCGGGTGGCCGATGGCTGCTCGGCGACGGCGGGCGGCTCAACGGCCTGGGTGGGCTGGAGCTTCGCCTGCTGCTTGAGGCAGGACCGGCAGGTGATCGGGTCGCTGGTCTCGTCGTATCGGCCGACGATGGCGGAGACGTCGGAGCGGGCCGGGCACAGCGGGTTGCCGGGGGTGGTGCTGGCGTGGATGGTGCCGGTGGAGCGGGTCCGCAGGTTCGCGGCGCTGCTGGCGGTGGCGGGGGTGGTGATCGTACGGTTGTCCATCAGGTGAGGGACCTTCCTGGGGTTGGTTCTGATCCAGGGCCCGTTCCGGTGTTCGTAGCACCGGGCGGGTCCGCATTGCGTTGTGCGGGTGGAGCGGGGGCTAGTCGTCGAACCGGTAGACGTCCTGCTCGTCCTGCCACTCCAACCGCTCGACCGGGTCGGTGATCGGCTGCCACAGCACGGGGACGGTGGGGGCGGCGGAGAGCATCAGGTGTTCCTTCCTGGTCAGGCGGCGCGGCGGGCGGTGCGGGCGGCGAGCAGGATCCGGACCGCGGCGACGTGGTAGCAGCGGCGGCTCTTGACCCCGGCCGGGCATGAGCACCCGTCCGGCGAGGCCAGGTAGACCGTGGTGCCGTCGCTGCTGACCGCGCGGTAGAGGTGGGGGCGGCTGGTCGGGAGGATCGCGCCCTGCTCGATCGCCTCGGCGGCCTTGGCCTGCTGGAAGGGCTTGAAGTCGTCCAGGTCCGCGGCGGCGAGGGTGATGACCCACCGGCCGCTGGTCTTCACCGCGGGGAGCTTGCCGGCCTTGGCCCACCGCTGTGCGGTGCGAAGCGAAATGCCGTGCGCCGCTGCGATCTCGCGGGTCGTGACCTGCGTGGCGGTGGTCATCTGAGCTCCCTTGGTGCCGTGTTTCTGTGTACACAGATTGGCACGCCTGGAGTCATTCCACAAGGGGTTTCTCAATGTTAATGTGTGTACAGAAACGGAAGGCGATGAGGAGAGGTGCGTATGATCTCGTGTACACAAGAACCTGGGAGAGCAGCAGTGGCGCGACCGAAGACAGGCGAGACGCCGATCCGCCACATCCGCATCGGCGACGAGATCTGGGATCAGGTCGAGTGGGTCGCCGAGCAGGACGGCTGCACGAACACCGACGTCGTGAAGAAGGCCCTGGGGGAGTACATCGCGAAGCGTCGTCGGCAACAGCGCGCGAAGAGCGGGCCGGCCAACACGTGAGGGAGACCGGGATCGCCCTCTACGGCTGGCACTTGATGGCACCGAGATGGCACAAGCGGCACCGGAGGGGCCCAACCGGCACCCTGTCAGCCCGTACCGCCCATGCCTGCTGAGCTGCGAGAACACTACGAGACCGACCCCGGCCAAGGGCGCCCCCACCACTAGCAAGGTTCTGCTAATGCGGTTTGGGTTTACCGCCCATCCGGGGTTCAAATCCCCGAGCCTCCGCAGGTCAGAGGCCCTCTCCCGAGTCTTGGGAGAGGGCCTTTTTCGATCTTCAAGGGCTTCATAGTTGCAGTCCTAGTGTGATGCGCCGCAAATTCAGAGGGTAAGTTGCTACCATTTTCGGGTGTCGCATCCTGGACCTTCTGCCGTGGTGATCTCGCTGTCTGAGG
>NZ_JBITFY010000037.1:0-38627 GCF_044456585.1 Streptosporangium sp. NPDC050855
GTGGTGGTTCAGCAGGCTGCGCACCAGGCGGCGCAGGGTCTCGGGCGCCGGCAGGCCGTCTGCGGTGTGGCGGATGATGAAGTCGACGAAACGGCGCAGGCCGAACTCCTGGCCGGCACTGTTGCGGACCTCGGTGATGCCGTCGCTGTAGAACACCACCCGGTCCCCGGGCTCCAGCTGCGCATGGCACGTCGTGACCGCCAGGCCCAGATCCAGGCCCATCGGATGAGCGGGCCGGCACTGCAGCGTGCTGACCCAGCGGCCGCCGCGGATCACCACCGGCGGGTGGTGGCCGCGGTTGACCCAGGAGATCACCCCGGTGCGGGTGTTCAGATCGGCCAGGATCGCGGTGACGAAACGGGTGGCCTGGCCGAACTCGGTGATCAGGATCTGCTCGATGGCCTGGCTGGCCGCGGCCAGGTCGGCGCCCTGGCGGCGGTTGTTGCGGCAGGCGGCCACCGCGAGGTTGGCGGTCAGCCCGGCCGAGACGTCGTGGCCCATCGCGTCGAAGATCCCTATGTGCACGACATCGCCGGCCAGGGCGTAGTCGAAGGCGTCCCCGCCGACCTGGTAGGCCGGCTCCAGCGCGGCGGCGATGCTCACCCGGTGGTCGGCGAAGGTCAGCGGCGGCATCAACGTCCACTGCATCTCCGCGGCCACGTGCATCGGTCGGGTGCGCACCAGACGCGCGTAGGAGTCGCTGTAGGGACGCTTGTCGACCACCAGCAGCGCCACCAGCGACGCCAGGTCGCGCATGTTGTCCTGAACCTGCGCCTCAGCGCCGGCCTTGGTGCTGACCCGCAGTACTCCCAGGCGCTCGGTGCCGTTCAGCAGCGGCACCCACCAGTGCTGCGACCCCGCGCCGGTGTTCGTGCCGATGTCGCTTCCGGCCTCGGTGCTCGCCTTGAGTCCGGCACCGTTGTTGGCGCCGGCCAGGACCCGTAACTCCTGGAAGGCCCGCCCGGCCAAGGTGGCATCGACGCTCAACTCGGCGATCTCCCCGCTCGCGTCCTCCCCGCCGCTCAGCCCCTCGCCGGTCAGCAGGCGCAGCACGGTGTGCTGCAGATCCGCCAGGTAGATCAACACCTTGTCCAGGCCCGCGGACGCGGCGTGTTCGTTGACCAGGGCGGGTACCTGTTCCAGGGCCGCCAGGTGACTGGTCCGCACCAGGCCCACCAGCATCCGCTCGGGACCTGGAGAGGGGGTCACCGCTGGGCTGCCGCCGACATGCGCCCACCCACCTTCGCCGACCCTTCACTCTTCTTTATTGCCATACGAGAGGATTATCCGCTTTGCCGGATGATCCTCGCGGACCGGCCCCGCCGCAAGACGTCGTCGGCGGCTCTGCGCCCGGGGCGAGAAGCACCCGATTTGTCCGGATTTTCGAGGGGTAACTTGCGGGAAGACCTCTTCCCGTGAGTTATCCCGAACCGGGCTCCCTGCCCGTCCCGGGCCCCTACGGCGGCGGCCACCCCACTGCGTCGGTGAGGTTCGCGCCGGTGAAGTCCGCTCGGTAGAGGTTCGCGTCGGTGAGGTCCGCGCGGGCGAGGAACGCCTCAGTGAGGTTCGCGCCAGTGAGGTTCGCGCGAGTGAGGTTCGCGTCGGTCAGGTACGCGCGGGTGAAGTTCGCCTCGGTGAGGATCGCGGCGTCGAGGCTCGCGTCTTCCAAGCGCGTGTTGGCGAGGGTTGCGCCAAAGAGGTTCGCGCCGGTGAGGTTCACGCCGAAGAGGGTCGCGCCGGTGAGGTTCGCGCGATCGAGGCGTGCGCTGGTGAGGGTCGCGCCGGTGAGATCCGCGTCGGTCAGGTGCGCGCGGATGAGGTTCGCGCCGGCCAGGTGCGCGCCGGTGAGGTTGATTCTCGTGTGGGGTATGTCGTGGGTGACGGTGCGTCGGCCGATCACGGTAAGCGCGGCCTGCAGGTCGGTCCTCAATTCCGGACCACGAGGTCTCACCTCCCCTGCTTCGTCGGTCTCAGCATCGCGGGAGTGCTCGCGGACGAAGGTGACCAGCACCTCCATGACGGTGGGGTGGTCGCGGGCCGAGTCGCGGGCGATGCGTTCCAGCGCGTAGATGCCGCCCAGGCGGATGTCGAGCTTGTCCGAGCCCAGCTGCTCGATCGCCTTGGTGTAGCGGTCGGTGATGTGCCCCTGGCGCGCGGTGTCGGCGTTGCGCGCGGTGTAGTACACCGCCACCAACGCGATCAGCCCGGTGGCGATCGCCAGCGCCCGCCCGCGGATCGCGTCCAGCGCCGCAGCCAAGTCCTTGCCGGCCAGGCCGCGCACCCCGTCGAAGTGCTCCAGCACCCACGCCGCCCCCGGACCCAGCACCCACGCCAGCACCGCGACTAAGGCCACGCCCAGCGCCGCGAGCACGAACCGGGGAAAACCTGGCCACCACCTCATACCTGACAGGTTGATCGGTCCGCGCGGTCTCCACGGGGCGATGGTCGTCAGCGATGGTCAATCGTGACCGGCCACCTCGCCGAGCGAGCGCCTGGACCTCGGCGGCCCGGAGGCCGCGAAGGTGTTCATCTAACGGTCGTTTGATGCACGTCGGCGGAAGCGCGTCCGAGCGAGCCGCCGTATCTCGTCAAAGTGTTCATCTGGCCGTTCGTTTTGAGGTACTGTTCATCTATCTTGTGAAAGACGTTTGATGAACGGAGGGTTTTCCCCCGGATGGCACTCATCGGCCTGGTCCGCGTCAGCACCGACAAGCAGAACACCCAGCGCCAGCACGACGCTCTCGATCCCATCTGCTGGAAGGTCTTCGAGGAGAAGACCAGCGGCAAGCTCGCCACGGCCGACCGGCCCGAGCTGCTGACCGCTCTGTCCTACATCCGCGACGGCGACCTGCTGGCCGTCCAGGAGGTCGACCGGCTCGGCCGCAACCTCCTGGAGGGGCTGATCGTCTTGAACGACCTGTTCCAGCGCGGCGTCGGCGTCAAGGTGCTGGAGGGCATCGCCGCCGGCGAGCACACCGAGCGCTCGCTGATCCTGGACCTGGCGCTGGCCCTGTCGGAGGATCGCCGCCGCGACATCGTCCGCAAGACCAAGAACGGCCTGGAGGCCGCCCGCAAGCGCGGCCGCGTCGGCGGCCGCCGCCCCGTGGTCGACGACGACAAGCGCGCCGCGATCCTCTCCCGCCACCAGCGCGGCGAATCCATCCGCACCATCGCCGCCGGGGTGAAGGTCTCCATCGGCGTCGTCCACAAGACCCTCACCGCCGCCCGCTCCGGGATCGAACCGGCGATCGCCACAGACATCCCCGACTCCCCTGGAGGACACCCCTGATGGCCACCCGATCCGTGCTCGTGCCCGAGCCGACCCCCACCCGCTGGACCGCCGTCCAGGTCCACGACATGGCGATCCATATCCGCACCTGCCGGGTCTGCGGAGACGGCGGCCAGGACCCCGAGATCAGCGCCGGCCTGAACGAGGGCTTCCCGCCCGAGGAGATGGCCGACTACATCGCCAGCGGCCATCACCCGGCCTGGCTGGCCATGCTCGCCGAAGGCCGCGCCGAGCGCGAGCGCCAGGAGCTCGCGAACCTGCCCCAAGACCCGCCCCGATGACCGGACCCACCGCCCCGGCGTCGGCCGAGTGCATCATCTGTTCCGCACCGGCCCCCGAGGGGGGCAACTACTGCGGGCAGGTCTGCCGGATCGCCGACGCCACCGGCGAGCAACCCCCTGAGTGGGACTGAGCCAGACCCTCTAGGTCTAGAGACCGGCCCCTCTAGACCTAGAGGGGCCCCTAGAGGCCGATCTCGCCTCTGACCTGCCCTCTAGCGCCTAGAGGGCAGGTCACCTTGGTCTGAATCTGAAGAGTTTTGAGAGTTTTGAGAGGGGCCTTACGCGGGCGCGCGATTCGCTCCAGATCGCGCCCACTGCTGCGGGATACCGTCGTGATGCTCTCCTCCGCAGGGGAGAGCCGTCCCTGGGGCGGCCGGTGCTGACAGGATGCCGACGGGCAGTCGATTTCCGGTACTACCGGCCGCTCCCCGGCGTCATCGGCCTCAACGTCGAGGCGACCAAGATCGGGCGCAAACTTTCTCTACTTCATCAAGGCGGCCCGCCGGCGGCGGGCCGCTGGCATATGCGGCGATGTGCGGGCCCCGTGCGGCACTCTGTGCGGTCGCTCTGGGGAGATGTGCGCGGGGTATGCGGCCCAGGTGCGCGGCCGCGTGCGGGCCATGTGCGCCGTCCGCACATCCTCCAGATCCCCTAAGTGCCTGTTCCTGAACCCGGCCGCGCGTACCGACAGTCGCCCCTGCTCCCCCGGTGCGAGGCTGGCCAGGCCTGCGATCAAGTAGCGGGGTACTCATTGCAAGAACGGCGACGCCAGTTCATGCTCGCAGCAGAGATGAGGTGCGGCGCGGATGAAGCGGATCAAGGCGGGCCTGGCGCTCATTGTTCTTTGTCTGGCGGCGTTCGTGGCCCCGGCTTCTCCGGCCGCTGCCGCGGCGTTTCCTGCCAGCGGCGTGCTGTGGAGCAACTACAAGGACGCCAACGGCGCGGTCGCTATGTGGAAGACCACCCCCACCGGAACGGTCGTCGGGGACTCCTACTGGCCTTTCGACTGCACGAGCTGGGACTCGTGCGCGAGCGGCGAGCGGCCATGGAACCGAACCGGGCTGATAGGTGTCAGCCGAGGCCGCACCGTGCTTTCCGGGAACCGGTTCCAGAAGGAACACAACCTGTTGTCCTGGAATCGAGACAACGGACAGGTCAGGATCTGGAAGAGCGCAGACACCTCACGCGTTGGCACCATCCTCATCGACCGGCCGTGCGCGGGATGTGCAGGCGTGTGGACGCCGGTCGGTTTCGCCGACATGAACGGCGACGGCATCGAAGACATCTTGTGGTGGCATCGATCCGAGGAAGGGCCGCTGGTGTCCTGGCTCCTGGACGGGAACGCTCACGTCATCGGCGAGCAGTGGATCACCGGGGCGAGCTGCGGCCACATCTGTGCGAGAGAGTGGAGCGTCGTCGGCGTCGGCGACATGAACAACGACGGCCACACCGACATCGCCTGGGGGAACAAGTACGTGTCCCGCACCGGCTTCTGGCTGCTCAACGGGGCCGGCCAGGTCACCGATGTCCCGCAACCTTGGGGATGGGGTCTCTTCTGGGGCTTCTCCGAAACGCCCGTCGGGCTCGGTGACATGAACGGCGACGGGAACCTGGATATCGTGGTGCTCGACCACGGTTCGGACAAGGTCACGGTGCACACGTCCGACGGCGCCCTGAACAAGACGGGAATGTACGAGCTGGACTGGCCGTGCGGGTCCGATTGCCTCACCGCTGGATGGGTCCCGATCGGAGTCGTGGATTCCTATCAGCTCCCGTGGTCCTGAGTGCATGTTTCGATTCCTCAGCCGCGACCGGTTGGCCATTGTGGCGGGTGAGGACGTGGAAATCTGAGACCTCAGCCGCACGCCGTGTGCTGTCACCCTGCGTCAAGCGGGCTGGGGCGCCCCCGGCGGCCGGTTGCCGAAAGAATCCAAGCCGCGCGTCGACGAGCACCAGGAGCACGCCGAGGTGGTGGTCCAGCAGTTGCCGAAAAAATCCGAGCGCGCTGGGTACGCCCCGTGACATGGGAAAAAGCACAGGCAAGGGCGACTCTGCCCGGATCCAGTCCGCGGCCGCGAGGAGCCCTGACAGCAAGACCGCCCGGGACGGGTTCGACCGGCGGGCCCAGTCCGCAGCCGACAAGAACGCTCACCGGCAGGGCGGAACGCATCGCTGAGAATTGCCGAATTGTTCTTGTAGGGAGTCGAGGAGCACCAGGAGCACATCGAACAGACGGTCCTGAGCAGTTGCCGAATTGTTCGACGGGTAGGCAGACGCGCCCGATCGGCGCGTCTTGCGGGTGACCCGGGCAGTCGGGACCGTAGCGTGCCCGTAGGCCCTCTTCATGCTCGTCCGGTAAGGAGAGGGTTGGGCCAGCCCGTGCGATCTCATCTCTTGCGGACGGGCTGGCCTCACATCCACATCGCGGGCAGTTGCCGAAGTATCCGGCAGGTCCACAGACGCCCCACCGGTCGAAGCTTGTAGTCATCGGCGCGTCTTGTAGGAAACCCCGACAGCCAGACCCGTAGCGTGCTCATGGGTCCCTTACCGTGTGCGGTCAGGTAGGCGTTCAGACCCCTTTGCTGTGGCGCACCATGGCTTGGAGCTGACCTACCTGGCGGGCCCGGGCCAGTCCGTGCGGTCTCCTCCGGGCGGGCTGGCCTCATCCACACTGCGGGCATTGCCGAATTGTTCTTACAGCTCGTTTCAAAATGAGCGGCGTATCAGGCTAGTGACGACCGCGCTGCTCGAAGAAAATCAGCCGCGTGTCTTCCCCCGACCTCGTTCCCGACGATCTGTGGGAACGCACAGCCCCTGAACCGATCGCAAGCGCTACACGCGCACGGCAAGGATCGGGGTCCGGTAGGAACGGAACGGTAAGCCCGGGTCGGTGTCACATCCGTTGACAAGATCACCGCGAGCTGTTGTGTCACCGGGCACAACGGCCGTGTTTCCAGAAGCTCTTCGCGGGTTCTGCGCTACGCCCTCGGGCGCGTTTCCGGAAGCCTGTGGGTGACCTACTTCCGGAATTGAGGGATTCCGGAAGTAGGTCCTGACGTGCTGACGACGCCTTCACAACCGGCGATCATGCTTTGAGCGTCAACGGATGTGACACCAACCCGGGTTCACCGTTCCGTTCCTACCGGACCCCCAGGATGGAGCGCGCGCAGCGAACTCACCGACCTGGTCCGCTTCTGGCGCGTTTGACGGCCCTGGCCTTCAGTGGCCCGGGAGCTGGAACATGTCCCCGGGGCTGTGGCCGTGCCCGTCGGTGCCGTCGGGCGTTTGCGGGCCGGTGAAGATCGGTGGGTCGGTGCCGGGGTCGGAAATGTTCCAGTCGTCGTTGAAGATCGCCGCGGTGGCGAGAAGGCTGGTGCGGGAGCGGAGGGCTTCGCGTAGCGAAGGCGGACGCCGGGCGGCCTCTCCGGCGGGCGGCGGCAGCACGACGTGCAGGACCGTGGGCGTGTTGACGTGGAAACGGATCTCGACGGGCGTCTGGTCGTCGTAGGGGGCGGCTTCGGTTTCGCCGGGCGGCAGCGCCGACGCGCGGAAGACCGGGTCGGTCATGGCCCGCGCGGCAATCTTGGCGAGACGGCGGTCCTCGTAGCGGACATCGAGCAGGATGAGGCTGTCGCGCCAGTGCCGGAGGATCCGCTGGTCGTCCTCGGCCATGTCGCCGCCGATGATGTCGTTTCCGATGTCGTCGGTCATTTGGGGTCTACCTCCAGGAGGCCTTCGCTGATGAGGCGGCGGACAAGGTCGAGACGGTCGGTGTCGGTGAGGGGGCCGGGCAGGTCGGCGACGGTAAAGCTCGTCTCTGCGGCGATGAACGCCAGGGCCGAGGCCACGACGGTGGGGCCGGTGACGTGGTTACCGAGGAACTCGATGGTTGTCTCGGCGGCGCCGGTGCGAACGACGCAGGTGATGCCCGGGTCGCGCAGAATCCTCGCGCTGGGGTGCAGGGCGGGCAGCGCGTCGAGTGAGGCAAAGCGCTGGAACCCGGTGGGGAGGGTCTGGCGCGACAGGCGGGAGCACAGCCGATCGCGGGCCCGCGCCCGCACTCCCGAGTCATCGAGGGCGGACGCGAGGCGGGCGGTGAGCGCGTCCATCTGGTCGGGGTCGACCGGGCCGTCGAAGTAGGAGCGGGGCAGGGCGGCCCGGAACGCCACGTCGGATTCGGCGAGCACGTCGAGCGCGACGGTGAGGTAGTCGTGCCAGGTGTAGGCCTCCACCCCGACCGTGAGATGCATCGAGGACGTCTCACCGGTCAGTGCCGCGTGCCGCCAGCCGCGCGGCAGGTACAGCACGTCGCCGGGCGTCAGGGTGCGGATCTCCGGTTCAGGCAACGCGCGCGGCCCGCCCGGCTCGGTGCGCAGCGGGAGCTCGGTTTCGGGTGCGCTGACGTGCCACACCTTTGAGCCGTGCAGCTGCAGGATGTACACGTCGTGGCTGTCGGCGTGCGGCAGGAAGCCCTGGCTGCGAGCGGGCGTGAGGTAGAGGTTGGCGCCGACCGGAAAGCGCAACTGCGCCTGGAGCTCCCGGCAGAGCCGCGCGACCGCGTCGTGCCGCCGGTGCAGCCGGTTGACGATCAGCGTGAAGCCATCGTCGTAGGCGCGGTAGACGGCCTGGACGTCGACGGCGAAGGAGCTCAGGGTCCGCACACGGCGCTCGGTCAGCCCGCCGCCGGCCTCGCTGCGCACCAGGCGCTCGCCGTCACCGGGCCGGATCCGGTCCGAGACGGTCGCCGTCAGCAGGAAGTCGACGTCCGCCAACTGCGGCAGCTCCCGGAACCGCCCGGGCGCACCCGGCACGTAGAGCGGCGCGCTCTCGTGGTGACCGCCGAAGAACTCCCGGAGCCCGACCGGTGCGAGGAGCGTCGCGAGCCCCCCTACCGCCTCGTCGCCTCCGGCGACCCCGTTCCCGTCATCAAGCATTCCTTGACTGTAGGTTCCCCCGCCCTCCCAGCCAACTAATCGTCATGATTAGGTCACTCCCTGTCGCTCCGAAGCGTCTCCGGAAAAGCTACGTATCCGCTACGAACACCGCGCCGATCTTCACCAAGGTCTGCTCGACCTGGCATGCAGCCTCATCTGCCTGCGCCGTCTCCGAACCTCATTTTGAAACGATTAGTTATAGGGGTCAAGGCGGCCCTTCGGGCGCGCGGCCCGCCGCGCGCCCGGCGGCCAGCCGGCCGGGCATGCGGCCTGGAGGCCGGTCCCGGCCGCCGCCGCCGTGCGCGCTCGGTCCTGCTCACCGGGGGCCGCCCCGCCTACGACATCAGGCGACCCACCCGCGATGCAGCCACCGGTCCGGATCGCCAACAAGTTCGGCATCATCCTCGGCCTCCTTCTTGCCGTCGTTTGATGCCAACGACTTCACTCGTTCGCCTCTTGGGAGGACGACGGCGACGTCGATCCCAGCGAGTTGCCCGACGAGCTGAAGGCTTTGCGCCGGATCGGTGCGGCCGTCCGCTCGACCCAAGGACGCCACGCCGTCGAGGCCGGCCGCACCGGCCGCATGCTGACCCCCGGCATCGAATGACGGCGGGCCCGATATAGCGCTGTCCTGCTGGGAAGGGATGCTGATCTGTGAGAATGTGGCGCCCATGACCATTGATGCCACCGCCTCGAGCGGCGCTCAACTCACGGCGACAGCACGTTCCACTGACAGCTACCTGGTCACGATCGCCAACCAGAAGGGCGGCGTGGGCAAGACTATGCTCACGCTCTCCCTGGCAGCCCACACCGCAAAAGCCAACGGCAGGGCCTTTGTTTGGGACATCGACCCGCAGGCCAACGCCCACGACCTGACTAGCGTCATGGACTCCCCTGGTTACGATGTGGTCCACGAACTGGACCCGAGTAAGGTCGCTGAGATGCGGCGGATGCGCCAGTACGACACGGTGTTCATCGACTGCCCGGGCAGCCTAGAAGGCCGCGACATCCTGTCGCAGATCGTGCGGGCCTCCACGTTCGTGCTGATCCCCTACGACCACGAACCAGAGTCGGTTCTGCCGACCATACGCACCGCACGCCGGGTCGCTGAACTCGGCATCCCGCACGCTGTCGTCATCACCAAGGCCAATCCACAGGTCGGCGCGGAGCACGTGCTCGACGCGTGGAAGACGCTCGACGATCAGCAGATCCCGCACTTTCAGTCGTTCGTCCGGCTGTACCGGGCCTGGCCCAACAGCCTCAAGGCCGGCGTGCCCATCACCCGGTGGAACGAGCGCTACGCCCCCAAGATCCGTGAGGACGTCGCCGCCGTCCACACCGAGCTGCTGTTGAACATCGGCCGGGTCGTCGGGGCCGGTCGGTGACGATGGCCGGTGACTCCGTGACTAAAAACAAGCGCAAGGGGTTCGACGACCTGATCGCCCGGCGCGAAGAATTCGCAGACGTGTCCCCACCATGGACCACGCCCGAGGAGCAGAGCGCTGGGCCCGACGATGAAGCCCTCCGTGGATCCGGTGCAACTATCACGCGGCCGGAAGCCGTGCCAGCCCCGTATGAGACCGCCGGCACTGGAGAGCTGACCACCGCTGAGCGTGATGATCTCGCGGTCTGCGAAGCCGCCATCGACAGCCTGCGGGTGGCGTTCTGGGCAGCGGGCAAGGCTCTGCAGGTCATCAGGGATGGCGGTCTGTACCGCGCTACCCACACCACCTTCGAGGCCTACCTGACGGACCGGTGGGACATGCAGACCTCACAGGCGTACCGGCTGATCCAGGCGTGGCCGCTCGCCGAGCGCTTGTCCCCAATTGGGGACAAGATCAACGAAGCTCAGGTCCGTGAGCTGGTTCCGCTGGCCGAGCGGCACGGCCTAGACGCCGCAGTCACGGTCTACCAGACGGTCGTCGAAACCGACGGAGTGAAGGTCACGGCCGCCACCCTCAAAGGCGCCCTGAGCGTGCTACCGCGAGATCGCTTCGACGCTGGCGAAGCCGTCGAAGAGATTCGCGCCTATCTGGCTGGGCAGTCCACGCCGCCCGAGCCTCCCGCCGTGACGGCGGCCGAGCTGTGGACGATCGAGGCCGGTCGGGTCCGTACGGCGCTGCAGCGTATCCGCAAGGACGGCATTCGGACAGCGGCGGCGGAGCGCCCAGAAGAAGCACGCCAGTTAGCTGCCGAGCTTCGCCGCCTGGCCGACGAGATGGAGCAAGGGCTGTAACGTCGGCGGTCCTTGTTGGGGACTCACAGAGCAGCTCAACCCCAGCTAGGACCTATTTCGCCTCATGCGCGAGCGCGCCCGTCCGCGCGTCGGCGCGATCGTCGGTACGTGCATCGATGGATGCGCCGACCAGTGGACCGGCGGACCAACGGATCTGCCGACGAGACTTGAGAAGGTCTGGAAATACAAAAAGGCCCCGGTCATACCGACCGGGGCCTTGGAGTGATCATTGCGGGTGGCTTTGATGGCCGGGGGTGGGGGTGGCCGTCGGGCCCGGCCGCCAGGGCGTGGGATCGAGATCCGCGCGCTGGTAGAGCGGATGGACCGGCTGGCCGTCCCGCCCGGTGCGCAAGCACATGGGGTGCAGCGGGGCGAGCCGGGCGGCTACCTGGCGCCACCGTTCTCCCGCCAGGCGGGGGTAGCAGCCGGTACCCCAGGCGACGACGATGCGGGTCATGCCGTTCAGGCGACCGATCCACAGGTCGTTGTCGGGGCCGATCGGGTCGTCGGCCGTCAGCAGTTCCTGAGGGTTGGCGGCGCGGAAGGCGAACAGGTTCCGGACCACCATCCCGTCGAAGCCCCACGCCTTCGAGAAGGCCCGGCAGCGGCGGATCGTCGGGTCGTCCTGGTCGGCGTCGGCGGTGGAGGGGTTGAGCATCACCCACGCGCAGATCGATGGCTGGGCGGCGGTGTTCCAGGTGCGCCACAGGTCGTAGCGGTAGGGGCCGTCGATGACGGCCCCGCGGACGGGCTTCACGAGAGCTGCTTCACAGCGGACTGGAGGACGGGCCGTTCGACGTCGCGGTGAGTGAGCCGGACGTCGCCGTAGTTCTGCAGCTCGGCGGCGATCTCGCGGGCGAGCACGACGGAGCGGTGCCGGCCTCCGGCGCAGCCCACGGCGATCGTCACCGGCTGGCCGACGGTGGCGGCCAGCACGTTGAGGGCGAAGTCGACGGCGCCGTAGACGCTCTCCTGGGCGCCGGGGGTGTTCATGACGTGCTGGTGGACGGCCGGGTCCAGGCCGGTCAGGTATCTCATGGCCGGGTCGTCGTGGGGGTTGCGCAGGTATCGGCGCGCGTCGATGGTCAGTTCCGCCTCGGGGGCCGGGCCGTGCCCGTAGCCGAAGGAGATGACGGTGACGGTGACGGGGGCGTCGTCGGTCGTGGTGGTGATCATCGGGGGGACTCCGTGTGTTGGTCGGGGCGGGGGTCGTGCTGTTTGGAGCCGGGCGGGGTCGGGCCCACGCCGAGGAGGTCGAGTTGCTCGAAGCCGGGCAGGACGACCAGGCCGTAGCGCGGCGCGGTCGTGGGCGTCGGAGCGGCCGGCGGCTGGGCGCCGACGTGATGCGGGCAGGGGCAGATCCACCGGCAGGTGCGATCAGCGAGCCACACCAAGGCGGCCTGCGTGCGGCGCGGCCCGGTGGCCGACGGCGTGGGGTGGCGGTGGGGCTCGGCGTGGTGCATCGAGCCGACGCCGCTTCGGTCGCAGATGATGGTTTCCCAGGTCGGCTGCGGGGTGGCCCGGTGGCAGCGGTCGTGCCGGCCGATGTCGGGCCGACACCAGTGCGTGAGACCTGCCTGACATGAGCAGGTGCTGGCAGCGCGGGGGACGTCGCGGTGCTGCTTGCGCATGGCGGCCGTCCAGGCGTTGGCCCGCACCCACTCGGCGTGCTCAGGGGTCACGAGGTTCCCGGGGCGGGCGGGGGGTCGTCGATGCGACGGACCAGGAGTCCGGTGTCGGTCTCGAACCCGTCGTCGTCGACCGCTCCCAGCCGCCCGTATTGGTCCCACTCCAGGCGCCCGAGGTCGCTCGCCTGGGAGCGCAGCCACGTCTCGGCGGCGGCTTTCGCGAGGTCCTCGGTGGCCAGGTAGCCGATCCGGTAGTCGGAGACGTTGCCGGGCTCGTAGGCCGCCTCCCAGGCCGGGCCGATGTCGCCGGCGTGGTCGGGGATGTCGAGGCCGTCCAGGAGACCCGGGACGGCGGCGGCGCGTTCGTGCAGCGTCTTCAGTCCGGCCCCGGCGCTGTGGTGGTATCCGGCGTGCAGGGCGGCGCGGACGATGTTCCGCGCGGATGTCTCGGTCATGGTGTTTCCCATCAGGCGGCGGGCGGGAGGCTGGACAGGATCAGGTCGTAGGGCTCGCGCAGGACGCGCGTGGTCGTGTCGAGCTCGTAGACGCGGGCGAAAGGCGCGTCGAGGAGGTAGACCTCGACGCGGCAGACATCGCCCGGGATGCCCTGCGTGGCGGCCCAGTCCATGAGGCGGTGGTAGGCGCCGTCGTCGGTGTAGGGCAGCCAGGTGGCGTCACGGGTGTCGATGACGGTGAGCGGGGCGAGGGACACGGCGGCTCACCCCACGCCGAGCATGTCGAGGAACATCGCGGTCTCCGCGTCGTCGCGCCCCATCTGCCCGCACAGGCGGCGCACGGCGTCGGCTTCCTGTTCGGTGGGCGGGGCGACCATGCTGAACATGCCGCGGTCGCCCAGCGCGGTGCCGTCGTTGCGGTTCCGGCCGGGCGGGGTCGCACACCGGGGCCGGGGAGCGGCCGGAGCCGGGCGGTCCGCGCCGCGTCGGCGCCGGGACAGAGCGTTGGCGGTCGCGGGCCGCGAGGACGGCTTCTCCGTGCTTTCCTGCGCGGCGACGTCCGGAGCGGGCGGCGCCGCCTGGGCGGGGACGGTGACGCCCTCGGCGTGGCGGTAGGCGTCCGCGACGGCCTCGCTCAGGCGGGCGCGCAGGAGCTCCAGGGTGCCGTCGACCCGGGCGGCGGCCGCGGTGACCTTCCGGTCGGGGCAGGTGCGGGCCAGCTGCAGCAGCTCGTGGGCGGGGGCGGTGGTCAGGTGCTGGCGTAGCGCGGCGATCGCGCTGGTCTCGGTGATGTCGCTGCTCATCGGATCCTCCAGGAGGCCGGTACAGGTCCGGTCCCCGTCCGCGCGGTGATGCGCGGACGGGGACCGGAGGAGGGGGATGGGAGGGTTACAGCAGGCTGGGCAGGCTGACCACGACGACGGCCAGGGCGAGCAGCATCAGGTTGGTGGCCGCGCGCAGCCCGCGGTACTTGGCGGCGGCGATCTGTGACAGCCGGATGACGTCCTGGGCGCGGCGGGTCTCGGGGTCCTCGGCCAGGACGGCCAGCAGCTCCTCGGCGTCGGCGACCTCGGCGTGAGCGATGAACCCGGTGCCACTGCCCGGGCGGGGCAGGGAGGGCCGGATGACGGTGAGCACGGTCGCGGCCGCGGCCGCCAGCAGCGCCACCGCCGCCCCGAGCCCGACCCGGCCCGCCGGCGGCAGGCCGGAGGCGAGCACGCCCAGCGCGGCCAGCACGCTGAACGCGGTCCCGGCGAAGCCGAGCAGCAGACCGGCCTTGGTGTCGGTGCGGGCCAGCTCGGAGCGAGCGGCGGCCGCCTCGGCGACCAGGTCGGCTGCGCCCTCGGCGTCGACGCGCTCCAGGTGGGCCGGAACCGGCCGCCGGGTGGCCGACACAGGGGAGGGAGCACGGTGCCAGGGCTCCTGGGGGTGGGCCTGCTGCCACGACAGCGCCACCGCCGGCGCGGTCAGGTAGGTGGCCCAGTCGATCGACGCCTTCTCGTCCTCGTTCACCGTGATGACGTCGGCCGTGATCAGCCACTCGACCCACACCGGCGCGATCCCGGGGTCGGCGGCGAACTCGGCGTCACTGAGATGCAGCGAGGCGTACAGCGCGGTGCGTGAGGCCCGCTCCTTCAGCTGCTCGGCGGTGTAGCAGCGCAAGGCCTGAAGCTGCCGGATGCCGAGGGTCTCGATGTCGACCTGGGCGCGATACAGGTACCAGTTGTGCCCGGTGGGGCTGTCGTTGCCGGCCAGGCGCTCGCAGTGGTCGCCGCGCCAGGTCGAGGTCACCAGCTCCAGGCCGGGCAGCGTCAGGTCGAGCGCGTCGGCCACGAGGGCGCGGGCGGCCTCCTCGGGGGTGAGGTGGAAGTCGACGTGCCCGGTGAGGCCGGTGATGCCGTTCGCCGAGGGCAGCATCAGCCACCGGCCGGCCCCGGCGTCGAGGACGACGCCGACGCGGCGGTTGTCGCACCGGGCGGCGGTGGGGGAGACGGCCGCCGAGGCGGCGTTGAGCGGGGTGTAGTGCAGGTGCATGATTGTGTTTCCCGTTCTGGATGGGATGGGATGGCGGGCGCGCCCGGCATGGAGGTCTTGGCAGATGCCACGCCGGCGCGTGCCCGTTGAGCGGGGTGGTCCCGGACGGGAGCCCCGGACCCTCACCCGGCGCCAGGCCGGGTGAGGACCCGCAGCCACCGTCAGTCGAACCGGCCGCCCGGCAGGATCTGCCAGGGGTCGGGCTCGCAGCCGATCGGTGACTCGCTGGGCGCGATGACGCAGCCGTGGGTGGACAGGCTGGCGACCTGCAGCAGGCCGGTGAGGTCGATGTCGACCACGCCGAGTTCGGCCAGCCAGTGCACCCAGGTCGCCTCCAGGCCCGGAGCGGCGGCGAACTCCTCTTCGGCCAGGTGACCGGCGGCGTAGTCGATGGTCCGGTCGGTCAGCTCCTGCAGCTGCTCGACGGTGTACCACCTCGCGCCCCGCGTCTCGTGCGGCGAGGGCGCCAGCTCTCCGGTCACCTGGGCGCGGAAGATGTGCCAGTCGTGGCCACCGCCGTCCGGACCGAGCTCGCGGCCGCACCGGTTGGACCACCAGGCCGACAGCACCGACGTCAGTTCGGTCACGGTCAGGCCGACCTCCTCGAAGACCTCGGCGCGGGCCGCCTCAGCCGGGCCGCCGTGCTCGTCGATGTGCCCGGCCACCGGCGCGATGCCGACGGGGAAGACGGCCCGTTCGACCATCAGGTACTCCCCGGCGTCGTTGCAGATCAGCACGCCGACGCTTCGGTTGTCGCACCGGGCGGCCGGGGTAGCGCTGACGGGGGCGTGGTTCAGATGCATGGTGGATCTCCCGTTCTGATCGGACTGGTTGAGGTCGGTGGCCTCAGGTGCGGCCCTGGCAGTCACAGCCGGGGTGGTTGCACCAGCCGGAGGCCTCGGCCCAAATGCGGTCGTAGATGGCCCAGCCGCCGGGCTTGGCGCCGCCGGTGTGCACGGCGCGCTGATGTCCGCAGCGTCGGCAGGGGGCTTGGAGCTCGGCCAGCGACGCCGCCATCGGTTCACCGCGGCCGGTCGGCGGGACGGCCGCCGGCCGCGACGGTGACCAGGTGGTGGCGCATCGCGCGGGCGGCCGGGTCGTTGCCGTAGGCATACTGCGCGGCCGCCGAGCGGGCGTCGACGGTGGTGATACCGCCACAGCAGCCGCAGGAGATCGTCTCGGTGAGGTGCATCATGATGGTGGTGCCTCCCTGAGTGGATCGGTGAGGTGAGCGGGCGCGCCCGGCGTGGGAGTTCTTGGTCGGATGACCACGCTGGTGCGCGCCCGTCCCGGTATCAGCAGCCCGAGGTGTCGTCCTCGGAGCCGTCGCGGTAAGAGCCGTCCTCGATCGGCTCGGGCGGCGCCTCACCCTCCTCGTAGGAGCCGTCGCGGTAGCTGCCGTCGGTGATCGGCTCGGGCGGGGAGAACACCGAGACCGTCGTCGCGGTGGCGGCGCACGCTTCGGTGTTGGTGCTGCATCCGGTGGCCACCGTGAGGGCGGTGGCGAGCGCCAAGACGATGACGGCGGGGCGGATCTTCGTGAGCTTCACGGGTGAGTCCTCCGATGATGGGGCGAATCCCGGGCCCAGCCGGGGCCCCGGGGTCAGGGGTGATGGGGTCAGTGCTCGTCGAGCAGGTCGAACCAGGTGTCCAGCGGGCGATCGGGCAGGGCCTGCTTGTTCAGCCGCCCGTTGTTCTGGATCGGCATGACGATCACCAGGAAGTGCTCGCCCAGGGTGGCGACCATGGCGCCGTGCTCGCCGTGCATCTGCATCTGCAGCGGCGCGTCCGGGTGAAGCGCGCGAGCCGGGCCCACGCGGGCGAGGAGAGCGGGGTTGACCAGGATGCGGCCGGTCGGCGCGGCGGCAGGGGTGAGGAACCGGCCCAGGGCTTTACGCCAGGGGAGCTCCGACTTCTCGCCGGGGATGCTGTAGCTCTTGTCGTCGTTGGTGACGACCAGGCGGCGCTCCTCGATGGCGACCGTCACGCCGTCGCTGCCCTCGAAGGCGCGGATGAGTTCGCGGATCCGCCACGCGGAGACCGCGAAGGTGCAGGCGAAGTCCTCGGTGGTCGAGGTGAGCGGCACCCGGGCGATCGCCATCGTGAAGCGGTCGGAGCACACGAGCCGCAGGTCGCCCTCGCAGACCTCGATGTGCAGCTGGCGCAGCATCGCCAGGTCGTCCCCGTCCTGGGAGGCGTGTGCCAGCACCGCGTCGAGCAGGGAGGTGATCTCGTCGCCGGTGATGTGCAGCAGGGCACAGGGGCGGGTGATCGTAAGGGTCATCGGGTTTCTCCTCCAGGAGGCGAATGGGGGTCACTGGGTCAGGCGGGGGCCCACGCGCGCATGTAGTCGCGGCCCCGGTTGAACGCAGACGTGGGGTGCTCCTCAGGCAGGCCGTCCCGCCACGCCAGCGTCCGCCCGAGCGCGATCTGCATGCCCTGGATCTCCTTGCCGGCCAGTTCCATGCCGTGCGTGGAACCGCGGTCGCGGGCCTGGTCGTACTCCAGGTGGAGCTGGCGGATGTGGGCAGCGAGCTGGTCGATGAGCTGCTGGGGGTCGAGGGTGGCCCACGCCTCGTTGATGCCGTGGTGGTAAGGGCACGCCCCGTGCGGCCAGGTTGGCCACATCTCATGAGCGGCGATGCACGCATCGCAATCCTCAGGGTCTCTGGCGATATTGAGCAGATCCGTAGGCACGCTCGCGATCTTGATTTTGTCCATGGTTCTCTCCCTCGTGTCGACGGAGCAGGCGCTCCGGGCACGCGGCCGACCATCAGCCGGTCGCGCACCCGCAGCGCCGCTGCATCAGCCCGACTGGCCCTGCGGCCGGGCGAGCACCCGCACCGGTCAGCTGTCGGCCAGGATGTACAGGCCGCGATCCAGGCGCTCGACGTCCCCGGCGTCGGCGAGCTTGCCGAGGACGTTGCGGACCGAGCCGAGCTGGACCTCCTTGCCGCCGTCGTCGTTGACGACGTCCCGGACGTCGTCGGCGCTCATCGGGGCGTCGGCGTCGGTCAGTGCCGCGGTGACGCGGTCCTCCAGGCGGACCCGCTTTGAACCACGGCCGCCACCGCCTCCGCTGGCGTTGGCCGGGCCCGCCTTTTGGCCCTGCTGCTCGTAGGAGATCCGGACCTGGTCGCACAGCCCGGCCATCGCGACCTGGTCGCCGCGGAGCATGTAGGCCATGCCTGCGGCCTCGTGGGAGGCCTTCTCCAGGCGAGCGGGCTTCTCCGGTCCGTACAGAGCGAGTATCTCCGGGTCCAGGCCCTTCAGGGGGGCGATGGAGCCGAGGCGTAGGTGCCGCATCATCGAGCTCGGGTGCGGGCCGGACAGCAGGTAGCCCATGCCCTGGGTGCCCGGGGCGTCGTCATCGTCGGGCTCTCTGTCGAACCGGCTGACGAGGACGCGCGGACGGAGCGTCTTGGGGATGGTCATGAGCTGTTCCCCGGCGGGCAACAAACCCTGGCTGACCAGCTGTTGCATCATCTCGCTACTCCACCTGAGCAGCGTCACCTCACCCTCCTTCAACATGGCTCTGAGCGTGTCGCTACCACCGAGCTCCTCCAGGTGTGACGCCTGGGCGGCCAGGCCGATGCCGACGCCGACCGACCGGCCGGTGCGCCCCAGCTCCTTGATCAGGTAGGTCCCCTCGTCCCGGTACACAGCGCCCCGCTCCAACAGGCGGTTGACCTCGTCGATCCATACGTGCAGCAGCGGGTCGTCACCGAGCATGAAGGAGTTGCGGCCCATAGCGCTGTAGCGGCGCATCCGCGCGTGAGCGACGGCGACCGCGGACCGAAGCATCAAGATGGCGAATTCCTGGCTGGTCCCGTAGAAGTCGACCTGGCCGCGCGCCTCGGGAACCGACTGGCCTTCCTTGAGGTCGGCCAGCCAGGTCACGATCCCGTTGACCTTCTCGGCGATCAGCTGAATCTGCAAGGTTCTACTCTTGCCGGCACCGGTGGTGCCGAAGATCAGGAACCGCTGCGCGGACCCCGTCGAGGGGTCGTAGAGGCGCTTCTTGACCGGGCGCCCGTTGTGGTAGAGGCCGGTGACGATGCGGCCGTGCCGGTCCATCACCAGGTCTTCGAGGGTTACGGCCCGA
Organism: Streptosporangium sp. NPDC050855; assembly: GCF_044456585.1. Classification (NCBI taxonomy): domain Bacteria; kingdom Bacillati; phylum Actinomycetota; class Actinomycetes; order Streptosporangiales; family Streptosporangiaceae; genus Streptosporangium; species Streptosporangium sp. NPDC050855. Next base: position 18,963 of record NZ_JBITFY010000037.1, read on the forward strand.
ACCTCGGCCAGCGGGTTGCTGGGGTAGATCGTGATGATCGCCTGCCGCCCGCCGTCGGTCTCCACGATGATGCGGGTCGGGTCGTTGATCTTCAGGGCGGACATCAGGGATTTCATGTTGTAGCTGATGACCTGGCCTGCGGGCACTTCCACCATGAGCTCGACGACTGCGCCGGTGGCGGCCGCGAGGGCGTTCATAGGCCGGGCTCCTTCACGGTCACGGTGGCGGCCGCTTCGGCGGCGCCGGGGTAGCCGACACGGATGTCGGTCAGGACGGCGCCGGGCATCGCCAGCGGGGCAATCTTCTGCGCCCAGATCGTCGAGAGGTCGGCGTCCTCGGGCTTGCCGATCGTCAGGCGCCGCACCGAGGCACCCCGCCCGGGAACCGGGCCGATCGCGATCTCCTCCTCGGGGACGTCCATGAGCGCCGACAGGCGCCGGATGGAGATGTCCGGCACCGGCTCGCCGGGAACCGTGGAGCGGATCACGGCCCGCATCGACCTCTCCCCGGTGCGCTCGACCGCCTCCAGGGCGGTGCTGGGCGCCACCCCGCCGTCGACGGCGGCCATTGCCGTCCACCAGTGGGCGGCCGGGTGGTGGTCGACCACCTCGGCCACCGAGACCGGGACGACCTCGGCGGGGATCGGCGCACAGAGCATGCGGCGGGCCACCCGGGCCGGGCGCAGTGCCCAGGTGCCGGCCGACCACACGGTCAGCGCCAGGGCCTCGCTCCAGTGGGTGCCCGTCACCATCTGTTCGGCGACCAGGAGGGCGGCCAGGCTGGTGCCGGGCGCCAGGTACAGCACGGAGGCGGTGGCTCGCTGGTGGCCGCCGGGCTTCCAGGCGCGCAGGCTCACCAGCCCGGCGCCGGAGGCCGCGGCGGTCGCCAGCAGGGCGGTGCCGGTGAAGTCGCCGGTGAACAGTCCGGCGGCCGCGGCCGCGATGCCGGCCACGGTGGCCGCGCGGCCGGTGGCGCTGCGCACCGTATCGAGGCGGCGCCGGGCCCGCCGCGCTGCGGGCCAGTCCGGGATGTCTACGTCCAGGGGAGGCAAGGGCGGCGGGGTCCGGGTCATGGTCGTCTCTCCTTCCAGGTCAGCGGTTGCTGTAGAACTGCGCATCAGCCATCGGGACAGGCATCGCGGTGGCGGCCGAGGCGACCGATCCGTAGTCGGCCTCGTGAGCCGCGGCGGTCTGGCCGAACAGCGTCGCCAGGTCCTCCACGGCGGCCGCCATCGCGTCGGCGTCGGCCAGCACGGCCCGCATGACGGTCGCGGCCTGGTGGTGCTCGCCGACCGTGTCGCGGTCGACGGTCAGGCCCGCCATCTGCTCGGCCAGCCGGTCCACGCTGGTGGCGCAGCCCTCGACGTACCGGTAGGTGGCGCGGACCTGCTCGCTCAGCCCGGCCAGGCGGATGCCGGCGGCGGCGAGCTGCGCGATGACGATGCCGTAGCGCACCACCGTCTCCAGCACGCCGCCGCTGTCCGCGACCGCCTGGCCGGTCTGACGTCTCTCCAGCTCCATGAGGTCCTCCTACTCGTCGTGGTATTCACGCTCAGCGGGCCGGGTGTGGCCGGCGTCGCGCACCGCGTCGGCCAGAGACCGGTGGCGCGCCTCGGCGTTGGTGCCGGCAACGGAGATCGCCTCGGCGGCCAGGGGCAGGTTCGCCGCGATGGCCTCGGCTTTCGCCTGGACGGTGGCGGTCTTCTCCATGAGCAGCGCCAGCATGCCCGCGAGCACCCCGGGCACCTTCAAGTCGATGATCTCGGCGCGGACCTCCTCCAGCTTGGTCCTCAGCCGCTCGCAGCCATCGGCGGTCGCGCGGGCGTCGTCGACCCCGTCGGTGATCTCCTCGGCCATGTCGGCGTCGGCCTCGATCACGTCGTAGATGGTCAGGTCCGCGTCCCGGTACTGGGTGGTCCTCACGGGTGTGCTCACGATTGGTGCTCCTTGCAGGTGCGCAGCTGATTCCGGCGCCGGTGCCGGTTTCGGTGTCGAGGCCGGTCGCGCGTCCGGCCTGGGAGCCGCGGACGCGGCGGGGCCTGCGGTCAGCGCCGCCCGGCCCACGGTGATCGCTGGGGCCTCGGGCCGCGGCCAGGGCCGGTCGTCGACCTGCTCGACGGTCACGTGCACCGTCCGGTCAGCCCACGGCGGGGGCCGCATCCCCTCCCACCCTGGCGGTGGAGGCGGGGGCGTCTGCCACTGTCTGGCGCCCTGCTTGGCCTTGGACTTCGTGCCCTTGGCCGAGCTGGTCTTGTTCCAGCCGCTCCACCAGCTGCGTTTCGCCTTCTTGGTACCGGCACTGGAGCCCTTGGAGCTCTTGGAGTTCTTGCTCCCGCCGGTCTTGCCCTTGGCCTTGCCGTCGCCCTTGGGAGCCTTCCAGTACCAGGTGCCCGGGCGCGTGGAGGTCGTCGCCCCCTTGCCCGGGCCGTCCTTCTTGCCCGGACCTCCCTTGGCCTTGGCCCCTGACGCCTTGCCCTTGCCGGTGGCATCAGCGCGTCCGCTCGCCCACCGCTTCGGCCCGGTCTTGCCCTTGGCCTTGTCGTCGCCCTTGGGCGCCTTCCAGGTCAGCCGGTCAGCGCCAGGCGTCTTGCCGTCACCGGTGCGCTTCGGCTTCTTCGTGCCGCGCTTGTCCTCGATCGCCTTGGTGGGCTTCGACCCGGTGACGGCCTTCTTGTCACCGTCCTTGGAGCCCTTCGGCGTCTGCTGCCCCTTCCACCAGGCCGCCTTGCCATCCTTGGTGGCTTTGGGCGCCTTGGGCCCCTTCGGGCCCGACCCGCCGCCGTTGCCGCCCGGTTTGGTGGGCGGGCCGTGCGGGGTCTTCTTCGACTTGGGCGCCTTGGGCTCCTTGGGCGCCTTGCCGCCGCCCCCGCCGTCACCTGTCCGGCGGCCAAAAGCCCGTCCGCCCTTGCTCTTCTCCCCTCCAGGTGAGCGCAGGAGAGACCCAGAGGATCCTCCCGTGCCTCCGCCCCGCGTTGCTCGCGTACCCCCGGGGCTGTTCGAGGCCGTCTTGGAGGTCGTCTTGTCGGCCTTGTCCGCTCCGGCGCGGGCCTTGTCGGCGAGCGCCTGGCGGTGGCGGACCCGCTGCCACATGCCCTGGGCGGCGGCGACGCCGAGGGCGGTCATCAGCGCCATGGCGACCGCAGCGGTGTCGCGTGCGGTCGGGTTGTCGGGGTCCTCCGGCGGTGGCAGGGTGAACGCGCCGTCCTCGTCCCCGTCATCGCCGCCCTCGTCGACGGCGGGCAACCGCGGGACCGGCACGGGAGGGGCCATCTCCCGCACGGCCGGCAGGTTCGGCCAGGACGCGGCCGTGTCCTGCTCGTCGCCTCGCTCGTCGGTGCCCATGACGCTCGCCGAGCTCGGCAGCACGAGGGTCGGTGGTCCCGCCGGCAGCGGCGGCGGGGGTGGCGGGGGTGAGCCGTCCGGCCGGGGCCGGAAGCTCACGACGTTGTCGTCAGAGCTTGGGTCATCTGCCACGATCGGCGCTCCTCTCAGGTGTTGACGGAAAGTGACCAAAAGCCGTACTCTCGCGCGCGCACGCGCTCGCGCGCTCACGCGCTCGCATTACGCGAGGGGAGGGGGCGGACGGCGTGATGAAGATGAAGAACGCCGTCACGCGCTGTAGCGCGTGCAGTAGTTGCTGAGGGTTCGCGCGAGGTCGTTCCACGCCTCCTCGTCGCCCTGCGCGGCCCGGTGGCGGGCGATCTTGCGGGCCTCGTCCCACCACAGCTCGGCGATCCCCCGAGGCCCGCGGTCGGCCACCAGCTGTCGGCGGTTCTCGGCGTGCTGGCGCTGGTTGTAGGCGCGCCGCTCCGCGCTGGTCATCGGCCGGTTCATGCCGGTCGCCGCCGGTTCGAGCGGCCCTCCCGGGTAGCGAGATCCAGGAAGTCCCCGTCCAGCGGCGGTGCCGCCGCCCGGGGCCCCGCCGGCCGCGGCTGAGCCGGGCGGTCGACGGGGCCCCGCGGGAGCGACGGAGCACGCCGGGCCTGAGCAGCGGCCTGGCGAGCGGCGGGAATCTCGTGGCGGCCGCGCCGGTAGCGGGCCTCCAGAGCGTGCGTCTTCTCCGCCGCCTTCTCGATGAGCTGCTGGATCTCGTCGAACGGCGCGCACACCCACTGGTGGCGCCACCATGCCTCGAAGGTGCCATACCCCTCGGGCGGGTTCTCCTTCCACATCGCCTCGGCATCTCGCCTGACGCGGTTGATGAACCCGGCCTGATCCGACAGGACTCCCCGCAGCTGAGCCGCGAACGCGGCCATCATCTCCGGGTCACGCAGCATGTCCCCGGACCACTGCGGCCCGGGTGAAGGCGGTCTGGTCATGAACACTTCTCCTTACGGTCGGTGTGGCGCCCGGGGATCGTCCCGGTCGTGACTGCGTCCGGCAGTCGCAGCGAGGGCCAGTCCGCTTCGGCGGGCTGGCCTTCACTGGTGGTGCTGGCCTACGCGGGGACCTTGTCGGCCTCCTGGCCGCGGTTCTCGGCCTCCTGGTTACGGACCTTTGAGACCCAGCCGATCGACCAGCCGGTCATGTCGGCGAGGTCTCGCACGCTCGCGCCGGGGGTGTTCACGATGAGGTTGCGGGCGTCGTCCTCCGGGAGCCGGGGCGCCGCGATCGCCTTCACCGTCGGCGCCCGGCGGGTGTTCACCGAGGCGCTGCGAGAGGCGTTCAAGGCCGGGCGTTCGCGGCGTTCACGGGCTGCCGCTTCGGCCCGTTCACGGGCCTCACGCTCGACCCGTTCACGCTCCTGGCGCTCCTGGTGTTCACGCTCCTCCCGCTCGGCCCGCTCACGCTCCTCACGCTCGCGCCGTTCACGCTCCTGGCGCTCACGCTCCTGGCGCGCCCGGGCCTCACTCTCGGCCCGCTCCCGGCGCTCCATCTCCTGCTGGCGCTCCTGGCGCTCGGCCTCCTCCCTGCGCAGGGCGAGCTCGGTCTCTCGCTGCTCGCGGAGCATCTGCGCCTCGTGCTCGCGCCGCTGCTGCTCCAGCTTGGCGGCGTGCTCGCGGGCTTCACGCTCGCGCCGCTCTTGTGCCTCCTGGAGGCGTTCACGCTCCAGGCGCTCGCGCTCCTCACGCTCACGCTGCTGGTGTTCACGCGCCTCGCGCTCCTGGCGTTCATGTACACGCCTGCGCTCGGCCTCGGCCTCCTGTTCACGCTCGATCCGATCGAGCGCTTTGGCGATGGCCCGGCGGTAGGCCAGGCCCGCCTCGGCGGTCACGATCAGCAGCAGCGGCGCGACCGCGTGAACGGCGACCCCGGCGGGGTTCTGCTTCCACAGGCTGTCGCCGACGTTGAGCCCCAGCGTGAACAGTCCGGTGAGCCAGCGCAGCACGACCGGCCATGGCCCGCCGTGTCCGCCGAGCCGCGACACCGCCGAGTCCAGCCGGATCACGATGACCACGGCCGCGTCGACGACGATCGGCAGGATCGGCGCGGTCCAGTCCCAGCCGTCCGGGGTGACCCGCTGAACGAGTGGCGTCACGGTCAGCACGCTGAACAGCACGGCGCCGGCGGTGATGGCCCACGTCCCGGCGCTCAGCGTCCGCTCGGCGGCCACGATCTGCTTCTGAGACAGGGGGATCTTCAACTCGCCTCCCTCCAGCGCGAGAACCAGCCCCGGCGCGGCGGCTGGGTGCGGATCGCGTCGGCCAGCTCCCGCACCGCGGCGCCGACATCGGCCACCTCGGTTCGGACGTCGGCAATGGAGTTGGTCACGTCGTCCAGGTCCACCGGCCGCGCGAGCAAGGCGATGGTGCCGGTCAGCTCGCGCACCGCCTGGGCGATGACGACCAGGTCCTCGCGCCGGGGCGAGAGGTTGGCCAGGTCTTCGCGGAGCTTGGCCAGCTCCGCGCTGACGGCCAGGGTCGCGTGTCCGGCGCCGAGCTGGGCGTCGCGCAGTGCGTGGACCGCCTCGAAGTAGTTCAGGTTTCCGCTGTAGCCGGTGGGCCAGCAGTCCCTCGCCTCAGCGGCGGTCAGGAAGGTCCGCGACTGATCGGCGGGCGTCGGCAGCGTCTCAAAGCTGCTCACCGGGCCAGCGCCTGGCCGGTCTCGCTGTTCGTAGGTCGTCATCCCGCCTCCTTGTCCTTCGTGAAAAGCGCGGTGGTGGTGGTGCCGGTTCGGTCGATCTCGTCGGCCAGCGTGGTGATGAGGGCCAGGCCCCGGCCCGACTCCTCGGCCGGGCGGCGGGGCCGGGGCACCTGGGGCGAGCCCTGGTCGACGACGGCCAGGGCGACGGCGCCGGGTCGGCCGGGCGGGTCCAGGTCGACCAGGACGTCGAAGGTGCCGCCGATCTCGCCGGACGCGCTGTGCAGGATCGCGTTGGAGGCCAGCTCCGAGACGCACAGCACGATGTCGGCGGCGCACGGCAGGCCGTCGACCAGATCGGCGACGAACCGGCGGGCCGCGGCCACCGTCTCCGTCCGGCCGGGGAAGTTTCCCCGGTGGACGGTCATGGCGCTCATGGCGTGGCCCGGCGGGGCAGGAGCGCGGCCGCCGACTGCGCCAGCAGCACCACCGGCCGGGCTCCGGTCGGCGGCATCTGCCCGCAGGCGGCGAGCGCGTGCCGCACGTGGATCAGCGGGTCGCTCTCACCGAGGTCGGCGCTGGCGACGCTCGCGCGGGCTGCGGCCAGCAGCTGCGCGTGCTCGGCGGCGATGAGCAGAAGGTCCTCGTGGCTGAGGGCGGCGGTCTTGGGGAGGGTCAGGATCATGACGCACCTGCCAGGAACGCCACGATCGCGTCGGCCTGGACGAGCAGCGTCTCGTCGCCGGGCACGGCTAGGCGGACCCACCCGTCGTCGGGGTGGCGGGCCTGTTCGGCCTGCGCGGCGAGCAGGGCCTTGGGGGTCTGCCAGGTGATGACCGACCCGTAGGAGGTCGGGACTTGGACGACCACCATCCGCGGGTTGCCCGGGGCGGCGGCCAGGGTGCCGGTGCGGGAGCGCCAGCCATGCATCTCCCACAGCCGGATCTCGGTCCGGCGGGTCTGCTCGGCGGCCAGGAGCTGGGTGACCTCGCGGTCCCAGTCGATCCACTCGTGCTCGTCGTTGGCGGCCACGACCCGGTAGGAGCGGGCCACGAACGCGGTCACCTGGTCGCGCGGGATGAACACCTCGAACCGGGTGCCCAGGGCGTCGGACCTGAACGCGATCAGGACCCAGTCGTCATCGCCGACCGGGCCGATCCGTACGTCTCCCGGCCCGACGGGCTCTCGCAGGCCGGCGGCCAGCAGGTCGCGGCTGAAGGTCTTGGCGGTGATCTCGTCATGGCCCTGGAAGACCAGCGTCACCGCGTAGGGGTCGATCGCCGGGGTGTAGGTCAGCGTCCCGGTCATCGGCACGTCGGGGCGGCGCTTGTTGAGCAGCAGCACCTCGGCGGTCACGGTCTTCATCGGGTCGCCCCCGCTCTGGCGAGAAGGACGCGGCGGACGCGGTTCTTCTTCTCCAGCCGGTAGAGCAGGTCGACGAAGGCCTTGTACTCCGGGCAGGTCGGGGCGTTGTTGCGGTATCGGGTCTTCGCCCTGCTGATCAGCCGGGCCAGCCTGCGCTGCTGCAGGCGTCGCATGTCGGCGGGGCCGACCTTGTCCAGATGCGTAGGCCGCTGATGCGCAGCGACCGGGGCGCGTGACACCATGGGAAGTCCTTTCGTGACACCGGAGGGATCGGGATCCGCCTCGCCGGGCGGGTTCCTGCAGTTCAAGAGGCGCGCCCCTGGCAGGGGGCGCGCCTTTGAACGTTCTGGGGTCGTGCGCCGCCCGAAGGCGGAAGTCCCACCCCACGGGTGTGCGGGGCGGTGGATCTGGGGTCAGCCGGGCGGCGTAGACACGCCCGTGAGGCCGGAGTAGTCACGGCTACCGCCCCAATGTTCTGTCCTCTGTGGAGTTCTCAAAAAGCGTGTCCGTACGGCTCCCAGCGGGGCGGTCATCTTGCGGCGTTTCCTGCTGGGTTTACCGGGCGTTGGTGCTGGTAGCGTCGCGCTAACCGGTGGTTAACTGGCTACGTAAGGGACACTAGGCGACGCCTCATGTTGAGTCAAGTGCCACTTGATAAATTTGCTAAGGGGTGGTTAGTTTGGTCCGGACGGCAGGTCACGGCATTCCCTGGAGTGACAGGAGCGAGAGGTGGTGACACATGTACGAGAGTGAGATCGAGCGCATCCGTGAGATCAGCGACCCCCTGGAGAGGTCGAAGGCTGCGGGAGAGGCTCAGGTCACGGTCAAAGCGATCGAGGCGGAGTTCTCGCGCATCCGCCGTGAGGCCTTAGAGGAGTTGATCCGTAGCGGCGTCAAGCAAGCCGACATCGCGCGCCAGCTCGGCATCACGACTGCCCGCATGAGTCAGCTTGTGAAGTCTGGGCCGTCGCCTGAACGCGCGTTCTTCGGCGCCACGACCGCACCCGTCAACGTCGCGGTCGCCGAGAAGCGTGAGAACAAGTCGGTGAACCCTGGTCCTGTGGTGTCGAGCTTCGACATGAGGGCGTACGACAAGTTGCGCTGCCTGGTTGAGGACTTGGGGTTGAAGTCGACCTTTGAGGAGGTCAAACCTCCGGGCAATGTGCGGTTGAACCGTGACGGCCTGGTCCTGATCTGCGGCCCTCGCCACTCACCGCTTATCGCGCAAGTCCTGGAATCAGACGACAAGCTGGCATTCGACAAGGACGACGAGGGGTGGCACCTCGTGGACCGCGAGGCCGGCGCCGTCTACCGGTCGCTCGACGGTGACGACGTAGGCGAGGACATCGCGTACTTCGGCCGTTTGCCCCGGCCTGACGGCAAGGGTCACTTCCTGTACATCGCCGGGATTCACGCGGCGGGCGCGGCCGGGGTTGTTCACTACCTGAGCACCGAGTTGGCGAGCCTGTACCGGGAGGTGCGGATGCGCCGGTTCTCCATGCTCATTTCATGCCGATATGACTCGGACACGCGCGAGATCATTTCCAGTGAGCGCATCACCCCGATTTACCGGCACGAAGGATAACGTGATCATCGCATTTGAGACCTTGGGCGGCTCGGCAGAGCGGCCGAATGAGGACTGGGTCGTTGCAGGCCCCGCCACCGTGATCGTCTTGGACGGGGTCACCGCACCCCGCGTAGTCACGCCTGGTTGCCACCATTCGGTCACGTGGTTCACGCAGAACCTTGGTGGGCGGCTCTTGATGCTGCTTGCCGAGGACAACGACATGGGCAAGGCGCTCGGTGATGCCATCGACCAGGTGGCCGACCTTCACCGGGACACCTGCGACCTAGCTAGCCCTGGAATTCCGGCGGCAGCCGTCGCAATGCTCCGCAAGGTCGGCAACGACCTGGAGTGGCTAGTCCTCGCTGACACCGCGATCGTCCTGGACACCGACGACGGTCTCCGAGTCACATCTGACAACCGCGTGGAACAGGCCGCCCCCGATGCGCTGGCCCGCACGCGACAGGAAGCCATCGGCACCCCTGAACATCAGGCAGCCGTCGCGCGGATGTCCGTCGAGCAACTGAAGAAGAGAAACGTCTCCGGTGGTTACTGGGTGGCGGCCGCGGATCGGGAGGCCGCCGACAACGCCCTCACCGGAAGAGTCCCCGCCACGCAGGTGCGGAGAGTCGCGATCTTTACCGACGGCGCTTCCCGGGCCGTCGACACATTCGGCGAGATGGACTGGGCTACATGCCTGGACTACCTCCAGGAGCACGGCCCCCGCGGCCTGATCCAGCATGTCCGCCGGATCGAAGACGGCGACCCCGAGGGGCTGAAGTGGCCCCGGTTCAAGAAGTCGGACGACGCGACGGTAGCGGTGATCGAGATATAGAACCCTCAAGCTCCAAGAATCGGATCGAGACTCAAGGAATCGCGTCCCGCCACACCCCCTGAAGGAGGACCTACAGAATCTCTCATAACGCAACCGGCGGCTCTGGAGCCCCCAGGCTAGGGGCACCAGAACCGCCGGTCCATCAGCTCAACCCGCCAGTCGCCAAACTCACCGGGTTGAGCTTCTCACCACAACGAAAGGTCAGCACGTGGCTCACCTCGCCCCTACGGTAGCTCAGCCGTGGGACACCGCACATCTTGACAACGATGGGCACGACCTCTGCCGGTTCCCGGCTCTTGCCCCGTTGCTCACAGGGGGTGCTCGGGTCGAACCGAGACGTAAACCCCTGGCGGCCGATAGACAACGCCGCATGACGCACCACAGCCACGCTGACCAGTCCAGATATGAGAAGGACCGGGAGTGCCAGCCCCCGGTCCCCAAGCTCTTTCGCGCGCCCAGCACAGAAAGAACCATCTCGCCCATGAGCGTACCCACCTCTGTTGAAACCGTCATGCTCGGCATGGCTCGCCCCAGAAAACTTGACAAGCCCCGGGCGGTCCGGAAGGCATGGGAGGCGGGTGCTCGATGAGCCTCTACCCGATCCTCTGGGCCGCCGAGCATGCCCCGGTCCGCGACGCCGAGGAGCGTGCCATCCTCAGCGCCCTGGTGCTCAAGGGCGACTTCGACGGCTCCAACTGCTACCGGTCGTACCCCACTCTCGCCAGGATTGCCCGAGTCGATCCGAAGACGGCAGGCAATAAGTGTCGCGCCATGGAGAAGCGCGGCATCCTGCGCAGGCAGACCGGCCCTATGCCTGAGGGGTGGAAGAAGCTCCCCAAAGACAAGAGGCCCGTCGTATGGGAGGTCATGATCCCTGCGAGCTTCTGGAGCGCCGTCCAGCTTGCGGAGATCAACGAACAGCGCGCGGAGCGCGGCCGGCCGCCGATCACCGCGCACATCCGGCCCAACATCCCTGAGGCCCCACCGAAGGCGACTCGCTCCGACAAAGGGCAGGCGCGGCCTGAGCGGCGCAAGAAGCGGGGGGACTCACAGTCCCCTCGCTCTGAAGCAAGCGGGGGGACTGTGAGTCCCCTCGCGGGGGGAATGACAGTCCCCTCGCGGGAGGACTGTGAGTCCCACAACCTTCTGATTGGACCCTCCGACCCCCCCTCCCCCCCCTCCCCCCCGAGCGGACTCACGCTTCCCGAGTCACAAACGCCTCTCCGCAACGAGGAGGGGGAGGAGATTTTCGGAACTCCAACCCCAACGCCAGCGCCGTCTGCTGTCGCTGAGACCCCTGTGCTCGAGGGGCGACGCGCGGCGGCGGTCGAACTGGTGATGTCGCTGCCGTGGCAGCATCAGCCCAGCACAGTCCAGCGCAAGCGCCTGATCGACCTCGTGGATACGGCATGGACTGCAGGGTGGACCTCTGAGGCTTTGCGCGCCGAGCTGGTCGCCGAGCTCAACGGGGTGCGGTCGCTGTATGCGGTGTGGGCATCGCGCCTGCGGGACCTGCCCCCACCTCGCGTCGGTGAGACTAGAAGTGCGCCGGCCCTCCCGCCCAGGTGCGATGACCCCCGTCATGACCCGTACGCCCATCACCGGCTGCTGATCGATCCAGACACCGACCGCCCCGGCCGCAAGTGCCCGAATTGTCACCCCGACTTCATCAGCGCCAAAGGAGGCCCGCGTTGAACGCCCGGCAGGTCTTCCCAGACAGCGGCGCTGAACAGGTCAGCGATCCTCAGGCCCCGCGCAACGACGTTCTCGCCGAGCAGTCGGTACTGGGCTCGATCATGCTCGCGCCGAAGGCCCTCGATGACGTGCTCGGCTTGATCCGCAGCGCGGACTTCTATCGGCCGTCCCACCAGACGATCTACGAGACGATTCTCGATCTGTCGCGGCGGGGTGAGCCGTACGACCCGGTGACTGTCGTGGCCGCCCTGGCGGACAAGAAGCTGCTCGACAGGGTGGGTGGCGCCTCCTACCTGCACACGCTGACGTCGGTGGTTCCCACCGTCGCCAACGCCACGTACTACGCGAAAATCGTTCATAAACTCGCGAAAGTCCGGTCTCTGGTCACCGCGGGGACGAGCCTGGTCCGGATGGGCATGGACGGAGACCCGGACCTGATCGACGACTACCTGTCCACGGCCCATGCCCTGCTGGTCTCCCACCACGAGAACGGGGCCGACCCGCCGACCTTCGACGAGGCGGTCCTGGAGTTCCTCGACGAGCTGGAGAACGGCGCCGCCCAGACCGCGAGGATCCCCGCGCCGTACAAGGACCTCGACGCGCTACTGGACGGCTTCCACGCCGGTCAGCTCATCGTGATCGGCGCCAGACCCTCGGTCGGCAAGTCGGTCGTCGCCACCGACATCGCCCGCGAGGCCGCGATCAAGCACGGCGCTCCGGTGTTCTTCGCGTCGCTGGAGATGAGCCGCATGGAGATGGTCAAGCGGATCGTGTCTGCCGAGGCGAGAGTGCCGATGCACCTGCTGCGCAAGGACCGCATGACCGAAGGCGACTGGGCCAAGGTCGTCAGGATGGTCGAACGAACCTCCGGGGCGCCTCTCATCATCGACCAGTCGCCGAACGTCACGCTGACCTCGATCCGCGCGTCGCTGCGGCGTATGCAACACCGCACCGACGTGGCGGCCGCTCGGATGCTGGTGGTGGATTACCTGCAGCTGCTCACCACGACCTCCAGGGCGGAGAACCGGCAGGTGCAGGTATCAGAGCTGTCGCGGGGGCTCAAACTGATCGCGAAGGAGTTCGAGATCCCGGTGGTCATGCTCTCGCAGCTCAACCGCAACCCCGAGCAGCGTCAGGACAAGAGGCCGGCCGTGTCCGATCTGAGGGAAAGCGGTGCGCTCGAGCAAGATGCTGACGTGGTGCTGCTGCTGCATCGAGAAGACGTTCACGACAAGGAGACCCCCCGCGCCGGGGAGATGGACATCATCGTCGGTAAGAACCGCAACGGGCCGACCGCCACGATCTCGGCGGCCTTCCAGGGGCACTACGCCAGCGTCGTCGACATGGCCCCCGACTGAGAGTCCTCAGAGAATCTCAGTTCACCCGCTGTGGCCGACTTCGCCCGGGCGGTCGGTGAGGCATGAGGGGCGCCTAGATCACCCCAGGCGATCACGTGGGCCCGTCCGGTACCGTCCCCGGGCCCGTGGCCGTTCGGGGCTCTCCATGGCTCTCAGGGCCGCGCGAGGGCATTCGGTGGCGTGGTCGACGTGAGACGGCGTAGTGGTCTTTACATCGTAAAGCATGCCGCAATGCAGAGCATGAGGTAGAACGCGGACCCTCTGGGAAGTGGCTGAAAGGCTGACCGCGAGGAGAGCCCGGCGCGGGGCGGGCGGGGGCCATAGCTTCTGGGAGGCTGCCTTCCCGCTACCTATATGGCCTCTGACCTGGGAAAACACCAACCCCCGATAAGGAACGTTATCGGAGGTTGCGACGCTCTGACCTGGTGAAACGTCCTGCTGACTTTCGATAAGTGAGCTTAACGTGAGTTGTCGATCTCTTCCGGGAATGTCGATTCTCAGAAGTGATCCGCTGGGCCTCCTCGCCCCGGCCTGGAGTTGGCCGACGCTTGCCGCCGGCGCCGTCTCCGTCGATCGCGGTGGTCTTGTCCGCCCACCGCGCACCGGACAGGTCGACTTCGGCCGAGGGTGCTTCCGGCAGGCCGGGATGATCTTGCCCGAACCTTCCGTCTCGCTCCGAATCGGCATCCTCGGCGTGGGAGGTTCCAAGGGACGGTGAAGCTGGCCAAAGTGGCTGGTCATGAGCTTCGACGAAGATCCGAACAGCTCTTCTTTCATCGGGGTCCTGCCGGCCCAGGGGTGGTTTCTGCGCACCCATGTGGGCGAGGACTTCTTCGACGTGCCCGTGGTCGGGTTCGCCGTTCGGGCGAACGGCACTGCGGAGGTCCTGACGTGTAAATCGAACGGACTGATCAGCGTCAACGAGTCGGCGGACGGTGAAAAGGTCCGTTTGAATCCACCCGGTGGCTGCCAGGCCGGCCCCGAGGGAGTCGGCGTCGAGAGGCTGAGCGAGCGTTCCCCTCTGCCCAGCTTGGTCCGTTTTCTCCCAGGGGCCGGTCCTGACAAGGCGGTGCGATCGTGCGTTGTTCGGGTGGAAGACGGTCTCATCGTGGAGGTCGGTTTTCTCAGGGCGCCCGTGCTGTTGGACGTCGACGGAGAGCGGCAGCTCTTGGTCTTCCCCGACGCCATCGGTGCTGGGTACTGCACTGCCAGAGCTGGTACGGGGCGGCGATGCCGCAACTTCGCCTGGGAGCACGGGCAGGTGACGTACTGGGTGCCGGTGCTGATCGGTGATCGCCTTGTGGAGGCGTATGGGCCGCTTCCCCCGGAAGCCGTAGAGACGTACTTGGAGCAGCGCTGTCCGCATCATCGTGGTCCGTGCGTTGCCGTCTTCTGCGACCCGGAGTGGGAGCCGTTCGACCTCGAACGGCACTACGCCCTGACGTACGACCTCGACGCCCCTCGCGCTCCCCTGCCCCTCCCGGAATGAACGAGTGCGCCCTCTCGCCCCCGGCCCGGAGTGTGGCCGGCGCTTGCCGCCGGTCAAGTCCGCTCCCTCGCTGAGGCTCGGTCGGCGGACTGGACAGTCGGCCGCGCGCCGGCCGGGAAGGCCGCGGGGGACGAGCCGGGAGGGGTGAGGAAGACCAGCGGGCGGGGTCGGCCGCTGGGCCCTTTTTCGTGCTGCGCAAGTTAGTGGAAAAGACCACCTTACGGACGGACGGCGCCGACGAGGAGCGCCAGAAGACCCGGCTTTCAGCGGCGCCCGGGACGTTCGTCGAGGCGGTCGAAAATGCCGTTCTGCGCGGAGCAAGTTAGTAGATAAACCGGAGTTACCGCCCCGCGGGCGAGATCGGCCCCTACCGGGCGCGGTGCGCCGATCGCGGCGGGCGGGCGCCGGAGAGGGGATCGACGAGGAGCGCCAGGAGGCCGAGGAGCCCCGGCCGGACCGACGCCACGACGCGATCGACAGCCACCACAACGACCAGAAGATCACGCAGGAATCAGCAGCCGGCGCTACACAGCGCAGACCACAAAGAGCGACACACGGCACCAAAAATCACAAGTAGTCGAAGAAGTGACACAGGGCGCATTCATCATCAACGCACACAGCAGGATCATCAACAGTGCTAAGGCATCGTCATTTCATGACGATGCGTAACGGAACATAAGCACACAGATTGGAAGCGGTGCTAAGGTATCGTCACTTCGTGACAATAAGCGAACAATCAACTACCTGGCGCTAATGGCGGGGTGGGCGCACAATGGCCTCCCCTTCCCCCTGTGACAGAGGTGAGCTTCATGGCCGATCAGCCCTACCCCGCAAAGCAGACCCAGCAGTGCCCCACCTGCCAGGCCGGGCCCGGCCCCGACAACAGCCTGGTGCTCATGGGCGGCTCCAAGGCCATCACGGAGATCTGGCACGCCCCCGACTGCGCCGAGCACCTGGAATGGCAGCGGCAGATCGAGATCAGCGCCAAGCAGGTGCGCCGCGAGGACGAGTGGGCGGCCACGGCCTTCCCGGCCGGCTATGCCCGTCTGCAGGAGGCACTGCGGGCGCTGCCGGCCGAGCAGCGGGAGAGTCCGTTCGTCGCCGCACTGGCCGAGCTGGTCGGGCTCCAGGCGATCCGCCAAGCTTCCGGTGGGGGGTTCGTCGTCCTGCCCGAATGGGCCAAGATTCTCGACCGGCACTTCCCGCCGGGGCGGCCATAATCGACCCGCTCCCCTCACGTGCGGGCACGAATCGGCTTTGTGCCCGTGGCTCACCGCCGCAGAGCTTTCAGCAGGTCTGTGCGTGAGACGCTCCCCGCGGGTGGGCTCTTGGCCCAGAGGGGGCGGCGTTCACCAGGCCGAGGCGGAGGGAAGGTGCATCTGTAGCCGGACGCGGGAGCCTGCGTCGATGTGGTCAATGGTGAACTCATCGCACAGACGGTTCATCAGCCACAGCCCGAGCCCGCGGGGCACACCCGCGGCGGGGGGCCGGCGGGGGGCGTGCTCGGGGCGCAGGCGTCCGGCGGTGTCGATGATGTCGACGATCAACACCTGGGCGTCGTATCGAACGATCACGGTGCCGGTCGCATCGCCGTGCTCCAGCACGTTGACGATGGCTTCGTTGGCGGCCAGTACTAGGTCGATACGTCGCGTCCCGACCAGCCCGGCCCGGTCGGCGTGGTGGTACAGGTGCCGGCGTAAACCGACCAGATCCTTGCTGATCGGCCAGCGGTAATACGGCTGCTGGGCGTGCACACCTCGTTCCTTCCGGTGAACGCTGTCTGTGGCTTCACCGGGGGGCTACCGACGCGCCTATCAGAACCAGACCACTGATGATGAACGACACAAGGGTAGTTACCCGCCTGAGACGGCGTAATCGTCGCCAATCGCCAGAGCCGCACCGGGGAGCCGCGTGCGAGGGACGGGTTTGATCTGCCGCACCGAGATGATGCCCCTTTACGAAGAAGAGGTGGAGGCGCGCAGCAGGGCCAGGGCGTCGGCGCGAGTGGGCTGGAGGGTGAAGTAGGAACTCAGCCCGGTCATCGCGAAAGTCCGCTCCAGCTGAGGGGTCAGATCGCTCAAGATGGTGATGCCGCCGCGGTCGATAATCACGGTGCGCAAGTCGAGGAAGATCCTGAGGCCGGTGGAGTCGCAGAAGGTCACAGCCCCCACGTCCAGCACCAGATGGCGATGGCCGCCCTCCAGCAGCTCCAGGACCCGATAGCGCAGGTGCTCGGCGGTGGTGTAGTCCAGCTCACCACCCAACACCACGATCAGGACGTCGGGCAGGGTGGGATCGAGGTAGAAGTCGAGCTGAACGGCAGAGGTCATCGCAAGGCCTTCGGTGAAGGAGCAGGAACGGCAGACCCGTGAAACCAGGCCGGTGATGTCGTTGATCAGGCGTCGCCAGGGCCTTGGGGAGGCGGTGTCGCGGCCGGGGCCGGCTCCGGAGCCGGCCTTGTCCTCTCGGGAAGAAGGAGGTGTGACTCATCCGGTCGCAGGGCGTGCACCGCCTCGGGCAGTGTCAGGCGAGTCTCGAAGTGATCGACCATGCGGGTCAGCTCGAACAGGCGGCGCGCACGCCCCTGCGGAGCAAGGACCACGACCAGGCGCCCGCGGCGTTGCTGGACCTTCTGGCGGATCTCCACCATGGCGCCCACTCCGGCCGAGGCGATGAACGTCACCTGGGTCAGGTCGACGACCAGCAACACCTCTTCGAAGGTGAGCAGCGCCTCATCGAGGCTTTCCGCCACGGCCGGGACCGTCACCGCGTCCAGCTCACCGATGACACGCAGCACCCGCACCGGCCCCACCCGCCAGCTCTGCACCTGCGGAACGTTCCGATCACCTGGCACGACGCCACCTCCCTGCGGTCGCGTACTGCGCCAGCAACACCATTGTTCCGGGTCTCGCATGGAGCGTCCATTTCGCGCGCACCCCTGAGGGAGGTAATTGCCCCGCGCGCAGAAGGCGCACGGCGCGCTTCCCTTGGCCGCTCTCCCCGCTCAGGTCACGCTCGTCTTCGGCGGCCACCACCACGGCCACGAGGTCACCCCCGGGCGGTTCTCCTGGAGAGCGGGGAGTTTTGAGAGTTTTGAGAGCCATCTACGCGCGGGCGCGCGAGCTGTCATCGGTTGTGTCGGTATGGGCTGCTTAGCTGGAGATCATGACGGACGCTCCCGGCCTGCACGAGGCACTGGCCGCGCTCGCGGCGGCGGCGCGCTCGGCGTATGCGGACGCCAACCTGCGGGTGCGCTCCAGCGGGATCGTGCACGCGGTCGCGATGACCCGATGGCTGGGCGGAGAGCGGATGCCCGGCCCGGCCTGCATGGTCGGCGTCAGCGGCTGGGACCCCGGCGCGACCCACCCCGATCGGGGCCCGGTCACCTGCCAGCGTCGTAGGTGATCTGTCCCCGCCCGGGGGCGGGGTCGTTTCGCTGGGAAGGGGAGGCCGGTGGTCGACGTCGAGGACGCCTCACCGCCCGAGCCTCGCCCCGGAGGCGGACGGGGCGGGCGCCGCCAGCTGGGAACTGCGAACGGTCGTGCTCGCCGAGACCGTGGCTGTTCGCGCGGCTGAGCTGGCTTGTCGCGCCCGTGAGCACGTCCGGGTGGCCGATGAGCTGGCAACGCGCCGCCGCTGAGAGGAAAATACGACCCGTGTCATAGAAAGGGGCAAAAGCCCCTTTGTTCTGGAGGGTTTCGCGAGATGTGATCGAATGCATATCTCGATAGCATAAATGAGCCCTGACCAGGGGTTAATCCTAGATCATTAGGGCCGGATGGCCTTCTATGCTAATGATGGCTTTGTTTTCATGGCGTGGTCGCAGTAGGTTCTCCGACGCCACACACAAGCAGTCAGCCCACCGCTCCGATCGGTTGTCTCGATCGGGATCGATCGGCCGGCGCCTTGGTCGATCCCTTGACCTATCGGGCTCCGGAGGGGGTGACGGATGACCGCCGGTGGGTGGCGTCTGAAAGAAGTTCACAGACGGGTTGCGGTCTGTGGGGCATGGATGCGCGAACGGGCTCGGCTCTGCCGGAAGAAAGGCCTTAAGTTCATCAGCTCCGCGCGTCGGACCGCACCGGTGTGGGGACCGCTCGCACTGCGGGCAGGCCACTTCCTGTGGGAGTGGTGGAACAACAGCGAGCCCAAGTAGATGATCATCTACCTGAGCTCGCGGTAGCGAGACGGGCTCTGCTTCTGGTTGGCCGCCGGGGCAGAGCCTTTCGCTTGCGCAGCGTGATGTTGCCGAGCAACATCTCGGGGACGCGTCGTGGAACTTATCCTCGAATCGAGCAGGTTGCAAAGACGTAAGGGCAGCCGACGGTAACGGGATCATGCGGCTTGCGTATGGTAAAACGCCTCTGACCAGGGAAAACTTTCTTCTCGGCCCGTCAGTTCGTGATTCGGTTCACTACTCTTTTGCTATAACGCACCGTTACTCAGAGTGACGATAGTGACTCTGAGTGCCTTGCGCTCAGTATGGATCATGGATGGACCGACCGCCCCGACGAGCTTCTGGCACGGCCCGCTGCACGCAACGACCAACGCTTTCGCGGTGGCTGGCTTCCGCCTCAACCACGGGGGCGGCCGGAGTACGCCAGAAACACACCGCGCCCTCATCCCCTTGCCACCGCGCGGTCGTCCACGTCCACGGACGATCGCTCGCGCGTCTGCACGGCGGCCGCGGTCGCGATGACCCGGTGGCTGGGCGGGGAGCGGATGCCCGGCCCGGCCTGCATGGTCGGCGTCAGCGGCTGGGACCCCGGCGCCACCCACCCCGACCGGGGCCCGGTCACCTGCCAGCGCTGCCTGAGGCTGACCACCCCCGGCGAGGCCGATCCCGGCCGCGGTGAGCAGCTGGAGCTGTTCGGGATCTGAGCCCGGAACCCGGGGCCGGCGGATCGTGTGCTCCTGCGCGCCTAGGCGCGTACCTAGGCGGGTACCCGCGCGGGACGGTAGCGCGGCGGCCGCGGCCGCGCACGAGCGGCGCGCCAGACCGGTCGACCCGAGACGGAGTTTTGAGAGTTTTTGGAGCCATCTGCGCGCGGGCGCGCAAGACGGCTCCGGGACGGGGCGGATCGCCGAGCCGGGCACGGGTCCCGGCGGCCGGGGAGCCGGTGGGGGCGATGCGTCAGCCGAGGATCGGCACGATTGATTCAGGCGCCGCGCCTGTCGGATGTACCGGCTCGTGGGCGTTGCCGTGCCATTCCACCAGCACGACCGTGCCATCGTCCTGGAGACGATCGTCGTGGTGGTTCAGCAGGCTGCGCACCAGGCGGCGCAGGGTCTCGGGCGCCGGCAGGCCGTCTGCGGTGTGGCGGATGATGAAGTCGACG
>NZ_JBITFY010000038.1:0-38192 GCF_044456585.1 Streptosporangium sp. NPDC050855
CCGCCGCGCGCGCCACAACCCTGGGGGGTACCCGCGTGTTTGGGCGGCCGGCGCGGGGGCTTCCCCGCCCACGGGGTGGGCGTCACCCGGCGCCGGGGGGGGGCCCCCCCCCCGCCCCGCACGTCCGGCGCCCTGGACGACCCGGGCGACCTGGAAGACCGGACGACTCGGAAGACCTGGACGACCTGGACGAACCGGGCGGCAAAAGTTTCATACTCATCATGGTCGCGGACGCGGCCGCGCCGTATCCCGCCCGCGTCGGCCGGGACCGCCGGTTTCCCGTGTCCTCCAGCGGAAGGGCTTCGCGAATGGCGGATCCCATGGCACGCTGCACGGTCTCCGACCCCTCCGTCGTGTCCGTAAATATCTGAAATAAAGGCACTTGACACTGATATTAAGTGGGCTTATTTTCCTAACCGAACCGGTTTGATGATCGCCGGATGGCCGGTCCCGGTCTCCCTCACGCCACACGCCGTTCACCGGGCGGGCGCGCCTTCCGGCCTCGCGAGCGGACGCCGGACCGGCGGCCCGGGTCGTCCGCCGGCGGGGAACGGCCGGGCGGGCGCGCCGGGTCCGGCACGACCCCTCATCGCCACTAGGAGATCCTCGTGCACGACTCCCCTCACCGAACGGCGCGGAGATCGCCCTCGGACGATCCCACCGGTGCGACACGGGCCGGCCTGACCGTGCCGTCCGGCGGGCGGGCCACGTGCTGAGGATGACCGGCATCGGCAAGAGCTTCCTGGGCGTCCGCGTCCTCGGCGGCGTCGATCTGGAGGTGGCCGCCGGCGAGGTGCACGCCGTGGTGGGGGAGAACGGCGCGGGCAAGTCGACGCTCATGAAGATCCTCGCCGGCGTGCACGCGCCGGACGAGGGGACCGTCGAGATCGACGGCCGGACCGTGGTGTTCGGGCATCCGGTCCAGGCGCAGCGGGCCGGGGTGGCGATCATCTACCAGGAGCTCACCCTGCTGCCGGAACGGACGGTGGCCGAGAACGTCTTCCTCGGCCGCGAGCCCGTCCGGCGCGGCATGGTCGACCGGGGCGCGATGGAGTCGGCGACGGCCGAGCTGCTGAGCTCGCTGGGCGAGGAGTCGTTCGGGCCGCGCGATCTCGTCCGGCGGCTCTCGGTCGCCCAGCAGCAGGTCGTCGAGATCGTGAAGGCCCTGTCGCTGAACGCCCGGATCGTGGTCATGGACGAGCCCACCGCCGCCCTGGCCGACCACGAGGTGGAGCTGCTCTACGCGCTGGTGCGGCGCCTGGCCGGGCGCGGCATCGCGGTCCTGTACATCTCCCACCGGCTTCGCGAGATCTTCGAGCTCGCCGACCGGATCACCGTGCTCAAGGACGGTGCCCGGGTCACCACGGAGCGGGCCTCCGCCCTGGACACCGCGACCGTGGTCCGCCTGATGGTCGGCCGGGAGCTCGAGTCCTACTACCCGCCCAGGGCGGCCGGTCCGCCCGGGCAGGTGGTGCTGAGCGTGCGCGACGGCGCCAACGCCGCCCTGCACGGCATCGACCTCGACCTGCGGGCCGGGGAGGTCACGGGGGTGGCCGGGCTGCAGGGCTCGGGCCGCAGCGAACTGGCCAAGGCATTGTTCGGCGCCGAGCCCTTCACCCGCGGTGAGATGACCCCCTGCCGTCCCCGGTCGGTCCGCGAGGCCATCGCCGCGGGGATCGGCCTGGTCACCGAGGACCGCAAGGCCGAAGGGCTGCTGCCGCGCCAGCGGGTGCGGGACAACGTCCTGCTCGCCACCCGGGCCGTCCGCGGACGCCGTCCCCGGATCGAGCCGTTGCTCGAACGCGTGCGGCTCGACTCCTCGCACCTGGCCCGGGAGGTGAGGCTGCTGTCCGGCGGCAACCAGCAGAAGGTCGTGCTGGCCAGGTGGATGACGGTCGCGCCGCGCGTCCTGCTGCTCGACGAACCCACCCGCGGCGTCGACGTCGGCGCCAAGGCCGCCATCCACGAGCTGATCCGCGAACTCGCCCGCGACGGCATGGCCATCCTCATGGTCTCCTCCGAGCTGCCCGAACTCATCGGCATGAGCGACCGCATCGTGGTGCTGCGGGAGGGCCGCGTCGCCGGGGAACTGCCCGCCGGCTCCAGCGAGGAGGCCGTGATGGCCGTGGCGGCCGCGTCATGACCCGGCAGCTGGAACTCCGGCGCGTCCCGGCCCCGGGCTCGCTCCTGCGGCGGCTGTCGGCCGACCGTCCCGCGCGCGCCGTCTACGTCGCGCTGGTCCTGCTCGTCGGGCTGGGCTGGCTGCTGTTCGCCCTGGACGGCGGGCGGTTCCTCGGCCTGGAGAACGTCGTCGGCATCCAGCAGCGCTCGGCCGCGCTCGGCATCGTCGCGGTCGGGCAGACCCTGGTGATCCTGGCCGGGAGCCTGGACCTGTCGGTGGCGTTCCTGATCAGCCTGACCTCGCTGGTCGCGGCCGAGATCATGGCGGGCGCCGGCGCGAACGTGCCGGCCGCGATCGCCGCGGTGCTGGCGGTCAGCGCGCTGACCGGGCTGGCGAACGGCCTGATCGTCACCAGGCTCCGGGTGCACGCCTTCATCGCCACGCTCGGGGTCGCGCTGATCATCAAGGGCGTGCTGGACCACCGCTACGACGGACCGGCGGGCAGCGTGCCGGAGTCCTTCCGGCATCTCGGCTACGACCGCATCGGACCGCTGCCGGTGTCGGCGCTGCTGTGGGCCGCGGTGGCGGTCTGCGCGTGGCTGCTGCTCAGCCGGACCCGGCTGGGATACCGGATCTACGCGGTCGGCGGGGACGCCGAGGTCGCGCGGTTGTCGGGGATCCGCACCGAGCGGGTCGTCGTCGTCGCCCACGTGCTCTGCTCGGTCTGCGCCGGGATCGCCGGCCTGCTGCTGGCCTCCCGGCTCGGAGCCGGTGCGCCGACGGTCGGGACCGACGGCGGCTACGACCTGGAGTCGATCGCCGCGGTGGTCCTCGGCGGGACCGCCCTCGCCGGTGGCCGCGGCGGGGTCGCCGGGACCGTGGGCGGCGTCCTGCTGCTGGCCGTCCTCGACAGCATCTTCAACCAGCTGGAGATCGACTCCTTCGCCAAGGACGTCGTGCGGGGCGTGGTCCTGATCGCCGCCCTGGCGATCTACGCCCGCAGGAGGCGGACCGGATGAGACGCGCACTGCCCATCCTCGTGGTGCTGGCCGGACTGCTCGTGGCGATCGCGGCCGTCAACCCCCTCTTCCTGGAGCCGCCCACCTTCCTGGCCTTCGTCAAACGGGCGGCCCCGCTGGTGATCCTGGCCGCCGGCCAGTACTTCGTCATCGTGTCCGGCGAGTTCGACCTGTCGGTCGGCTCCATCGTCACCGCCGAGGTGGTGATCGCCGCCCGGCTCGTCGACGGCTCGGCGGAGGCCACCTGGCCCGTGCTGGTCCTGCTGATCGTCATCGGGCCGCTCGTCGGGCTGGTCAACGGGCTCGTCACCACCCTGCTGCGCGTCCCGTCCTTCATCACCACGCTCGGCATGCTGCTGATCCTGTCGGGGGCGGTCTTCCTGTGGACCGGCGGCGCGCCCCGGGGAGCCCTGTCCGAGCAGTTCCGCGAGCTGGGGCGGGGAAGCGCGGGGCCGGTGCCCTGGTCGGTCCTGATCCTCGTCGCGCTCGCGGGCCTCGCCGTCGCCGTCATGCGCGCCGGTTTCGGCCACACGCTCGTCGCGACCGGTGACAACGACAGGGCCGCGGCCCTGTCCGGCGTCCGCGTCGCCCGGGTGCGCACCGTGGCGTTCATGATCTCCGGGCTGTCGGCGGCGGTCGCCGCCGTCCTGCTCGGCGGCTTCGCCGGCGTCTCCGCGCAGGTCGGCCAGGGCCTGGAGTTCCAGGCCATCACCGCCGTCGTGCTCGGCGGCGTGGCCCTCGGGGGCGGCCGCGGTTCCGTGGTCGCCGCGATGGCCGGAGCCTTCACCCTGGAGGCCCTGTTCACCCTTCTCAACCTGCACGGCGTCTCGGGGGCCCTGGAGCCCGCCGTACAGGGAGTGATCATCATAGCCGCGGTGGCGCTCGGAGCCGTGAGGCTCCCGCGCAGGACGACCGCGGCCGCCACGTGAAAGGACCCATAATGCGCACACCCTCGCGGCGGTTTCTCACCGTCGCCGCGCTCATCGCGCTGACGCTGCCGGCGGCCGCGTGCACCAGCGACACCCCGGTGCCCGCCGTCACCGCCGCCACGTCCTCCTCCGCCGCCGCCGCGGCGCCGGACAAGGGCACCGGAGCGCAGTCGAAGTTCTTCGTCCAGGCGGACCACGACGCCCAGATGGCGATGCGCAAGGCAGAGCCGACCGGCCCGTCGGACAAGCCGTGGGAGCAGAGCATCGACCCCGAGCCCGTCGACACCGCCGCGTACAAGAAGGCGGGCCCGTACCACCTGTGCTTCTCCAACGCCGCGGTCAACAACCCCTGGCGGCAGGTCGGCTGGAAGACCATGCAGGCCGAGGTCGCGCTGCACAAGGAGATCGCGCGCTTCACCGCCCTGGACGCCGAGGGCAAGGACGACAAGCAGATCTCCGACATCGCGGAGCTGCAGGACAAGGGGTGCGACGCGCTGATCGTCTCGCCCAACACCACGGCCACGCTGACGCCCGCGGTGTCCGGGGCCTGCCCCAAGATGCCGGTCATCGTGTTCGACCGCGGGGTCCAGACCGACTGCCCGGTCACCTTCATCAAGCCGATCGGCGGGTACGCCTTCGGCGCCGAGGCGGCCGAGTTCCTCGTCGGCAAGGTGCCCGCGGGCGGGAAGATCCTCGCGCTGCGCATCCTGCCCGGGGTGGACGTGCTGGAGACCCGGTGGTCGGCCGCGAAGGTCGCCTTCGACAGGAGCGACCTGCAGGTGGTCGGCGTCGAGTTCACCGACGGCGACGCCGCCAAGACCAAGAGCATCGTCAGCGACTACATCCAGCGCCACGGCAAGATCGACGGCGTCTGGATGGACGCGGGCGCCACCGCCGTCGCGGCCGTCGAGGCCTTCGAGGACGCCGGTCAGCCCGTACCGCCGATCAACGGCGAGGACCAGCAGGACTTCCTGAAGAAGTGGAGCGACGCCAAGCTCACCGCGATCGCCCCGACCTACCCGACCTACCAGTGGCGCACCCCCGTGATCGCGGCGCTGAAGATCCTCAAGGGTGAGCAGGTGCCGAAGGTGTGGAACCTGCCCCAGCCGACGATCACCCAGGAGACCCTCTCCTCCCGTCTGGTGCCCGGCATGCCGCCGCTGCACTACGCCCTGTGCGGGTGCGAGGACCTGCCCGGCTACCCGGAGAAGTGGGGCGGCACGTCGTGATCGGCGTCAACACCTGGGTCTGGGTCTCACCGCTCACCGACGAGACGCTGGCCGATCTCGCGCCGCGGATCGCGCGATGGGGGTTCGACGTGATCGAGCTGCCGGTCGAGCACCCGGGCGACTGGGACCCGGGCAAGGCCGCGGCCCTGCTGGACGAGCTGGGACTGCGGGCGTCGGTCGTGCTCACCATGCCGCCGGGACGCGAGCTCGTCGCCGCCTCGCCGGAGACGATCCGCGCCACCCAGGACTACCTGCGGCACTGCGTGGACGTCGCGGTGACCGTCGGCGCGCCCGCGGTCAGCGGGCCCGCCTACTCCTCCGTCGGCAGGACCTGGCCGATGAGCGCGCAGGAGCGGCGCGCGCTCTACGCCGAGCTGGGGGAGAACCTGAGACCGGTCCTCGCCCACGCGGCCGGACGCGGGGTCCGGATCGGTGTCGAACCGCTCAACCGGTACGAGACCAGCCTCGTCAACACCGTCGAGCAGGCGCTCGAAGCCCTCCCCGAGGACTGCGGGATCGCCCTGGACACCTACCACCTGAACATCGAGGAGAAGGACCCCGCGCGGGCCGTCCTGCTCGCGGGCTCCAGGATCGCGCACGTGCAGGCGTGCGGGACCGACCGCGGCGCCCCCGGCGGCGACCGCTTCGACTGGCCGGGCTTCGTCACCGCCCTCCACGGCGTGGGTTACGGCGGCCCGCTGGTGATCGAGTCCTTCACCTCCGACAACGCCGTCATCGCCACCGCCGCGTCCGTCTGGCGTCCCCTCGCCCCGACCCAGGACGCCCTTGCCACCGAAGGACTGGCCTTTCTGCGCACCCTCACCACCTGACCCCCTCCCAGGAGACCCCCCATGCGAAGATCACACCTGCTCCCGGCCCTGGCCTCGGCCCTGTTAGGACTGTTCCTGTTCGTGGTGCCACCGGTGGCGAACGCCGCCGCGCCCCAGTTCAAGGTCCTGCTGTTCTCCGAGACCGCCAGCGGCGCCTACCGGCACGACGCCATCCCGGCCGGCATCGCGATGTTCCAGCAGCTGGCGGCCGACAACAACTTCCAGGTCGACCTCAGCGAGAACTCCTCGGTCTTCACGTCGGCGACGTTCAACACCTACGACGCGGTCATCATGTTCCAGACCAGCGGCATGATCTGGGACAACGACGCCCAGCGTCAGGCGTTCCAGTCCTACGTGCGCAGCGGGCGAGGCGTCGTGGCGGTCCACAACGCCACCGACATGAACATCGAGACGCAGTTCCCCTGGTGGGACCAGGTCGTGATGGCCGGGGCGCACATGACCGCGCACTCGGCGACCGTGCAGGGCACCGCCAAGGTGGCCGACAAGGTGCACCCCTCCACCGTGGGCCTGCCCGACCGGTGGACGCGCACCGAGGAGTGGTACAACTTCGACAGGAACATGCGCGGCTCGGTGCACGTGCTCGTCACGGCCGACGAGACCACCTACGACGCCGGGCCGAACAGGATGGGCGCCGACCACCCGATCTCCTGGTGCCACAACCCCGAGGGCGGCCGGGTGTGGGCCACCGCCATGGGCCACCAGGCCTCCTCCTACTCCGAGGCCTACTTCAGGCAGCACCTGCTGGGCGGGGTGAAGTGGGCGGCGGGCGCGGCGCCGGGCGACTGCGGCGGCACGGTCGCGGCCCGCTTCCAGAAGGTCACCCTCGACGGCGCCCCCGACCAGCCGATGGAGCTGGACGTGGCCGCCGACGGCAGGGTCTTCTACATCTCCCGCTCGGGCAAGGTCAACTTGATCCCCGCCGGCGGCGGCGGCACGCGCGTCATCGGCACCCTGCCGGTGTACGACGGCGGTGAGGACGGCGGCGTCGGCCTGGCCCTGGACCCGAACTTCGCGGCCAACGGCTGGATCTACCTCAACTACTCACCGGCGAACGGGGGCGAGGTGAACCGGGTCTCGCGGTTCACCTTCAACGGCACCGGCCTCGACCTGTCCAGCGAGAAGAAGCTCATCGAGGTTCCGGCCTACCGCAACGTCGACGAGCCCGGCCACACCGGCGGATACCTGGCCTTCGGCCCGAACGGCAACCTGTACATCGGCCCCGGTGACGACACCAACCCCAACGGCTCCAGCGGGTACACGCCGATCGACGAGCGTCCGGGCCGGGAGCACTTCGACGCCCAGCGGTCCTCGGCCAACACCAACGACCTGCGCGGCAAGATCCTGCGCATCCACCCCGAGCCCGACGGCACCTACACCGTTCCCGCCGGCAACCTGTTCGCGCCGGGCACCGCCAAGACGCGGCCGGAGATCTACGCGATGGGCTTCCGCAACCCGTTCCGGTTCTCGGTCGACAAGAACACCGGCTGGATCTCGGTGGGCGACTACGGTCCGGACGCGGGCAGCGCCAACGCCAACCGCGGCCCCGAGGGCACGGTCGAGTGGAACCTGATCAAGCAGCCCGGCAACTACGGCTGGCCGTACTGCGTCGGCAACAACATCCCGTTCAACGACTTCAACTTCGCCACCAACACCTCGGGGGCGAAGTTCAACTGCTCGGCGCCGGTGAACAACTCGCCCAACAACACCGGCCTGACCACCCTGCCCCCGGCCCAGCCCGCGAACGTCTGGTACAACTACCACGTCTCGGCCCAGTTCCCCGAGATCAAGTGCTGCGGCGGCGCCGCCGCGATGGGCGGCCCGTTCTACCGCTACAACGCGACCAGCACCTCCGACCGGAAGTTCCCCCAGTACTTCGACGGCACGCCGTTCTTCTACGACTGGAGCCGTAACTTCGTCAACGAGTTCCGCCTGGACGCCTCCGGCAACCTCCTGAAGATCAACCCCTTCGTGGCGCAGATCGCGCCGCGCGCGCCGATCGACATGAAGTTCGGCCCGGACGGCGCCCTGTACATGGCCGACTGGGGCAACGGCTTCGGCCACGCCAACACCGACGACTCCATCTACCGGATCGACTACGTGGTCGGCAACCGCGCCCCCGTGGCCAAGATCATCGCCAACCCCGACTCGGGCGCCGCGCCGCTCACGGTGGCGTTCTCCTCCGCCGGCTCGGCCGACCCCGACGGTGAGGCGATCACCTACGCCTGGGACTTCGGCGACGGCGGCACCTCCACCGCGGCCAACCCGTCCCACACCTACACCGCCAACGGCACCTACACCGTCAGGCTGACCGTCCGGGACGCGAGCGGGAAGACGGCGAGCGTCACGACGACCGTCGTCGTCGGCAACACCCGTCCCAAGGTCGTCTTCTCGGCACCGCCCGACGGCGGGTTCATCTCCTTCGGTGACCGGGTCTCCTACACGGTGAACGTCACCGACCCCGAGGACGGCACCGTCGACTGCGCCAAGGTCAACGTGATCACCGCGCTGGGCCACGACCAGCACGCCCACGACACCGGTCAGTACACCGGCTGTTCCGGGACGGTCACGACCACCGCCTCCGGCCACGACGAGGCGTCCAACGTCTACTACGTGCTGGCCGCCGACTACACCGACTCGACCGGCCTGAAGGGCAGCGCCGGCATCACCCTGAACCCCAAGCACAAGCAGGCCGAGCACTTCTCCGGCTCGTCCGGGGTCCGGACCGTCGACGAGGCCGGGGCCGAGGGCGGCAGGCGCATCGGTGACGTCTCCAACAACGACTGGGTCTCCTTCACGCCGGTCAACCTGTCCGGGATCGACTCGGTGTCGTTCCGTGTCTCGGCGCCGTCCGCCACGGGGGCGTCGATCGAGCTGCGCGCCGGCTCGCCGACCGGGGCGCTCGTCGCCTCCGCCGCCGTACCGGCGACCGGGGGATGGAACACGTACGCGTCCCTGCCCGCGGCGCGGGTCACCGACCCCGGTGGCACGCGCGTCCTGTACGTGGTGTTCAAGGCGCCGACGGCCAACGCGTTCGACGTCGACTCCATCACCTTCAACGGCAGGGGCGTCGGTCAGGGCGACGGCAACCCGACGCCCACCCCGACCCCGACGCCTTCGGGGAACGCTTTGAAGGGCGTGGGCTCGGGCCGGTGCCTGGACGTCAGCGGCGCCTCGACGGCCAACGGCGCGGCGGTGAACATCTGGGACTGCAACGGCCAGCCCAACCAGCAGTGGACCTCGACCGCGGCGCAGGAGCTGCGGGTGTACGGCAACAAGTGCCTGGACGTGTCCGGTGCCGGGACCGCCGACGGGACCGCGGTCAACATCTGGGACTGCAACGGCCAGAACAACCAGAAGTGGCGCCTGAACACCGACGGCACCATCACCGCCGTCGGCGCCAACAAGTGCCTGGACGTTTCCGGCAACGGCACGGCCAACGGCACCAAGGTCCACATCTGGACCTGCACCGGTGCCGCCAACCAGAGATGGACCCGCTCCTGACCCTCGTCTGATCCTCATGTGACACCGGAACCCCTGGGGCCGGTCCGCGTCAGCGGGCCGGCCCCAGCTGGTTTCGCGGAGCACACGGCCGTCGGCCTTCGCGCGTGGTTCGTCGGCTGTGCTCCTCTCGGCGGGGCGGGTGGTAGGTGGTGTGCAGCGGAGCACACACGAGGGGCCGAGCCGTTGTCAAGAACGCGAGGCGCGGCCGGGCGGATCGGGCGGGCCGGAACGCGGCCATCTGCGCCTCGACGCCCCGCTCATCGGCACGGACGGTGCCCGGTGATGAAAGTTTCAACATGATGTCACGCCGGACGAGAGGTGACCGAAAATTTCGGAGTGCGGATCCCGCTTGTCCAGGCGCGGTCGTCCTGTCAGGGGGAAAGGGGCGTTTCGAAACTTTCTTTCGGGTATTGACAAGTTTCGGCAAGGTTTCCACACTGAGTCTCCGGAAGCGACCCCGCCGTCAGGTGGTGATCGGACAGGGCCGCGTCCGCGACGCCCCGGTGGTGTGCGTCCGCCCTACGGCGACGCGGCGTCGACCCCGCGGGGACCTTCGTCCCCTCTTCGTCACGGAGATATGGAGGCTCAGGTATGGGCGTAACCGCCATACCCTCGCCCGGAACCCGGCTGCGCCGGATCCTGGCCGCCGGTGCACTCGGCATACTCGGCGCCGCCGCGGTACTGGTGTCGGCGACGGTCCCCGCCGACGCCGCGGCGAGCACGCTCGGCGCCGCCGCGGCCCAGAGCGGCCGCTACTTCGGCACCGCGATCGCCGCGGGCAAGCTCGGCGACTCGGCGTACACGACCATCGCCAACCGTGAGTTCAACATGGTCACGGCCGAGAACGAGATGAAGATCAACGCCACCGAGCCCAACCAGGGCCAGTTCAACTTCAGCGGCGGTGACCGCGTCTACAACTGGGCCGTGCAGAACGGCAAGCGGGTCCGTGGCCACACCCTGGCCTGGCACTCCCAGCAGCCGGGCTGGATGGAGGCGATGTCGGGCGCCCCCCTGCGCCAGGCGATGATCAATCACATCAACGGCGTGATGAACCACTACAAGGGCAAGATCTACGCCTGGGACGTGGTCAACGAGGCCTTCGCCGACAGCGGGGGCGGGCGTCGCGACTCCAACCTGCAGCGCACCGGCAACGACTGGATCGAGGTCGCCTTCCGCACCGCGCGCGCCGCCGACCCGGCCGCCAAGCTCTGCTACAACGACTACAACATCGACAACTGGACCTGGGCCAAGACCCAGGGCGTCTACAACATGGTCCGCGACTTCAAGGCCCGCGGCGTCCCGATCGACTGCGTCGGCCTGCAGTCGCACTTCAACAACAACAGCCCCTACAACAGCAACTACCGCACCACCATCTCCAGCTTCGCCGCGCTCGGCGTGGACGTGCAGATCACCGAACTGGACATCGTGGGCGGCTCGGCGACCACCTACGCCAACGTGGTCAACGACTGCCTGGCCGTGCCGCGCTGCACCGGCATCACCGTCTGGGGCGTACGCGACAGCGACTCCTGGCTGGGCTCCGGCACCACCCCGCTGCTGTTCGACGGCAACGGCAACAAGAAGCCGGCCTACACCTCCGTCCTGAACGCCCTCAACGCGGCGGGACCCGGCCCCACACCCGGCCCCACCCCGACGGTCACCCCCACGGGTGGCACCGGTACCGGGCAGGTCAGGAACACAGCGTCCGGACGATGCCTGGACGTGCCCAACGCCTCCACCACCGACGGCACCCAGGTACAGATGTGGGACTGCCACACCAACCCCAACCAGCAGTGGACCGCCAACTCCGCACAGGAACTGCGGGTCTACGGCAACAAGTGCCTGGACGCCGGCGGTACCGCCAACGGCGCCAAGGTGCAGATCTACGGCTGCCACGGCGGTGACAACCAGAAGTGGCGGCTGAACTCCGACGGCACCGTCGTCGGTGTCCAGTCCGGATTGTGCCTGGACGCCGTGGGCGCCGGGACCGCCAACGGCACCCTGATCCAGCTGTACTCCTGCCACGGCGGCAACAACCAGAAGTGGACCTACAGCGGTACCTGATCCCCCAACGGCGTGAAGGACGACGGCCGGGGCGTGGCCCCGGCCGTCATCTGTCGCGTGCAGGGTGGCAGGGATCCCTCGCCTCCGGCCCCGAGGGGCGAGGACGTGGGAGCGTGCGGCAGGGCC
Organism: Streptosporangium sp. NPDC050855; assembly: GCF_044456585.1. NCBI lineage: Bacteria > Bacillati > Actinomycetota > Actinomycetes > Streptosporangiales > Streptosporangiaceae > Streptosporangium > Streptosporangium sp. NPDC050855. Next base: position 11,839 of record NZ_JBITFY010000038.1, read on the forward strand.
GACGGATCAGGCCGGCCGGTTCCCGATCGGTGCGGTGCTCCCACGGACGATCAGCTCCGTGCCCACTTCCACGCGCGTCTGCGCAGGTTGCCTGCCGTCGGCCAGGGCGAGCAGCATGGTCGCCGCCGCGTTGCCCATCTCGGTCAGCGGCTGGCGGACCGTGGTGAGCGGTGGGAGGGTCCAGCGGACGGAGGGCATGTCGTCGAAGCCGATGACGCTCAGATCGTCGGGGATCCGCAGATTCAGCTCCGCGGCGGCCCAGTACGCGCCGATCGCCTGGCCGTCGTTGCTCGTGAAGATCGCGGTCGGCGGCTCGGGCAGGCCCATCAGCTCCTTGGTGCGCTTCAACCCGGAGACGATGTGGTAGTCGCCCGTACGGACGAGATCCGGGTCGACGGAGAGACCGGCCATCTCCAGCGCGGCGCGGTAGCCGTCCACGCGGGCCCTGCTGGAGACGGCGTTGGGGGGACCGGTGATCACGGCGATGCGGCGGTGCCCGAGTTCGAGCAGGTGCCGGGTGGCCACGAGCCCCCCGCTCCAGTTGGCGGCGCTCACCGACGGGACGCCGGACATGGGAAGGTCCAGCGGGTCGAGCATGACGAGGGGGATGTTGCGGGTCGCGAGCTGGTCGCGTTGTGAGTGCGTCAGGCTGGAGAACACCGTGATCACCCCGGTCGAACGGCGGCTCATCACCTCTTCGATCCAGGTACGGCCCGGCGTGTGGTCACCCTGGAAGTCGGAGATCACGACGGCCGCGTGGTTCCGCCTCGCCACCTGCTGGACGCCCTTGATGATCTCGACCGGATAGTCGCCGGCGAGTTCGTGGAAGACCACCTCGATGAGGCGGGCCGGGCGGACGCGCTGGCGCTGGCGGCGGTAGCCGTGCTCGCGGATGAGGCCTTCGATGAGGGCGCGCGTCTCCGGCGCGACCTCGGTGCGCCCGTTGATGACCTTGCTGACCGTCGCCGTGGAGACGCCCGCCCGTTCGGCCAGCTCGGCCAGGGTCAGAGCCTGAGGCGACGACATCGGGTCGGAGAACCGCTCTTCAGGCCAGGTCATAGCGGGATTGTAACTATATGATCCACCCGCACCGGGCGACGTTCGCCGGCCCGTGCCGGAGACCGGCAGGGGAGCGGTGAAAGGAGCCGGGGATCTGCAGGCGAAGAATGCCTGGTCATCGCCCGTGGCTCCTTATCGCTCATGTGAAACTTTCAACGCCGAGCTCGATTCCGGTCGTGGATACGTGGAAGGTCCGCGCGCGGTCCGGCCCGTGCGATGCCGCGATCGAGGACGGGGCCCGGTCGTGGGCGGGAGCGCGGTGCGGCCGTTCCCCACCGGCATCCGTGTGCCCTGCGTCCGGCGGCGCCGTACGGCGAGTGGCGGCGACCACGCGCGACGCGGTTCACCGAAGGGGCGAACGTGGTGCCCGCCGTGGACCCGCCATGACATGTCGTGAACCTGAAGGGACCTGACAGGACCTGACAGGACCTGACAGGGCCTGACGTGGGCCTGACGTGGGCATGCATGGTGTCGTGCCGGCCGCCGGGCCCGCGTCGTGGCCGCCTTCGCCGGCCCCGCGAGCGCCGGCGAGTGCGGCCGAGAACCCCGTTCTCACGGGGGAGGTGGTGGTGCGCCGGAGTAAACAGGAGGGCGCGAGGCCCCGTCAAGCGGCCGGTCGCGGTCCTTCCCGGACGGCCCGGTGACCGCGCGGCCGAACTGCGTCGCCGACCACCCCTGGGAGTAGCCCGGTGATGAATGTTTCACGGACGAGGTCATCCGGCCGGTCGACGTGCCGTCCCGCCGCATCCGGTGGCCGGAGAGAGGATGCGCCGCGGAGCGGGACGGCCGGGCAGACGCACCCGGGGGCCGAAATTTTCAGTCGGACCTTGACATGTTTCGGCAGTGTTTCCAGACTAGGCCCTGAAACGGTCCGGCCGTGCTCGGTGGTGGTGCACGAAGGCTCCGGCGGACCGCGACGCCCTCATGGTGTGCGTTCGACGACAGCGGCGCGGCGTCGCCCTGCGTGCACCCCTTCCTCCCACTTTCCCCCACTTCGGTCATGGAGGCTCAGACATGGGCACGAACGCCATACCCCCACCCCGGACCCGCCGGCCCCTCGGCGGTCTTCGCCGGGCTCTGATCACCGGTGCCCTCGGCACCCTCGTGCTCGGCACGCTCACGGCGGTGACCGGCCCGGTGGCGGCCGGCGCCGCTTCCACGGGCACCGCCGGTACCGCCTCGGTCAGCGCCGCGGCGAGCACTCTCGGCGCCGCCGCGGCCCAGAGCGGCCGCTACTTCGGCACCGCGATCTCGGCGGGCAAGCTCGGCGACTCGGCGTACACGACCATCGCCAACCGTGAGTTCAACATGATCACGGCCGAGAACGAGATGAAGATCGACGCAACCGAGCCCGCGCGGGGCCAGTTCAACTTCACCGCCGCCGACCGCGTCTACAACTGGGCCGTGCAGAACGGCAAGCGGGTCCGTGGCCACACCCTGGCCTGGCACTCCCAGCAGCCCGCCTGGATGGAGGCGTTGTCGGGATCCGCGCTGCGCCAGGCGATGATCGACCACATCAACGGCGTGATGAACCACTACAAGGGCAAGATCTACGCCTGGGACGTGGTCAACGAGGCCTTCTCCGACAGCGGGGGCGGCCGGCGCGACTCCAACCTGCAGCGCACCGGCAACGACTGGATCGAGGTCGCCTTCCGCGCCGCGCGGGCCGCCGACCCGGCCGCCAAGCTCTGCTACAACGACTACAACATCGACAACTGGACCTGGGCCAAGACCCAGGGCGTCTACAACATGGTCCGCGACTTCAAGGCCCGCGGCGTGCCGATCGACTGCGTGGGCCTGCAGGCGCACTTCAACAGCGGCAGCCCCTACAACAGCAACTTCCGCACCACCATCTCCAGCTTCGCCGCCCTGGGCGTCGACGTGCAGATCACCGAGCTGGACATCCAGGGTGCCTCTCCCACGACCTACGCCAGCGTTACCAACGACTGCCTGGCCGTGCCGCGCTGCACCGGCATCACCGTCTGGGGCGTACGGGACCAGGACTCCTGGCGCTCGGGTGACACCCCGCTGCTGTTCAGCGGCAGCAACAAGAAGCCGGCCTACAACGCCGTGCTGGACGCCCTCAACGCCGCGGACCCGGACCCGGACCCCACCCCGACCCCGACCCCCACACCCACGCCCACCCCGACTCCGACCCCTGGTACGGGGGAGTGCTCGGCGACGATCGCGACGACCAACAGCTGGTCGGGCGGCTTCCAGTCGACCGTGACGGTCCGGGCGGGCAGCGCGCCGGTCAACGGGTGGACCGTGCGGTGGACCTGGCCCGGCGGGCAGAGCGTCAGCAGCCTGTGGAACGGCGAGGCGAGCGTGTCCGGCTCCACGGTGACGGTCCGTAACGCCCCCTACAACGCCACCATCGCGGCGGGCCAGTCGACCACCTTCGGCTTCACCGCCAACGGCACCGCGGCCACCCCGGCCGTGACCTGCAACAGCGCCACCGCGCGATGACCCCCGGCGCCGGGGCGGCCACGACCGCCGCCCCGGCGCCGTTCCGCCTGAAGGCGACCGGCCAGGCCGGGAACGGCCGTCACCGGAGCCGGCGCACCGTCAGGCGGCGCAGCGGCCGGGCCGGCGCCCAGGCGCACTCGGCCGGGCCGCGCCCGGCCGACAGGAGCAGGTGGACGCTCACCGCCGTCCTCGCTCGCGGCGCCGGTCCCGCCGGGGCGCGGACCCGAGGTCGGCCGTCTTGTAGGTGACCAGGGGGATCGTGGTGGCCACGGGCGTGGCCAGGTCGTGGGCGACCAGGTCGGCGATCACCTGCTCGATGCGCTTGTAGGCCGTCGGCGCCTCCTCGAAGAGCAGCTGGCGGTCCCCGCACACCACCAGCGACCCCACCGGCGTGCGGCGCAGCTCCTCGACCGTGTGCTTGGCCCGGCCCCGGCGCAGGGCGTCCGCACGCGACATCTTGCGGCCCGCGCCGTGCGCGACGGAGTGCCCGGCGTCCGGCCCGGCGTGGGCGGCCACGAGGTAGGAGGGGGTGCCTCGCGTACCGGCGACGAGCACGTCGCACCCGTCGCCCGGCGCCGCCCCCTTGCGGTGCAGGTAGAGCCCGTCGCGGACCTCGACCAGGTTGTGGCACCGGTCGACGAGCGGCTCGGCGGGCTCGGCCCCCAGGGCGTGGGCGACCCGGGCGGCCAGCAGCCGCCGGTTGAGCGACCCCCAGCGGACGGCGTCGTCGTGCATCGCCAGGTAGGCGCCGGGGTCGGGGGCGGGGCCCGCGCCGTGGACCTCGGTGTGCGCCCGCAGGATCCGCTCGCCCAGCCCCCGGGAACCGCTGTGGACGACGAGGACCAGGTCGCCCTCGGCGAGTCCGAGACGGCTCGCGTGGCCCGGCTCGAAGACGGTCCCGATCCGGGCCAGCTCGACGAAGTGGTTGCCCCGGCCGACCGTCCCGAGGCCCTCGGCGTGACCGGCGGGGATGTCGCCCTTCACCACGGCCCAGGCCGGGTCGCCGGCGTCCCGCTCGGGGTCCAGCGCGCGATCGAGGTCGGGGAAGCGGGCGGCGAGCCTCTCGGGTACGGCGCGTCTCAGCCTGATGGGGAACACGGCGATGCCGCAGCCGATGTCGGAGCCCACCAGGAACGGGTACAGCACGGTGGAGGTCATGGCGGCCCCGATGGGGGCGCCCTTGCCGGGGTGCAGGTCCGGCATGGCGGCGATGTGCGTCATGCCGTCGAGCGCGGCCACCTGGTGGCACTGCGCGAGGGCGTCGGACTCGATCCAGCTCGCGGGGGAGGCGAACACACTGACGGTCCGAGACGGCTCGCCGGCCCGGGCAGGTGAGGACCACCCGCTCACCACCGGTCGCCGAACCCGGCCGTACCGCGGTACCGGCTCGGTGAACGCCGCCCGCGCGGCATGCGGACGAGCCGGCCGTGGCGCTACTTCCCCGTGCCGGTCTGCGCGGGAGGCGTGGGCCAGCCCTTGCCGACGACGGTGAACCCGCCCCGCTCGACGGTGGCGAACGTCGCGGGAGCCGTACAGGGCTGCACCGCGCCGGTCGGTACCGACCAGTTCCAGCCGATCCGATCACGACCGCCACCGGACCTGTCCGTCCCGCCGTCGTACACGCTGACCGCGACCCGGGTACCGACCGGGAACGAGGTGGAGGTGGTGATGACGGCGGTCACCGTCGCGACCGGGCCGCCCGCCACGAGGCAGTCCACCTCCGCCTCGAATCCCCCGCCGTTGCCGTCGGGGAGGTAGTGGTCGACCTTGACGATGCCCTCGGCCTCCGTGAAGACGCCGCGTGCGGTGATGGTGAAGGTGATGTCGTCGTCGGCCGCCGGTTCGAAGTGGATCTTCGCGGTGCCGGACACGTGCCACCGGGGGTCCTTGCTCGTCGCGGGCGACGCGGCCGAGGCCGATGTACCGATCGTCGCGACCGTGGCCAGCGAAAGGGCGACGGCGGTGACCCCTGCCCGGATCATTGCGGATCTCATGTCAACGGCTCCTTGAGGTGTGAGGGTGAGGCCTGCTCCGGCGATCCCGGAAAGGGTGCCGTGCCGCCATGCCTCAACCCTGCCGCCGGGCCCCGTCGGTTCCCATGTGCCGTTCGGCGGATCGACCCCCCGCACGCCGGGCCGAGCATCCCGGACGGGACCTGGCCTACGGAGCCGGAATGTGCTATCACGCCGGCCCCGGGGTCACCCTGCGGGCGCTGCGCGCACCCGGCGCCTCCGGGGAGGACCGCACGAAACAGACGGTCGAAGACGCACGGGCGACGGGCGAAGTGCCCTGAGAGAGGCAGTAGACCGAGAAATCGCGGGTCAGACCGTCGCAGCGCTAGTACATCGAGATGTGCGGATGGTCGAAGTGGTTGGCGGTGACGCCGCCGCGGTTGGACATGGCCCTCCAGCCGGAGCCGTGGTTGATGCGCTGGCGCCAGATCACGTACTTCACCCCGAGCCTGGCCTTGTTCTTGATGGCCCAGGCGGAGATCTCGTCACCGAGCCTGAGGTTGGCGGCCGTGGGCATCGTGCCGCCGGTGCTCATCATGAAGTCGCAGGCGCGGCCCAGCGGGTGCTCGCCGCCGTCGTTCGCGGCCCGGTAGCAGCCGACCGAGTACGGCAGGTCGAAGCGCCTCTTGATCGCCTCGCGCATGATCCGGGTCCGGTCGGTGATGTTGTCGGCGCCGGTGGGCAGCTGTGGGGCCCAGCTTCCGTCGGAGCGGCGGCCCGAACCGGTGGGGACCAGCTTGTCGAGCTTGTCCTTGATCTCCTCGATCAGGTCCTCGGCCTCCTCGCGCCGCTCCTGGACCTCCTTGGCCTCCTCGGCGATGTCGTCGGTGAGGCGGGCGGCGGTCTCGGCCGACCTCTTCCTGCGCTCCACGCTCTGGGCGAACCCCTGCAGGTGGGCGCTCTGCTCGGCGGTGAGCTGCTCCATCACCGCCGCGCCGCCGATGTCGTCGGCGAACAGCAGGGCGGGCAGGCCGCCGATGCTGCTCTGGTAGTGGAGCTGGACGATGGAGTCGACCTGCTTCTCGTTCTCGGCGTAGACCTCCTCGGCCCTGCGCAGGTTCTGCTTGGCCACGGCCTCGGCCTTCTCCGCCTTGTTGAGGGACTCGCGCTTGGCCGCGTAGGTCTCGATCAGCGCGTCGATCCTCTTGTTGAGCTTGACCAGGTCGGCGCGGAGCTCGGCCTCGGTCGGTTTGGGGTCGGCGCTTCCCGCGGTGGGAGCGCCGAGGGTGAACGCGGCGATCGAGCCCACGCAGAGGACCAGAGCGGCATGGCGACGGAACGTGGGGGACGAGGCCGCCACGAACTCTCCTCTCCTTCCGCCTACCGGGTTAGCTGACGGGTTCGGGCTGGAGGATGCCCTTCCACCGAAGTGGTTTCACCCCAGGTGCGGTGGTTCCCCGGCTCCCGGGCGAGGCGCCTGGGATTAGGCATATCGGCTGCTACAGCCGATGTGGGAAGGATAGTAGTGGTAAACCCCAGGTCACGCGACCTCAAACGAGACCTATCAGTGATCAGCTCGTGACAATGGAGCGCAGTAGATGTGCTGTCTCCTCGGGCAGCACGTCGTTCACGAAGGCCCCCATGGCCGATTCCGATCCCGCGAGGTACTTCAGCTTGTTCGGCGCGCGGCGGATGCTGAACAGCTCCAGGTGCGCGTACGCCAGGTCCCGGCCGGTGTTGACCGGTGCCTGGTGCCAGGCCGCGATGTAGGGCATCGGCATGTCGAAGAGCCCGTCGAGACGGCGCAGCACGTCGGTGTAGAGCGGCCCGAACGCCGCCCGCTCGGCCGACTCCAGGCCGATCAGGTCGGGGACCCTCCGGTGCGGGTAGAGGTGGACCTCGACCGGCCAGCGCGCGGCGGCCGGGACGAACGCCGTCCAGTGCTCGTTGGAGGCCACCACCCGCACCCCGGCCTCCCGCTCGGAGGCGAGGACGTCGGCGAACAGGTCGCCCCCGGTGCGGTCCCGGTAGCGGCCGGCCGCCGCGAGGTTCAGCCTGGTGCGCGGGGTCACGTACGGGTAGGCGTAGATCTGCCCGTGCGGGTGGGCCAGGGTGATGCCGATCTCCGAACCCCGGTTCTCGAAGCAGAACACCTGCTCCACCCCCGGCAGGGACGACAGCTCGGCCGTACGGTCGATCCAGGCCTCCATGACCAGCTCGACCTGCTCGGGCGACAGGCGGGAGAACGAGGAGTCGTGGTCGGAGGTGAAGCACACCACCTCGCAGCGGCCGATCCCGGGCCGGACCTCGCTCAGCCCGCCCGGCTGCGGGTACTCGCCCGGCTGGGCCGAGAACGAGGGGAAGCGGTTCTCGAAGACCACCACGTCGTAGTCGGGGGAGGGGACCTCGGTGAGGTTGCCGGGACCGGACGGGCAGAGCGGGCACTCACTGGCCGGGGGCAGGAAGGTACGGCCCTGCCGGTGGCCGGCCACCGCGATCCACTCCTCGGTCAGCGGGTCGTAGCGCAGCTCGGAGGCGGCGGGCCGGGGCGGCAGGTCGCGCAGGTCGGCCGCACCCCTGTCCGCGTCGTCGCGCCGGTCGAAATAGAAAAGCTCCCGGCCGTCGGCCAGGTGGGTGGCGGTGCGTTTCATCGGGTGGCGGTCTCGCTCTCCTGCTGCGGTTCTGTGATGATCAGCTCGCCGACCGAGGCGGCGAGCTCCTCGCGTGCCTCGCCGGACAGGCCGGAGTCGGTGATCACGATGTGCGCCTGGGACAGCTCGGCGATCGTGCTGATGCCGACCGTTCCCCACTTGGTGTGGTCGGCGGTCACCACCAGGCGGCGGGCGGAGGCGACCAGTTCCCGGTCGGTCTCCGCCTCCAGCAGGTTGGGCGTGGTGAACCCGGCGCGGACGCTCATCCCGTGCACGCCGAGAAAGAGGGTGTCGACGTGCAGGCCGCGGACCGCCGCGACCGCGACCGGGCCGACCAGCGCGTCGGAGGGGGTACGGACCCCGCCGGTCAGCACGACCGTGCGGTCGGCCCTGGGGGAGCGGTGGAAGACGTCGGCGATCCGGATCGAGTTGGTGATCACGGTCAGCTCGGGCACGTCGACCACGTGGTGGGCGAGCGTCCAGGTCGTGGTGCCCGCGGAGAGCGCGATGGCGGTGGCGGGCCGGACGAGCCCGGCGGCGGTGCGGGCGATCGTCTCCTTCTCGGCCTGCTGGCGCACGGACTTGGCGGTGAAGCCCGGCTCCTCGGTCGAGCCCGGCCCGGCCACGGTGGCGCCGCCGTGGACCTTCTCCACCAGCCCTCGCTCGGCGAGCACCTCCAGGTCGCGCCTGATCGTCATGTCGGAGACGCCGAGGTCACGGACCAGGTCGGCGACCCTGACACCGCCGCTGCTGCGGACCCTCTCCAGGATCGCCTGCTGCCGCTGCTGGGCGAGCATCGTCACTCCCCTTAATTCACCAGATTCCACCAAATTACCACGCCGAGGGCCGAGAGGGGGTGTTGGAACATGGTGAACCGCCCGCTCACAACCGTTCGAGTTCCGCCTCGATGTTGGCCCGCGCCGCAGCCTCCGGCCCCTCGAGGCGGAAGATCGCCGGGAGGGCGAGCAGCGAGCGCAGCACCGCGGCCCGCCCGGCCCTGAACGCCTCCTCGGGCACGAAGGCGTACTCCTCGCGCACGGCCGCGGCGTAGGCGGCGTAGACGTCCTCCGGCGCGCCCAGGATCGCCAGGTCGGCGTCGCAGAGCACGGCCCCGTCGGCGTCGTCCGGTGCGGGGTCGTGCGTGACGGTCAGCCTGACCAGCCGGGCGACCGTGGCCACCGCCTCGGGGGACAGGCCCGCCTCCGGCAGCGCGCGCTCGGCCAGCCGGGCGCTGCGCTCCTCGTTGTCGGCGTTGCGGGGATCGTAGACGGCGTCGTGGAACCAGGCCGCCATCCGCACCAGGTCCGGGTGCTCGGCGTGACCGGCCAGGGCGTCGACCCCGGCCAGGACCGCCTCCAGGTGGGCGGTCGTGTGGTACCTGCGGTGCGGCTCGTCGTAGCGGGCGATCAGTTCGCGGCCGAGCCGTTCGGCCCCGGGGCCGGCCAGGGACCGCCAGCGGGTCATCAGCTTCTCGCTCATGCCAGGGAGCCTAGAGGCGGCCGGACCGGGACCCCGGCCCGGACGGGTCAGGCGTCACGGCCCCAGGAGGCCAGCAGCCGCGCCTGGGCGTCCTCGGCGGGCGACCGGGACTCCCCGGGGGCCGTCTCCTGCTCCCGGCCGGGCTCGGCGGCGGCGAACCAGGCGGCACAGGCCTCGACCAGCTCCGGGTCGAGCCGCTCGTCGGCGCCGATGGCGCGGGCCAGGTCCCAGGTGTGGATGAGGGCGTCGGCGAACAGCTCGGTGACGTACTCGCGGCCGGGCACGTCGCCGAACGGCAGGCGCACGAAGCCCTCCAGGGCACCGTGGGCGGTCACCGCCTGGACGGCGGCCACGGCCGAGGTGTCGAACGCCTTGATGGGGTCGTCGCCGAGCAGGTCCCCGTCGAAGGCGTCGCCGACCTCGGCGGAGGTCCGCCCGGCCAGCAGCTCCGGAGCCCACAGGCTCTCACCGACCACGTGGTTGACCAGCGCCCGCACGTCCCAGTCGACGCAGGGCGTGGGGGTCTCCCACTGGTCGGGAGCGATCCGGTGGACGAGCGCGCCGAAGGCGTCCAGCGCGCGACCGTAGGCCTCCGGTACGTCGATGGTCATCATGCCTCCCGATGTCCTCCCGGACGCGCCGTGCCCTTCCCCTGACCGTAACCTCTGGACCGCCAGTAGTCATCCGCGTCAACGGGCATGACCGGCACGACCCCGGTGACGGGCCGGGGCCGTGGCCGCCGGTACGCGTCGGCGAGCACCGGTAAGCACCGGACGGCTCCCGGGGTGACCAGGAGTCACTCACGGTCACCCCGGGTCACCGGTGGGTCCGTCCCTGGACGCCACGGCACCCGGCCGGGAGCGTCCCGGCCGGGACCGCTTCAAACTCCTGAGTCCTCGGGCTCCCTGGAGCCCCAGGGGTTCCGCGCGGACGGGTCAGGGCAGCCGCTGCTCGATCCAGACGATCTTGCCCTTCGCGGTGAGGCGGGAGCCCCAGCGATGCGCGAGCCAGTTGATCAGGTGCAGGCCGCGCCCGGTGTCGCTGGTGGTGGACGCCTCCCGCATCACCGGTACGGACGAGGAGGTGTCGGACACCTCGCAGACCAGGGTGGGCCCGCGCAGCAGCCGCAGCTCGACCTCGCCCTGACCGTGCTCGACCGCGTTGGCCACCAGCTCGCTGACCATGAGCTCGGTGTTGTCGCAGAGCGAGGAGAGTCCCCAGTCCTCCAGCGTGGTCCGCACGAAGCGCCGGGCCTGCGAGGCCGAGCGCCGGTCGGCCGGCATCGACACCTCGACGAACTCCTTCTCGGTCAGCTCCGAGACCCTGGCCAGCAGCAGCGCGATGTCGTCGCGCTCGTGCCCCGGCCGCTGGGCGCTGATCGTGAGGTTGCAGACCTCTTCCAGGTCGTGGTTCTGGCTGGCCAGCAGGCCGCGCAGGGCGCCGATGCCCTCCTCGATGTCCCGGTCGCGGCTCTCCACCAGGCCGTCGGTGTAGAAGGCGAGCACCGTGCCGTCGGGGAGCGTGAACTCCCGCATCTCGGCCGGCTCGTTGCCGATGCCCAGGGGGAGACCCGGGGGCAGCTCCAGCAGCTCGGTCTCGCCGCCGGGCCGCACCAGGATCGGCGGGACGTGCCCGGCGCAGGCCATGGCGCAGCGGCGGGTGACCGGGTCGTAGGTGGCGTACACGCAGGTGGCGATCTGGCTGGCGTCCAGGTCCTGGCTCATCAGGTTGAGCCGGAACAGCACGTCGGCCGGGCTCAGGTCCAGGCTGGCCAGGGTACGCGCGGCCGTGCGGAGCTGGCCCATGGTGGCCGCGGCCCTGATGCCGTGCCCCATCACGTCGCCGACGACCAGGGCGACCCGGCAGCCGGGCAGCGGGATCACGTCGTACCAGTCGCCGCCCACGCCGACCAGGTCGCTGGCGGGCAGGTAGCGCGAGGCGATCGTCAGGCCCAGCGGCTGGGAGAGGTCGACCGGCAGCAGGCTGCTCTGCAGGGTCAGCGCGGTACGCCGCTCCCGGTTGTAGAGCCTGGCGTTGTCGAGGCAGACCGCGGTCCTGGCCGCGAGCTCCTCGGCCAGGTTCACGTCCTGCTCGTCGAAGGGCTGGCTGGTGGGCCGCCGCGTGAAGATCACGAAGCCCAGCACCCGGCCGCGCGCCTTCAGCGGGACCACCAGGAAGGAGCTGTCCTCCAGCACCTTGGAGACCGAGTCGCGCTTCCAGAACCGCCCGATCTCCTCGGCCGTCCGGCGTCCCAGCCGGGGGTAGAGGATCGGGTTGCCGGTGGCCATGCACCGGGCGTACGGCGTCCACGCCTCGTAGACGGCGACCTCGTCCACCGGGAACGCCTTGGCGTACTCGTCGGGGGAGGGGTCGGCCACGCCGACCGCGATCCGGCGCACCAGCGCCGAGCCGTCGGTGCTCTGCTGCGGGAACTCCCCCTCGGTCACCAGCCGGTCCTGGACGAGGATGCCGGCCGCGTCCGCGAAGCGCGGCACGGCGACGTCCATCAGCTCCCTGCCGGTCTCGAACATGTCCAGCGTGCTGCCGATCCGCTTGCTGGCGGCGTTGAGCAGCGAGAGCTGCTCGTGCATGGACGCGGGGCTGCCCATCCTGAAGCCTGGCGTAGCGGGATCCTTGGTGACGAAACGGGACTTCACTCGCTCCACCGGGGTGCGGGAACCGGCGTCCACCAGGTGGCCAGTTCGAGGTCTTCTGCGATGGCGTTGGCGCCGTTGTACCCGGGGGCCGCGGAGACCGAACCGCCCGGGTGACTGCTGGCGCCGCACAGGTAGAGGCCGTCGACGGGGGTGCGGTAGCGCCCCATCTCCGGGACCGGGCGGTTGCCGCCCAGCTGGGAGGGCTCGTAGGCGCCCACGTGGTGGCTGCCGCGCACCATGTTGACGCAGTGCCGCTCGATGTCGAGGGGGGAGAACACCCGGCTGCCCAGCACGGCGCCCCGGGCGAGGTTGGGGGCGTACTCGGCCCACTCGGCCAGCAGCCGTTCCCCGACCTCCTCCCTCCGCGCGTCCCAGTTCGCCGGGTCGCCGTCGAGGTCGTAGGGGGCCCATGGCCACCAGAACGCCACGTGCCTGCCGTCCGGCGCGTACGAGGGGTCGAACAACGAGGGGCAGGCGCCGTTGCCGGCCAGCCGGTCGGGAAGCTGGCCCTCGTGGATCCGGTCGAACGTGCGGCCCAGCTGCTCGCTGTCGTCGGCGCCCAGCACCACGAGGAACGCGCGGTCCACGTCGGGCTCGAACTCGGCGGCCCGGTAGCGCGGCGCCTCCTCCAGCGCCAGGTGCAGGGTGACCAGGCTGTGTCCGGCCCACCGGTACCCCTCGATCTTGGAGACGATCTCCTCGCCGAAGTTCTCCGGCCCGGCCAGCCGCACGGTCTGCGGGGCGTCCACCGCGCTGGCCACGAACCGGCGGGCGCTCAGGACGTCGCCGCCCGCCAGCCGCACCCCGGTGGCCCGCCCGTCGTCGACGAGGATCCGCTCGACGTGCGAGCCGGTCAGCACGGTGCCGCCGTGCTCCTCGATGACGGCCCGCAGCGCGCTCGCCACGTTCGCCGCACCGCCCACCGGTACGCCCAGCCGGGCGATGCGCGACAGCAGCCGGGGGAAGAAGCCGCCGGTGCCGGGCACGTTCTCGATGGAGATGGCGTGCAGGAAGGACTTGAACAGCACCCTGACCTGGTCGCTCTCGAAGTTCCTGTCGACGGCCTCGTACAGCGACAGCGGCATGTAGCTCAGCAGGTCGCGGCCGAGGTCGCCGCCGAGCCGTTCGGCGAGCACCGGCGGCGGGAGCGGGGCCGAGTACAGGAAGCCGTTCATCAGGCCCCTGGCCGCCTCGGCGTAGCGCTCGTACAGCTCCAGCCAGTGGTCGGCGTCGGCCTTGGAGAACCGGGCGAAGGACTCGGCGGTGCGCTTCGGATCGGTGTAGACCGTGATCGCCCGCCCGTCCCGGAAGATCGTGGCGTGCTGGGTCTCCGGGTAGACGTAGCGCAGGCCGTGGCGCCGGAGCTCCAGGTCGGCGGGAACGGGCCCCTCCTCCAGGAAGTGGTAGCTGCTGTGGGTGTTGTGCCGGAAGCCGGGGAGCGTGAGCTCCTGGGTGCTGCAACCGCCGCCCGCGACGTCGTTGCGCTCGACGACCGCGACCGACAACCCCGCCTTCGCGAGGTAGGCGGCACACGTGAGGCCGTTATGGCCCCCGCCTACGATGACGCCGTCGAACTCCGACACGTTCCCTCCAGGGCGCTTTGACTGCTGGTATGGAGGATTGTAAAGAATGATCTACTGCGATCCTCGTGTTTAACAGAGATCGGTTGATATTTCCACACAGGATAGGACTTTAGGGGTGCGTCGGGGTTGATGGAGATATGACGGAAAAGAACGGTGTGAGTACAGGGTCGGTTCCGCTCCGCTACGGCGTAGGACGGGCAGTCAGAGCCGTGTCGATCCGCTCCTGCGGGAGCGGGACGTCCTCCATCTGCCCCGACAGGTAACCGTCGTAGGCGCTCAGGCCGGAGTGCCCGTGCCCGCAGAGCGCGGTCAGCAGGGCCTTCCCTCTTCATCGGCGGGGTCAGCCCGGCGGCGTCGCCGAAGTCGTGGGCGTGGGAGCCCCGGGTGAGCGACGGGCAGGCCTCCGGCTCCACCGCCCGGATCACCGGGCTCATCCGCCCGGCCGGCCTCGGTCATCGGGCGCCGGTGGTACCGGACCCCTGTGATCGTGGACGAGGGCCGGACGGGCCGGCCGAGGGGCCGGGGACGCGGGCGGCTAGCGGTCCATGATCACTATCAGGTCGGTGGCGGAGGGATAGGCCCTGGTCGTCCCGATGATCTGCAGGATCCGTTTGAGCGTCCCGTGGACGAAGGCCACCCGCAGCCACCCGTCCATCGTGGCGGCGTGATGGTGACATTCCAGCAGGGCCCACACGCCGACCGAGTCGCAGAAGGTCAGCTCGGCGACGTCCGCGATGAGACGGGTACGGCCCCGGTCGACCAGCCGTTCGACCGTCCGGCGCAGCCGATCGGCCGAAAGACGATCGAGCTCGCCGACCAGTGTGATCACCGAGCAGGTGTCGTGATCGGTGACCGTGATCGACAGTGGGGTCATGCAGGCTCCTGTATCGGCCTCGAGGCGCGGGCGGTGAACGCCGGGGGGACTGCACGGGTGGGCGACGAGGGCGGGCCGGACGTGGGCCGGGCCCGCCGTGGGGCACACCTGGCGGTGTGGCCCGCGACCGGACGGCTAGGCAGGGCCGCTGGCGGCCAGGGAGAGGTCCGGCAGGCCGGTCACGTCGCGTACGGCCTGGTCGACGGTGGCGTACACCCTGATCGCGGGGGCGGGACGGTCCGACTCCGGGTCGCGCATCAGCGTGATCAGCCGCCGTAGCGCGGGCGCGGGCTCGGCGACGACCAGGGAGCCGCCCGTGGCGCTCATGATCGTGTGCACGCTCATCAGCACCCGCAGACCGCACACGTCGCAGAAACGCAGCCGATCGGCGGCCACGATGACATGGCGGACGCCCTGGCCGGGCAGAGGGAGCAGGACCGCGTCCAGCAGGACGGCGCTGTTGAGGTCGAGTTCACCCTGAAGGGCGACCACCGCGGCATCCTGGCGCGTGGTGACCAAGCGCACCGACAGCTTCATCGAGAACCCCTCTCGCCACAGTACGAGCCGCCGGTGATCCGGTGGCGACGGGGGAGGCCGAGACGGGGATCGATGATCAAGGGCATTAGGCGTTCACCTTCATGGGCATGACGAGAAGGTGGCCGCGTCTCTGGACCGGTAACCACCTTACCCCACCCGTGGCCGAGCGTCAGGTGGGGTGTGGGAGCCCGGAAGGGGCACTCAGGGCCTCCCGTATCCGTCGTCCAGACGCCTCATTCGCCGCCCGGAGCGCGGAGCGCGGGTCACCGGGCACGGTCCGGTGCGCCGGCGCATCCGGGTTCGGGTCCGTCGAGTCGTGAACACCCTGGAGTGGGATGAAATACGCGGTGACACCGGGTGAAGTGTTGGCCGGAACACGAAGAGAAAAAAGAAAATCGATGGCACCCGGATGACGCGGAAGACCGATGTGGACGCGTGAAATCCAAAAGGCCAGATCAGTCATATGGCGACTGACCTGGCCTCTTGCCATTCGGAGCGGACGACGGGAATCGAACCCGCGTAGCCAGTTTGGAAGACTGGGGCTCTACCATTGAGCTACGTCCGCGCGAGCCGGCGTCGGTCTGGTCTAGACTTCATCCGTTCGTCAGGGCGTAATCGTACCGGAGATCCGGAGCGTGCGCGCACTCGACCTACTCGGGGTGTGGCGCAGTTTGGTAGCGCACCTGCTTTGGGAGCAGGGGGCCGCAGGTTCAAATCCTGTCACCCCGACGTATGCCGGGCACCGGTCTCACCGGTGCCCGGCTCTCGTCTTTCCGGACACGTCCGGATCGCCCATGAGGAGCGTCCGGGGTCGTGGGAGGACGTCCGGATCCAAGGCCAGGGCGTCCGGGTTCGGGCGAGGGCGAGGGCGTCCGGGCACGT
This sequence comes from Streptosporangium sp. NPDC050855, assembly GCF_044456585.1. NCBI lineage: Bacteria > Bacillati > Actinomycetota > Actinomycetes > Streptosporangiales > Streptosporangiaceae > Streptosporangium > Streptosporangium sp. NPDC050855. The sequence goes on from NZ_JBITFY010000038.1 coordinate 27,982, forward strand.
GCGCGGGTGCGGGCCGGAAGGCCGTTCTCGGGGGAGTGCGGGTGTCCGCCCGGGACGTGCCGTGCGGGTCTCGTACGGGATCCGCGTCGCACGCGGGTGCGCGGCCGGGGCTGTGGCGAACGGGTCAGGGACGGGCGCTGAAGAAGGCCCAGACGGCCTTGCCGCCGCGGTTGAGGTGGTCCCAGCCCCAGCTCTGGCTGTAGGTCTCCACGATGTAGAGTCCCCGGCCGTTCTCCGAGATGAAGTCGGGCTCCTTGGGGGTGGGGACCTCGTCGCTCGGGTCGGTCACCGCCAGCAGCACGTGGGGCGAGAGGCGGAGCAGCACCAGGGTGATCGGTGTGGCCTCGGACTGACCGTTCGGGCACAGCGCGTAACGGACCGCGTTGGTGACGAGTTCCGAAACCACTAGCGCTGCGTCATCACTGAGTTCCTCCAGCCCCCAGTCGTGCAGGGTGGAGCGGGTCACGTCCCGTGCCGTCTTCACCGAGTCGGCCTGCCGTGGCAGCGGGCACGCGGTGGCGCCGGAGTGATTGGCCACGAGCAGCTCGTCGAAGCCGACCTCGCGGGTCGCCTGCAGGTAGTCGGCAGCCGATTTTGGCTCCTCCACCATCCTGCCGGTACCTCCCGCTGTCATCGTGAGTCTCCGTACCACTTGAGAGTTTTCAGAGGTTGTGCACCATAAGCCCAATATGCACTAGGCCATCATGGGTCACCGGCAGGTCCGCTGCAAGACCCAAATGCACGTGCAGTTGCAATGTGCAGCCGCATGAGCGGTTTGGTCGCCGACTTGGCGAATTAGGCAGGGTGTTGAGACCTTGTCATCGCGGCCGGAAGTAGTGACACTGTGTGCGCTGGCCCAAGTACAGAGGGAGGCGAAGTGACGCAGGTTCAACCGGGATCAGGTCCCACAGCTCTGCGTATCCTCTTGGGCTCCCAGCTGCGTCGCCTGCGTGAGGCCAAGGGGCTCTCGCGCGAGGAGGCGGGCCATCTGATCCGCGGTTCCGAATCCAAGATCAGCAGGATGGAGCTGGGCCGGGTCGGCCTCAGGGAACGGGACGTGGCCGATCTGCTCACCTTTTACGGGGTCGAGGACGAACACGCCCGATCCGCGGTGATGGACCTGCTGCTGAGGGCCAACGAGCCCGGCTGGTGGCACCGGTTCAACGACCTGCTCCCCTCCTGGTTCCAGACCTACGTGGGCCTGGAGGAGGCCGCCTCCAGGATCCGCACCTACGAGGTGCAGTTCGTCCCGGGTCTGCTGCAGACCAAGGAGTACGCCCGCGCGGTGATCACCGCGGGCAGCGCCGGCGTCTCGCCCGAGGAGATCGCCCGCCGCGTGGACCTGAGACTGGAGCGCCAGCAGGTGCTGGAACGGCCCGGCGGGCCGTTCTTCTGGGCCGTCATCGACGAGGCCGCCCTGCGGCGCCCCATCGGCGGCGCGGACGTCATGCGGGCCCAGCTGGAGCACCTGCTCGAACTGATGCGCAAGCCCAACGTCACGATCCAGGTGATGCCCTTCAGCTTCGGCGGCCACAGCGCCGAGGGCGGCGCCTTCAGCATCCTGCGCTTCAACGACAGCGAACTGCCGGACGTCGTCTACGTCGAGCAGCTGGCCAGTGCCCTCTACCTGGACAAACGTGAGGACGTCGACCGCTACAGCGAGGTCATGGAACGCCTGTGCGCGGTCAGCACCACCCCCGGCGAGACCAACGACATCCTGCGGCGGATCATCAAGGAGGACTGAGCGGCCATCGGTCGCTCCCCGGTGCCGCTCTGCCCTAGACTGGCCAGCGGCGCTGAACACCCGCCGCAGTGGAGCATGCCCTCATCTCGCATGTCTCCTCGGCCTGTGCCAGGTGCCGCTCATGTGGGCGCGGCGCGCGAGCTTGCCGCGGTAGCCGTTACGACTTGACGCGCCCGCGATCACTCGAAGCTTGATCAAGGAGACGACCCCGTGAAGACCGCTGTGGAGGAGCTCAGCCCGACCCGGGTGAGGCTTACCGTCGAGGTGCCGTTCGAGGAGCTCGGCGAGAGCCTGCAGGCGGCGTACAAGAAGGTCGCGCAGCAGGTGCGCGTCCCCGGGTTCCGCCCCGGCAAGGTTCCGGCCCGCATCATCGAGCAGCGGTTCGGCCGCGCCGTGGTGCTGGAGGAGACGCTCAACGACGCGGTGCCCAAGCTGTACGGCCGGGCCGTCGACGAGAGCGACATCTTCCCGGTCAGCCAGCCGGAGATCGAGGTCACCAAGATCGAGGACGGCCAGCAGGTCGAGTTCACCGCCGAGGTGGACATCCGTCCCGACTTCGAGGTCCCCGACTACCAGGGCCTCGAGGTGACCGTCCCGGTCGCCGAGGTCTCCGACGCCGACATCGACGCCCAGCTGGACGGCCTGCGCCAGCGCTTCGCCACCCTGACCGGTGTCGAGCGTCCCGCGGCCGCGGGCGACTTCGTGGTGATGGACCTGGCCGCCGCGATCGACGGTGTCAACATCGAGGAGCAGCAGGCCAACGACGTCTCCTACGAGGTCGGCGCCGGCTCGGTGCTGCAGGGCCTGGACGACGCCCTGGTCGGCCTGTCGGCCGGTGACACCAAGGAGTTCACCACCAACCTGGTCGGCGGCGAGAACGCCGGCGAGGAGGCCGTGGTCACCATCACGGTCAAGAACGTCAAGGAGAAGGTCCTCCCCGAGCTGGACGACGAGTTCGCCCAGCTCGCCAGCGAGTTCGACACCCTGGACGAGCTCAAGGACAGCATCCGCGAGCAGGCGCGCCGCAACAAGCTGATCGACCAGGTCGTCCAGGCCCGGGAGAACGCGCTCGACACGCTGCTCGACAAGATCGACATCCCGCTGCCCGAGAGCGCCCTCAAGGCCGAGGTCGACAACCGCAGGCACAACCTCGAGCACCAGATCGCCGACAGTGGCCTGAGCAAGGAGGCGTACTTCCGCCTCTACCAGACCACCGAGGAGGAGCGCTTCGCCGAGTTCGACGAGAGCGCGGCCAAGGCCCTCAAGACGGGATTCGTCCTCGACAAGATCGTCAAGAGCGAGGAGCTCGGCGTCAGCGAGCAGGAGCTCACCAACTTCGTGGTGCGCCGCGCCATGCAGATGAACGTCGCTCCCAACACGCTGGCCCAGCACCTGGCCGACAACGACCAGCTCACGCTGGCCATGGTCGAGATCGTCCGGGACAAGGCCAAGAGCGTCATCGGCGACGCCGCCAAGGTGACCGACGAGGCCGGCAACGAGGTCGACCTCAAGGCCATCTACACCGAGATCAACGGTGAGGAGCCCGGCCAGGCCGACGAGGCCGAGGCCGAGGCCGAGGACAAGAGCGAGGACAAGGCCGAGGCGAAGTAGCCCCGGGACCGGTACGCACATTGCCCGTGGCGCCCCCGCAGTGTTCTGCGGCGGGCGCCACGGTCATGCCGGGGCGCCCTTCACCGCTCGCGCCACGGGTCCGTGGAGCCCTCCGGCGCCCGGTGCCGGCCCTTCGCTCCCACCGGGGTCCTGCTGCTCTTGTCGCCTTTCCGCCCCTGCAGGGCTCTGCCGGATCCCACCGGGGCCCTGCTCGCCCCTGTCGGGCTCTTCCGCCCCCACGGGGGTTCTGCCGCTCCCACCGGGCCCTTCTGCTCCCGCAAGGGCTTTGCCGCTCCTGCCAGGGCCATGCCGTCCGTCATGGGCCGGACGGACGCGTGGGCCCTTCCGAGGGGCCTCGACCGCGTCCGTGCCCGGGGATCGCGCCGAACGTCTCCTGCCGCTCCCCGCGACGGGTCCTCACCCCGTTCCTCCGGCGCCCCGCGTGCTCCGGCCGTCTCCGGCGCCCTCCGGTTCCCCTCGGTGCGGCCTGCGTGGGATCCGGAGGATCTCCGCGTGTCCCCGGGAGGTCCGACACGCCGGGCGGACCACGGCCGGAAACCTTCTCCGGGGCGGCGGGCACGGGCCCGCGGACGTGCGCGGGAGGGCGCGCCCAGCATGCGCCGTCAGCGAACAGCGCGTTGAGGAGGCATGTCCGGTAGGCGGCGCGGGTTAAGGTCACAGGCAAAGCCAATCGATTACGACGCATCGGAAGGTGACGCTGTGACCAGCCCGCCGACCTTCTACCAGCCGACCGGCTCCGGGCCCGAGTCGATGAGCCAGCCGACCGGCTCGTTCAGGCTCGAAGACCAGCTCTACCAGCGGCTGCTGCGTGAGCGCATCATCGTGCTGGGCACCCAGGTCAACGACGAGATCGCCAACCGGATCTGCGCCGAGCTGCTCCTGCTCGCCGCGGACGATTCAGAACGCGACATCTGGCTCTACATCAACTCGCCGGGCGGTTCCGTGACCGCCGGTATGGCGATCTACGACATGATGGAGTACGTACCCAACGACGTGTGCACGGTCGCGATGGGCCTGGCCGCTTCGATGGGCCAGTTCCTCCTCTGCGCCGGTGAGCGGGGCAAGCGCTACGCCCTGCCGCACGCGCGGATCATGATGCACCAGCCGTCCGGTGGCATCGGCGGTACCGCCGCCGACATCGCCATCCAGGCCGAGCAGATGCTCTACGTGAAGAAGACCCTCGCCGAGCGGATCGCCTTCCACACCGGCCAGAACCTGGAGCAGATCGAGGCCGACTCCGACCGCGACCGCTGGTTCACGGCCGAGGAAGCCAAGGACTACGGCTTCATCGACCAGGTCGTGCGCAGCGCTCGGCAGGTGCCCTCCACGGGCGCCGTCTCCTGAAGGGGCACAAGGTGAGTGAGTTGATCCGGCCGGGAGACATCAACGGCCGCTACGTTCTTCCGTCGTTCACCGAGCGCACGTCCTACGGCATGCGGGAGATGAACCCGTACGCCAAGCTGTTCGAGGATCGCATCATCTTCCTCGGGGTGCAGGTGGACGACGCCTCGGCCAACGACGTCATGGCCCAGCTGCTGACGCTGGAGTCGCTCGACCCCGACCGTGACATCAGCATCTACATCAACTCGCCGGGCGGTTCGTTCACCGCCATGACGGCGATCTACGACACGATGCAGTTCGTCCGGCCGGAGATCCAGACGGTCTGCCTGGGCCAGGCGGCCTCGGCCGCGGCGGTCCTGCTGGCCGGCGGCACGCCGGGCAAGCGGTTCGCCCTGCCGAACGCCCGGATGCTGATCCACCAGCCCTCCACCGAGGGCGGCGGTCAGGGAAGCGACATCGAGATCCAGGCGCGTGAGATCCTGAGGATGCGCGCGCAGATGGAAATGATCATTGCTCAGCACTCGGGCAGGGCACCGGAGGCGGTCCGCAAGGACATCGAGCGGGACAAGATCCTTGACGCCGTGGAGGCCAAGGAGTACGGGTTGATCGACGACATCATCCCGTCCCGCAAGAAACTTGCCAAGGCCGTAGCCTCCTGACGAGGCACAGTGCACCGGAACCGTGCCGAATCCGGCACGTTCCGGTGCGACTCGCCGCTAGGGGGCTCACTGAGGGCTCAGAAGACGGTAACGTCGAAACCTAAGCGGGATGACTTTTCCATCGGGTATCGGGCCGATCGGAAGAAACGGACCGCGGCAGCCAGGGCGGTCCCACGCAAAGGAGTATCTGGGGTGGCACGCATCGGCGACGGGGGAGACCTGCTGAAGTGCTCTTTCTGCGGGAAGAGCCAGAAGCAGGTCAAGAAGCTCATCGCCGGACCCGGCGTATACATCTGCGACGAGTGCATCGACCTCTGTAACGAGATCATCGAGGAGGAGCTCAGCGAGTCCTCCGAACTCAAGTGGGACAGCCTTCCCAAGCCGAGGGAGATCTACGAATTCCTCGACGCCTACGTCATCGGTCAGGACCAGGCGAAGAAGGCTCTCTCCGTGGCGGTCTACAACCACTACAAGCGGGTGCAGTCCGGAGAGCGCGGGCGTGACGACGGCCTCGAACTGGCCAAGTCCAACATCCTGCTCCTGGGCCCGACCGGTTCCGGCAAGACACTGCTCGCCCAGACGTTGGCGAAGATGCTGAACGTTCCGTTCGCCATCGCCGACGCCACCGCCCTGACGGAGGCGGGCTACGTGGGCGAGGACGTCGAGAACATACTGCTCAAGCTGATCCAGGCCGCCGACTACGACGTCAAGAAGGCCGAGACCGGCATCATCTACATCGACGAGGTCGACAAGATCGCTCGTAAGAGCGAGAACCCGTCGATCACCCGGGACGTCTCCGGGGAGGGCGTGCAGCAGGCCCTGCTCAAGATCCTGGAGGGCACGACCGCGAGCGTTCCTCCGCAGGGCGGGCGCAAGCACCCGCACCAGGAGTTCATCCAGATCGACACCACCAACGTGCTGTTCATCTGCGGTGGCGCCTTCGCGGGCCTGGAGAAGATCATCGAGTCCAGGGTCGGCCGCAAGGGCATCGGCTTCAACGCGATCATCCGCTCCAAGGAGGATGTCGACAGCTCCGACATCTTCAAGGACGTGATGCCGGAGGACCTGCTGAAGTTCGGCATGATCCCCGAGTTCGTCGGCCGCCTCCCGGTGATCACGAGTGTTCACAACCTCGACCGCGAGGCGCTCATCCAGATCCTCACCGAGCCCCGCAACGCCCTGGTCAAGCAGTACCGTCGCCTCTTCGAGCTCGACAACGTCGAACTCGAGTTCACCGACGACGCGCTGGAGGCCATCGCCGACCAGGCCATCCTGCGGGGCACCGGGGCCCGCGGCCTGCGGGCGATCCTGGAGGAGGTCCTGCTCTCGGTCATGTACGAGGTGCCCTCCCGGCAGGACGTGGCCCGCGTTGTGATCACTCGCGAGTCGGTCCTGGAGCACGTCAATCCCACGCTCGTACCGCGTGACCAGCTCAGCAAGCAGCAGCGTCCGCCGCGCGAGAAGTCGGCCTAGGCGTTCCCGCGAGCCCGCGAGGCTCGCACGACCGGCGCCCCCACGGGTTCTCCGTGGGGGCGCCGGTCTTTTCCGTGAAGGACCGGGGCCGCCAGGTCGTCCCCGGCGACCACCGCCGGCCTCGTCCCGCTCCGCCGGTCCTCTCGATCCGCGGAGGAACAGACCGGGGGACCGGGGGACCGGCCCGCCGAGCCGGGGAAGGGCGAGAAGCACGATCCGCGGGACACGGGACCCGCGGACATCCCTAGACTTGGGCATCGTGACGACGCCAGAGCTGCCCACCCAGTACGCACCCGCCGACGTGGAGACCCGGAGCTACGAGCGCTGGGTATCGGAGGGATACTTCACCGCCGACCCGAGCAGCGAGCGCGAGCCGTACACCATCGTCCTGCCCCCGCCGAACGTAACCGGCGTCCTGCACATCGGCCACGCCCTCGACCACTCCGTCCAGGACGCGCTGACCCGCCGTGCCCGCATGCGCGGGCAGGAGACGCTCTGGCTGCCCGGCATGGACCACGCCGGTATCGCCACCCAGAACGTGGTCGAGCGTGAGCTCGCCAAGGACGGCCTCTCCCGGCACGACCTCGGCCGCGAGGCGTTCGTCGAGCGCGTCTGGCAGTGGAAGGAGGAGTCCGGCGGCCGGATCCTCGACCAGATGAAGAAGCTGGGCGACGGCGTGGACTGGTCGCGCGAGCGCTTCACCATGGACCCCGGCCTCTCCCGCGCCGTTCAGACGATCTTCAAGAGGCTCTTCGACGACGGGCTCATCTACCGGGCCGAGCGGATCATCAACTGGTGCCCGCGCTGCCTGACCGCGCTCTCCGACATCGAGGTCGAGCACAGCGAGGACGAGGGCGAGCTGGTCTCCATCCGCTACGGCGAGGGCGACGACTCCATCGTGGTCGCCACCACCCGGGCCGAGACGATGCTCGGCGACACCGCCGTGGCCGTGCACCCCTCCGACGAGCGCTACGCCCACCTGATCGGCCGGGAGGTGGAGCTGCCGCTCACCGGACGCCGGATCCCGATCGTGGCGGACGAGCACGTCGACCCCGCCTTCGGCACCGGTGCGGTCAAGGTCACCCCGGCGCACGACCCGAACGACTTCGAGATCGGCCGGCGCCACTCGCTGCCCTCCCTGACGATCATGGACGAGCGGGGAGTGATCACCGTTCACGGCCCGTTCGAGGGACTCGACCGCTTCGAGGCCAGGCCGGCCGTGGTGGCCGCGCTGCGCGAGCAGGGCCGGATCGTCGCGGAGAAGCGCCCCTACCTGCACTCGGTCGGGCACTGCTCGCGGTGCAAGACCGTGGTCGAGCCCAGGCTCTCCCTCCAGTGGTTCGTCAACGTCTCGCCCCTGGCGAAGGCGGCGGGCGACGCGGTTCGGGACGGCCGGACGAGGATCCATCCGCCGGAGCTGGCCAAGCGCTACTTCGACTGGGTGGACGACATGCACGACTGGTGCATCTCCCGGCAGCTGTGGTGGGGCCACCGCATCCCGGTCTGGTACGGCCCCGGGGGAGAGGTCGTCTGCGTCGGCCCGGACGAGCAGGCGCCCGAGGGCTACGTGCAGGACCCCGACGTCCTGGACACCTGGTTCTCCTCGGGACTGTGGCCGTTCTCCACCCTGGGATGGCCCGACAAGACGCCCGAGCTGGCGAAGTTCTACCCGACCACCGTCCTGGTGACCGGCTACGACATCCTGTTCTTCTGGGTGGCCCGGATGATGATGTTCGGCATCTACGCGATGGACGGCGAGCCGCCGTTCCGGACCGTGGCGCTGCACGGCATGGTCCGCGACCAGTTCGGCAAGAAGATGTCGAAGTCGTTCGGCAACGTCGTCGACCCGCTCGACTGGATCGAGCGCTTCGGCGCCGACGCTACCCGCTTCACGCTGCTGCGCGGCGCCAACCCCGGCTCCGACGTGGCGATCAGCGAGGAGTGGGCCGGAGGCTCGCGGAACTTCTGCAACAAGATCTGGAACGCCACCCGCTTCGCGCTGATGAACGGGGCGGTGACCGGAGAGCTCCCGACCGAGGAGCTCACCGCGGCCGACCGGTGGATCCTCTCCCGGCTCCAGGAGGTCATCACCTCGGTGGACGCGGCCTTCGAGGACTTCGAGTTCGCCAAGGTCTCCGATCTTCTCTACCACTTCGCCTGGGACGAGGTCTGCGACTGGTACGTGGAGCTCGCCAAGATCCAGATCGCCTCCGGCCAGGAGCACACCCGCATCGTGCTGGGGCACGTCTTCGACGCGCTGCTCCGGCTGCTCCACCCGCTGGTGCCGTTCGTGACGGAGGAGCTGTGGCGCGCGCTCACCGGGGGCGATTCGATCGTGGTCGCACAGTGGCCGACCGTGCAGGAGTCGCTCCGTGACCCCTCGGCCGTGCAGGAGATCCTCGCCGTGCAGGGAATGATCACCGAGGTGCGCCGGTTCCGATCCGACCAGGGCCTCAAGCCGGGACAGCGGGTCGCGGCGCGGCTCTCGCTCGCCGGGACCGCCCTGGCCCCGCACGAGGGGGCGATCCGGTCGCTGCTCAGGCTCGACCAGCCGTCGGAGTCGTTCGCCGCCACCGCCCGTCTCGACGTGGCCGGGATCGCGGTGGAGATCGACACGGCGGGCACGATCGATGTGGCCGCCGAGCGCAAGCGCCTGGAGAAGGACCTCGCGGTGGCGCGCAAGGAGGCCGCCCAGGTCGCGGCCAAGCTCGGCAACGAGCAGTTCATGGCCAAGGCGCCCGACGACGTGGTGGCCAAGGTCCGCTCCCGTGCCGCCCAGGCCGATCAGGACATCACCCGGCTGCTCGCCCAGCTGGCCGCGCTGCCGGCGGGCTGAGCCCGTCGGACGCGTCTTTCGGCGTCGGTCGGTACGAGCCGTCGGACGGTGATGGATGCGCGGGGAACCCGGAGTCTCTTGACTCCGGGTTCTCGTGTTTGAGATGTGGGAGCCCAGGGAAGACCTACTTGTTACCGGGAAGATGGCCCGGGGAGCCCTGGACGGCTGGTAGTGTTCTTCATGCAGGGCGAGCCCCTGCAGCCCCCCTAAAAGATCCGACAAATCGGACATGCCAGTTTTGCTGGACATCGGCCGGATGTTGGAGTAAGTTAGAGGGGTTGCCCTGGAAGCAGGGCGGTCGACATCCTAGTGGTCTCGGCGGGTTCGGGTCGAGGGTCGGGGAAACCGACAGTTTGACGCGAATCACGTGGATTCACTAGAATGGTAGTACGAAATGGAACGCCCCTGGCGGTCGGCCCGAACGGGTCCGATTGACCGGGTGTACGCGTCCGTTTCTTGAGAACTCAACAGTGTGTTAAAAGCCAGTGCATGAAGCACAACCCTGTCCTAACCACCCTCGCGGGTG
>NZ_JBITFY010000039.1:0-35159 GCF_044456585.1 Streptosporangium sp. NPDC050855
GCGGCCCCCCGGCGGCCGGGCCCCCCCCCCCCGCGGGGGCGGGCCCCCCCGCCGCCCCCCCCCCCCCCCCCCCCCCCCCCCCCCCCCCCCTTTCCGCGTCCTCCCCGGATCTCCCGCGTCTCCCAGGCCCCTGGGTCCCCGTGATCCCCCGGTTCGTCGCCGGTCAGCTGAACATCGCCTCCATGGTCTCGTGCGACTTCTCCTTCTTGGCGTCGGACTCGCTGCCCCAGCAGGTGTTGAGGATGATCCGCGTCCGGTCCTCGGAGAGCGGGACCGTGCGGTGCAGCGTCGTGTCGGAGCGCAGGAAGTAGATGTCGCCGGTCTGGTGGGCGTACGTGCTGATCGGCTGCTTGATGAGGTGGTCGTGGACCCGAGGGTCGTCCTTCACCCAGTGGGTGTGGGGGACGCACTGGAGCATGCCGCCGTACTCGCTGCTCGGCGCCTCCAGGATCCAGATGACCGTGAAGCTGAAGTCCCCCCAGTGCCAGCCGTGGGTGTCGCCCTGCTTCTCCTGGCGGATGATGACGTACTTCTCCTCGTCCCAGGGGCAGTTGACGACCGGCTCGTTGGCCAGCCTGCTCAGGAAGCCCTTGATCGCGGGGGACTCGTAGATCTCCGGGATCAGGGTGCTGTCGCGGGCGATGGACTGCTGGCTGACCGTGCTCATCTTCCGCGGGGAGTTGCTGGTCTCCTTGAGGTTGATGTCGATCCGGCGCGCGTGCAGATCGAGCAGCCGGTGCACCTCGTCCGAGACGAGGTCCTTGATCTCGTCCGAGACCAGGTTCCGCAGCTTGACGTAGCCGTTCCTGCGGAAATCATGGGAGAGCTTCCGAATTTCCCAGGGATCGTGAAAGGTCTTTTCGAGATGCTCCGCTATCCGGTCGTCGAGCGAGAGCGTCCCGAGGCCGGTCTCGTAGTTGGGAGTCGGCATGCGATTTCTCCTCCGTGGTTATCGAGCCCGTGTTCATCGAGGTTTCCAGGAGCGTAACACGCGGCCGTCGGACGCAAATGGCGCCGTTGTTCGCCGCGGTCCTCTGTGAAAGCATGAGCCAATTCGATCCGAGCGGCTTCAGCGATTACTCAGACTACGCAAGGACGAGCGTCATGAACACCAAAGTCACATTCGTCGAGCTGTCCGCATTCGAGGCCATCCTGCCCCTCGCCTCCGGCTACATGCAGGCCTACGCGCAACAGGACCCGGAGGTGGGACCGAGATGTGATTTCGAGATCTACTCCGCCCCGGTGTCCGCCGACAAGGGGGAGGTGATCGAAGAACTGCTCGCCAGACGCAGCGACGTGTACGCGATCAGCTGTTACATCTGGAACATCGGCTTCGCGCGCTCGGTGCTGGCCGCGCTGCACGAGCGGCTCCCCGACGCCCAGTTCATCCTCGGCGGCCCGCAGGTCATGCAGCACGCCCACGAGTACGTCGCCCCCGAGCAGGAGAACGTCGTCGTCTGCAACGGCGAGGGCGAGAAGACGATGGTGCAGTACCTGCGCCAGGTGCTCAGCGGCGCCCCCCGGTTCGAGGAGGTCGACGGCATCAGCTTCTGGCGGGCGGGTGAGCTCGTCACCACCGAGGCCGCCGCGCGCGTCCGTGACCTGATGGAGGTCCCCTCGCCCTTCACCTCCGGCGTCTTCGAGGAGGGCAAGTACACCACCGCCATCCTGGAGACCAACCGGGGATGCCCGTTCAGCTGCGGTTTCTGCTTCTGGGGCGCCGCGACCAACGACAAGGTGCACAAGTTCGAGGACCAGCGCGTCCGCGACGACATCACCTGGATCAGCAAGAACAACTTCGTGTCGATCTTCATCGCGGACGCCAACTGGGGCATGGCCCCGCGCGACGTGGAGCTGACCCGCCACCTGGTGGAGTGCAGCGAGCAGAACGGCTATCCGGTGATGGTCTCGATGGCCGCGGCCAAGAACAAGCCCGACCGCATGGCCGAGATCACCGAGATCCTCGTCCAGGGCGGCCTGCTGACCAGCCAGCCCATCTCGCTGCAGTCGATGAGCTCGAAGACCCTCGACCTCGTCGACCGCTCCAACATCAAGCCCGCCACCTACACCGAACTGCAGAAGACGCTCCGGGAGAAGCGCATCAGTTCCTACATCGAGCTGATCTGGCCACTTCCCGGAGAAACCCTCGACTCCTACAAGGAAGGAATCGCGGAATTGTGCCGGCTGCGCGCCGACACGCTGATCGTCTATCCGCAGCTCCTTCTCCACAACACCTCGATCTACGCCAAGAGGGACCTTCTCGGCGTGAAGGTGGAACGCGTTCCCAGTGATGTCACCGAGGCCGATGTCGTGGTCGGCACGAATTGGGTCAACCGCGAGGAGTACGAGCGCGGCACATGGTTCTACTACGCGGTCCACTCGCTGTACAACCTGCGCGGCCTGTATTACCTCGCCAATTACCTGGAGAGGTCGGGCATCAGGCGCCTGGAAGACTTCTTCACCGACGCCGCGACCTATTTCGAGAGTCGCACCGACACCGAGATCGCGACTTTCTTCCGCGATTCGGTGAAGAAACTGTGGAACTACGACTTCCATAACTTCGGGATGGTCGCGCACCTCGTCCTGCACTCGCACCGCGAGGAGTTCGACGGGCTGCTCGTCGACTTCGCCCGCGGCCAGTCGTGGTGGGAGGACCCCGGGGCCCGGGCCGCCTTCGAGCTCGACCTGCTGGCCAGGCCCTACATCTACCTGGCCAAGCCCACGCCCCCACGCTACGACTTCACCGAGCTGGGCGTCGAGTCGCGCGCCGGGTCGCGGGGCAGGACGACGTCCGTCGTCGACATGCCGGCCGACCTGGCCGCCCTGCTCATCGACCTCGACGTGACCGGCCTGGACGCCGGCCAGGAGCGCCTGACCCGCCTGGAGCTCGACCACCCGCGCGGGCGCAAGCTGCCCTACATGCCCGAGCGCAGCCTGGAGCACAACGCCTCCTACTGCCAGGGCATGGTGCTGCGGCTGCGGGAGTACCTCCCCACCTGGCGCCCCGTGTCCGAGGTCGCCGCGCTGCCCGGCCCCCGCTGAGCCACGCCACCCCCGCCCGGCCCCGCCGAGCCCGGCGCCCCGGTGTCTCCGCCCGGTCCCGGTGCTCCCGCTCGGCCACGGTGTCCCCGCGCATGACGAGGGCCCGTGAGGATCATCCTCACGGGCCCTCGTCATGCGCGGCCGTTCCGGCGGTGCCGTCACGGCCGGGGGTGTCGCACGGGTGCGTACCCCGGTCCCGTCCCGGTGGCGGGCGTCCCGCCGGGCCGTGCCGGGCATCCCGCCAGGCGGGATGCCCGCCACCCTCCGATCTGCACCGACGGCCCGCTCAGACCGTCGCCCCGGCCTTGGCGCGGGCCGCGTCCACCGCTTCGGCGAAGTCGGCCAGCACCGGGTTCTCGAACAGCACCCGGATCAGCACGTTCACCTCGAACGTCTCCCGCACACGGGTGATCACCTGCGCGGCCACCAGCGAGTGGCCGCCGATCTCCAGGAAGTCGTCCTCCCGGGCGACCCGCTTGAGCTTGAGCACCTCGGCCCAGATCTCGGCGATCGTCTGCTCGGTGTCGGTCTGCGGCGCGTCGAAGTCGTCGTCACCGCCCCCGCCGGCCAGGCCGGGCTCGGGCAGCGCCTGGCGGTCCACCTTGCCCGAGGAGGTCAGCGGCATCGCGTCCAGCGTCACGTACGAGGAGGGCAGCATGTACGTCGGCAGCGAGCCCTGCAGGAACCGGTGCAGCTCGCCGGTCAGGCCGCTCCGGTCGGCGAGGATCCTGGAGGCGTCGTCGAGCACGACGTAGGCGACGAGCCGGTCGTCGCGCACGACGACCGCGGCCTCGCGGACGCCCGGGTAGCGGGTGATCGCCGCCTCGATCTCGGCGAGCTCCACCCGGAAACCGCGGATCTTCACCTGCTGGTCGACCCGGCCCACGTACTGCAGCCGGCCGTCGGGCAGGTAGCGGACCAGGTCGCCGGTGCGGTAGAGCCGCGCCCCGGGAGGGCCGTACGGGTCGGGCATGAACGACTGCGCGGTCAGGCCCGGCTTGCCCCGGTAGCCGTGCGCCAGGCCGGTACCGCCGACGTACAGCTCCCCGGGCACGCCCGCCGGGAGCGGGTTGAGCCAGCGGTCCATCACGTAGGTGCGGAAGTTGGCCAGCGGGCGGCCGATCGGCGGGGCGTAGGCCGCGGCGGGGTCGCACGTGCCCATCGTGGCGCACACGGTCGTCTCGGTCGGCCCGTAGGCGTTGACGAACGTACGGCCGGGCGCCCAGGTCCGCACCAGCCCGTTCGGGCACTGCTCGCCCGCGACGACCATGAGCCTGACCGTGCCCAGCTCGTCGCCCCTCAGCGTGCTGAGGAACGTCGGCGGGAACGTGGCCGCGGTCACCTTCTGCTCGCTGATGAGCTGGGCCGTCTCCTGCGGCGTCATGGCCGAGGGGTCCAGCACGCACAGCGCCGACCCGTTCAGCAGCGCCATCGTGATCTCCCAGATCGACGCGTCGAAGCTGAGCGAGGCGAACAGCGCCACCCGGTCGTCGGGCGTCAGCGAGAACTCCCTGGACAGGGTGGAGGCGAGGTTGCTCACGCCCCGGTGCGGGACCTCCACCCCCTTGGGCCGGCCGGTCGAGCCGGAGGTGTAGATCAGGTACGCCGGGGCGTCGGGGACGGGCGTCACACCGGGGCTCGTGCCCGGCTCCTCCGCCTCGATCGTGCGCCACTCGCCGTCCAGCTCGATCGTGCGCACCCGGTCGCCCCGCACCCGCCCGGAGTGCCCGGCCGCGGTGAGGACGAGCCCCGCGCCGCTGTCGTCGAGGATGTAGCCGAGCCGGTCGGCGGGCAGCGCCGGGTCCAGCGGCAGGTAGACGCCACCGGACTTGACGATGCCGAGGAAGGCCACGAGCGCCTCGGCCGAGCGGCCGGTCATCGAGCCGACCACGTGACCGGGCCGCACCCCCTCGCGGATCAGCCGGTGGGCCACCCGGTTGGCGCGCTCGTCCAGCTCGCCGTAGGTCAGCCGGTGCTCGCCGGCGATCACCGCCAGCGCGTCCGGGGCGGCCGCGGCCCGCACCTCGAACAGGGCGCCGACGCACGCCTCCTCGTCGAAGGGGGTCTCGGTGCGGTTCCACTCCTCGACCACGAGCCGCCGCTGCTCCGCGTCCAGCAGCGACAGCCGCGAGACGGGCGAGGCGGGGTCGCGCACGGCGTGGGACAGCAGCGTGACGTACTGCTCGGCCCTGGTCCGCGCGCTGGACGCGTCGAACAGGTCGAGCCCGTAGCGCACCTCGCCCTCCAGCGAGCCCGGCACCAGCACCAGCGCCAGGTCCGAGGCGAGCGGGAAGCGGTCGGCCACCAGCTGCGAGGTCCGCACGCCCGGCAGCCGCAGCGCGCTCCAGGCCGGAACGGCCAGGTCGAACTCGGCCTGGTAGAGCGGGTGCACGCCGCTGGAGGCGTCCAGGCCCAGTTCCCCGGCGAACCGGTGGGCCGGGCAGGAGCCGTGCGCGGCCGCCTCGTCCAGCGCGTCGCGCACCCGGGCGACGATCTCGGCGAACGACGCGTCGCCGTCACAGCCGACGCGGATCGGGAACACCGGGGCGCGGTCTGCGACCGGCACGGGAACGCCGATCACCACCTCGTCCTGTCCCGACCAGCGGCACAGCGCGACGGCCCACGCCGCCAGCGCGACGGCCCTCGTATCGGTGCCGGTGCCGTCGGTCGCGGCGTCCGTGGCGTCCGCGGCGGGTGCGGCGTCCCCGTTCTGCTCCGGCCACCGGGCCGGTGCCACGGCCCGCGCCGCCTGGCCGACGGCGCCGCATCCGGCCTCGCGCGCCAGCGCCTCGGCCCGCGCGGCCGTCTCCGGCGGCACGGTGAAGGTCACCCGGGCGCCCGTGAAGCCCGGCACGGCCGGACGGCTCCGGTCGGCGGGCAGGTCGAGGACGGGAAGCGTGCCGTCGAGCCGCTCGCGCCAGTAGGCGAGGTCGGCGTCGTCTCCCGCGCCGTCTTCCGACCTGTCTCCCGCCCTGTCTCCCGTCCTGTCTTCCGCGCGGGAGGACGTGTGGCCCTCTGCCGCGCCTTCTCCCGTGTGCGGGGACGCGTGGCCGTCCCCTGCGCCTTCTTGCGTGTGCGGGGCGGTCCGGGGTGCGGGGGAGCCGGCGGCGTCCGCGGTGCCCTCCGGCCTCTCGTACGCCCGGGAGATCTCGCCGGCGAGACCGGCCAGCACGCGCTCGTCGGCCACCGTCCGGTGCGCCGTCACGACGAGCGCGTGGTCGTCGTCGGCCAGCCGGGCCGTGGCGACCCGGACCGGCGGGCCCGCGACGGGGTCGAGGGGCCGGTTGGTCTGCTCGGCGACCAGCCGCGCGAGCGCCTCCTCGCGGCGGCCGGGGTCGTGCCTGCCGAGTTCCACGGGCGGCGGGACGGTGACGGGCCGGGACTCCCCGGAGCCGTCTGGCGGTGCCGCGCGCAGGTCCGGGCGTGCCTCCAGCACGTGTTCCAGCGCGGCGGTCAGGGCCTTCTCGTCCAGCGGCCCGCGCAGCCGCGCGGCGAGCGTGACCTGATCGGTGCGGTCACCGGGGGCCGTGGCCCCCCGCGGCCTCCAGCGGGTCTCCTGTGTCGGCGACGGTGCGGTTCTGCTGTCCGGCATGTGGTGCTCCAATCAGTGCCCGGCGTGGTCGAGTTCGAGGTGGACGGGGACGCGGTCGACGCCCCACATGAGGTTCGAGCGCAGCCGCTTGACCGGTCCGGTGAGTTCCATGCGGGCCACCCGGGCGGTCAGCTCCTCCAGCAGCACGCGCAGCTCGAACCTGGCCAGGGCAGCGCCGATGCACAGGTGCTTGCCGAGGCCGAACGTGAGGTGCCTGTTCGGGGTGCGCCCGACGTCGAAACGGCGCGCGTCGGGGAAGGCGTCCTCGTCGCGGTTGACGACCGGGTGCCACACGCTGACGCGCTCACCGGCCCGGATGGCCTGGTCCCCGATCTTCGTGTCCCGTATCGCGGTGCGCATGACGTTCAGGCTGGGGGCGGTCCAGCGCAGGACCTCCTCCACGGCGGTGGGGATGAGCGAGGGGTCCCGGCGCAGCCGCGTCCACTCGTCGGGGTTCTCCACCAGGGCGATGACGGCCCCCGCCGAGGCGTGCCGGGTCGTCTCGTTGCCGCCGGTGATGAGGCCGTTGATGTTGAGCAGGATCTCCTCGTCGGTGAGCGGGATCCCGTCGATCTTCCCGCGGATCAGCACGCTGATCACGTCGTCGCCGAGGTCGCGGCGCCGCTCGGCGAGCAGGTCGGCGTAGTAGGCGAAGATGTTGGCGTTGGCCTCGGCCTTCTCGGCGTCGGAGATGATGTCGTCGGAGGTGGCCGAGCCGAACGCGGTGCGCGTCCACTGGATCATCAGGTCCCAGTCGGAGCGGGGCACGCCCAGCAGCTCGCAGATGACCGACAGCGGGAGCCTGCCCGCCACCGTGTCGACGAAGTCGAAGGAGTCCTTGGCGGCGTTCTCCTCCAGCATCCCGCCGACGGTCTCGCGCATCGCGCTCTCCAGGCGGCGCACCACCCGGGGCGTGAGCGCGGGGTTCATCACGTCGCGCAGCTGGCTGTGCCGGCCGTCGGTGACGATGAGCATCTTGCCGGCGGCGGCGCGGGCGGCGGACTCGGTCTGCCCCACCTGCATGCCCCGCTCGGAGGTGAAATTCGTCTTGTCGAGATAGACGGCCACCCCGTCGGCGTATTTGGTGAACGCCCAGAAGCTCGGCCCGCCGGACCTCTTGTTCCAGAACATCGGCTGATGTTCCTGCAGATGATGCAGGACGCCGAGACCGGAGTCCGGAGCCGTGTAGATGTCGGGGTCGGCCAGGTCCAGTTCGTTCAGATCAATGGCTGTGTCCACTGTCATGTGGCATTCCTCCGTGCGTACACGTCGAAGATGTCCGTGTCCTTCAGCAGGGGGTCCTGGCCGATGTCGACCTGGAATCCACGGCCGGTGAGGTCGTCGCGCACGGACGCGAGCCTTCCGCCGATGTCGTGGACCTGCATGACGATCTGGTCGATCGCCTTCCAGTCGCCGGGTGCGATTCCGTCCAGGACATCACATTCGGCTTTCTCGACGTTGATTTTCAGCAGTCCGATGCGGTCGACCCCCTCGGTCGCCATGACCTCGGATATCGTGCGCACCTGGCACTCCTGCTCCTCCGTGACGTGCCTGCCCTGCGCCATGTCGGCCACGTCCTCGGGGGCGAAACCGCTGTTGGCCAGGAACGTCCTGGTCACCTCGGCGTCGTGGTCGGCGTCGGTGTACATTCCCGACATCGCGGTCGTCTCCGGATAGACGGTGAGAACGGCCGTTCCCGGGGCACTGGAGAGCGCGCAGTCGAACGCCTTGGCGTTCAGGCCGTGCGCGGCCAGATTCGCGCACAACGCGTCGTAAAGCGGCCTGGCGGGCTCGAAGGCGAGAATCCGCGTGCCCGGACATTCCCAATGAAACGCCAGGGCCGCGATTCCGATGTTAGCGCCCACGTCGAAGACCGTCATTCCGGGCTCAAGGCGCACGTCATGCCTGAAGTAGCTTCTGTCGCCCACGATGCTGCGATACTGCAGGCTGGTCTCGGCCGGATTGACCTGGAATACCACATGACCGTCGGGGAGGGTCATCTGGCGTACCCGATGTTTGTTTTCCAGTGTGCCTCTCGAGTGATTTCGCATATCATCACCCTTAACAAAATCCCTATCTCAGTCAACCAGAGGTGAAACCCGACAAGGACGGAACGATCTTATGGACACTCAGAGAACGGAAGTCAGGGCGCCGGAGGAAAAGCCGCCCTCTCTCTGGCGGAACCCCGACTTCAACCGGCTCTGGGCCGGTCAGTCGATCTCGGTCCTCGGCTCCGAGCTGACGACCCTGGCGCTTCCGCTGACCGCGATCCTCATGCTGCAGGCCAGTTCCTTCGAGGTCGGCCTCCTTAACACCATGCGCACGATCGCCGCGCTCCTGCTCACGCTGATCGCCGGTGTGCTCATCGACCGCTACCGCCGCAGACCCCTGATGGTGGGCTCCGACATCGGCCGCGCCCTGGTGGTGGCCCTGATCCCGATCGCGGCCTTCGTCGGGTTCATGGACATGTGGGTGCTCTACGTGGTCGCCGTCGTGGTCGGCGGGCTCTCGGTGGTCTTCGAGATCGCCTACGCCGCCTACATGCCGACCCTGCTGAGCGAGGAGCAGCTCGTCGACGGCAACAGCCGGATGGCGGCGACCGAGTCGGTGGGCGCCATCGCGGGCTCCAGCGCCGGTGGCGTGCTCATCGACCTGTTCCGGCCGGCGTACGTGATGCTCGGAGACGCGATCTCCTTCCTCGTCTCCGCCTTCGCGCTCTCGCGCATCCGCCACGTCGAGCCGCCCGTGGAGCGCCAGGACAACGGCGGGCGAGGCGCCGTCGCGGCGATGCTGCACGACATCAAGCACGGCCTGAGGGTCACCTACCGCAACGACTACGCGCGGCCGCTGATCCTCAACTCCGCCGGGGCGAACTTCGGGTCGATGATGATCCTGACCCTGTTCATCCTGTACGCCTCCAGGGAGCTCGGCATGTCGGGCACCTGGATCGGCTTCATCTACGCCGTCGGCAGCATCGGCGGCGTCGTCGGCGCGGTCTTCGCGAGCAAGCTGTTCGAGAAGGTCGGCTACGGGCGCGGCATCATGACCGCCCTGATCGCCTTCCGGGTGCTGTGCCTCACGCCGTTCGTGGCCGGCCCGCAGTGGCTGCAGATCATCCTGTTCTCGGTGATCTGGTTCGTCACGGTGTTCGGCGTGGTGGCCGGCAACATCGGCCAGCTCACCCTCTTCCAGTACGTCATCCCCAACCACCTGCGGGGCCGGGTCATCGGCGCGAGCCGCGCCGTCTACCTCGGCATCCTGCCGCTGGCCGCGATGCTGGCCGGCGTGCTGGGCGAGCTGATCGGGGTCAAGCCCGCGATCTACGCCGGGGCCGCGTTCCTGCTGCCCTGGATCATCCTGCTGTTCCTGTCGCCGGTGCCGAACCTGCGCAGGCTGGAGGACGCCGAGATGCTCCAGGACGACGTCCCCGAGCCCGCGGAGAAGCCCGCGGAGAAGCCCGCGGAGAAGCCCGCCGGGACGAGGCCCGGCGGGCACGAGGACGACGACGTGAAGGACTGAGGTCACCCCGGGATCCGCGCGGACATGCTCCGCGCGATCTCGTCCAGCAGGGCGGCGGGCGCCTGGAGATAGCTCCAGTGCCCGCCGTCCAGCACGGTGTAGCGGGTCTCGCCGTAGGACTCCCAGCCGCCCATCTGCTCCGGCGGGATCTGGGTGTCGCCCGACCAGCCGATGGCGGTGATCGGGCAGGGCAGCTCCACCGGGTCGGTCTTGTCGAAGCGGCCGTAGGCGGCCACGTCCGCGCGCATGACGCCCGCGGCCATCTCCACCAGCTCGGGCAGCGGCTCGGCGCCGCGGGCCCGCATCAGGTCCGACACCAGCGCGCCCACCTGCTCCTCGTCCAGCTTGAGGATGCTCGGCCACGACGCCCGGTGCGGCGGGACCATCGAGGAGGCGAACAGGTGGCCGGGCAGCGGCCCGCCGCGCTCCATGAGCAGCAGCGTCGCCTCGTAGCCGATGAAGACCGTGCCGCAGTGGCTGATGAACCCGAACGGCCGGTCCAGGTAGGGCTCCAGCCCTTCCAGCATCTGGGCCGCGACGGAGGCGTAACTGTCGAACAACGGCTCGCGCAGCCGGTTCTCCCGGCCGGGCAGCTGCACCGGGCACAGCTCGATCCCGTCCACCTCGGACGGCCACCCGTGGTACATCGACGCCCCCGCCCCCGGGTACGGCAGGCACCACAGCCGGGCCCGCGCGTCGGGGTCGGGGGTGCGCAGCAGCCAGGTGGGGCGGCTCTTCCTCCGCTTCCTCTCGGTCATCTCGTACTTCCTTCCGCCCTGATGTTCCGGATGAGGGTCTCTGGTGTCGGCGCCTTCAGGAAGTCGCGCAGCCGGATCCGCACGCCGTAGCGGCTCCCGATCCGGTCGACGAGACGGGTGGCCGCCAGGGAGTCGCCGCCGGAGCGGATGAAGTGGTCGCCCAGCGCGCCGGGCGCGCCGAGCTCCTGCTCCCACAGCTCCAGCACCCCCGCGGTCACCGGGTCGGCACCCTCACCGGCCGCCGCGTCCGGGTGCGCCCCGTTCGTCCCGCCGGCGTGCCCGGCCGTCCCGCCGGGGTCCTGCCCGGCCGTCCGGCCCGCGCCGGTGTCCGCGTCCCGCCCGTTGTCCGAGTCCCGTCCGGTGTCCGAGTCCGGCCGGTGCTCGCCGCCCCAGGTGGGTGCGGGCAGCGCGAGACGGTCCACCTTGTTGCTGGAGTTCAGCGGCAGCCGCTCCATCGGCACCCACACGGTCGGCACCATCGGGCCGGGCAGCCTGGCGGCGGCGAACGCGCGCAGCTCCCCGCCCCCCGAGCCCCCCGAGCTCCGCGAGCTCCGCGAGCTCCGCGGGCTCCGCGGGCCCCCCGGGCTCCCGGTGCTCCCCAGGTCGCGGTCGCGGGGGAGCGCGGTGTCGTGCACGACGTAGGCGCAGAGCCTCAGGTCGCCGCCCGGGCCCGGCACGCCCTTCACCACGCACTCGCGCACCGACGGATGGTCCAGCAGCACCGCCTCCACCTCCGCCGGTTCCACCCGGTGGCCGCGGATCTTGACCTGCTGGTCGACGCGGCCGTGGTGCTCCAGCCGCCCGTCCGGCCGCTCGCGCACCAGGTCCCCGGTCCGGTAGACGCGGCCGCCCCCGCCCGAGGGGTCGGGCAGGAAGCGCTCGGCGGTGCGGGCCGGCTCGCCCAGGTAGCCCCGGGCCAGCTCGGGCCCGGAGACGAACAGCTCGCCGACCTCTCCCCGGGCGACCGGTTCCAGCCCCGCGGTCAGCACGCCGGCGCCGACGTCCGGCCAGGGCCGCCCGATGGGGGGACGGGCGCGCCTGTCGGCCTCGCCGGCCGTGACCGAGGTGCAGCGGTCCTCCAGCGGGACCAGGCAGCTCGTCACACCGTTGGCCTCGGCGGAGCCGTACTCCACCGCGACCTCGAACGGCAGGTCCGGCGAGGGCCACACGCGCACCGCGTCGCTGCCGACCGTCATGAGCCGCAGCGCCGTCCGCCCGGGCCACGGCAGGCCGTACAGCAGCTCCGCCAGCGGCATGTTCACGTACGCGCGGGTGATGCCCGAGGCCACCATCCAGTCGCGCAGCTCGGGCGGCGAGCCCGCGGTCGCCGCGTCGGCGACGTGCACGCTCGCGCCGGAGCACAGGTAGGGCCACAGCTCCACCACCGACACCGACGAGGCCGGGGGAGCCAGCCAGCTGGACCGGTCGGCGGGGGTGATGCGGTACGCCTCGGCGTGGGTGGCGACCCGGTGGACGATCGCCCGGTGGGTCACCCCGACGAGCTTGGGGCGGCCCGTCGACCCGGAGGTGTGCACCGCGTACGCCAGCTGGTCCTCGTGCACCGGGACGCCGGGGCCCTCCGCGGAGGGCTCGGCGCCACAGGGGCCGTCGATCACCACGGGACAGCCGTCGAGGACCGCGGCGACGCGGTCCTCGGGCCAGGCGGGGTCGAGGAGCACCGCCGCGCCGCCGGCCTTGAAGACGGCCAGCAGCGCGACGAGCAGATCGGGGGAGCGGTCCAGTCGCAGGGGGACCAGGGTCTCGGGACCGACGCCGCGCCGCAGGAGCGACCGGGCGAGGCCGTTGGCGCGGGCGTCGAGCTCCCGGTAGGTCAGGCGGACGGCCCCGGAGACCAGGGCCGTCCCGTTGGGGGCTCGCACCGCCCGTTCTTCGAACAACGTGTGGACGGCGGCCACCTGCTCCTCCGTTCAGCCGGCCTTGGCCTCGAGGATCCCGCGAGCGGGGATCTGGCCGGTGGCGACCTGGTTGAGGACGAGCCTGGCCCACTCCTCCACGCTGCGGTTCATCCGGCGGGCGGCGTCACGCCAGCACTGTTCCTGGTCGACCGGGACGTCGATGTGGATGACGGCCTTCTCCTTGGCGGCCTTGGCGGCCTCGGCGGCCCGGCCCGACGCCGCGAGGGCGGCGGCACGGTGCGCCTTGATCTGGCTGCGCAGACGATTCCTGGACCAGTTGAAACGCTCCGCGCGGTCGAGCCACAGCGATTGCTCGTGCTCGGGAAGAGCCGCCACTTCCGCGTGGTGCTGAAGGCTGAGTTTATCCCGCCGGCGGGATACCGGGAATCGCCGCGCGACCCAGGCGTAGTTGCGCAGGGTCTGAATGTCCAGGGAACTCTCCTCCACGGCCCTCTTGTAGCGGTCGGTGTATTCGTTCTCGCCGTAGACCAGCCAGTCGCCGAGCCACCAGGAGGAGGAGTCGGCGATGAGGGAGATCTGGTGCCCGATGCGCCGCCACGTGTCGAAGGGAAGGCTCGACGGGAGCTGCAGGCCTGTCCGCCTCGGCTTCGCGGACGCGTCCAGAGCCAGCTTGGAGCCCTGCGGGGAAGGAGGGCGGGGGCTGGGGACGGGCTTTCTGTCGTTACAGGAGGGCGGAGCGTTACGGTTCGCCTCTCGGTGGGGGGAGAGCACCTGCATGCGACTGTTCCTCCGGATTTCTGTGCACTTGGAGTGAGTCAGGCCGGTACCTTACCCGCCGTTTTCAAAAGCGCACTCTTGATCATGAGTAATTTTCGGATCGTCGTCCCAAGGTACAAAGGAATGGCGGGAGCAGGCCGTTGATCAGCTGATTCGCCGATCAGTATTGGCAAATTTTTTGTCCTGTGATATGCGCCGTCCCCGCTATTCAGTCCTACGGAATGGAATCGGTCCATGACTAATCGCAGCTTCCGGGCGGTGGGAGCGCGCACACTGCGCCGCACCCTGACCGCGTACGGATTCGCGGTCGTGCTGCCCGCCGCGCTGGCGCTTCTGATGCTGGGCCTCGACCCGGGCACGGCCACCGGCCCGGTCCCCGTCCCCTCGGTGAAGGCGGGACGGCCGGAGCAGGTCCCGGCCACGCCCCTGCTGCTGCTGTCCATCACCGTGGTCGTCGCGATGGCCCATCTGGGCGGCGCGGTGTTCCGCAGGCTCGGCCAGCCCCGGGTGATCGGGGAGATGGCCGCGGGCATCGTGCTCGGGCCGTCGCTGCTCGGCGCGGTCTGGCCCGGGGCGCACGCCATGCTCTTCCCCAGCGCCGTCATGCCGTACCTGAACCTGCTGGCCCAGTTCGGGCTGGCCTTCTTCATGTTCCTGGTCGGGATGGAGCTGCGCGGGGACCTGCTGCGCGGGCGGGGCCGGATCGCGGTGCTGTGCGGGCAGGCGAGCGTGGCGATCCCGTTCGCGCTCGGGGTCGCGCTGGCACTGCTGATCTACGTGCCGCTGGCGACCGCTCCGGTCGGCTTCCCGGTCTTCGCGTTGTTCATCGGGGCCGCGCTGAGCGTCACGGCCTTCCCCGTGCTCGCCAGGATCCTGCTGGAGCGCGACCTCTTCCACACCCCGACCGGGGCGCTGACCGTCACCTGCGCCGCCATCGCCGACGTGACCGCCTGGCTGCTGCTGGCCGTGGCGGTGACCATGGCCAAGGGCTCCTCGCCCGCCGAGGCGCTGCGCACGTTCGGCCTCACCGTCGCCTTCGCCGCCGTCATGGCCGGGGTGGTACGGCCGCTGCTGGCCCGGCTGCTGCGCCGGGGCCTCTCCCAGGAGGCGACGCTGCCCATCGTCATCGTGGGCCTGCTCGTCTCCGGCCTGCTGACCGAGCTGATCGGCATCCACCTGATCTTCGGGGCGTTCCTGTTCGGCGCGCTCTTCCCCCGCGACGGGGACGTGCGGCTGCGGCGGGTCCGCGAGCGCACGCAGGACTTCACCACGTCCTTCCTGCTGCCGCCGTTCTTCGCCTTCGTCGGGCTCAACACCCAGATCGGGCTGCTGAGCCGGGACCTGACGATGTGGAGCTGGTGCCTGCTGATCCTGGTGGTCGCCGTGGCGGGCAAGGTCGGCGGCGTGCTGGTCATCGCCAGGCCGATGGGCGTGCCGGGGCGGGAGGCCCTGCGGCTCGGGGTGCTGATGAACTGCCGGGGGGTGACCGAGCTGGTGATCCTGAGCATCGGGCTGAGCCTCGGCATCATCACCCAGGCGCTGTTCACGATGCTCGTGATCGTCGCGCTGGTCTCCACGGCCGCGACCGCGCCCCTGCTGGGGCTGCTGGACCGGTGGGACGCGCGGCGCGACGGCGAGGCGCCCGGGGGAGGGCCCGGGGGGAGCGCGGGGGACGCGGGGCCCGTGGACACCGGGGAGGCGAAGATGGTGCGGCCCGCCTGACGGTGCCCGCTCGATGATGCTCGCCTGAGTGCGCGGCCCGTCCGGTGGCGTGGCCCGCCTGAGCGACGGGACGCACCCCGCCGCCCAGACCGGCCTCAGGAGGCGCGGGGCAGTGCTGGCTCCGCGCCCAGCTCGCGCAGCTTGGCGCGGACCGCCTCGGGACTCTCCCCGGCGACGGTGAGCCGGGACGTGGCGAAGACCTCGGCGTCGGCGTCGGTGATCGGGGCGCCGGCGTAGGGCACCTCGCCGCTGAAGCGGACGGCCCGCAGGTGGTCGCGCAGCTCGGGCCGGGCGTGCAGGGAGAAGATCGGCAGCCGGGTGGCCATCGCGGCCAGCCGCATGGTGCCCGAGATCCGGGGGTTGATCTCCAGCAGCTGCACCTCGCCGTGCCGGGTCAGCAGGAACTCCACCTCCAGGTACCCGTGCGCCTCGGCCAGGTCGGCCAGCCGCTTGCCGACGGCCCGCAGCTTGCGCTCCCACGTGCCGCCGAGCCCCGGATCGGGGCACAGCCGCAGCCGCCGCCAGGGCGGCACCAGCTCGGGGCTGGTCGGCCCCTTCCACACCGGGGGGAACGTCGCCGTGCCGTGCTCGTCGCGGTAGACCAGCACCGAGTACTCGACGCCGTCGACGTACAGCTCGCCCAGCTCGTTGGGGGCCAGCCGGCACTCGCCCGCGCGGGCCAGCCGGGTGCCGACGCTCTGCGTGCCGTGCCGGTCCTTGACCACCACCCGGGCACCCGGGTACGGCTCCGGCGGCGTCTCGCCGGCCCGCGCCCAGGGCGGGGAGACCAGGCGGTAGCGGTCGAAGAACTCCTTCATCAGGATCTTGTCGCTGCCCAGCGAGGCGCACAGCCGCGACTGGCACTCGGCGTGGTGGCCCAGCTCGCGCAGCCGGAACGCCAGCAGCTGGTCGCGGCCGAGCGTCGTGTGACTGGAATGGAAGATCACGCTCGCCCGCGGGGCCCCGCCGATCGCGTCGAGCAGCGGGGCCATGTCCACGCGGGCGTCCTCACCGGTGAAGACGATCCGGTCCTGCGGTCCGAGTTCGACGAAGTGACCGAACCAGCTCTCCAGGCTGACGGGGGCGACGGCGTGGACGACGGGAAACGCTTGTCGGCTCATGGGATTACTCCGGAATCGACGCTGGAAACAGAAACGACGTTACGCGGTACGTGCCATCGAGAATGCGTCGTCGAACGCGTCCAGATACGCGCCCACCAGCGGCGAGTTCTCCTCCCAGAGAAAGTTCACCGGCAATTTCATCCAGCGGGCGAACAATTCCGCCGACCGCGGGAACGGGCGGTCGTTCACCGCGGCCGCCGCCCGGACCGCGGCGGCGACCTGTGGCGACCAGTCCGGCGCGGTGCCCTGGAAGAGCGGGAAGACGTGCAGCGGCCTGGTGGCCGGCGCGCGCACCTTCAGGCCGCGCGCCTGCCCGGCCGCCACCAGCTCGTCCCGGCTGAACGGGCACTCCGGCGTCACCTCGACGACACCGTCGTACCACGCGCCCATCGTGACGCCCTCGGCGACGGGGGAGGGGCGCACGCCCGGCAGCCTGCCGAGTCCCGCCGACAGGGCCGACATGTTGGTCACCCTGCGCTCCACCAGCTCGTCCAGGCGGTCGAGATGGCTCTGGGCCAGCACGGCGCCGGGCGTGGAGATGCGGAAGTTGCCGCCGAGGCCGGTCAGCAGGAACGGCTCGTAGCGGGCCGCGTCGATGGTCAGGTCGGTGCGGTGGCGGAAGTTCGTCAGCAGGCAGGCGCGGGCGAAGACGTCCTCGGAGTCGGTCAGCAGCATGCCGCCCATGCCTCCGGAGACCAGCTTCCTGCCGCCCACGCTGAAGACCGCGATGTCGCCCATGGAGCCGACGGGCCGGGAGCGGAAGGTGGAGCCGTGGGCGTGCGAGCAGTCCTCGACCAGGGCCAGCCCGTGCCGGGACGCCACCGCGCGCAGCGCGTCCATGTCGCAGCTGTGGCCCCACAGGTGGGTGACGGCGATCGCGACCGTGCGCGGGCCGACCAGCGCCTCCACCGCGGCGGGGTCCACGTTGCCGCTGGCGTCGCCCGCGTCGCACAGCACCGGCACCGCGCCCAGCAGGAACAGCGGCGAGGCCGTGCTGAAGAACGTGAGGTCCGGGACGATCACCTCGTCGCCGGGTCCGACGCCCAGCGCGAAGTAGGCGGCCAGCAGCCCCGCGGTCCCCGAGGTGAGCGCCAGCGCGTGGGCGCGGCCGTGCCGCTCGGCGAACGACCGTTCCAGCTCGGCCAGCTCGGAGCCGTAGTCGTAGTCGAACGTGCGTCCCCGCGTGATCAGCTCGGTGACCCGGGCCGCCACGCCGTCGTCGTAGACCGGCCACTCCAGGGGGTGCGCCGGTTCCGCGGCTCCCGGACGGCCCGCGGGCGGGCTCACCGGGTGCCCGTTCGCCAGCGGCCTCATGTGCTCGCCTCCTTGCGGGCCAGCAGCCTGGTCACCGCGTGGGTGTGCGGCTCCTCGTGGCCCTTGTGGGTGTGGGTGGAGTCGGTGTCGGTGGCCTCCAGCACGGTCCACCCGGCGTACCGGGCGAGGTACCAGTCGTGGCCCAGCAGGACCGGCATGCGCATCTCGCCGGCGGGAGGCCGGTAGGCGTGGCCGCGGTTGAACATCAGCAGCGCGTTGACCCCTCCGGGCCTGGTCGCGGCCTGCACCCTGGCGATGACGTCGGCGACCTGTTCCTCGTCCTGGAGCCAGTGCAGGACGCTGCACACCAGCACCCCGTCGAACGAGGCGGGATCGAGGGGGGTGGCGCGCGCGTCGCCCCGGCGCCACTCGATCCCGCCGGCGTCGCCCCAGGCGCGCGCGCCGTTCTCCAGCGCGGCGGCCGACATGTCCATGGCCAGCACCCGCGCGCCCCGCTGGGCGAGCCGTACCGCGTTGCGTCCCTCGCCGCACCCCAGGTCGAGCACGGCCGGCGCGTCCGGGCCGGGTGGTCCCGGTGGCGGGCCGACGTCGTCGGGCGCCCCGGGCAGGCCGAGCGCGTCCCCCAGCGCGTCGGAGATCCGGTCGGGCCTGCGGCCCCACAGGCAGGCGGTCCTGGTGTACCTGGCGTCGCATCCGCCGTCGTCGTCGTAGCGGTCGGATCCTGTCAGTGGTCTCATCTGGCGGAGGCTAGGCGCGGCTCTGATCACCGTCAACGGGGGTGCAGGGCGCCCGGAGGCGTCGCGTGCCGCGGGGCCTGTGCGGGTACGAGCCGCAACTTGTCGCGCGCCCCGTCCACCGGGGTCGGGTACTCGCCGGTGATGCACCCCTCGCACAGGCCCTCGCCCGCGACGCTCCCGACCGTCTGCCGCATGCCCGCCACCGACAGGTGCGCCAGGCTCGTCGCGCCGATGATCCGGCACACCTCCTCCACCTCGCGCCCGGCCGCCACCAGCTCGCCCGTGTCGACGATGTCCACCCCGTAGTGGCAGGGCGCGACCAGCGGCGGGGCGGCGATGCGCACGTGCACCTCGCTCGCCCCGGACTCGCGCAGCAGGGTGACGATGCGCCGCATGGTGGACCCGCGCACGATCGAGTCGTCCACCACGACGACCCGGGCCCCGTCCACCGGCGAGCCGATGGAGAACTTGTTCCGCAGCTTGCGCTCGCGCCGTCCCCGGTCGGGCTCGATGAACGTCCTGCCCACCTGCTCGTTGCGGACCAGCGTCCCGGCCAGCGGCAGCCCGGCCGCGCGGGCGTACCCCCGGGCGGCCGGCACGCCCGAGGCGGGGACGGCCACGACCAGGTCGGCGTCCACGGGCGACTCCGTCGCCAGCCGCTCCCCGAACGCCACCCGCGTCGCGCCGGTCCGCACCCCGCCGATCCGGGAGTCCTGCCTGGTCAGGTAGAGGTGCTCGAACACGCAGGAGGCGCGCGGGGCCGGCTCGGACACGCGGTAGGCCCCCTCCAGGCGGCCGTCGCGCAGGATCAGCAGCTCGCCGGGCTCCACCTCCCGCTGCTCGGAGCAGCCGAGCGCGTCGAGCGCGCAGGTCTCCGAGGCGACCGCGGCCCTGCCCGGGGCGAACCCCGCCACCAGCGGGCGCAGGCCGTGCGGGTCCCGGAAGGCGAGCAGGCGGTCGCCCGCGGCGCAGACCACCGCGTACCCGCCCCGCAGCACCCGCACGGCCCGCGTCACCGCGGCCACGACCCGGCCGGACGACCCGGGCGCCCCGGTCCCGACGCCCCCGGTCCCCTCCGCGGCTGCGATCCCGTCCTCGCGGGGGCCCGCGCCGGCGAGCAGGGCGAGGATGACCTCGGAGTCGCTGGTCGACCGGAACGCGTACCCCTCGCGGCCGAGCAGGACGCGCAGCGCGGCGGCGTTGGTGAGGTCGCCGTTGTGGGCCAGCGCGATGTGCTCCGCCTCGTGGACGAAGGGCTGGGAGTTCTCCAGCAGCGTGGCGCCGGTGGTGGAGTAGCGGGTGTGGGCGACGGCCACACCCCCCGCGGGCCGGCCGGGGAGGTCACCGCAGTCCGAGCGGGAGGCGAACCCGAGCGCCCGCCGGACCCGCACGCCCCCCGGCCCGGCCACCGCGACCCCCCACGACTCCTGGCCGCGGTGCTGCAGGGTGACGAGCCCGTCGAACGCCGCCCGTGCGGCGGCTCCATCGAGAACGGATACGCCGGTAATTCCACACATAGCTCCCCTTCAAAACCCTAACATTCCGCGAAAAGTACGTTAAATGGCTTCTGCTCGACCATGGCATTGTTCGTAGGGCGACACGTGAATGACGAATGAAGCGAAGGAGATTCCGATGACCACGTCCACGGGGTCCGCCGAGGCCACCAGGGCCGCCGAGGCCGCCGAGTACACGGTGGTGTGCAATCACGAGGAGCAGTACTCCATCTGGTGGGCCGATCGTGACATTCCCGAGGGCTGGCGGAGCGTCGGCCACAGTGGCACCCGCGAGGAGTGCCTGGCCCACATCGAGGAGGTCTGGACGGACATGCGTCCTTTGAGCCTGCGCCGGTGGATGGACGGCGCGGACGGCGAGCGGTCCTGACCCGCCAGAGCACCGACGAACGGTCCCGGAGAACGGGCCCTTTAAGGAGGAGCCGATGGACACGATCCAGGAGCACGACGCGCGCCTGGTCGTCGAGGAGTGGAACCGCACCGAGCTGGCCCACGAGCCGGCGACCGTCGTCGAACGGTTCGCCGCCCAGGTCGCCAGGTCGCCCGCTGCCACGGCGCTGACGGACGAGGAGGGCACGACCCTCACCTACGACGAGGTCCGCCGCGCGGCCAACCGCCTGGCCGGGCACCTGCTCGGCCTCGGCCTGCGCCGCGAGGACCGCTGCGCCATCTACCAGCGCCGTTCGGCGAGCATGATCGTGTCCATGTTCGGCACGCTCGCCGCGGGCGGCGCGTACGTCCCGGTCGACGAGGGCAACCCGCCCGAGCGGCTGGAGGCGATCCTGCGCGACTCCGGCACCTCGGTGGTGCTGGCCGACTCCACCACCGAGGCCGACGTGCCGCCGGGCCCGTGGTCCGTGGTCAACGTCGACCGCCACCCGGGAGGCGACGAGAGCGACCCCGGGGTGCCGCTGCACCCGGCCAACCTCGCCTACGTCATGTACACCTCCGGCAGCACCGGGGCGCCCAAGGGCGTCCTCATCGAGCACCGCGCGGTCACCGCGTTCGTCCGCGGCGCCCAGCACCTGTACGGGCTCTCGCCGCGCGACCGCTTCGTGCAGTTCTCCTCGATCGCCTTTGACGTCTCCACCTTCGACGCCTTCGGGGCGCTGCTGTCGGGAGCCTCCCTGCACGTCGCCTCCACCGAGACCCGCACCTCGTCCGAGCGCTTCCGCGACCTGCTGCGCGAGCGGCGGATCTCCGTCTACATGGGCACCCCGGGCATGCTGCGGCTGCTGGAGCCCGGGGACTTCCCCGACCTGCGGGTAGTCGCCGTCGGCGGCGAGAGCTACTCGGGGGAGTTCACCACCCGCTGGGCCTCCGGGCGCAGGTTCGTCAACAGCTACGGGCCCACCGAGACCACCGTCGGCGTCATCACCCACGACTGCGAGGGCACCTGGGAGACCTCGCCGCCCATCGGCCGCGCGATGCCCAACCACCGGGCGTACGCGCTGGACGAGGCGATGCGTCCCGTCCCGATCGGCACGGTCGGCGAGCTCTACGTCGGCGGCCCCGGGCTCGGGCGCGGCTACCTGGCCCGGCCCGGCACGAGCGCGCTCTCCTTCGTGCCCGACCCCTTCGCCGCCACGCCCGGCGAGCGGCTCTACCGCACCGGCGACCTGGTGCGCTGGACGCCCGAGGGCGAGCTGGTCTTCGTCGGGCGGGCCGACCGGCAGGTCAAGGTCCGCGGCGTCCGCGTCGAGCTGGAGGAGATCGAGTCGACCCTCTGCCGGCATCCCGAGATCGCGCACGCGATGGTCGAGACGGAGGCGCGCGACGACGGCGACGCCCGCCTGATCGCCTACGTCGTGCCCACCGCCGACGAGCCGCCCTCGGTGACCGAGCTGCGCGAGACCGCGGCCCGGTGGCTGACGGCCCCGCTGGTGCCCAACGAGTTCGTCCCCGTCCCCGAGATCCCGCTCACCCCGGCCGGGAAGGTCGACCGCGACGCCCTGGCCGAGGTCAGGACGGAACGCGCCGGGACGACGACCGGCACCCCGGGCCAGGCCGATCCCGGCACGACCGAGGGGGCCGACGGGGCCGAGTGGACGCCGACCAGGCGCAGGGTCGCCGAGGAGATCGTGCGCCCGCTGCTGGGGGTGGACTCCATCGGCCCGCACGACCACTTCTTCGAGCTGGGCGGCACCAGCATCCAGGTCATCCAGCTCCTCGGCCGGGTGCGCACCACCTTCGGCATCGAGGTGCCGGTCGCCGACTTCTTCGACCGGCCCACCGTCGCCGGGGTCGCGGACGCCGTCGACTCCGAGGTCCGCTCCGACATCAAGGACATCGTCCGCGAGGGCTGGGACGACATCGCCGGCCGCTACGCCTCCTTCCAGTCGGAGTTCTCCGACGCCCCCCGCATGACGTGGACGAACACCCTGCTGGGGATGCTCCCCGAGCGGGGCGCCTCCGTGCTGGAACTGGGCGTCGGAGGCGGCCACGAGTCGTCGCGCCTGGTGGCCGAGGCGCACGCCCTCACCGCCGTCGACATCTCCGCCGAGCAGCTCAAGCTCGCCGAGAAGACCCTGCCCGGCGCGACGCTCGTCCAGGCCGACATGGCCGAGGCGGAGTTCCCCGAGGCCTCCTTCGACGCCGTGGTGTCCATCTACACCCTCACCCACCTGCCACGCGAGGAACTGCCCGCGCTGCTGGGCGGCATCGCCCGCTGGCTGAAGCCGGGCGGCCTGCTGCTGGCCACGCTGATGACCGAGGACATCCCCGGCGCGGTGGAGGAGTGGTTCGGCTCGACCATGTTCTTCTCCGGCTTCCCCACCGAGGAGAACCTGCGCCTGCTGCGCGAGGCGGGCCTGGTCCCCGAGCGCGACGAGGTCGTGGCGCAGCGCACACCGCTGGGGGAGTCGCGCTTCCTCTGGGTGATCGCCAGGAGGACGGAGGCGTCGTCGTGACCGGCCTGCCCGTGCGCACGGCCCCGCTGTCCTACCTGCAGGAGCAGCTCTGGTTCGTCGAGCAGGACGACCCGGGCAACGGCTCGTACAACGAGCTGAAGGTGCTGGTGCTGGACGGGACGCTCGACGCCGGCAGGCTCGCGCGGGCACTGGAACGGGTGGTGGCGCGGCACGACGTGCTGCGCACCACCTTCGTCTACCAGGGCACCGACCCGGTCCAGGCGGTCCGGGAGGAGGGGCCGGTGCTGCGGGAGGCCTCCGTCGGCGGCGAGCAGGCGCTGACGGAGTACGCCCGTGAGGTCGCCGAGGCCCCCTACGACCTGGCCGCGGGCCCGCTGCTGCGCGTCTCGCTCGTCACGCTGGGCTCCGGCCGGCAGGCGCTCGTCCTGGGCGTGCACCACATCATCAGCGACGGGTTCTCGATGAACCTGCTGCTGGAGGAGCTGGACGTCGCCTACCGGAGCGAGCCCGCCGGTCCACCGGGGCTTGCGCGCGGCGACGCGGCGAGTGACGCAACAGGTGACGCAACAGGTGACACGACGGGTGGCGCGGGGGAGGGCTCACGCGGCGACCCGCTGGGCGAGCCACCCGCCCAGTACGGCGACTTCGCCCGCTGGCAGCGCGCCCAGTTCGCCGGCGGGCGCCTGGCCGCCGACGTCGACCACTGGCGCGAGGCCCTCGACGGCGCGCCCACCATATTGGAACTGCCCGCCGACCGGCCCCGGCCGAGGCGGCGGAGCAGCGTCGGCAGGCGCGAGCGCTTCCCGCTCGCGCCCGAGCTGACCGGCCCGCTCGGCGAGGTCGCCGAGCGGGTCGGCGGCACCCTCTTCACCGTGCTGCTGGCGGCCTTCGCCGCGACCCTCTACCGCTACACCGGCCGCGGCGACATGGTGCTGGGCACCGGCGCGCCCGGCCGTCCCGGGCGCGAGTTCGACCGCGCCCTCGGCTTCTTCGCCAACATCGTGCCCGTACGGCTGCGCCCCGCGGGCGACCTTCCCTTCACCGAGCTGGCCGACGCGGCCAGCGAGGCGGCCTTCGACGCCTTCGACCACCAGTACGTGCCGTTCGAGAAGCTCGTGGAGTTCCTGCAGCCCGAGCGCGACGCCGGGCACACCCCTCTGGTGCAGGTCGTCTTCACCATGTGGGACGCCGGTGCGGCCGAGCGCTCCATCGGCGGCGTGCCCGCCACCGAGGCCGAGGTGACGCGCGGCCGGTCCCGGTTCGACGTCGCGGTGGAGGCCGTGCGGCGCGGCGACCGGGTCGACTTCTTCGTCGAGTACGACGACGCCCTGTTCGACGAGGCCACGATCGCCCGCGTGATGCGCCACTACGACCGGGTGCTGCGGGCGGTCGCCGACGACCCCTCCCTGACCCTGGCGGAGATCCCGATGATCTCCCCGGAGGAACTGGCCACCCTCACCCAGGGCGACGTGACCGTGGTCGACCACGACGGCAACGTGCTTCCCGCCGGTGCCGTCGGCCAGCTGGTCCGCCACGCCGGGACCGCGGGCCCGACCGGCCGCCTGGCCACCCGCAGGCCCGACGGGCGGGTGGTCGAGCGCGGGCGCGAGGACCGGCTCGTCGGCCTCGGCTCCTTCCAGGTGCAGCTGGAGGACGTCGAGGAGGTCCTGCGCGCCCATCCGGCCGTACGCGACGCCGCCGTCGTGGCGGTCGAGGGCGGCGCCGGGCGCGAGCTGGTCGCCTACGCCGTCGCCGACGAGCCGCGGCCCGAGGCGCTGCGCGCCACCCTGGCCGAGCGGCTGCCGCAGTACATGGTGCCCGCGGTCGTCGTACCGGTGGACCGGATCCCGCGCGGCGAGGACGGGCGGGTCGAGACCGCCCTGCTGCCCGACGCGGGGGAGCGCGAGGAGCGGGCCGAGCTGCCCGCCCTGGAGGCGGCGCTCTGCGTCATCTGGGCGCGCGTCATGAACCTCGACGAGGTGGAGCCGGACGACGACTTCTTCGCCCTGGGCGGCCACTCGATGCTGGCGGCCCGGCTGGTGCGCGAGATCGCCTCCGTGCTCGCCGTGCGCGTCCCGCTGATGGCCCTGTTCGAACACTGCACGCCCGCCGACCTGGCCGACTACATGGCCGCCAAGCATCCCGCGCTGGAGCACACCCTCGCCGCCGCCGGGCACGCCCGCGTCTCCGGGGAGGCCGGACGGGCCCGGCGGGACGGGGAGGGCGGCAGGGCGCACGCCGGCAGCGACGCCGTCGACGGCAGGGATGAGAGCGGCAGGGATGAGAGCGGCAGGGAGGAGAGCGGCAGGGAGGAGAGCGGCAGGGACGGGGATCCGGTCACCTGCGCGCTGTCCACCGCGCAGCTGCAGATCTGGATCAACGAGCAGCTCGCGGGCGGTGACGCCCGGGACTTCATCGCCGCCGTCACCTACCGGGTGCGCGGCCCGCTCGACGTGGACGCCCTGCGCGGCGCGTTCGACGCCCTGGTCGCCCGGCACGACAACCTCCGCGCCCGCGTGGCGCTCGTGGGCGACGTGCCGGTGCTGCGCTTCGACCCCGGCGTACGCGTCGAGCTTCCCGTCGAGGACCTCACCGGCCTGCCCGAGGACGACCGCGCGCAGGAGGCGGCCCGCCGCGCAGCGCGCGACGCCGACGCCGGCTTCGACCTGTCCGTCGCGCCGCTGGTGCGCGCCACCCTCTACCGGCTCGGCGACGACGACCACGTCCTCGCCCTCGTCCAGCACCACCTGGTCACCGACGGCGTGTCGATCGGCCTGCTCGTGGGCGAGCTGGGCCGCCTGTACTCCGACCGGGAGGCCGCGCCCGCCGCGCCGCACCTGCGCTTCGCCGACTACGTGGCCTGGGAGCAGGCCTGGCTCGGCGGTCCGGAGGCCGCGGCGTCGGAACGGTTCTGGCGGGAGCGGCTGCGCGGCGCGCCCGAGCTGGTCCTGCCCAGGACGCGGGAGGGGCGTCGCGAGAGCCGCGACACCGAGATGATCGCCCACCGCCTGCCGCCCGCCGAGTCGCGGCGGCTGCTCGCGCTGGCACGGCAGAGCAGGGCCACCCCCTACATGCTGGTGACGGCGGCGTTCGCGGCGATGCTGGCGCAGTGGAGCGGCCAGCACGACGTGGTCATCGGCACCACCGTGGACAACCGGCCGCTGCCCGGTCTGGAGGGCGTGGTCGGCTGCTTCGTCAACATGGTGGCGCTGCGCCTGGACTGCGGTGGCGACCCGTCCTTCGCCGAGCTGACCGGGCGGGTGCGCAGGACCGTGCTGGAGGCGTACGCGCACCAGAGCACCCCGTTCAACGAGGTGGTGCGGGCACTGAGGATCCACCCCGACCCGCGCAGGATGCCGCTGTTCCAGGTGACCTCCGACTGGGCGGGCGACGGGCCCGCGGTCCCGGACCTGGCCGGGTGCGAGGTCGGGTTCGACTACGTGCACACCAGGGCCAACCGCTACGAGCTGGAGATGTACGCCGGCATGGCCGGGGAGCAGGTCGTGCTCGACCTGGAGTACGCGATCGAGCTGTGGGACCGCAAGGAGGCCGAGGACCGCCTCGCCCGGGTGGCCGCGCTGCTCACCCGCGCGGTGGCCGACCCGGACGCCAGGCTCTCGGAGCTGCTCGCCTGACCGGCGCCGTGACGGGACGGCCTCCCCGTACGGGGAGGCCGTCCCGCCGGCCGCTCACCGCGGCCGTGGGCGCCGCCCGCGCGAGCCGTGAAAAACCATGAAAACGATCATGGGTGGCGATCCGCCTGACCAGGCCGACATGATCGGACGGTCGCGGCCGTCTTGACACGGCCCGCGCGCCAGGTGATCGTCAGGGCCCGGCCTCCCCGGGCCGCTCGCGAACCACCCTTCACGCGGGGAGACCCGTGGCCGTACGGAGAGTTCTCCTCGCCTTGCCGGCGATGCCCGCGTCGCGGGCGCCGCGGTGGGAGGGGCCGCGACCGGCGGACGTGCACGCGCGAAGGACGGAGAGTGACGACATGACGGACACCACGGGCGACTCCCCGGACGGCACGAGCGCGGTCCGGGCCGGCCCGGACCGCGGGCGGGGCCGGTCCGGACGCCTCGTCCGTGCCGTGACGGCCGCCGCGCTCGCACCGGTCGCCGCCGCGGCCCTGGCCGCCCCCGCGGTCGCCGCGCCAGGTACCGCCACCGGGGGCAAGGGACTGCGGTGGGAGGCGTGCGCCGGGGTGAGCGCGCCGGACCTGCGATGCGCACGGGTCACCGTCCCCCTCGACCACCGCCGCCCGCGCGGCCGTACCATCTCCGTCGTCGTCTCCCGGCTGCCCGCCACCGACCCGGCGGGACGCCGGGGCGTTCTGCTCACCACCGGCGGCGGACCCGGCGGGCCGGGCGTCCCGCTGCCCGTGAGCCTCGCCCCGGCACTGTCCGCCGAGGTCCGCGCCCGGTACGACCTGGTCGGGTTCGACATGCGATTCGTCGAGCGCAGCACGCCCATCGGCTGCGGGCAGCCGGGGGAGGAGCCCGGCGGGTTCTGGGTGCGTCCCGCGGCCCCCGGACGCTTCCCCGCCGAGGCCGCCGAGGCCCGGCGGTACGCCGAGGACTGCGTACGGGCCTCCGGCTGGGCCCTGCCGCACGCCACCACCGCGAACGCCGCCCGCGACATGGATCTCGTCCGCGCGGCCCTCGGCGAGGAGAAGATCTCCTACCTGGGCGGCTCGTACGCGGGACTGCTCGGCACCGTCTACGGCACGCTGTTCCCGCACCGAGTGGACCGGTTCGTGCTGGACAGCCCGGTGAACGCCGACACGATCTGGCGGCCCTACGAGATGGGCCGC
Source organism: Streptosporangium sp. NPDC050855 (assembly GCF_044456585.1). Classification (NCBI taxonomy): domain Bacteria; kingdom Bacillati; phylum Actinomycetota; class Actinomycetes; order Streptosporangiales; family Streptosporangiaceae; genus Streptosporangium; species Streptosporangium sp. NPDC050855. The sequence goes on from NZ_JBITFY010000039.1 coordinate 27,615, forward strand.
ACCCCCGCGTTCGAGGAGGGAACGGTGGCCCTCGCCGCCTGGGCCGCCGGGCGGCACTCCGAATACGGTCTGGGGGAGACCACCGCGCAGGTGCACGCCACGCTCACCGGGATCCTCGACCGGGCCACCCGGGCGCCCATCGTCGTCGGCGGTCACGCCTGGACCGTCGGCGAGCTGGGTGCCCTGCTGGTGGCCGGGATCTACGACGAGCGCGCCTTCGGCGTCGTCGCCGCGGTCTTCGCCGCCGTCGAGGCCGGACGGGAGCCGTTCCTGCCGTTCCCCGTCCGCCCCCCGCTGCCCGAGGGCGTGCCCGGCGTGCCCGCCGGCCACTACACCGCCACCAACCTCGCCTACCGCTGCGCCGACGCCCCCTGGCCGCGCGACCCGCGCGTCTACCTGCGCGACATCGCCTCCCAGCGGGAGCGCCACCCGCTGTTCGGCCCGGTCAACGCCAACATCAACCCCTGCGCGTTCTGGCCGCGCGCCAAGGAGGGACCGGTGCGGCTCGACGGCAACCGCGCGCCGGCCGCCCTGGTCGTCGCGGCCCTGCGGGACGTGGCGGTGCCGCCGTCCGTGAGCAGGGCCGTGGCCGCGCGCATCCGCGGGTCACGCCTGGTCACGATCGACGCCCACACCCACGCCCCGTTCCCGCACTACGGGAACGCCTGCCTCGACGCCACGGTCACGCACTACCTCACCACCGGTGAGCTGCCGGCCACCGACACCGCCTGCTGACCCCTGCTGTCCCCGCCTGCCGCTCCCGCCGCCCGGTGCGCCCGACCGGGGGATCGGGGCCGGAGGGGATCACGGTCCGGCCGGGTGTGTCCGGGCCGGCCCGCACGGGCCCGGCCCGGACGCGCGCCGGTCAGCCGCCGGTCCCGCCGGGCGCGGCCGTACCGTTCCGCAGCAGGACGTTGCCCGCGATCCTGGGCTCGCACAGCCCTTCCGCGTCCGGGGTCCCGGCCACGACGGTGAAGCCGGTCGGCGCCAGCCGCAGTTCCATCACCGCGGCCCGCTCGGCGACGGGCAGCGCGGCGTAGCGCGCCAGCAGCTCCTCGTCGTCGAACAGGTCGGCGTCCGACAGGAACACCGGGGAGGAGGGGTGGCGGCGGCCCAGGTCCAGGATCTTGCCGCCCCCGTCCCAGTTGACGCCGTTCAGCGCGACCCAGCCGATCCCGTCGAGGCCCTCGAACAGCCGGGCCGCGTCACCGAAGCGGTGGGTGCGCATGACCGGGTGCAGGTAGGCGTCGGCGTCCAGCACGTCCTGGTCGCGCGGGTCCCCGGTGGCCGACGAGTGCGTGCCGTAGCGGCCCGCCGACCGGCCGAAGCCCAGCCGGTGCACCACCGACAGGCCCTCCTCGCCGGTGTCGCCGCCCGACAGCAGCCGCACCAGCTCGCGGTCGATCAGCCGCTGGTGCTCGCCGAAACTGTGGAACAGCCACAGGTACATCAGCCCGCCGGGTGCCAGCCGTTCGGCCAGCCAGGCCAGGCCGGCGCGGGGGTCGTCGAGGCAGTGCAGCACCCCGGTCATCACGATCAGGTCGTAGGGGCCCTCGAACCCGTCGCCGCCGATGGCGCCCTGCACCAGCTCCACGTTGGTCAGCCGGTTGCGGTCGCGCAGCTCCGCGGCCACGCCGAGCGACGACCGCGACAGGTCCATCCCGGTGAAGCTCGCCTGCGGGTACTGCGAGGCGAGGCCGAGCAGCTGGTGGCCGGTGCCGCACCCGGCGTCCAGCACCCGCCTGCCCGCCAGGGTCTTGTCCTTGACGACCATGCCGATGCCGAGCGCCAGGTCGAGGATCAGGTCGTCGCCGACGGTCAGCGAGGGGCAGGGGTAGCGCTCGTACAGCTCCCTGACCTGCTCGACGGCGCTCACGGCGTGTCGATCTCTTCGTACGGGATCTCCTCCACCCGGCGCGCGAAGACCCAGTGGTGACCCTCGATGTCCTCGGTGGTGTAGTTGCGGTCCCCGTAGAAGCGCGTGTCGGGCTTGTCGCGGATCACCGCTCCGGCCGCCTTGGCGCGCTCGTAGTGCTCGTCCACGTCGTCGACGAACACGTACAGGCTCTGGCGCAGCTCGCCCTCGCCCTGCGGCTCGTGCTTGCGGCCGTCGCCGGTCCCGGCGAGCTGCACGACGCCCTCGCCGAACGACAGCTCGGCGTGCACGATGTTCCCGTCGTCGTCGTTCAGCACCTTGCGCTTCTCGAATCCGTACGCCTCGATGAGCCATTCGATGGCCTTGTCGAGGTCGGCGTAGAACAGGACCGGGGTGATTCTCGGCATTCCGTCGGGTGGGGTGAGCATTTCTTCCTCTCCCTCGATCGGTGACCTTGGAAACGTACGGGAACGCTACCTCGCATCCCGCCGGCGAGATGCCCGGGCGTTCATGGATCCGGTGTTCTGCTCGGATCCTCCGCCCTCAAACGTTCCGCGGTTCTTTCACGTTCTCGGCAGGCGGAGGCCGCCGTCCAGCCGGACGACCGCCGCGTTGAGATAGCCCAGCTCGCACACGGCGCGGACGGCTCGCGCGAACTCGCCGGGCGCCCCGAGGCGGGGCGGAAAGACGATCTGCCGCACCAGCGGGCGGCGGAACTCCGGCGGGATGGCCGCGAACAGCGGGGTGTCGAACAGGCCGGGCGAGAGCGCGCACACCCGCACGCCGATCGAGGCGAGGTCGCGGGCGGCCGGCAGGGTCAGCGCCGCGACCGCGCCCTTGGAGGCGGCGTAGGCGACCTGACCGGCCTGGCCGTCGTCGGCGGCGGCCGAGGAGGTGTTGACGACCACGCCCCGCTCGCCGTCCTCCAGCGGCTCGGTCGCGGCCATCGCGGCGGCGGCCAGGCGCATCACGTTGAACGTGCCGACCACGTTGACGGCCAGTGCGCGCTCGAAGGTCTCCAGGTCGTGCGGGCTGCCGTCCAGGCCGACCGTGCGGGCGGCGGGCGCGATCCCCGCGCAGCTCACCGCCACGCGCAGCGGTCCGGCGACCTCCGCGGCGACCCGCACGGCGTGCTCCACGGACTCCGCCCGGGTCACGTCGGTCTCCACGAACGTGCCGCCCGTCTCGGCGGCCACCTTCTCGCCCGTACGGGCGTCGAGGTCGGCCACGACCACGTGCGCCCCGGCCTCCGCCAGCTCGCGCGCGGTCGCCGCGCCCAGCCCTCCGCCGGCCCCGGAGACCAGCGCCGTCACACCTCGCAGCTCCATATCTGTTTCGCCGCCTTCGCGCAATAGAGGGCAAATGCCTTCGCTTATTCGGACATATCCTGACGCAAAATTATGCATTCACGCTGCACCCCACAGACGTGAGGAAAAGACGATGACGATTTCCAAGAGCGCGGACAATGTGCACGACCTGATCGCCCGCCGCCGGCGGGAGCGGGACCGCATCCCGCGACACGACGTTCCCGGCTCGGGGGTACCGGTCTCCTCCACCCAGGAGCGCATCTGGTTCGGCGAGAAGTTCAACCCGGGATTCGGGTTCTACCACGTGCCCGCCACGTTGCGCCTGCGCGGGCCCCTTGACGCCGGAGCCCTCGACCGGGCGCTGTGCGAGGTGATCAGGCGCCACGAGGTCCTCCGCTCCACCGTCGAGGAGATCGACGGAATGCCCGTGCAGCGCGTCGGCGACGCGCCCGCCACCGTGCTGCGCTCCGTCGACCTGGCGGGCGAGCCCGACCCCGAGGCCGAGGCCGCGCGGATGGCCGCCGACGACATCCTGGCGCCGTTCGACCTGCGCCACGGGCCCCTCTACCGGGCCCTGCTGCTCCGCCTGGGAGCCGACGACCACGTCCTCGTGCTGACCTTCCACCACATCGTCTTCGACGACCCGTCCTTCGGCATCGTCGGACGCGAGGTCGAGGCCCTCTACACGGGGTCGGCGAGCCCGCCCGAGCCGGCCCTGCAGTACACCGACTTCTCCGTCTGGCAGCGTGAGCGGCTCCGCACCGAGCAGGTGCGCTCCCGCCTGGTCGACTACTGGCGCCGCACCCTCGACGGCGTGCCCCGCCTGCTCGACCTGCCCTCCGACCGGCCCCGCCCGCCCCACCGGAGCCGCGCGGGCCGCTTCCACCGCTCCCGGCTGCCCGGCGACGTCGTCGCGGCCGTGCGCGCCGTGGCGCGCGACGAGGGCACCACCCCGTTCACCGTGCTGCTGGCCGCCTACGGCGTGCTGCTGTCGCGCTACGCCGACCAGGCCGACATCGTCACCGCCGTCCCCGCCGCGGGCCGCATCCGGCCCGAGCTGGAGGAGCTCGTCGGCTGCTTCATCAACATCATCTGCCTCCGCCTCGACCTGCGCGGCGAGCCCACCTTCCGCGAGCTGCTGCGCCGCGTGCGCCACGCCTCCGTCGAGGGGCACGACCACGAGGAGATGCCGTTCGAGGAGCTCGTCCGCGAGCTGCACCCGCAGCGGCCGCAGAGCCACACGCCGCTGTTCCAGGCCGGGCTCGGGGTGCGCGACAACGACGGCGTCTTCCTGAACCTGCCGGGCGTGCGCGCCTCGGAGTTCGTGCCCGACGTCGAGGTGTCGCACTTCGACCTCATGGTCGACTTCAGCGTCGACGGTGACGGCATGGCGGGCCTGTGGGGCTACAACGACGACCTGTTCGACCCCGCCTCGATCGAGGTGATCGCCGAGCAGTTCACCCTCCTGGTCACCGAGGCCTGCACCCACCCCGACCGGCCCGTCATCGACCTCCCCCTGCCCGCCGCGCCGCGCCTGCCCGTCCCGCAGGACGGCGGCGCCGAGGGGGACGCCGCCGTCCTGGCCGAGCGGGTACGGCTCGCGCCGGACGCGCCCGCCGTCACCTCACCGCAGGGCACCCTGACGTACGCCGAGCTCGACGCGCGCGCCGAGGCCCTGGCGCCCGCCGTGCGCATGGGCGCCGAACCGCCGTCGGCCGACAGCCCCGACCCCGTGGTCTGGTGGTACGCCCGCCTCAAGGCCGGCCCCTCCGCGGCCGTCCCCGGGGGCGCCGCGCGGATCGCGGACCTGGCCTCGCGGATCGGCCTGGGCGCCGCCGACACCGTGCTCACCTTCGCCCCGCCCTCCTCGGACGCCTTCGGCCAGGCCGCGCTGCTGGCCCTGCGGCACGGCGCGCACCTGCTGGTCGCGCCGCCCGACGCCGCCCGCGACGCCGGGCGGCCGGCGGCCCTCGCCGGGGACGCCACCGTCGTGCACGCCCCGCCGTCCGTCTGGCGGACGCTCCTGGAGCGCGACGGCCTGCCCCGGGACCGCCCGTTCACCGCGCTGTGCGACGCCGCCACCCCCCCGGGCCTCGCCAGGGACCTGGCCGCCAGGGTCCCCACCTGGACCCTGTACGGCGAGCGCTGGGCCGCGGCCCACCGCGTCGACCCGCTCGCCGAGCCCCGCAGGGGCGTGCCCCTCGGGGAACCGCTGACCGGTGTCGCGATCGAGGTCACCGACCGCGCGGGACGGCCCGCCGCGGTCGGCGTCCCCGGCGAGATCCACATCGGCGGCACCGCCACCGGCGACCGCGGCCGGACCCTGGCCGACGGCTCGGTGGAGCTGCTCGGCCGCTTCGACCGGATCTTCACCGTCGGCGGGTTCCGGGTGGACACCGACGAGGTGGCCCGCTCGCTGGCCGACCGGCCCGGCGTCGTCGAGGCCGCCGTGGACGTGCGCCACGAGCGGCTCGCCGCCTACGTCGCCGGGCAGGACATCGACCCGAGGACGCTCACCGCCCACCTGCCCGAGTACCAGGTGCCCGCCTCCGTCACCGTCCTGGACGCCCTGCCCAGGACCGCCGCGGGCGACGTCGCCCACGAGGAGCTGCCCAGCCCCGAGGCGCCCGGCGACGAGGGCGGTCACGTGCCGATCGCGGGCGGCACCGAGGAGGAGGTCGCCGGCATCTGGCGCGAGCTGCTCGGTGTGGAGGAGATCGGCGCCTCCGACGGATTCCTCGACCTCGGCGGCCACTCGCTCACCCTGGCCCGGCTGAGCCTGCGCTACGAGGTGGCGTTCGGCGTCGAGGTGGAGCTGCCCGACCTGCTGCGTCACGCGACCGTCCGTGAACAGGCGGCACTGATCGACGAGCGCCGCGCCCAGGCCGGCCTCGCGGGAAAGGAGACGGCGTCATGACATCGGCGCTGACCAGGTCCTCTGCGGCCACGATCGAAGGGCCGCCGAGGACGCGGCTGGAATCGCTGACCGGGCTGCGATGGTTCGCCGCGTTCGGCGTGTTCTTCAGCCACGTCGCGATCCTGCTGCCCCTGCCCTACGTCAACGACCTGTTCATCCTCGGCACGGCCGGGGTGACGTTCTTCTTTGTCCTGTCCGGATACGTCCTGACCTGGACGTTCTTCGACAACGACACCGCGCCGAAGTTCTACTGGCGCCGCTTCGCCAGGATCTGGCCGTCGCTGCTCATCACCACCGCCGCCGCGGTCGCGCTGCTCGTCGGCGGCCAGATGTGGGCCACCGAGGGCGGCACCGCACTGGTGTGGTGGACGGTCGCGACGCTGCTCATGGTGCAGGCCTGGTTCCCGTCGTCGTTCCAGAGCGACGCCGTGCCGCACACCGTCTCCTGGTCGTTGTCGTGCGAGGCGTTCTTCTACGCGGTCTTCCCCTTCGTGGTACGCCCGATCGTGCGGCGCACGCTGCGCCAGATGGTGATGATCGCCGCCGCGCTCGTCGCGATCAGCATCGGCGTGCGCGTGTGGCTCTGGCTGGCCAACCCGCAGCTCACGGGGGAGAACTGGTTCACCTCCGACCTCTACTACTTCGCCACCCACTCGCCGATCTCGCGGGTCAGCGAGTTCGTGCTGGGCATCGTGATCGCCGCCGCGGTGCGCCGGGGCTGGCGCTGCCCGGTGGGACTGCGCACGGCGACCGCCGTCACGCTCGGCTACTTCGCGGCCCTGTGGGCCTGGTCGCTGTCGGGCGTCTGGCCGACCGCGCTGGCCGAGGCCGCCAACCGGGGCAGCATCGTGGTGTTCGCGCTGCTCATCGCGGCGGCGGCGACCAACGACCTGGCCGGCCGGCGCAGCGTGCTGAGCTCCCGCCCGCTGGTGGCGCTCGGCCAGTGGTCCTACGCCTTCTACCTCATCCACTTCCTGGTGCTCTTCCCCATGGCCAAGCACGCGTTCGGGCGGCAGTCGCTCTACGACTTCCCGCAGCCGACCTGGGCGCACCTGCCGTACGCGCTGGCCGGCCTGGTGGTCAGCGTGCTGCTCTCCTGGGGCCTGTACCGGCTGTACGAGTACCCGATCGAGAAGAGGCTGCGGGCCCTGCTGCGTCGCGAGCCCAAGGCGGCCGGCCCGGCACCGGGGGCCGAACCCTCCATGTGACCGACGGGGGGGGGGGGGGGGGGGGGGGGGGGGGGGGGGGGGGGGGGGGCGGGGGGGGCCCCGCCGCCCCCCCCCGGGCCCCCGCGCGCCCGGCCCCCGGCCCCCCGCCCCCCCCCCCCCGGGCCCCCCCCCCCCCCCCCCCCCCCCCGCCGGGCCCCCGGCGGCCCTCGCCGGGGACGCCACCGTCGTGCACGCCCCGCCGTCCGTCTGGCGGACGCTCCTGGAGCGCGACGGCCT
>NZ_JBITFY010000040.1:0-32913 GCF_044456585.1 Streptosporangium sp. NPDC050855
CCGGCGGATACGACTTCATCGCCACGTGGAACTCCTTGTCTCCGGATTTTCATCATCCGGCACTCAAGGTGTCCACACATCGGGGTGAGGGCCCCTCCTGGAACGTCGGCGACGGCGTCGTCAGCTACAACGACGGTACCGACAGCATCTGCGCCCAGGCGTTCAACAGCGAGGGGGCGCGCTGGGTAGAGGTGACACTGACTCCGGTCAACGGGGGAGGCCCCTCATACACCTGGAGAGACAACAACAACTACTACGGCCACCCGAGCGCCACGTGCCGGAGCTTGGCCACCGCTTACGAGGACACCAACTACCGTGCCACGGTCAAGACCTACTGGGGTGAGCGAGGCACCACGGTGAGCCGCGGCTCTCGCACCTTCTACAGCTGATCGCATCGTTTTCGCTTACTCGGCTCCCCGTGTATCGCTTTGCGACACGCGGGGAGTTCTCCCTGTGACCAGGGCGTCGGGGTGACGGGTGGAGAGCCTGGTCAGCCTGCGAGGAGTTCGGAAAAGTATGGTTCACCTCAGATCTTGCGACGTGAGGCGGCGTCGCGCGTTGCGCACATGTCATCGTCCGGGAGGCGCCATGCTCTCAGCGTTCTCCTATCGGAACCTCCACCAGCGAGCCCTAACAGCGTGTCCTACATGGTAGGTGAGTCGTTGAATCCACCATGGGCAGCGGGCAGTGGGATTTGATCGTCCCGGCGGGGTTGTGGGATGTCGCGCGGTCGTTGCTGCCGGCGCCCCGGGTGCGTCCGCAAGGCGGCGGGGTCCTCGGTGTCGCTAATGAGGCGGTGTTCGCCGCGATCGTCTACGTGCTGGTCAGCGGATGTGCCTGGCGGGCACTGCCGCCGTGTTTCGGGGCCTCGAAGTCGACCGTGCATCGCCGGTTTGTGATCTGGTCGCGGCCCGGGGTCTGGGAGCGGCTGCACCAGGCCGTCCTGGACCGGCTCACCGACGATGGTCTGGTGGATGTGTCACGTGTGGTGCTCGACTCGGCGCACGTGCGCGCCAAAAAGGGGGCGAACACACAGGTCCTTCACCCGTAGACCGGAGCAAACCCGGTTCCAAGCTGCACGTCCTGTCGGATGCGGCCGGATTGCCCCTGGTCGTCGGCCTGTCCGCAGCCAACGTCCACGACAGCCGCCGCTTGAAGCCGATGGTGCTCGCCCTCCAATTGAGACACAACCCCGTCGCGGGCGGGTATCACAAGATCGGCAAGCTCCACGCCGACAAGGCTTACGACCATCCTGAGCTGCGGCGATGGCTGCGCGACAAGCGCATCGGGGTACGCATCGCCTGCATAGGCGTCGAGTCCAGCCAGCGACTGGGCCGCCACCGCTGGGTGATCGAGCGGACCATCTCCTGGCTGTTCGGCTACCGGCGCCTGTCACCCCGCTACGAGCGTCACTCCTATAGCTACCTGGCCTTTCTCACCCTCGCCGCAACCATGACCTGCCATAAGCGACATCTCAAACTCACCAGGTAGGACACGGTCTAAGATCTTCACAACACATTCCGTGTTGCGACGATCCCTGGAAGCCGCCTTGTGGCCCCGGCCAGCCAGTGGCCATCGGCCGAGGCCACGCGCTACGACGCTGTCAAGGTGATCGCTGGACGCCCTACTGCATGGCATTCAACGCAGCCTCCAGACTCTCAGAGCCGGACACCCTCTTATTCGACGACGCGCACGCAGGGAGCAGTAACGTCGCTGAAGCGTGCAGCGTGGACATGCCCCGCCCCACACCCAGAGCTCTACCGGGCAGCGCCGGCCGTCCCGCGGCCGACGCCGAAGGGGATGTCCTCCCTCGGCGGGGCTCTTCTACGCGCGTGCCACGGTGGCGAGTGTCGCGAGTACTTCATCGGCGGCGCGCTGGCCGGCGCGGACCGCTCCGTCCATATGGGCTTCGCCAATGTGGGAGCTCTCCGCACCGGCCCAGTGAACGGGACCGACCGGCCGGGTGAGCCATGGATAACCGGTGTGCAGTACACCTGTCGGCACTCGCGGTACGCAGCCGCTCTGCCATGGCTCGTCGGTCCAGTCCTGCTCGATGTAGTCTTCGGCGTGCTGGGCGTCCGGCCCGAGAAGTTCCGCCAGGTCGTCGAGGACGCGCCGGCGTCGCCGGGGCGCCGAGTCCGGCTGCAGGAGTTCCGGGTCGTCGGCAATGGCCGGCCCGAGGAAGGTTGTCAACACGCCCGCCCCGGCTCCGGCGGGGCTGACGTCGAAGGTCAGCCGGACGAATCCGGTGTCGGTGACGGTCGCTCCGGTCAGACCGTGGTCACGCCACCACGGCCGCTGGTAGATCACGTGCGCTTTGATGCCGGTGCCCATCTGCCAGCGTCGCTGCAGTTCGGCGCGCTCGACGGGGAGTGGCGGGTGGTGTGCGATGGAGTCCGCAGTGGCCGGATCCACCGCGACGATGACCCGGCGTGCGTGTACGGGCTGATGAGTGCGGCTGATCAGGGTGACACGGTCCGGTGAGCGGTGGATCTCGACGATGGGGTGATCGAGCCGTACTCGATCGCCGAGGCGGCGTGCCAGATGGGTGGGCAGTGTGCCGGCTCCTCCGGCGATCCTGTTGGCCAGGGCACCGTCGTGAACGCCGACAAGGTCGGCAAGGCCACCGCACCCGTGGACGTGCGCGGCGAACGCGAGCAGCGAGAGTTCTTCGGGACGGCACCCGAAACTCGCGGCGGTCACCATCTTCAGCACCAACAGGGCGGCGGTGGTACGGACATGCCGCCGCATCCACGCCCCCAACGAGCGCTCGTCCAGCTTCGCCGCGAACCCACCGGACCAGGGCGGGCTTCCAAGACGCGTCGCCATCCGGTCGAGCAGCCACTGCGCGCGTGCGAGATCGAGCATCTCGTGCAGGCGCAGCCGGGGGACGTCACCCCTGTACCGGTGGATGCGGCCCCGCACGCGGAGCAGATTGAGGCCGTCGGTGAACTGCGGCACGAGGTCGATCTCGAATTCGCCGAGCAGGGCGAGAACAGCCTTGTGCCGCGATCCCACCCAGGAGCCACCGCAGTCCACGGCGACACCGGCACGGGTGGACGAGGTCAGCAGCCGTCCACCGACGCGGTCCTTGGCTTCGAGCACCACGACTTCGGCACCGGCCCGATGAAGCCGATACGCACTGACCAGACCAGACAGACCTGCGCCGACGACTGCGACATCAACAGTGGAGAACAAGGAAGAACACCTTCCGGCCGAGGCATCCCGGATACGGGTATGCCGAATTGGCCAGCGTGCTCCACCTACCACCGACGCCGGTAACTGACCGCAGCAATCTAGCAGAACACCGAACAGACAACCGCTGAGCCCAAGCGGCCCCGCTCTGCCGCCCGTGTCGTACCAAGATCCGGTTCGGTGATGAGCTCCTCACGCGAGCACGGATTTCGTCGCGGACGGGGCGAAGGCATTGACGTGGACGGTGATCGGGAAGTACCGCGCACAAAGGTGATCGTCGGCGTACGTCGGCGCGGCTGGGCTTGATGACCTGGGACCATCTGCTTGAAGGCCTGCGAGCCACCGGCCTGGTTCGTCAGGGGCACGAAGGTGACGCCGTTGCGGGACATCGGCTGTCCTGCGACAAGGCGCCCAATGTGTGTCCGGGAGGTGAGGACGACCTTATCGCGTGAAGACGACGCGCTTCTCGCCGGCATGGATCGCATACGGCACACGGTTGCCCGACGGTGCGGTCGGGCACGGTACGGCTGAGGAAAAAGCGTGGGGAAGCAGCATCAACCGGTTCAGGTCCAGCTTCAACCGGCCCGGAGCCGGCTGCGAGATGAGGTACGACCGGCCTTGCGCGGGGGTCTGGGTACCCGACGTCGCGTCCACGACGATCAGCATCAGCACTCCCGGCACGAACGTTTCCACACACGCCAGTTCATGCGTACGAGGGGTGCCGGTAAGAAACGTGTCATGAGCCCCAAACGGCGTTGATCTTGCTATGACTTGCCTGGTCAATGCTGGTTGGTCATGAAACACCCCCCGATGCACATCGACGAGTTGGTCGAGCACTGGACGATCCTGGACGAAGAGCGCGACCTGATCGCCGGAAAGCGCGACGCAACTCGACTCGGCTTCACGATCTTGCTGAAGTTCTACACGCAGCACGGCAGGTTCCCGCGCGGCCGTTCAGAGCTGCGGGAAGACGTGGTTGAGCACGTGGCCAAGCAGGTCCGGGTTCCTGCCTCGGAGCTCGGCTTTTATGAGTGGTCCGGCTCCACGATCGAGTACCACCGCCATCAGATCCGCACGCACCTCGGCTTTCGCACCTGCACGACCGAGGACGCGACGAAGCTGGCGGTGTGGCTGGCCGAGGAGGTCGCGCACGCCAAGCGGCGGCCTGAACGGGTCCGGGAGGAACTGCTCAAGCATCTGCGCGAGGAGCGGATCGAACCGCCGGCGCCTGGACGGATCTCCCGGATCGTGGCCTCGGCCCTGCACAACGCGGAGGTCGCCTGGTCGGTGCGGATCGCCTCCCGGTTGAGTCCCGAGACCACGCAGCGGATCTACGCGCTGGTCGGCATCGACGATGCCAGCCGCACGGTGAGCGAGGGGGCCGGTGGCCGTCAGGAACCTACGGGTGAGACGCCTGCCGAGGACGATGACATCGACTCCGACCTGCTGGCGTTGATCAAGTCCGCGCCGGGCAACGTGAGCCTGGAGTCGATGATGACCGAGATCCGCAAGCTGGCAGCGGCGCGCTCGATCGAATTGCCGCCCGGGTTGTTCGCCGACGTGGCGCCCAAGGTACTGGCCGCTTGGCGGGCCCGGACGGCGGTGGAAGCGCCCTCCCACATGCGCACGCATCCGCGCGAGTTGACGGTGCTGCTGCTGGCGGCGCTGGTCCAGGAGCGGGAGCGGGAGATCACCGACGCGCTGGTGGAACTGCTGATCGCCACCGTGCACCGGATCAAGGCTCGGGCCGACAGCAAGGTGACCAAGGAGCTGATCAACGCGTTCAAGCGGGTGACCGGCAAGGAGAACATCCTGTTCAGGGTCGCCGACGCCGCGCTCGGCCAGCCCGACGATTCGGTCCGCCAGGTCATCTTCCCGGCTGTCAGCGGCGGTGAGCAGACGCTCAAGGATCTGGTGCACGAGTTCAAGACCAAGGGCCCGGCCTACCGCACCACGGTGCAGACCACGCTGCGCGCCTCCTACACCAACCACTACCGGCGCGGCCTGATCGCGCTGCTGGACACCCTGGAGTTCAAGAGCAACAACACCGCCTTCCAGCCGGTGATCGAGGCGCTGAAGTTGATCCGCCGCTACGCCAAGGCGGGCAACACCACCTACTACCCGCGCGGCGAGGTGGTGCCCGAGCACCGCGGCACCGCGGGCGAGTGGGAGGACCTGGTGTTCAAGAACGACAAGCGCGGGCGCCGGCGCGTGGTGCGGATGGTGTATGAGATTGTCACCTTCCAGGCGCTGCGCGAGGCCCTGCGGTGCAAGGAGATCTGGGTGGTCGGCGCTCATTCCTTCCGCGACCCGGAGGAGGACCTGCCCAAGGATTTCGCCGCCCGCCGCATGGAGAACTACGCCGAGCTGCGCAAGCCGCTGGACCCGAAGGACTTCATCGCCGAGTTGAAGGCCGAGATGCGCGCCGAGCTGGAGGCACTCGACACCGCGCTGCCGAAGCTGGACTGGTTGGCGATCTCCGAACGTAAGTCCGGCGCGATCAAGCTGACGAAGCTCGGCCCGGCGGATGAGCCGCGGAACCTGCGCCGGATCAAGAACGAGGTGAGCCGGCGCTGGGGATCGGTCCCGCTGATCGACATGCTCAAGGAGGCGGTGCTGCGTACCGGCTGCCTGAAGGCGGTCACCTCGGTGGTGGGCGGCTCCAGCCTCAAGCCCGAGGTCCTGGCCGAGAGGCTGATGCTCGCCATCTTCGGGTACGGCACCAACACCGGCATCCGGGCCGTGGCCTCCGGTGGCCACGCCCACAACGAGGACGACATCCGCTACGTACGGCGCCGCTATCTGACCCCGCAGATCGCCACCGACATCGCGATCGCCATCGCGAACGCCACCTTCACCGCCCGGGACGTGGCGCTGTGGGGCGAGGGGACGACCACCGTCGTCTCCGACTCCACGCACGTGCGCGCCTACGATCAGAACATTTTCACCGAGTGGCACTCCCGGTACGGCGGCCGCGGCATCCTCATCTACTGGCACATCGAGCGCGGGTCCATGGTCGTGCACTCCCAGACCCTGCGCGCCTCGGCCTCGGAGGTGCACGCCATGATCGAGGGCGCGGTCCGGCACGGCACCACCATGAAGGTCGAGGGCAACTACGTCGACTCCCACGGCCAGACCGAAATCGGGTTCGGCGTGAGCAGGCTCTTGGGCTTTGACCTGCTGCCGCGCATCAAGCAGATCAACAAGGTCAAGCTGTACCGGGTGGAGAGCGGCGAGAGCGACCTGTACCCGCGGCTGACGCCCGCGATGACCCGACCGATCAAATGGGAGCTGATCGAGCAGAACTACGACCAGATGATCAAATACGCGACCGCGATCAAACAGGGCACCGCCTCCACCGAGGCCATCCTGCGCCGCTTCACCGAATCCGCCTCCCACCCGACCTACCAGGCCATGCTGGAGGTCGGCCGCGCGCAGAAGACGATCTTCGTCGCCCGCTACCTCCGTCTCCGGGAACTGCAGCGGGAGATCCAGGAAGGGCTCAACGTGGTGGAATCCTCCAACGGCGCCAACTCGGTGATCTTCTACGGCAAGGGCGGCGACATCTCCACCAACCGACGTGAGGAACTGGAGATGAGCGTCTTGTGCCTGCGGATCTTGCAGGCGGCGCTTGTCTACATCAACACGCTGATGCTTCAGGACGTCCTGGCCGATCCGGAGTGGGCCAAGCTGCTCAAACCCGCCGACCGCCGCGGGCTGACGCCGTTGTTCTGGCAGCATGTCCAGCCCTACGGCGAGGTACGGCTGGACGTCGCCAAGCGACTGGCGTTGAGCGGGGATGCCGCGCAGCCGGGCAGCCCGGCGTAGGTCACGATCGCGTCGTCATCCGATGCGCCCGAACTCGGCAGGCCGTTGAGCAGTAGCGGCGGCGCCGTCCCGTGGCAGGTTGGCGGACGGTCAGCCCGCATTCGGGAGCCTCGCACAGCGTTTCGTTACATGCTTCCGCTGGCGTGGGATTGGGTGCGGGAGTTTCGTTACGCGGGTCGAACAGGGCCTCGTGGGCGTTCAGGGGGCGGTTGGACCACAGCACTTCGGTACGGCTCTCCCACTGTCCGCCCTGGCTGGTGCTGGCCTCCAAGGTGTAGCGGTGCCAGCCGCGATACAGCTCCTCGTCATACAGCGGATCGCCAGTCGGGTCTTTCCGCACCCGCCCGGCAGCCACCGCACTGGCGATCCACGTCAACACGCTCTACCAGCGACTGGCCGCAGCCGACCGCCTGCTCGGCGAGGGGCCGCAGCGGGCGCTGGAGTTGCACATGCTCCTGCCCCTCACCGCGGCAAGCGGTCCGCTGGATGGGCCGGACGGCGGCTGAACCTGACGCCCTACTCAATGCCCCGGGCGTGTCCGTGGAACGGATTGGTCCTTGCTCATGCGCAGGATCAGGGCGACCGCGTCCTCCGAGTGAGCTGTTGGAGTCAGAACCTCCTGTAAGAGCAGGCCACGGAGCGCGGCAATGGTGACGGTGGCCAAAGTCAGCGCTTCCTCGGTGTCGACCCCTTCGCGTTCCGCGAGCGAGGCCAGCACCTTGGTCAGGTCGTCGAGCGAGTCGATGAACTCACGAAAGTCCTCTGGGCTGTACGCGGCCAGTCCTACGACGTGAAAGAAGCCGCGGACACGCGACAGCTGCTCCGGGCGGGTGTAGGCCCGCCAGATCGCCATGACGAGGTCGTCGAAGGTGCCCTGCTGGGCGGCCTCGAGCAGTGCCTCGTTGTCGCGGGATCGCTGTGCCTTGAGCATGGCCGCCAAGACGCCCGGGAGTGACCCGAAGTGGTATCGCAAGAGGGCGTGGCTGGTCTCGGTCCTAGCGGCGATCTCACGGAGCGACACCTCCGGTGTGGGCAGGCCCTCGCCGAAGGCGTCGAGAAGCCGAGCCAGGAGACGCTCCCGTGCGTCGCTCTTGCGTTCCGTGCTTGACAGGATCACTCCCATAGTTTATCCATTGGAAAAGAAGCGCTGCCGGTGCCGGGTTACGTCACACATGGTCGCAGCCTGCTCGCAACGGCGGAGGGAACGACTCGTGGGACGTGTTCAGGTAGTCGGCGCGGCGGTCGTCGACGGGTCGGGTCGCGACCCCAGCGACGTCAACGTCACCATCGAAGACGGGCGTATCACCGAGCTTGGTGCCTCCGCCGCACACGGCGAGCACCTCGATGCCGAGGGGCTGACGATGACGCCCGGCTTGATCGACGCTCACGTTCACCTGGGCTTGTCGAGCCTGATCCAGCCGCAGTTCTCGTTTCAGATCAGTGCCGCTGAGCTCGCGGCGGACATCTTCGCCACGGCCGGCGCGACGCTCGATGCCGGCTTCACGACCGTTCGGGACACCGGCGGGGTCGACGGCGGCCTCGTCACCACGATCGCGAAGGGCAAGGTCAGGGGGCCGCGTGTCCTGTCGTGCGGACCGGTTCAGTGCCAGATCGGTGGGCACGGCTACTACGGAGCCGACTGGGAACCCACCGAGCTGTGGAGCAGCCATCACATTCCTGGTCTGTGCGCTCTGTCCATGATGTCGGGCAACGCAGACGAGCTGCGGAGCAACGTGCGCGAGGCCTTCCGTCGCGGAGCCTCCTTCCTGAAGATCTGTGTGACCGGCGGCGTGGTTGGGGCGCACGACCGGCTGACCGACACCCAGTTCACCGTCGAGGAGATCGCCGTCGCTGTCCAGGAAGCCGCGGCACGGGGCGCCTATGTGACGGTTCACGCCCACAACAACGACGGCATTCGGAACGCCGTCGAGGCCGGGGTGCGCTGTGTCGAGCATGGCACCGACCTCGACGAGTCCACGGCCACCCTGATGGCCACTCGCGGGGTTGCCCTTGTGCCTACGTTCGCTGTCGTCGAGCAACTGCTGCATGACACCGCTGGAGCCGGCCTCGGCGAGTCGACCCGCGATCGCGTGATCGGTGTTCGTGAGCGGATGGCGGAGGCGCTCGCTGTCGCCAAGGAGGCCGGAGTACGGATCGGGCTGGGCTCCGATCTCATCGGTCCGGCTCAGGACCGTCGAGGCGAGGAGCTCAGGTTGCGTGCAGCGCTCGAGACGCCGATGGAGGCTCTCGTGGCAGCCACCAAGACCAACGCCGAGATCCTTGGCCTGTCCGACGAGGTGGGGGTCATCGCTCCCGGCATGCAGGCAGACCTCGTGCTCTGGAACGGCAACCCCGTCGAAGACCCCGAATTGTTCGCTGACCCCGCCAACGCCGTCCTCGTTCTCCAGGCCGGCCGAGTTGTGAAGGACCTCCGATGAGCACCATGTGGCAGGGCTGCCTCGCCGACACCGACTACTTCGAAATGCGTTCCGGCGGCGGGCATGACTACGGCGTCTGGGTCACCACGCCACCGGGCTACGATCCCGCCGCGACGCAAGCGCCTGTCGTCTATGTGCTCGACGGCAACTGGGCCGTGGGCATGACGGCTCCGCTCATCGTCACCCAGATGGACCCCATGCAAAAGATCCAGCCCTACATCCAAGTCAGCGTCGGCTACGCAGGCGAGGAAGCACAGCACTGGGATCGGCTGCGCAACAGAGACCTCGTGCCATCTGGCGAGCCCATCGCCAAGGAGCTCATCGATGCCGTGGAGGTGGGAGTCCAAGCGGGCGCGAGGACACGCGAAGAAGCCGACGCGTACCTCGCCGAACTACGCGACACTCACGCCGATGCCTTCCTGAGCTTCCTTACCTCGGAACTGCACCCGCGAATCGAACGCGACTACGGCACAGCCACGAGCGGTCACGGCCTTTTCGGCTACTCCTACGGCGGACTTTTCAGTCTCTACACCTGGCTCACCGGCTGCACGCTCTTCGAGACCATCGGAGCGGGCAGTCCCGGCGTTGCCAGTGAAGACAGTCAGGTCTTCGCGCGGCTCGAAGAGCTTGGCGACAGCCTGCCTGCCGCCAAGCTTCACGTGACCGTCAACGACCGAGAGCTTCTCGGAGACCTGGCCATTTACCAGAACCTCACGAAGAACGCGGCCACCGTCCTGCACCGCCTGACCGCCCGCGGCGGAGCCGTCACCAGCGCGGTCCTGCGCGAAACGCATGTGACCGGCCTGCAGGCCTCCTTCCTCAGTTACCTCAGGACCTGCCGTGCCCGGTAAGCGCCTGAGTACCGATGTGGTCGTGATCGGCGCAGGGGTGATCGGTTCGTCGATCGCCCTTGAGCTTGCACGGGCGGGGCACCGGGTTATCGCGCTCGATCGGGCCCCAGGGGCTGGACAGGGGTCGACCTCGGCATCGAGTGCGGTCGTTCGGTTCAACTTCTCCACCAACGCCGGGGTGGCAACGGCGTGGGAGGCGCATTTCGGCTGGCTGGACTGGGCCGGCCACCTCGGGCACGATGTCGGCGACCTCGCGATGTTCCGCAAGAGTGGGCTGGTCATGCTGGACGTCGAGGCGGCTCCGCGTACGTCGTGGCTTCCGTTGTTCGATGAGATCGGTGTTCCCTACGAGGAATGGGACAGCGCGACCTTGGCCGAGCGCGTCCCAGGTATCGACGTCGGCCGCTATTGGCCGCCGAGGCGGCTCGACGACGAGGAATTCTGGGAGGACGCGAAACAATCGCTCGGTGGCGTGTACACCCCGGACGCCGGTTACGTCTCGGACCCAAGCCTCGCCGCCGTAAACCTCGCCGCCGCGGCCTCGGCGTGCGGGGCGGAGTTCCGCTTCCGCAGCACGGTGACAGCGCTGGAGAAGGCCAGCGGGCGCGTGACGGCGGTGCGACTGTCGGACGGCACCCGGATTCCCTGTGCCGTCGTGGTCAACGCGGCCGGTCCGTGGTCGGGCGCGTTGAATCGGTTGGCCGGCGTGGGTTCCGACTTCACGGTCGGTGTGCGCCCGATGAGGCAGGAAGTAGCGCACGTGCCGGTCCCGGAGGGCTATGGCGGGCCCGTGGTGGCGGACATGGATCTGGGCACCTATTTCCGCGGTGAAGGAGGAGGGGGCCTGCTCGTCGGCGGAACGGAACCGGAGTGTGATCCGATGCAGTGGACCGACGACCCGGACGCCGTCGACATCCACCCCACGGCCACGGTCTTCGAGGCTCAGGTGACGCGGGCCGCGCGGCGGTTGCCCGACCTGGCGATGCCCAACCGGGCCCGCGGCGTGGTGGGCGTTTACGACGTCGCCGACGATTGGACTCCGATCTACGACCGCACCGAACTCGAGGGCTTCTACCTCGCGATCGGAACGAGCGGCAACCATTCAAGAACGCGCCAGTCGTGGGTCAGCTGATGACGGAACTGATCAACCAGGTGGAGAACGGCGTCGACCATGACGCGTCGCCCGTCCGGTTCCGGGCCCCGCGCACCGGCCTGGAAATCGACCTGGGTGCGTTCTCTCGTAAGCGCAACCGAAACACCGCGAACACGGGCACGGTGATGGGCTGAGCCGGAACGCATACGAGGCGTTGCATCCGGGCGACCTTGATGCCCAGCCGTGGTCCAGCGTCTGCCTACCGGGCTGGGTGGCGTACGCGGCCGTCATCTCAAAGGCGACAGTGAACGGCTCGACCGCGAGTCAAAGGCGATCGAGTGCTCCGCGAGGACATCGCCACGCTCGCAGTCGGCGAACCGATACAGGGAAAACAGCCCCGCGCAGGGCAGGTACTCCGGCTCTTCAAGCCTCGCGAGCCAGCTTGGCTTTGCCGCCGTAGTAGGTGATCGGGTGCAGCACCGTGGTCCTCCTACGCCGAGACTGGCTTGCCGGGATCGAGGTGGCGGTAGATCGTGGCGCGGCTGACGCCGAGCCGGTCGGCGATTTGCTGGACGGTGTAGCGGCGCTTGCCGTCCTCGCCCTTCATCTCGTACAGCGCGCGGGCCATCTCGAGCCCGTGGGCGTCCAGGGCCGCCGGGCGCCCGCCGACGCGGCCGCGCGCGCGGGCCGAGGCCAGTCCTTCGAGGGTGCCCTCGACGATGAGCTCGCGGAGGAACTCGTCGAAGGCACCGAACATGTGGAACTGCAGGCGCCCGCCGGGTGTGGAGGTGTCGATGCCCTGCTTGAGCACGAGGAGGTCGACCTCGCGCTCGCGAAGCTGCGCGGCCAAGTCCAGCAGGTGGCGCAGTGAACGGGCGGCGCGTGACAGGCGGGTGATGACGAAGGTGTCGCCAGGCCGGAGGTAGTCGAGCGCCTTGTCAAGCTCGGGGCGTCGATCGATCTTTCCCGATGCCTTATCGACGAAGATCCGATCGCATTCCGCCTCGGTTAGGGGGTCGCGTTGACTATCGGGGTTCTGGTCTCGGGTGGACACCCGACTGTAGCCGATCCTGCTCACCTTGATATTGTCTCATAAACGGTCTCTGCCGTGGATAGTGAAACATAGTTTTCGTACGCGGGTTGTGAGACGCGATTCTCTAGTCGAACGCCGAGAGCAGGGCTATGGGCCCAGGGCGTCTCAGAAATGTTCGATTTCGCACAAGATCAAGTCGCGTCGGTCGAGGACCTCGGGGTGGTGAGCCGCTCGTTTGGGGCTCATGACACGTTTCTTACCGGCACCCCTTTTTGGGGGCAGGGCGGTCGGCATCCGTCACATGACGGTGCTTTCCAGGTTCGCTAACCTGTCTTCGTCGCGAGGCGGGGCGGTATGTAGCACGCCGTCGCGCACGCCGTCAGCAGCAGCAGTGTGACCGGTAGGGCCGGTCGTTGATGTTCCGGTGGAAGGCGACGGACGTGGTGGGCGTGTGTGGTGTTCCCGAATCGGGTGGAGATCATCGGTATCGCGGTCGATGCGTTTGCGGGCGAGGTCATCGGCGGGGGGTGAAGAAGGTGCGGAGGTCATCGGCGAGGAGCTGAGGGTTTTCCTGCGCGGCATGGTGCCCGCCCTTGTCGTATGTGTTCCAGTGCACGATGGCGCTGTGGTCGCGTTCGGCGAGTGGGCGGATGGAGGGGAAGAAGTCGTCGGCGAAGCAGGCGAGGCCCAGCGGGATCCATGAGGGGCGGGCAGGCGGCCTGTTGCCGTGGTAGCCGACCAGGGCTGAGCTGCCGGCGGTGTCGGTCAGCTAGTAGATGGTGGCGTTGGTGAGGATGTAGTCGTCGCTCACCTCGTCGCCGAACAGTTGCAGGTCCCAGGCCAGTTGGCCGACCGGGGAGTCGGCGAGCGCGTGTGCCAGGGTCTGCGGCTGGGTGGAACTGGAGGGTGAGGTAGGCGCTCCGGTCGGCCATGAATCGAAGGCGGCGCCGCACTGGGCATCGACGTCGAAGTCGTCCGCCGCGACCCCGCCACCAGGGGATTCACCGCCCTGCCCCGGCGCTGGGTCGTCGAACGCATCCTGGGCTGGCTGATGTTCCACCGCCGCCTGACCCGTGACTACGAGGTGCTGCCCGCTCGCTCCGAAGCCATGATCCACATCGCCATGATCGACCTCATGACCCGCCGCCTCACCCGCGAAAACACCCCAACCTGGAGAGACACCTGAAACCACAATCAGACAGAACTCATGGGATCAAACACCCAGTTAGAGCCGAAAGTGAGCCAGGGCCATCAACTGGGAGCAACCCTCATCTCTTCGGATGTAGTGGCGGTGTAGCGGTGTTCGGCAGCATTTGTCTCGTCCGCAGTCACCGGGGCTCCGCACCCCGGTATCAGAAGGAGACTCGTGAAGACCAAGAAGCAATCAGTGAGGCATCGGCAATTCCTGACCGGCTTGGCGATCGCGGCCGGCATCGTCACCAGTGTCGTCGCCGTACCGTCGAGTGCGGCGGCGAGCACGCTCGGCGTATCGGCGGCGACCGCCGCGGCCGCCGACGCGTCAGCGAAAACCAGTGGGCGGCTCACCGCCGTGCGCTGTGGCTTCTACGAGGACAGATACACGGCCTGGTACAACCACTGCACATCCGACGGTTCATGGATCAAGGTCCGAGTGGTGCGTAACAACTTGCCCGATCACACCCTCTGCGTCGGACCGGGCCACAAAAAACTCGGCAGCCCCGGCGTGGTCGATAACGCCTATTACACCGGCAAGCTGTGCTGATCCTTCAGAAGAAGTCAGGGCCGCGCTGAAATGTCCGGTCATCACTTCGGCGGCCGCATGATGCTCGGACGGGACTGTACAAACAACGGCTCTGTCTCGTATTCGGCTCTGGCTTACTTTCGCCTGTGACCGAGCGTGGTCACAGGCGATATGGACGTGATGGAGGCGAACTGGCTGGCCAAATGGGTATCGTGGCGCAGTTCGGCGTGCAGGAGCACGAGCGATCAAGCGATCTTTCGGGCGTCTGGTGAGGAACCTGCCAGCTTCTCGACGTCACCTTGAGGTGCGCATTCTGTTACCACCGAAAGTGAGCCAGAGCCGGAAACCGTACAGACAGTGAGGATGGGGGAGAACGCCTCCCGGTGAGGTCTGGCTCATGGTCTGACTGACCGTGGTGTCTTCAACGGGATCTGCCGACCTCGGCCGGGAGGCGTTCGTCCGCACTCACCGAACGCGGCGCGTGACCTTATAGGAGCCTGGCCAGAGGCCCCATCACTGTCTTGTCCGTATCGCCCGGCGGTGCGTGCCGCCCCGCGCCCGGTCGCGGAGAACAGGACGGCCATGACCACCATGACACACCACCAGATCCCGCACGAGGTCGAGGTCACCGGCGGCGTCGACACCCACCAAGACCCCCGCACCGCCGCCGCGATCGATGCGGCCGGTGACCTCGACCACGCTTTGGCGCACGTCATCGCGCAGCCCATTGCTGTCCCAGGCATAGAGGTTCAGCGACCGCTGCATGTGCTCCGGGCCCGCCTGCTCGGCCGCCTCGGCCGGTGTCCAGCCGTTCTTACGCCCTCTCACCGAGCAGGCCTCGTACATAGGAGCGCATCTGCCGACGCGCCTCCACCCGCAGGAACCGGCCCGCGAACCGGCTGAGAAACGCCGTGAATCCCGCTGACCGTCCAGCTGCCGTCTCTGCCAGCATGACGAGATCGTCTATTACAGGACCTGAGATCTCAACCTGTCGTTGTCGTAGTGATCCATACGGTGAGCGACCGCATGCGGTGGCCTCCCTGGATTCACCGAGGAGGCCACCAGTCAGTTCACGGTCACGGTGTGCAGGAGGTTGTTCATTCCGGTCCCGGCCTCCCAGGTTCCCTGGTTGGCGAGCCGGATCGAGTACTCGGCCCGGTTGCCGAGCTGCGGGTCGGGAAGGTTGAGCAGAACCGCGTAGGTGCCGCGGGGCAGGGTCGCGGGCAGCGTGAGGGTCTGGCTGACTGTCGTCGTACCGCCCGCTTGCCACCGCCGGGGGTCGGCCGTGATGGGAAGGCGGTGTAGCACCGAGGTGGCGGTGTTGCGCAGGACCACTTCGATCCCGCGGGGGTTGCCGGGGGCGGCCCACCCGACGTTCCTGATGGTGATGTTCACCGGAAACGCGCCACCAGGTGCGGCCGAGCGCGGATAGGTCCCTCTCTCGAGAGTGAACCGGTAGCCGAGGCTACGAGTGATCTCGGACAGGCAGCCCTCGGTGTTCCAGCCGCTGAGAACGCCAGTGTGGTAGTCGGTGTTGAGGTAGGACCAGTGGAAGCGCGACAGTTCGTCGCGGGCGGTGGGACAGTCGGAGCGCGGCGGATTGGGTGCGCAGGTCTCCCCGCCCATGGCGACGTAGGCTGTGTCGGCCTGTAGGTAGGGGTACTCGACGGCGGTGTTCTCGTAGGTGCCGTAGTCGTCGGGGCTGGCCAGGAAGCAGTCGTTGTGGTGACCGAGCCGGGCGAGTGCTGAGCCGTCGTGGGCCTGGGATGAAGAGACCGGGTTGGTGGAGTACAGGGTGCGCTTGAACTTGGGCGTGCGGAGCTGGACCATGCGCGTCTTCGGCAGCACGCTGAGGAGCTTGTCGACGACGGTCTTCCTGTTGGCCCAGTCGGCGGCTGACACGACACCGGCGTTGCCGAAGTTCTGGGTGTAGTACCACTCGCCCCAGGCTCCGATGAAGCCGGCCTGCATCAGGTAGATGACGTCGCTGTTGCCGCTCAGATAAGGGGCGAGCTGGTCCAGGTGAGCCAGCACCCGGTCCTTGGGGGCGTCGGTGCCGTCGGTGGCGGTGGTGTAGGCGAAACGCAGGATCATCTTCAGCCCTGCGGCCCGTACGGTGTCGAGCTGTTGCTGCAGTTGGGCGAGCGCGGCGGGGCTGATCGGGGCGTTGCGGGACTCAGCGAGGTAGAAGACGCACATCACCAGAGAGATGTGTTGGTTGGCGCGGTAGTCCTGGAGCGTGGCCAGGGAGAAGTCGTTCTTGTCACAGTCTCCCGTGTGGTGGTAGAGGCCGCGCTCCGGGTTGGCGAAGGGCTCGTTCGTCGCGGTGTAGGTCACGGTTGTGCCGGTGCCGCCGCCCCCGCTGTAGGCGTGGGTGTACCTGGCAGAGGTCTCCAGGGGCGCTTCGACCTGGAAGACCAGGTCGGCGTCCTCAGGTGTGCCGGTCTCGCCGATGTCGGCGCGGTTCAGCGTCCAGCGCGCCGTGCCGCCGGTGTCGGAATAGGTGACGGTCGTGACCGGCGTCCAGCTCCAGTCGCCGCCGTTGTGGCGGTACAGGGAGGCGTTCTCCAGCAGATAGTCGGCGCCCGCGCCGCCCTGGGTGAAGCCGGTGGCGGCGTTGCGGTCGGTGTCGATGTAGACCCGGGCGTAGGCGGGCGCCCCGGTGTAGGAGAACTGGTAGGTCACGGTGGTGGCGGTGTTGGTGGCCGATTGGCCGCTGATGGCGGCATGCGCCGGGACGGCGGCGAGCATGGCCGCGCAGGTGAAGGCCATGAGGGTGAGGACGCGGATGAGCTTGTTCATGGACGCTGACTCCTAGGCGCCGGCGAGGATGACGGTGGGGAGTGTGCCGGAGGCGGGCGGCAGCCGGTCGGCGGCCGAGTTGTTCTTGACGAAGCCGATCCTGAGCCGCTGTCCCGGCGACAGGCCGAGGCTCGCGATCGGGACGGCGGCCTCGACCACGGTATCGTTGCGCGCGAAGGTCACCTGGCCGCGCGGGGTCCATGACCAGCCGGAGCCGCCGTGCCGGTAGAGGTTGGCGTTCTCCAGCATGTACTCGGCGCCGGACGGGACAGACCAGCCCGCTGCGGCGTAACCAGTCGCGGGATTGACATCGGTATCGAGGAAGAACTGCTCCAGGACGTTGAGCCCGGTGCCCTGGACGAGCAGGTACAGGGTGGTGCCGTCGCTGGCGGCGGACAGGGACCGCACACCGGCGGTACCGGTCATCAGCGGTGTGACGCCGGACCAGTCGGCCGCGGAGCCGTCGATGCTGAACTTCTGGCCGGGCGTGGGAGTCGGCGTGGGGGTTGGGGTCGGCGTCGGTGTAGGAGTCGGTGTGGGGGTTGGGGTCGGCGTCGGTGTAGGGCCTGTGCCGCCGGGGATGGTGAACTTTACAGAGGATCCGCCGAAGTTCGCCGTACGCAACCAGGTCCAGACCTCCGTGCCCTCCTTCACGGCGGGGAAGATGTGATCGCGGGAGAACTCCAGCTCCGCCCGGTTGCCCGACTGCACCACGCGCACCGGCCAACCCCGGTTGGACGGCGAGGCGGGGCTGGAGAAGCGGAAGACATCGCCCTGCCCGGCTCCCGCGTGCGGCAGCAGGTAGGCCTGGTTCAGGGTCTCCAGATGGACGCGCGCGTCCGGTGAGATCGGCCACCACGGCTGCCACCCGGAAGGCCCGTCCTTGTCGTAGTCGAAATAGATCATCTCCTGGGCGAGGTTCAGCGCCTGCTTGGCCTCGACCATCATGAAGAACCTGTCGCCGACGAACTTGGTGTAGACCTTGGTGATGCCCTTGGCGTTGCCTCCCGCCGGGTCGTTGAAGATCGGGGGCTGCCCCGACCACTCGGCGAAGGCCCCGTCGGCGACGAAGCCGCCGTACAGGTCGACGGGGTGCGCGCCGGCCTGGCTGGGGGCGTGCCTGCCCTGCGTGTCCAGCCAGTTCTTCGCGTCGTCGTAGATCGCGGAGTTGAAGTGGTTGGCGCCGCTGACGTCGTAGGCCAGGTAGCCGCTGTTGGCCACGACCTCGTTCATCCACTTGTGCGTCCCTGACGCCGGTACCCGGAAGTCGATGACGACCACGTTGAAGCCGTCGGCGGCGTTCGCCTGGGCGTTGACGTAGTCCTTCCAGAAGCCGCCGAAGTTGTCCCGGTTCCGGTAGGTGGGCGAGGCCCGGTCGGTGTTCCAGTTGTCGGCGTAGCCGGGGCTGGTGTCGTAGAAGCCGGGGATGTAGGTGTTGTAGTACCAGGACTCGGTGACGAACACGTTGATCGCGTGCCGGTAGCGGGCGGCGAAGCGTGAGGTGCCTTCGTCGGGGTTGAAGTACCAGTAGCCGCGGTTGGCCGCGACCACCTTGGCCGGGTCCACCGCCTTGATCTTCTCCACCAGCTCGACCAT
Organism: Streptosporangium sp. NPDC050855; assembly: GCF_044456585.1. Classification (NCBI taxonomy): domain Bacteria; kingdom Bacillati; phylum Actinomycetota; class Actinomycetes; order Streptosporangiales; family Streptosporangiaceae; genus Streptosporangium; species Streptosporangium sp. NPDC050855. Next base: position 18,557 of record NZ_JBITFY010000040.1, read on the forward strand.
GCCTTCTGCGGTGTGGCCGAAGTTGCCGCGCGGCCCCCACGAGATCGACGGCCCTGCTCCGCCCACCGGGTCCGGGGTGTCGACGGTGTCGAGGAACACCCCGTCGTACTCGCCGTCATGCACGATCTTGTCGACCTGGTAGGTGACGAACCGCTGCCATGCGGGGTCGCCGCCGTTGATGTAGCCGCCGCCGTAGTTCTTGTTGACGTCGACGATCCCGTCGCCGTCCTTCCAGTAGCCGCCGTACGGGTAGCGGGCGTCGTTCACCCAGGTGCCCTGCTGGTCCAGGTACCAGGGCATGACGCCCTTGTTGCCCCAGCGCAGCCGTCCGCCCCAGGAGGAGTGATCGCTGGCGATGTCGAGCCCGTCGTAGCCGTCGTAGCCGTCGTCGTAGGTGCCGTCCGGCGCGGCGCCCCCCTCGATGTTCAGGTAGCGGCCGGTCGCGTCGTAGTTCCAGGGGTTGGGCCCGTGCAGCGGGCCTGACGGGCCACGGTACCCGGTGGGCAGCAGGCCGAGCTCGATGCCCTTGGTGATGGTCATGTGACCCGTCGAGCCGGGGACGATGGAAGGCAGCATCTCCCCGACGGACAGGTACCCGAGCACGGTCACGTCGTCGGCCGTGCCCAGCGCGCTGTCGAGGCCCCGCTTGATCTCCTGAACCTGCGCGCTGGTGACGGACTCGAAGTAGAAGTGGTCGGCGGCGACGTTGAGCACCCGGAGGGTGGGTTCGAGCACGACTAGGTCGTAGCCCTTGAGCTGGTCGGTCTTGGCCTGGTCGAGCTGGCCGTACCAAAAGGCGGTGCGGCTGTTGTGGTTCAGGGTCGGGACCGGGCCGTAGAAGGGGGTGCGGCCCATCCCGAAGTCGGCTACCCCGCTCCTTGCTTGCCGGGGCACGGCCACGCCGGAGACCACGAGCAGGAGGGCGAGGAGTAATCGGTGGACGTGATGCGATGCCATCATGAGGGCTGCTCCTCAGGAGACGTTGACCACAGGGCTGTAGGTCTCGGGCGAGCTGCCCGAGCCGTGGAACACGATCCGATGGGGGCCGGTCAGCGGCACGCGCCACACGAACAGGTCGTCGGTCGAGGAGATCAGTGGGTTGACGTCCACGGGGGTCCAGTTCCAGCCGGTCCCGGCGTGCCGGTAGTACCAGGAGTTCTCGATGAGGTAGTCGGCGCCGATCCCGGCCACCGCGAAGCCTGTGGCGGCGTCGTTGTCGGCGTCGACGTACACGTGGTGGAAGTCGAAGGGCAGGTTGTAGCGCGCCTGGTAGGTGGCGGCGTCGGCGGTGACCGTACCGGTCTGCTCGGAGATGGGCTCGCCGCTGGGCATGGTGGTGGTGACGGTCAGCGGCTGGGTGGGCGCGGACTCGTTGCCGCTCGCGTCCCTGGCGACCACGGTGAAGGTGTAGGAGGTCGCCGGGGTCAGGCCGGTGACCGGGACGGTGGCGTCGGTGGGCAGCAGGGCGGCGGGTAGCCTCAGCAGGCGCTGGCCGTCCATCAGGACGTCATACCAGGTGCTGTCCTTCGTGCGTTCCCAGGCCAGCTGGACGCTGGCGACCTTGACCTGTTCGGTGCGCAGCCCGTTCGGGGTGGCGGGCGGGCGGGGGTCGGCCTTTCGGGTGCGTACGGGCACGGCGGCGCTCGCGGCCGAGGCGTTGCCCGCCGCGTCGCGGGCCTTGACCGTGATCGTGTACCTGGTGTCCGGGTCGAGGTGTCGCAACGTGACAGCGGGGATGCGACCGGCCGTACCTGCGACGCGCACTCCGTCGAGCGAAACGTCGTAGCCGACCGCGCCAGGAGAGGGCAGCCAGGCGAGGGTGAGCGTCGTCGGACCGCGCTTGACGGGTGTGGCGGGGCCGGGGCGCGCGGGTGGGATGGCGTCCGACGACCTGGCCGTGTCCAGTTCGGCCTGCCAGTAGTCCGGCAGGCTGTCCCATGGGTTGGCCAGCACGTCGGGGGTGACGTAGATGTAGCCGGCGCCGCGCTCCTTGCCCAGACGCAGCGCCTCGGTCATCTGTTCCCTGGTGGGGGTGGCGTGCACGAGGTGCCAGAACCGGCGCGGGTCGCGGCCGCGCTGCCAGGTGGGGGGCTGCCAGGCACGGTAGGTCTCGTAGGTGCCCTCGAACGTCAGGCTCACGTCGGCGATGTCGGCGTAGCACTTCTCGGTGCCGATGCCGGGGTTGATGACCGTGAACGCGCCACGGTGCAGGCTCTTGATCGACTCGTCCAGTGCCCGGTAGGTGTCGGAGTAGGCGTTCGAGGGGCCGCAGACGTTCTGGACCTCGTCCAGGAAGACCCCGCCGAGCCCGTGCGCGCCGTACAGGTCGTACCACCGGTCCACCTCCTGCTGCGCTTGGGCGAGCCAGGCGAGCGGGGTGGTCTCGCCGAGCCTGGTGGCACGACCGGTGCTGCCGAGGTAGCCGGTGGCCACGTACCCAAGGACGGTGACCCCGGCGGCGCGAGCGTCGGAGATGGCCTTGGCGTAGTTGGGGTCGAAGTCGTTGCCTGGGCCCGAGAACGGATTGGCCACCGTGATCCCTACCCCGGAAACGGAGACCTGTTTCCACAGCTCACCGGGGTAGAAGTACGCGGGCACGGCCAGCGACACGCCGCCCTCGGCCGTCGAGGCCGTCGAGGCCGTCGAGGCCGTCGAGGGATGAGCGGTGCCGGCGAACGAGACCAGGATGAGCGCCGCGATCGAGGCTAATCGTACGAACATGGGTCAGCCTTTGCTGCCGGTGTGGGCGATGCCTTGGATGAACTGTCGTTGCAGGAACACGAACACGGCGATCACGGGAAGCGAGGCGAGCAGCGAGCCGGCCATCAAGATCGGGTAGTCGGTCTGGTACTGGCCCTGCAGCGCGGCCAGTCCCGCCGACAAGGTCATCTTGTCCGGATCGGTGTTGACCACCAGTGGCCAGAACAGGTCGTTCCACGCCCACAGCAGCGTGAGGACGGCCAGCGCCACCAGCCCCGGCCGAGCCAGCGGCATCATGATCGACCAGTAGATCCGCACCGGACCGGCTCCGTCGAGGCGGGCGGCCTCCTCGATCTCGCGTGGCAGGCCCAGGAAGAACTGCCGCAGCAGAAACACTCCGAACGCGCTGAACAGGCCGGGCACGATGATCGCCTGGAGGCTGTTGAGCCAGCCGAGGGAGGACATGATCTGGTACTGCGGAATCACGAAGAGCTGCGGCGGTACCATCAGCACCGACAGGAACATGGCGAACAGCACGTTCCTGCCGGGGAAGCGGAGCCTGGCGAAGGCGTAGGCGGCCATCGAGCAGAAGAGCACCTGCCCGGTCACCCGCCCGGCGGCCATCAGCACGGTGTTGAGGAACTGCGCGCCGAACGGCAGCAGGTCGAAAACCTTCGCGTAGTTGTCCCAGCGGCCCTCGGGCAGGAACGTCGGCGGCACGGCGGTGGCGCTGCTCAGCGTCTTGAGCGAGGTGATCACCTGCCAGGCGAACGGGGCCATCATCGCCAGCGACGAGGCGATGAGCACCGCGTGCGTGCCGATCGGGCGACGCTCAGACATAGTGCACCCACTTTCGCTGGAGCCTGAACTGCGCGATCGTCAGCGCCGCGATGAGCACCAGCAGGGCGATCACGATGGCGGCCGCGTAACCGCGGTCGTTGGTGATGAAGGCCCGCTCGTAGAAGAGCTGCACGACGGTCTGCATGCGCGAGTACGCCGGGTTGGCCCGCGCCGACTGCCCGGACCCGGTCATCACGAAGACCAGGTCGAACAGCTGCAGCGAGCCGATCACCGAGACGATCGAGATGAAGAACGCAGTCGGCGACAACATCGGCAGCGTGATCCTGAAGAACTGCCGGACGCGACCGGCGCCGTCCACGGTCGCGGCCTCGTACAGCTCCTTGGGGATGGCCTGCATCCCGGCCAGGAAGATGATCAGGTTGTAGCCGACGCTGCTCCAGATGCCCACCACGACAAGCGCGTACATGGCGGTGGCCGGGTCGGCGATCCAGTTGGGCCCGTCGATGCCGACGAGTGCGAGCACCTGGTTGACCAGGCCGTAGTCGCCGTTGTAGAGCCAGCGCCAGAGCATCGCGACCGCGACCGGCATGGTGACCACAGGCAGGAAGAACGCCGTGCGGTACACGCCCGCGCCGCGCAGCCCCGGCCGGTTGAGCAGCGCGGCGAACACGATCGCGACGGGGATCCCGACCAGGCCGAGCACGGTATAGGTCAGCGTGTTGAGCATCGCCCGGCCTACCTCGGGGTCGCCGAGCAGCCGGGTGTAATTGTCCAGCCCCGTCCAGGTGTGTCCGCCGAACGCGCCCCACTCAGTGAAGGAGAAGTAGGCGGTCTGCACGACGGGCCATAGGTAGAAGATGGCCAGGCCGAGTCCGGTGGGTGCGATGAACGCATACCCCCATGCGGCCTCGGCGCGGAATCTGGGCCGCTTCACCGCACGGGCCGCCGAAGCGGGTCGCGTTTCGGCGGTGATGGCCACATCACTCCTTGGCGAGCAGGTCGTTCATACCGGCCGCGAGGTCGGTCGCCGCCTTCTCGATCGGCACCTCGCCGGTCCAGGCTTTGGTGAGGTGGGTGAGTTCGGCCTCCTGCCAGGCGGCGGTGTTCTCGGAGACCGGGTAGGGCACCGCGTAGGAGACCGCGTCGAGGAACGTCTGCAGCTTCAGTTCCGGATGGGCGGCCACCCAGTCGCTCTGGGTGCCGCTGTAGGCCGGGATAGGGCCCTTCTTGCCCAGCACGTCGGCGGCCGGCTTGGAGCCGAGGAACTTGACGAACTCCCACGCCTGCGCAGGGTGCTCGGTCTTGGCCGACACCACGTTGGCCACGCCGTGGATGATCGTGGCCTGCTTTTCACCCTTCGGCAGCGGAGCGACGTCCACCTTGTCCTTGGTGTAGTCGTTCTTGGTGAATTCGGCCACATTCCAGGACCCGCCCCAGTACATCGCCAGCTTGCCGGCCTCGAAGAGCTGCAGCGGGGCGGTGTCGGTCATGGTCTTGAGGTCAGGAGATTGCTTGGCGGCGATGAGGTCGGTCCAAAACCTCAGCCCCTCGATCGTCTTGGGGTCGTCGTAGCCGGACTTCTTGCCGTCCGGTGTGATCACGTAGCCACCGGCCTGGTAGATGGTGTTGTACTGGTACTCCTGGAAACTCGTGAGCTGCGCCCCGACGGCGTGGACGCCCTTTTTGTCGTCGGTGAGCTTGTCGGCGGCCTCCTTGAAGTCCGCCCAGGTCCAGTCGTCAGCCGGATATTTCACCTTCGCGACATCGAAAAGCGTTTTGTTGTACCAAACCCCTACCGTGTCCATGTCCTTTGGCAGGCCGTACAGCTTACCCTCGTAGGTGTAGAGGTCCACCAGGGCCTTGGGGTACACCGACGTGTCGACCTGCTCCTCGATCGGCTTGATCACGCCGTTGGAGGCGTAGAGCCGAAAGTTGGGGCCGTTCATCCAGAAGACATCGGGCGCCGCGCCGCCGCTCGCCGCCGCCTTGAGCTTCGTCCAGTAGTCGGCCCACGGCGTGAGTTGAACGTCGACGGCGATGTCGGGGTGCGTCTTACCGAACTCCGCGGCCAGCTCCTGCATGACGGCCTGCTGGGTGGCGTCCCAGACGCCGTAGGACAGCGTCACCTTCTCCTGCGGCTGCCCGCCGGCGCCGGCCTGCTCACCGCCTGAACACGCGGAGGCGAGCAGTACCGCGCAAAGGAGGGCTATACCACTTCGTGCTGACTTCCACATCTCTCATGTCCTCTTCCTAGAACGTGTGAGTAATAATGGAGTCCAGTGAAATTTTCTTCAAGAGTGGTCGGATTACAGATGGCTCACGGCCGACGTCCGGCCGTTGAGCACCCGGTCCTCAACGTCGTCGAGCGCGAGCCGTACGGCGCCGAGCACCACGGCCTCGTCGCCGAGCGTGGACATGCGCACCTCGGGGGTGCGGATGCACCAGCGGTCCAGCTCGCGCCTGAGCGGCTCGATGAGCACGTCGGCCGAGCGCGAGTAGCCGCCGCCGACCACGACCATTTGCGGGTCCAGCGCCAGGACCAGCGCGGACGCGCCGAGCGCCAGGTCCTTGACATAGCGGCGCACGGCCGTGGCCGCCGCCTTGTCGCCGGCTCGCGCGGCGGCGAACACATCACCCGCCTCGCCGCTAGCCGCGCTCAGGTGCTCCTGCGCGCGAATCCAGCCGAGCGCGGGCAGCGCGCCGATCTCGCCGGAGGCGTTGCCGAAGCCGCGGTGCAGTTTGCCGTCGATGATCAAGCCCGCGCCGGTGCGCAGCCCGGCCAGCAGGAACACCATGTCCTTGGCGTAGCGGGCCACGCCGCGCCAGCACTCGGCCAGGGCGGCGAGCTTGCCGTCGTTCTCGACCAGCACGGGGGCGGGAGCCAACCGGCGGACGTGCTCGGCCAGGTCCACGCCTGTCCACTGGGGCAGCGCCTCCGACAGCATCACCCGGCCGCCGCTGTCCACCAGGCCGGTCGTGCCGACACCCGAGGCCCACACCTCACCGCCGTTCAGCCCGGCGCCCTGCAGGCACTGGGCGACCGCGCGGTCCACCGCCTCCAGGCGTTCAAGCCGGTCCAGCTGCGGCGTGACCGCGACGCGGATGCTGTGCTGCACGTTGCCCTCGAGGTCGGCGATCACGGCAAGGATCTTGTGGCCGCCGATGTCGATGCCGAGCACCCGGCCCGCGTCGGCTCTGAAGCGATAGCGTCTGGCCGGGCGGCCCACCCCGCCGACAGTGACCTCCGCCTCGGCGACCCACCCCTTGTGCAGCAGCTCGCGCACCACGTCCTCGGTAGAGGCACGCGACAGGCCCGTACGTTTGGCCACCTCGGTGAGCGTGAACGCTCCCTGCCCCTGCAGGACCTTGATCACGGCGAGTGCGTTGAGCTGCCGCAGGCGCGACAGGTCGCCACCGCTCGGTTCCCCGATCATCGGCTCTCCTTGCAGTCAGCTTCCCAAAACCGAATAATGATGCTCTCCATTTTATTTATCGGGGAAGGTTTCATGACTGAGGTGACTCTAGCCGTCGTCGGCGGCGGCCTGCGAGGCCTGACCTACGCGCGCCGCGCGCACGCCACGGGCGCGGGACGGGTGGTGGCGGTGGCGGAGCCGGACAAGCGGCGGCGAGAGGCGTTCGCGACGGAATTCGAGATCGCGCCGGACCAGGTGCACCCGGGCTGGAAGGAGCTGGCGGCGGCCGGGCGCGTCGCGGACGCCGTGGTCATCGCCACGCACGACCAGCTGCACACCGACCCCGCGGTGACCCTGGCCGACCTCGGTTACCACATTCTCCTGGAAAAACCGATGGCCGCCAGCGAGCGCGAGGCGACTCTGATCGCGGACGCGGCCGGGCGCAACGGCATCATGCTCGCGGTCTGTCACGTACTGCGGTACACACCGTACACGCGAGTGGTCAAGGAACTGCTGGACAGCGGGCGAATCGGACGACTGATCAGCGTGCAGCACCTGGAGCCGGTCGGATGGTGGCACCAGGCGCACTCGTTCGTGCGCGGGCACTGGCGGCGTGAGGACACCTCGGCGCCGATGTTGTTGGCAAAGGCGTGCCATGACGTGGACTGGCTGATTCACCTGTTCGGCCGCCCTCCCGCGCGGGTGTCGTCATTCGGCTCGTTGTCGCATTTTCGCGCCGAGGAGCGGCCCGTGTCGGCGGCCGACCGATGTCTCGACTGCCCGCTGGAGCCGTCGTGCCCGTATTCGGCGCCGCGGCTGTACCTGGGGTGCCTCGGCAACCCCGACAGCGAGTTCTGGCCGTTGTCGGCCGTCACACCGGGACGCACCGAGGAGGAGGTGCTGGACGCGCTGCGCACCGGTCCGTACGGGCGATGCGTATACGCCTGTGACAACGATGTCGTGGACCACCAGGAGGTGGTAATGGAGTTCGACGACGGGGCGACGTGCTCGTTCACCATGAGTGCGTTCACGCCGATGGAACACCGTCGCACCCGGTTGTTCGGCACCCACGGCTACATCGACGGCGATGGGCGCGAGCTGCGGGTAATGGACTTCCGCACCGGTGAGGAGGACGTCATCACCACCGACGACGTGGCGGGCCCGTCGGCCGCCGACGGGCACGGGGGCGGCGACGAGGGGCTGACCGACGCCTTCCTCGCCGCTGTGACCTCAGGTGATCCGGCCCTGCTCCGTTCGGACGCGGCCGAGAGCCTGATGACGCACCGTGTGGTGTGGGCCGCTGAGCGCGCCCGCCTGACGCGCTCGGTCGTCCCGCTCCAGCCTTGAGAGAGCCGCCATCCGCAGGACGCCGAACCTGACCCGGACCTGGTTATGCCTGTCGCCGCCGCCAGGCTCTGGCCGGGCAGACCTTCGCCAATCCCGACGATCTCGCCTGCACCACCGCCGTGGCCACCCGCGCCCACCCCTGAGGGCTTGGGGTTGCCCGGCCCTGAGCCTCGTCAGCGCCGAATCTAGTCCCGGCCGGAGACGACGCGGAGCAGGTGGGCGGTCTCGGCGGCCATGGCCTCCCTCGCGGCCTCCAAGCGGGGGCGGGGGTCGGCGCCGGAGGATCCGTCGGCGAAGGAGTCGCGGAGCGCACCGGTGAACGCGACGTTCAGCGCGGTTCCAATGTTGATCTTCTTGAGCCCAGCGGTGACGGCCCGGCGAAGTTCGTCGTCGGGCACGCCGGAGGAGCCGTGCAGGACCAGCGGAACGGTGGCCGGGAGCGCTGCGCGCAGCGCCGCGATCAGGTTGTGGTCGAGCCTGGCGCTGCGTGAGGTCATGGCGTGGGAATTGCCCACCGCCACCGCGAGGGCGTCGACGCCGGTCGTGGCGACGAACGCGGCGGCCTCGGCGGGATCGGTGCGCGCGCCGGGAGCGTGTGCCCCGTCCTTCCCGCCCACCTCGCCCAGTTCGGCCTCCAGCCACAGCCCGTTCTCGTGTGCCCAGCGCGCGGCGGCCTCCGTCCGGGCGAGGTTGGTCTCATACGGGTCCCGCGACGCGTCGTACATGACCGAGCCGAACCCTGCCTCGGCGGCCTCGTACAAGAGCGCGTCGTCGGTGACGTGGTCGAGGTGGAGGGCCACGGGCACCGGGGCGGCCTCCGCGAGGGCGCGCGCCGCGGCGGCGAAGGGGTGCGGGCGGCCGAGGCGGAACCGTACGGCGTTCTCGCTGATCTGGAGGATCACCGGAAGCCCTTCCCGCCCAGCGGCGACCACGACGGCCTCGGCGTGTTCCAGGGTGATGATGTTGAAGGCGCACGCCCCGTCGGGGGCGGAGGCGACGATCGAGGCTGTCGTGGCGAGCGGCATTACGTCTCCTGGGACAGGGCGAGGTAGACGGCGGGGTCGACGGTTCCGGCGACGGGGGACAGCACTGCGGCGGCGGACAGCGCGACCGCGTCGGCCAGGACGGGGGACCAGTCGATCGGGCCGGGGTGCAGCAGCGCCCTGGCCAGCGCGGCCGCGACGGCGTCCCCGGCGCCGGTGGGGTTGCCGGGCAGCCGCCGGGACGGGCGGGCGGACCAGCTGCCGCCAGGGGTGACGGCCAGCAGGCCGTCTGCTCCCCGGGAGACGACCACCGCGGCCGCGCCCGCGCCGAGCAACCGCGACGCGGCCTGCTCCGCGGGGCCCGGGCCTGCGACCCGTTCGAGTTCGGCGGCGTTCGGCTTGACGATTTCAGGTCCGGCGGCCACCCCGAGTCCGAGGGCCTCGCCGTCGGCGTCCAGCAGCACCCGCGCGCCGAGCGCGCGGGCCCCCGTCACCAGCTCGGCGTACGCGCCGGGGACGATGCCGGGCGGCAGGCTCCCCGACAGCACGACGACCCGGGCGTCCCGGCACAACTCCCAGAACAGGGCGCAAAACTCCCGCCACTCCTTCGGGCTAACGACCGGTCCCGGCTCGTTGAAGATTGTGGCGTCGCCGTCCGCGACCACGGTCACGGTCCGGCGGGAGTCGCCCGCCACCGGCGCGAAGCGGGCCGGGACCCCCGCCGTCGCGAGGTCCGCGGTGATCCGCGCGCCGGTGCTCCCGCCTGCGAGCCCGGTGGCGACGACCTCGGCCCCGAGGGTGGCGAGGACGCGGGCAACGTTGACCCCCTTGCCCCCGGCGCGGTGGTGGACGGCGGTGACGCGGTGCGTGGCGTTCGGCACCAGCGCCTCCACCTCATAGGTGACGTCCAGCGCAGCGTTGAGGGTGACGGTGACGATCTCGCCCATGACTACTGGAGGATCACCGAGCGGGTCAGGTTGCGCGGGCTGTCCGGGTCGAGGCCGCGCGACCGGGCCAGCTCCACCGCGAGCCGCTGGGCCCGGATCAGGTCGGCCAGCGGGTCGAGGGTGGCGGCCGTGCTCAGGGCTCCGGTGCGGGCGACGTCATCGAGCAGTTCCTCCTGGCCGCCGAAGAACCACACCAGGCTGTTCTCGTCGGCGATGCTGATCGGCCCGTGCCGGTACTCCATCGCGGGGTATGCCTCCGACCAGACCAGAGCGGCCTCCTTGAGCTTCAGTGCCGCCTCCTGGGCCAGGCCGTTGGTCCAGCCGCTGCCGAGGAAGGTGAACTGCCGCCGTGAGATCGCCCCTTCGGGGAGCGGAGTGGTGAGCGCGGTCTCGGCCTGGGCCACCAGGTCGGCAGGAGCTTTCCCGAGGTGCGCGCGAAGCAGGGCGAGCCCGCTGGTGGCGAACCGGGTCTGCACCACCGAGCGCTCATCGGCGAACTGCAGCGCGATCACCGTTTTGGCCAGGCCGGTCACCGGCGTCGCGGGGTCAGCGGTGACGGCGACCGTCGGGATGTCTCCGGCCGCCTCCAGGGCGCGCAATATCTCCGTCGTGGTCCCTGACCTGGTGATCGCCACCAGCCGGTCGTAGTGGCGCGCGGTCAGCTCGGAGGCGGGGAACGCATCGGTCTCCCCCTGCCCCGACCGCTCGCGCAGGACCGCGTAGGCCTGTGCCATGTAGTACGAGGTACCGCAACCGATCACGGCGACGCGCTCACCCGCCTCCGGCAGGCCCGCCGGGTTCGCCGCACCGAGTTCCAGCGCCTGCCGCCAGCATGCCGGCTGGCTGGCGATCTCCCGCAGGACGTACGTCACGTGCACCTCCTCATGGATGCTTCTTTGTGCTTGCAACATGCCATATTTGAGCATCTATGAGCAAGAGTAATTGGTTCAATGCTCGATACGCTTCGCGGAGCAATATGGGCGTGCAGCAGGCACGAACAGCCGGGAACGACGGGAACGGGGCCGCGACAGACGCGCCGGCGAGGAACGGCCGGAGACGGCGCGACCTCGCCGGGACGGTGAAGGGCTCACCGGACCGCCCGCGGCGACCGAGAACGGCCAAGGGACGTGCGGAAACGCACGGAGACGGTGAGGAGGAAATTCTCATGACGAGCCACGACCGGTGGAACGCGCTGCTCGCGATTCTGGCGCGGGACGGCAGGGTCGAGGTCGACCCCGTGGCCAGTGAGCTGGGGGTGTCGGCGGCCACCATCCGCCGTGACCTCGACCATCTCGACCGCCAGCAGATGCTGACCAGGACCCGGGGCGGCGCCGTCGTCAACGCGATCTCCTACGACCTGCCGCTGCAGTACAAGGCGGCCAGGCACGCGCCCGAGAAGCACCGGATCGCCACGGCCGCGGCCGCCCTGGTCCCGGCGGGCGCGGTCGTCGGGTTGAACGGCGGCACCACGACCACCGAGGTCGCCCGTTCCCTGGCGACGAGCGCCGACCTGCACCGGCAGGGCAGCGAGCCGAGCCTCACCCTGGTCACCAACGCGCTCAACATCGCCAACGAGCTCGTCGTGCGCAGGCACGTCAAGCTGGTGGTCGTCGGGGGCGTCGCCATGCCCGCGTCGTACGAGCTGATCGGGCCGCTCGCGGACGGCGTACTACGGGAGGTCTCGCTCGACATCGCGATCCTCGGCGTGGACGCGCTCGACCCCGAGCGGGGCGCCTTCGCCCACCACGAGGGCGAGGCCGGGATCAACCGGCTGATGGCGTCCCGCGCCCAGCGGGTGGTCGTCGTGGCCGACTCCTCTAAGCTCGGCACGCGGGCGTTCGCCAGAATCTGCCCCTGCGACGACATCGACGTCCTCGTCACCGACGGTGATGCCCCCGCCGTGACGGTCCGCCGCTTCGCAGACGCCGGGATCGAGGTCGTCGAGGCTTAAAACCCTGAGGTCGTCAGTCCTCGTCGACCGTCCACCCCTGTGACTCCCGGGGCGGTCAGCTTCTGTTGGCACCGAAGGCCGCTACGTGGCCGGCGGGTGCCGGACGGGGCGGTCAGGGGTTCTTGACGATCGGCTCGTCGGCCGGATCGCGGTCCGGTGTGTCCGCCGGCATCTGGTCCGCCTTGGGCTTCTGCTTGTCGGCCGGTGGCTGCTCCACCTGGTCGGCGGGCGGGGCCGTGACCGTCACCGGGGTGCCGAAGTCCTCGAAGTCCAGGACGTTTCGCTGGCCGGTGTCACCGAAGGCGACTTCCAACCGCCGGACCCGTCCCTGGTCGTCCACGTTCACGGCTCCTGTGATCTCCTTGAAGCCGGGCTCACCCGTGTCCTTCAGCGAGAACGTGAACCTCTGGCCGGTCCAGCCCTGCCCCGAGGCGGAGCCGTTCTCACGGACGTCGGTGGCCGAACGGAGCCGTCGCAGAGCCTCCTGGGGATCCAGCGGAGCGAGCTTGACCAGGGCGACGGCCTGCGGAGCGCTCTTCAGCTCCGCATCGATGCGCGCAGAGACCGTCCATTTCCCCTCGCGCTGCTGGCGGACGTACATCAGGTCGCCGACGAACCGGGTTTCGGCCCCGTCCGCGGCTCTGGTGATGACGCCCACACGCTGGGCGGGGTCGAAGGCCCCGTCGAAGGTCTTGGCGCCGGTGGTGCTGTGGATCCGGTAGCTCTCCTGGCTGGTGTTCTCGGCGGCGGCGACCACCTGGGCCTGGGCCGAGGGCTGGCTCGCGGGCAGAAGCAGCGTGAGCACCCCCACCGTGGTGACGACGCCCATCGAGGCGATCGGTACCAAGATCCGAGCCGGCCTCCGCCTCGGCGTCGCCGGTGCGGGTACCGGTGCCGGCGGTATCGACGACATGAGGTCGATGCCCGCCGGTCGATCCTCGGTGGCCCTGACGAGCAGTGCCCGGATTTCCTTTTCGTTCATGAACGACTCCTCGTGTCGATGTCTCACTGGATCCCACTCCGCTGCGCCTCGGTTCGGTTGACCGCCGGGTCCGGCGAGATCATCCGGCGCATCGACCGCAGGCCACGATGGGTGTGGGTCTTGACCGTCCCCACCGAGCAACCCATCAGATCGGCCACCTCCACCTCCGGCAGGTCCACGAAGAAGCGCAGCACCAGGGCCGTCCGCTGCCTGGCCGGCAGTCTCGCCAGCGCGTTACGGATGTCCTCGGCCATCGCCCGGTCCTCCCCCACGTCTGCGGAGCCGGGCAGATCGGGCAGGTCGGCCCGCGGGACCTCGCGGCGCCACCGGGCACGCCACCAGGACCGGTAGGTGTTGACCAGGATGCGGCGCAGGTAGGCGTCCGGCTCACTGCTGGTGTCCAGCCGATGCCACACCCGGTACAGCTTGCCCAGACAGGACTGCACCAGGTCCTCGGCCGCGTGCCAGTCCCCGGTGAGCAGGACCGCCGTTCTCAGGTGGTGCTCACCCCGATGCCGCACGAAGTCCACGAAATCCTCATCCACCCGGTCTCCTCTCGTCGGTGAAAGCCACCCCTGACACGCCCTGAGCCACACCCCGCGTTGACCGGAAGAACACGAAGTATCAAGAAATCTCCGCTCGCGGTCAGCGCGTTCGGCGGGGGTAAGGAACATCCGCACGGAAAGGAGTCCTTGTAGCAAGGCGAGCGCAGCGAGGACCCATGGCCTCGAGAGGCACAGAGCCAGCAGCCATACATCGGTCCCGACAACCACGTGCTTCGTTCGAGCACCACTGCCCGCTTATAGGCCTTGCCCTCGGCGAGGCGTGGTCGGGAAAATCCGGGATGCGGACGGCGGGCGGTAGGTCCGACGTCGGTCGGCCGCCGGGTTCTTGGCGCGGGCCTGTTCGCGCTGGGAGGCGGCCAGGTCGGCCGCGACCGGATCCCGGCGGGCGCGTTCTTGGTGACGGAGGGCGTCGGCGAGGTGGCGCGGTGTTCGCGCTCTGCGGCTAACGACCTCGTGCATGATTAGCCGTGGCCTTTGAGGCCCTGGCTCGTTGGGCCAGACGTGGTGAGAACACTCGGACGGACGATCATCCTGGAGAACCGGCGGATCACGGGCCTGTCGGTTGAGGTGATGGGGGCTCGCCCCGAAGTGTGGACACCGGTTGTTATGCGGCGAGCAGCACCCCATCGATGGTCTGCTGCTCGTAGTCGATGGGGCTGAGGTAGCC
>NZ_JBITFY010000041.1:0-32854 GCF_044456585.1 Streptosporangium sp. NPDC050855
CTCAAGTCCCTCGCCGACTACCTCGCCAAGATCAACCCGCCCAGCCAACCATCATAGAAATAGTTACCCTTTGAATTTGCGGCGCAGGACACTAGTGCTGTGACCGGAAACGATCACCGAGTTGTGGACATGAGTGCCGTTGGAGAGGCCGATGGCCTGACACGTTTTCAGGGATCGCTTGCCGGTTGGGTCAACACCGGCGATGAGGGTGGACGACGATCACGGTGGGAGTGAGTTCAGCGGTAGCCGGTCAGACCGTCGGCCAACTGTTCTTCGTCGCCGTCCCGGTGTGCGGACAGGGCCTGCTGCAGGGCGAAGGTCGTGCGGATGACGGCGATGCGGGTGGTGATCGTGCTGTCTGACCAGCCGCCCAGCGCGAGGACCTGATTCAGGAAGTCGCTGCCGTAGCTGGCGTCGATGGCCGCAAGGTCCTCGGCGGGATCACCGATCGTCACCTCATCCCAATCGATCACCCCGCTGAGGATTGGCAGTCCGTCATGGCACTCCCATAGGACGTTCTCGGCACCGAGGTCACCGTGCACCACCGCTGCGTTCACCTGGGGAAGGCCGTCGAGCGCAGTGAGTTCTCGCTCGGCTCGCCGGCGTCCGGCATCGGACATGAACTCGAACAACTCGGCGCGGACGTCCGCTGCGAACCGCCGCCACCGATCTCGTGGTGCCGGTAGGGCCGCTCGCACCTTCTCCTGCTGGCCGATCCGGGCCAGCTCGGTCAGCAGGGTGACGTACTGCGCAGCCGCGGCCTCGGCGATCTGGGGATCTTCGAGTGCGTCGGCCTCCAGCGGGTCTCCGGGAACGCGGCTGAGGACCAGGAACGACAGCTTGTCCGTGCCCTGAGCGCCGCCCTCCAGCAGTGGCCGAGGCGTGCGGAAGCCGAGATCGAACCCGGCGAGCAGGCGCAAGACGGCGGCCCTGTGCGGTAACCGGGCGGCAGCGGCCTCGGTGCGAGGCAGGCACACGACACGGTCTGAGCCGATCACCACCTGATGGAATTGCCCTTGACGGACGGTGAGATGCTCCGCTTCGACGCCCGGCAGCAGCCGGCTCAGCAGAGCGCGATTGGCCTGCAGGATCTGCATGGGATGCGAGCTGTCCTTTTCGTCGACGTGGCGCAACGAGCGGGTGGGGCTCACCCTGTGGGCGCAAGTGGTCGGCCGCCCCAGCGGATGCCTTTCTCGCTGCGGATGCGGGCGCGTTCGCGACGTTGAGCCGCCAAGAGGGCGGGGTGGCGGGTGTGGGCGTTGCGCCAGCGCAGGTAGGCGTGCAGGGCCCGGGTCTGGACGGTGTGGTTGGGGTGGTCGGAGTTGGCCAGGGTGAACTGGCGCAGCGGGCCGAAGTGCGCCTCGATCGGGTTGGCCCAGGAGGCATAGGTCGGGGTGAACAGCAGCTTGACCTTGTTCTCGTTCGCCCAGGTGCGGATGCGCCAGTTCTTGTGCGCTGAAAGTCCCGACGAGCAGCGCGGCGGACGGCTCTGAGCGGTCCTGTACGCCGTTCGGGGACCTACGGGTTAGAAGGTTAGCTGCACCCTTCTGTCGGCTTCTCGCCGTACTCTGACCATCATGTCCCCTTCGTGCATGGAGCAGTCGGGCGATGGAGATCCGTTCTGGGTCACCACGCTGGGCGGGCCGCACATCGTTGTTCCGGAGTCGGCCTGCCGGTACTGGAACGGTGTACCGGAGGATCACCCCGACGATGAGGGAGACTACGGCCGAGCCTGCGAGGTTGACGGCTACATCGGTTTGATCGATGTCGGGCCAGGCAAGGCCCTTGTTCTCGGCGACCATCCCGCCGGTACCACGTTCCTGCCCGAACACTACCTTTTCGTCCGCTGGATCGCTGCGGGTTCGGCCGAGGAGATCCTCCAGGCCGCTACCGATGTGGGGCCGGCGGTGCCCATTGGTCCAGGTTGGACCGATCGGGACGGGCAAGATCAGAGCTGCTAGCGCGGTTTGGGTTTACCGCCCATCCGGGGTTCAAATCCCCGAGCCTCCGCAGGTCAGAGGCCCTCTCCCGAGTACGGGGAGAGGGCCTTTTTGATCTTCTGACCTTGCCAGGGTTGCAGTTCTTACGCGTCGCCCCAGAGGGCGGCCCCCATCCGGCTGCTCACGTCCGGCTGCTCGCGTCCTGCATCAACGCGCCGGCCATGTGGCGAGCATAGTGAACGCGATATATCTTGACCCAGAATGCAACGCGACATATCGTAACTCTCCAGCGATGTACCTCGCCCCCGGGAGGACGATCTCATGAACGAACTGGTGCCTGTCCTGGTCGTCCTCTTCGTCGTCGTCCTCGTCCTGCTGTCGGGCTTACAACTAGCGCTCGTGTGCGGCGCGCCATGGGGGAGCCTTGCATGGGGTGGGCAGCATCGGGTCCTCCCGGGACCGCTGCGGGTCGGCAGCGGTATCGCGCTGGTGCTCTATGTCGCGTTCGCAGGCGTTGTCCTGGACCGCGCCGGCTGGATCGACGTAGTGGCAGAGCCCGTCGCAGCTGTCGGCACCTGGGCGGTGTTCGGGTTCGCTGCGCTCAGTGTCATCCCCAATGCGGTGTCCCGGAGCAAGCCGGAGCGATACGTCGGAACATCGGCTGCGTTCATGCTCGCGACCGCCAGTCTCGTCGTCGCGCTCAGTGGGGCATCGACGACGTGACATCGTTTCGACCGGACCCACACGGTCGAAATTGTCCGGGCAGCCGCGAACTTGCCGGCTGGTCGCCGTCCCCTGAGAGTCGAGGCCGAGCGAACCAGGACCGGGCGGTCAAGGTCGTTCGTCCGCAGGGCGCTCCACCGTGACCGCCTGGCCCTGCCCCGCTTCCCATGACCGACGGGTCCGACCGGTTCATTCCTTCTCCCGACCGAGGAATTCAAGCCGGTTGCCGAGCACGTCGAACACGTAGAAGCGGCGATGACCGGGGAAATCGTCATCCCAGGTGATCTCCACTCCCTTGTCGGTGAGACGTTCGGCGAGGCCGTCCAGGTCCGTCACCAGGATGCCCGGATGCGCCTTGCGCGCCGGCCGGAAGTCCTCTTCGACGCCGAGATGGATCTCCAACCGGTCCGCCCGCACCCAGAGTCCACCTCGCGCGGCGAGCACCGGTGGCTTTCGTACCTCGGTCATGCCGAGCACATCGACGTAGAACTCGCGGCACTCGTCCTCACTGCCCGGCGGGATCGCCAGCTGGACGTGGTGCAGGGCCAATCCGAACGCGGAGACGGTGTCGGTCGTGTCGTACGGAAGTGCCTGGCGCTCTGTCATGGGAGCGGGGATCCTTTCGAATGGGTTCTTCACAGGGTGGTCCGCTCGAGCAACGAGTACCGCACCGTGGCGACGTCCTGCGGTAGTGCTTCGGCCTCACCGTCGCCGTCACGCTACGCAGGTCACTCGCGTGGCGGACCAGGTCGGGATCGAGTATCTCGGACGGCCGGTGGAGAGCTGCTCCGGCACACGGCCGACGGTACGCGATCACCACGCTGTGGTGCCGCCGCGGATCAGGTCCCGGCGCAGCACGGCGCCGGTGATCGTGCTCCAGGCGATCTCGGCGGCCACGGCCCGTAACACCCGCTCCGTCGTCTCCAGCCGGGGTTCGGCACTCACCCCGTACGGTGGCCGGTGCGGTCTGACCTTTCAGTGCCGGCGCGACGAGGGGCGTCTCACCCTTGCGGACCTTCTCACATCTTTAGGTTCGATGATCGAGGGCTACCGGTGGCGGCTGGTGGTGGACGAACTGCTCAGCCCTCGCTATGAGGAGATCATCGAAGCCGCAGAGGGCCGTCTCATGGAAACCGGGCAACTCATCGCGATGTTCGGAAATGATGCTCAGCTCATCGACGGCGAGCTGACCGCTCACGACGCGGACGGATCGATCGTCGATCTGACGATATGTGCCTTGGACAGCACGTGGTGGGACGTGGAGACGACCATGCAGGAGGTGCTGGATCGGATCTCGCTGCTCTACCCCGACGCGAAGGTGCTGCCCTGGCGATCGCCTGAGGAGGGCTGATCCCCTTTCAGAGCCAGAGCCAGAGCCAGAGCCAGGGCCAGAGCCAGGGCCAGAACCAGGGCCAGGGCGGTCGACGGTCCGGAACTTCGTTCCCCGGCCCGGGGAGCGTCGATGGGGCCACGAGGAGCCATGCGGGTGACACGGGCACTTCACGCCGTACGTGTCAGCGCCCCAGAAGGCCGATCAAGGAGAGTCCACGGGTGCTCCAGGCGCTTCCTTGCAGCTCGGCGACCAGATGCGTCAGAGCCTTCCGGTACGCGATCGCCGGTCAGCGCTCCGAGCCGAGCGGGCGGACGTCCGGTGTCCGCAGGGCGACGGCGCCGGTCGCCGCCCTGACGAAGGCGGCGAGCGCCGGGGAACGGCTCTGTTCCGGCCACGCGAGCAGCATCGTCGTCGGCGGCGCGTCGAGCACGGGCACGCACACCACGTCGCCACCGGCGTAGGCGCGGGCGGACTCCGGCAGGACGGCGACGGTCCGCCCCATGGCGATCAGCTGCATCAGCTGCCCGGCGTCACGCACCTCGGGACCGTCACCGCCCTGGGGCAGGCCCGCCCAGCGCGGCGTCACCTCGCCGTCCAGGTCCGTCAGGGTCACCGCCGCCCGTCCGGCCAGCCGGTGCCGTACCGGCATCACCGCGACCTGGCGTTCGACCAGCAGGTCCTCGGAGTCGAGTCCGGTCAGGTCCGGCCGGCCGTGCAGCAGCCCGACGTCGGCGGACCCGCTCCGCAGCAGGTCCGCCTGTTCGCCGAAGCCGCAGAACAGCACCTCGACCTCTGTCGCGTCCGGTTCCTTCGCGTAGGCGGCCAGGATGGCCGGCAGCATGCCGCCGTCGCCGACGGCCTTCATCACCAGGGTCAGCCGAGGGGCGGGGCCACCTGCCCGCTGGGCGCGGCGAGCGGCCGCCGACAGCCCCTCCAGGGCCCGCCTGCCCTCGTCGAGCAGTACCTGTCCCGCCGCGGTGAGCGCGACCTTCCTGCTGGTCCGCTCCAGCAGTACGACGCCCAGGCGGCGTTCGAGCTGCTTGACGGCCCGAGAGAGGGGCGGCTGCGCGATGCCGAGGCGCTGTGCCGCCCGGCTGAAGTTCAGCTCCTCGGCGACCGCCACGAAGTAGGCCAGCTCGCGAGCCTCCAACCCGTCCATACACCCACGGTATAGCTCATGACCGGATCGATCATGGTCTTCCGTGGCCGCCCGTGGTGAGGTCTGACCATGACGGACACCACCGGCTCCATTTCGAAGATCGCTCTGATCACCGGCGCGAACAAGGGCATCGGGTACGAGACGGCCGCCCGGCTCGCCGCGCTGGGGACGACCGTTCTGGTCGCGGCCCGGGACCCGGACCGGGGCCGGGAGGCGGCCGGGACGTTGCGCGCCACCGGTGGCGACGCCCACCCGGTCACGCTCGACGTCACCCTCCCGGACACGGTCACGGCCGCCGCGGCGCTGATCGAGCGGCGTTTCGGCCGTCTCGACATCCTGGTCAACAACGCCGGTGTCGCCGGGAGCCTCGCCGGTCAGTCACCCGGCAGCGCCGACCTGGACACGGTGCGGGCGGTGTTCGACACCAACGTCTTCGGCGTGATCACGGTGACCGACGCGTTGCTGCCCCTGCTGTCGCGCTCTCCCGCGCCGCGGATCGTCAACGTCTCCAGCGGCGTCGGCTCGCTGACCGCCCACGCTCCCGGCGGATCGATGGCCTGGCTGCCGGGATCGGCCGCGTACGCCACCTCCAAGACCGCGCTCAACGCCCTGACCGTGCAGTACGCCAAGGACCTCCGCGAGGCCGGTGTGCTCGTCAACGCCGCCGACCCCGGCGGGTGCGACACCGACCTCACCAGGCCGACCGGGTTCCCCGTCCGGCGCACCGCCGCCCAGGGCGCGGCCGTCGTCGTACGGCTGGCGACCCTCGGGGCCGACGGTCCCACCGGTGGCTTCTTCGACGACGCCGGCCCGGTGGCGTGGTGACCCCCTGCCGGTGTACCGGTGTACCGGTCGACGTGCTCGATCTCGCGGTGCCGATCGGGGATCGGTATCAGCCGAGGACCGTCGCCGAGCGTCCCTCGTCCACGGTGTACGCGCCCGCGGAGAGCGCGCCGCGGCTCACGGGGTCGAGCGTCAGCGAGACGACGCCGCCGGGCAGCACGCGCGACCTCTCCTCGACGGTCGCGAACGTCGCGGGCGTCGATCCGTCCGGGAACAGGCGCTTCCCCGTCCCGACGACGACCGGGTACTGGAGCAGCCGGTGGACGTCGACGAGTCCTGCCCGGTGCAGCGCCTGCACGAGCTGCCAGCTTCCGTGAACCTGGAGCTCCCTGCCGGGGAGCTCCTTGAGGCGGCGTACCTCGTCGACCAGGTCACCGCGCAGGACCGTCGTCGGGCTCCAGTCGGCCTCCTCGTCGGTCAGCGTCGAACTGACGACGTACTTCGGCAGCGTGTTGAGTTTCGTGGCGATCAGGTCGTCGGGATCGGTGACCTTCGACCAGTACCCGCCGAGCAGGCCGAAGCTCGTGCGGCCGAAGAGGAACGCGTCGGCCTCACGGAACCAGCCCTCGACGACCTCGGTGGTGTGCGCCGAGGCGTACGGGACGAGCCACCCGCCGCGGTCGAAGCCGTCGGAGCGGTCCTCGTCGGGGGCTCCGGGTCCTTGCAGACGTTGTCGAGACTGACGAAGGTGTTGACGCTGAGCAGCACGGTTCTCCAACCGGATTCGGGTCACGGACGGCGGGCCGGGGGGCGGCCCGCAGGCGGACACTAGCTGCCGGGCCCGGGGTGCCTCTTGTACAGGAACGACATCGCGGCATGGTCGCCCGCCTGCAGCTCGCGCGCGGTGCACCCGACGTAGCGACGCAGCGCGTGTGCGAGGTGGGCCTGGTCGAAGTACCCGAGCGTCTCGACGACCCTGTGCCAGTCGTGGCCGTCGCCCAGCATCATGGCGGCGGCGTTCGCGCGGTCGATCTGCGTCACGGCGGTCTGCGACAGCCCGGTGATCGCCCGGTGGCGACGCTGAAGGGTACGTCTGGTCGGGCCGGCCCCGGGACGCCCGGCGACGTGCTGCTCGTCCCCGAGGCGCGACCGCACCAGCAGACCCGCGTCCTGCAGTCGCCGGACGAAGTGCTCGACGTTCTCGTACGTCGGTGCCTCCCACTCCTCGCCGCCGATGACGACTCTGCCCGAGCCGGTCACCGGGAACGGCACGTACCCGTCGGTGATCGAGGCCGCGGGATGCGGCCTAAGGACCGCGCCGAGTGCGAATCGGATCCCGAGGAACTCGGTGTCCGGCGGGACCGGTGCGGTGGTCGCCCTCGTCTCCGGCCCGCGGAGGCCGACGAACAGGCGTCCCCGCGTCCGCGAGAGGATCACATGCGGGCAGGTGCGCGCCGCGGACGTCATCGTGCCCTCGACGTCGCTGCGGGTGCGCCATACGCGGTCGACGACGCTCGCGTCGATCTCGGTGCCGCGATGCTCGAACCGCAGGGCCATGGCCTCCTCCGCCTTCGTCGGGGTCCCGGTGGCGATGAATACATTCTCGACGAAGTACCGCCTGCGTCAGACGGTCCGGGCGGGTCTGCGCCCGGTGACGGTCCCGCGGGCGATGATCGTCCTCATGCGCTCACGATGGTCTCCCCGGCATGGTCATCCTTCCGCGACGATCGACGGTCGCTTCTTGTCGTCCGATCCTCCGATTCGCTTTCACGGTTCACGGACCTGATCCGCGTCACTCGTCCTCACCGGTCTCGGGGCGGGCGAGGAGAGAGAACGGTGTGCCCGGGCCGGAGAGGAGGGCGTACTCGGCCGGCATGCCGTCCAGGGTGCAGCCGAACTGGTCGAGGAGCTCGGGCCTCAGCCTGCCGTCGTGCCACCGGGGCCAGTAGGCGCTGACGACCCGGTCGCCCACCGCGAAACGCGTCACCTTCTCGCCGACGGCGACGACCTTCCCTGCCCCGTCGCTGACCGGGACGACGCCGGGCACCGACGGCAGGGCGTAGCACCGCCGCAGGATGAGCGCGTCGCGCCGGTTGAGCGAGACCGCGCGGACGCGGACGAGGACGTCGGTCGGTTTCGGCGTCGGTACCGGTTCCTCACGCGGCACGATCCCGCCGGCGGACCCGGGTCCCTCCAGCCGGTAGGAGCGCATGATCACCCCGCGGGCGGCCGGTTCACCCGACATCGGGGGCTCACGCCTCGATGAACTGGTGGTCGGTCAGGATCCGGCCGTCCTCGTCGAGGACGAGGACCTCCAGGCCGGCGCCCGCCGGCTCACCACCGTCCGTGGGCACCATCTCCCAGGCGAACGTGACCATGTCGCCGACACGGCCGGCGCCGCCCCTCGGCCTGAAGCGGAACGCCCCGGGCGCGACGAACTCCTCGTACGAGCGGGTCACCCTGACCTCCAGCTCCTCGTGCCCGCGCGCCTCAAGGACGGCGGTGAGGCCCAGCGCCCCGGCGGCGTCCCGGATCTCCTGCGGAGGCTGGAGTCTCTGGACGCCGTCCTTCGCCCACAGCCCGGCGACGGCCTCGCGGCGCAGCCCGGGGTCGGGTTCGTTCCAGACCGCCACGTAGCGGCCGACCAGCTCCTGAACGTCGATCATCGTTCTTCCCTCGGGGTGACGTGTTCGTGGACACCGCCGATCCTGGGCGCGGCACGACGGCCCGGCAATTCCCTCCGGGGAATGGCCGTACGCCGTCCGCTGCGTTAGACAGGGTGCGGTGACCGGTACCTCGGAACGCGACGGGCTCGCCGGCGTCCTGCGCGAGTGGCGCGGGCGCCGCGGCGTCAGCCAGCTGGACCTCGCCCTGCGGGCCGGGACCACGCAGCGGCACGTCAGCTTCATCGAGAGCGGCCGGTCGCTGCCCGGCAGGGCCATGGTCGTACGGCTGGCCGAGTCGCTGGAGATCCCGCTCCGGGAGCGGAACGCGCTGCTGCTGGCCGCGGGCTACGCGCCCGCCTACCCGGAGACCCGGCTCGGCGATCCCGTGCTCCGGCCGGTCCGCACCGCGCTGGAGGGCGTCCTGCGGGGGCACCAGCCGTACCCGGCGGTGATCGTCGACCGGCACAGCGACCTCGTCTCGGCCAACGACGCGTTCTGGGCGCTGACCGAGGGGGTGGCGCCCCCGCTGCTCGCGCCGCCCCTCAGCGTCCCCCGCCTGTTCCTGGACCCCCGGGGCATGGCGCCGCGGATCGTCAACCTGGACGTGTGGGCCTGGCACGTGATCGACCACCTGCGGCTGGAGGCGGTGCGCAATCCCCGCGACCGGCTCTCGGAGCTGCTCACCGAGCTCACCGCGCTGGTCCCGGAGCGACCCCGCCACCCCGGACCGGATCACCTCGGCTTCGCCGTCCCGCTGCGGCTCCGCCTCGGCGGCGGCGAGCTGCGGCTGCTGACCACGCTGACCCACTTCGGGACCGCGGTCGACGTCACCGTCGCCGAGCTGCGGATGGAGGCGTTCCTGCCGGCCGACGCGGAGACCGCCTCCGCCCTCACGGCCCTCACCGGTCTCGGACGGCCCGCACCGGCCACGCCTCCGGGACCGCCCGACGGCGGCACCGCGCGCCTGAACACGCCTCCGGAACCGCCCGACGGTGACGCCGCGCGCCGGGTCACACCTCCGGGACCGCCCGGCGAAGCCGCTACGCGCCGGGCCGCGGGGCCGTCTCCCGTCTGATCCACTCCAGGTAGTCGGCCGTACCGGCCACGAGCGCGACGGCGACGATCTGCGGCACCTCGTAGGAGTGCAGCTCCCGCACGCACCGGGCCAGGTCCTCGAACCGCCCGGTGGTCGTCTTCATGAGCAGCAGCCACTCGCCGGAGCGCTGGACCTCCCCGGCCCACCAGTAGGCGGACTCGACCGGCGCGATGATCTGGCAGTCGGCCGACAACCGGCGCTCCACCACCGCCGCGCAGATCAGGTCGGCCTCCTGACGGCTCGCGGCGGTGACACGGACCTCGAGGCAGTCCGGAACACGTTCGATCATGCCGACACACTGCCCGATCGCCCCGCGGTCATCAACACGACCGTGCGGCGGGCCGTCGTACGATCCCCGTCCGGGGCACGGCTCCGGAATGCCCTGGCGGTGACGTGATGCCCCGGCGGTGACGTGATGTCATGGCGGTGACGGGGTGCCGCGGCATCGGGTGGAGGATCTCGTCCCGAAGCACGCCCGGCCGATGTCAAGACGGGGGCGCCGGCTCCGACCATCCGGTGGAAGGACCCACCGGGGTCCGGGACGACGGGAGAGACGAGATGAAGTTCGTACTGAACATGCACATGAACCCGGCGGTCTGGGAGTCCCTGACCGAGGACGAGCGCAACGAGGTCATGAACGGCCACTCCACGTTCATGGAGACGGTCACCGCGTCCGGTGAAATGATCATGACGCAGGGGCTGGCCGACCCGTCGCAGAGCGCCGTGGTGCGGGTCCGCGGCGGCCGGCCGGTGGTCACCGACGGGCCCTACCTGGAGGCCAAGGAGTACCTCGGCGGCTTCTACCTGATCGACTGCGAGAGCAGGGAGCGCGCGCTCGAACTGGCCGCCCTGATCCCCGACGCCGAGGTCGAGGGGATGGGCATCGAGGTGCGGCCGGTCATGTTCTCCGCGGGGCGGCTGGACGTGTGACGGCCGGCGAACACGCGACCGAGGACCTGCTGCGCGAGCTGGCGCCGCAGGTCCTGGGCGTGCTCGTGCGCCGCCACGGCCGGTTCGAGGAGTGCGAGGACGCCGTGCAGGAGGCCGTCCTGGCCGCGGCGGTCCAGTGGCCCGCCGAGGGCGTCCCGGACAACCCTCGCGGCTGGCTGGTCACCATCGCCTCGCGCAGGCTGGTCGACCAGGCCCGCAGCGACAGCGCCCGCAGGGCCCGGGAGATCAGGGTCGTCGTGCAGGAGACCGAGCCCGAGGTCCCGGACGTCGACGACACGCTGACGCTGCTGTTCCTGTGCTGTCACGCGTCGCTGACCCCGGCGTCCCAGACGGCCCTCACCCTGCGGGCCGTGGGGGGCCTGACCACCGCCGAGATCGCCCACGCGTTCCTCGTCCCCGAGGCCACCATGGCCGCCCGCATCAGCCGGGCCAAGCAGCGGGTCAGGGCCGCGGGGAGCCGGTTCGCCATGCCCGCGCCGCACGAGTGGCAGGAGCGGCTGGACGTCGTGCTGCACGTGCTGTACCTCATCTTCAACGAGGGGTACACCGCCACCTCGGGCGGCGACCTGCACCGCACCGACCTGTCCCACGAGGCCGTCCGCCTGACCCGCATGGTCCACCGGCGGCTGCCCGAGGACGGCGAGGTGGCCGGGCTGCTGGCCCTCATGCTCCTGACGGACGCGCGCCGCGCGGCGCGCGTCACCCCCACGGGGGACCTGGTCCCCCTGGCCGACCAGGACCGCACCCTCTGGGACGGCGACCTGATCGCCGAGGGCGTCGCCCTCGTCACCGAGGCGATGGGTCCGGGCTCGATGAGTATGGGCGTCGACTCCCGCGTCGGCCTCGTCACCGGGGCGATGGCGCGGCCCCCTCTCGGGCCGTACCGGCTGCAGGCGGCCATCGCGGCGACCCACGCGAGCGCGGAGCGGGCCGAGGACACCGACTGGAGGCAGGTCCACGTCCTGTACCGGATCCTCGAACGGGTCGCGCCCAACCCGATGGTCACGCTCAACCGGGCGATCGCGATGGCCGAGATCGAGGGGCCCGAGGCCGGGCTCGGCCTGCTGGCCACCCTCGACGGCGACGACCGGATGGCCGGCCACCACCGCCTGCACGCCGTCCGCGCCCACCTGCTGGAGAAGACGGGCGACCTCGCGTCCGCCCGTGAGCACTACGGCAGGGCCGCGCGCGGCACCGCCAGCCTCGCCGAACGCCGCTATCTCGAATCCCGCGCCCGCCGCCTGCGCGCGCCCGGAGACCCGCCCGCACAAGAACATGTGACGTAGGTCACATTCCGTACCGCGAACCTTCGCCGTCCGTACGGGTGAAAGCCGGGTGATCGACGCACGGGGACGGGAGCACCATGTGATCACTGAGGAATCCGGCAGGGTCGACGACGCCGAGCTGATACGGCGCTCGGAGAGCGTCCCGGAGGCGTTCGCCGACCTGTTCGACCGGCACGCGCCCGCCCTGCGGCGCTACGTCGCCCGGCGGCTGGGGTCCTCCCTGGCCGACGACATCGTCTCCGACGCCTTCCTGACCGCCTTCCGGCGCCGCCACCGCTACGACGCGGCCCATCCCGACGCGCGGCCCTGGCTGTACGGCATCACCGCCCGGCTCATCGGCCGGCACCGCAGGACGGAGGTCCGGTTCTACCGGGCGCTGGTCCGCAGCGGCGTCGACGAGATCGCCGAGCCCTACGCCGAACGCGTCGACGACCGGGTCGCCGCCCAGCAGGCCGGGCTGGCGGCGGCACTGGCGAAGCTGTCCCCCGGCGACCGGGAGGTGCTGCTCCTCGTGGCCTGGGCCGACATGTCGTACGAGGACGTCGCCCGCGCGCTGGACATCCCGGTCGGCACCGTCAGATCACGCCTGCACCGGGCCAGGGCCAGGACGCGCCGGGCCCTCGGTGGTTCCAACCCCGTGACGACCCGAGAGGAGTCTTTCGATGGATGACCTGCGATCGCTGCGCGAGTGGCGTGCCGAGGTCCCCGAGCCGGATCGGGACTGGGTCGTCCAGGAGCGGCGGCGGCTGCTGACGCGGATGCGGCGGAACAGGTGGGCACCGGGGCGCCGCCTGCTCGTCGGCGTGGCGGCGGGGGTCACCGCCGTGCTCGCCGTGCTCGCCGTGACCGTCCTGCGGCCGGAACCGCCCGCCCCCGACCCGGTGAGCCTGCCGCCGGTCGTCAGGCTCGACTCCGACGTGGTGCTGGCCCGCGCCGCCGAGGTGGCGGGCAGGCGGAAGGGCGACCGGACGCCCCTGCCGACGCAGTGGCAGTACACCAGGACGCTGGACAAGCAGCCGAACTCGGACACGGTCGAGACCCGGGAGGGATGGATGCGCTACGACGGCGCGCAGAGCGCCGGCTTCGACGAGAACGGCGAACTGGTCGTCGAGGACGTCCCCCCGGACCCTGGGGACGACGACCTGTCGCCGCAGCAGTACGACGCCAAGCTCCGCGAGCTGCCGACCGACCCGGAGAAGCTGCTGGCCAAGGTCACCGGCGACCGCCACTGGATCGACTACCCCCGGGAGGAGAGCGGCCCGGAGAACGCCGAACCGGACGACGCCCGCGCCTACCGGGTGATCATGCTCTATCTCAGCAGGTACGGCTCGATGCCACCGCGGCTGGAGGCGACCCTGTTCCGGGCCCTGGCGCGCATCCCGGGCGTCCGGATCGAGCAGGGCGTCGTCGACGCCGCGGGCCGCGCCGGCCTGGGCCTGTGGAAGGAGGAGCCCGGCGACCAGGCCTCACGCCGCTACTTCATCCTCGACCCGGGCACCTACCGCTACCTGGGGGAGCAGACGGTCTGGCTGCGCGACGAGTTCCTGGGCGACAGCGAGCCCGCCTTCCACAAGGGCGCGGTGTGGAGGACGGCCCTGCTGTCGTCGGTGATCGTCGATCGTCCGGGGCAGCGCGGCTGAGCGCTCGTCGTACGGTCCGAGGAACCCGACGCCCGCGCCGCGGGCGGACCGCCGCCCGCGGCGCGGTGCGTCCGCGGCGCCCATGTCGCGATGGAGCGTGCTCGTGCTGACCGGGATCTGGGCGATGTCCCGCGCAGCCCGGGTACGGCCGCAGGTGAACGCCGTGCCCGCAGCCGGTTCCAGACGGTGATCATGAGCCAAGGCGTAGGGCGGACCGCGCCGCCCGGCGGGTCCCTCGGCTCAGCGGAGAAGCCCCGACTCGTGGGCGAGGATCGCCGCCTCGACCCGGTTCCGCACACCGAGACGGACGAAGATCGCGCTGACGTAGCCCTTGACGGTGCCTTCGGTGAGGAAGTGTTCCGCCGCGATCTCCGCGTTGGACCTGCCCCGCGCCAGGGAGACCAGGATCCGGCGCTCACCGGGGGTGAGCCCGGCGAGGGCACCGTGCCCGGGAGGTCGCGGTCCGGCGGGACGGGGCAGCCTGCGGATGAGCCGGGCGGCGACATGGGGCGAGAGGCAGGCGCCACCGGCCGCGGCCGCCCGGATGCCGTTGATGAGCTCGTACGGGTCCCCGGACTTGAGGAGGAAGCCGTTCACGCCGAGCCGGAGGGCACGGTCGACGTAGGCGTCCTCACCGAAGGTGGTGAGGATGACGATGACCTGCTCCGGAAGGTCCTCGCGGATCCGTTCCGCCGCGGACAGCCCGTCGCCGCCCGGCATGCGGATGTCCATCAGCACGACGTCCGGCTCCCGGGCCGAGACGGCGGCGACGGTGCCCGGTCCGGTGGACGTCTCGGCGGTGACGGCGATGTCGGGGGTACTGGACAGGATGTCCCGGATCTGCCGTCGGACGACGGGCTCGTCGTCGGCGACGAGGACGCGGATCACATCCACGACCGGCGCCGCAGGTCGGTCGTGCGGACCACGGTTCCGCCCCGGTAGCAGATCTCGAAGGTCGCCAGGCCGAGCGGGAAGTTCCCGTCGGTGTAGTGGTCGCATCGCCAGCCGGCCGGACGGGGCGGGGACGGTACCAGGCGGACGACGGCTTCGAGCGGCGGCAGGAGGGGAGCCACCTCCGCCTCGCTCATCCCGGCGGAGACGAGCGCGAAATCCGTCTCCTCCATGGTGGTGTCGTGGACCGACCACCCGTAGAAGGCCATCAGGGCGGCGAGCGCGGCGAGCGCGGGAGGAAGCGTCCTTCGCAGGAGCACCAGCAGGGGGGAACGCCGCGCGAAGGACCGCGGCGGGCCCGCCGCCGGGCGAGGCCGGTGCGGGAGCGACGCGACGAGGACGAACTCGCCCTGGCCGGCCGCCGCCTCGACGGTGCCGCCGATCGCGGAGATCCGCCGTTCCAGCGAGGCGATCCCGCGTGGCGCCCTGTCCGGCCGCCCGGGCGGCAGGTCCGGCTCCGCCGGGAGATCGTTCCGTACGGTGACCGTGACGCTGCCGGACGGGGTCGTGCCGACGTCGACGTGGATCACCCGTCCCGGGGCGTGCCGCGTCGCGTTGGTGAGGGCCTCGCGAAGGATCAGGTACAGGTGGCGCCGGACCGGAGCGGGGTGGTCATCGCCCAGCACCCCGGTGTGGACGATCTCGGCGCCGGCGTCGATCGCCCGGTGCAGCAGGGCCTCGATGTCGTCGTGCTCCTCCCGGGACGTCAGGCGGCCGGGATGCAGCACGCCGAGGATCTCGTGGAGCTGTTCGACCGCCCGCTCGGCGTCCCGGCGCAGGGCGGCGGCGGTGTCCGCCGCCCTCCCCTCGGCGTGGACCTGCAACGCCCCCGCCCGGAGTGCCATGACGCTCAGGTGGTGGCCGAGCGTGTCGTGCATGTCCTCGGCGATGCGGGAGCGTTCCTGAGCCGCGACGGCCTCGATCGTCTGCGCGTGAAGGTCGCGGCTGATCCGCCGGAACCGTACGACGAGGCCGAGGCAGGCCGCGAGGAGCGCGAGCAGTGCCTGCGCGCCGAGGAGGACGAGGGTGTTCGCCGACGCGACCCAGTAACCGACGACGGCGACCTCGGCCGCGACGCCGAGCCCGAGAAGGACGCCGCCGCCGCGCGGAGCGGACAGGCGCATGTGCCCTCCCTCCCTGGCATCATGCCGGGCCGCGTCACGCGTCCGCCGGGCCGGATCACGCGTCACGCCGGGCCGCGTCACGCGTCCGCCGGGTCGGATCACGCGTCACGCCGGGTCAGAGCCCACGACGCGCCGGCGAAGAGCGCCGCGGCCCAGGCGGCGACCACCAGCAGCCCCGCGATCGGAGGATACGTGCCCTGACCGGCCCCGAGGAACTCCGCGACGGCCCCCGCCGGTGTCCAGGCGGCGACCGACGGCAGCGCGAGCGTGCCGACGAGCAGCACGACCGCGACCGCGAGGGTGCCGACCGCGCTCCGGATCAGCGCGCCGAGGGCCACGACCAGGACGGCGCTCACCGCGAACAGCGCTCCGGCACGAAGGCCGGTGACGGCCGCCACCTCGGACGCCGGTGCGGCGTGCCCGCCCAGCGTCAGGTGTGCCAGCGCCGTGGCGAGACAACCGGCCAGCGCCCCCGCGGGAAGGCCGACACCGGCCGCGACCGCCGCCTTGGCGGCCAGGACGAGGACCCGCCGGGGCTCGGCCTGGAACGTGGCCAGGATGCCGGCCGTCGCGTACTCCGAGGTGATCGTGATCATGGCGAACGCCGCGAACACCACGAGGCCGAACTGGACGGCGGGTCCTGCGGCGTCGCTCGCCGCCATCGTGTCGGCCGTGCCGTGCTCACCGGTGCCGAGGCCGTGGACGAAGTCGTTCGCCAGCGTGCCGGCGATGCCCACCACGGTCAGCACCGCACCCGCCAGGCAGAACCAGGGCGACCGGATCGACCAGGTCCTGCCCCACTCCGCTCTCAACGCGCCGATCATGCCGCCGTTCCCCCTGTCGTAGCGGTCGTGTACTCCACGTCGTCCTGGACGAGCCGCAGGTACCCCTGTTCGAGGGTCATCGGTACCGTCGCGAGGGTGTGGAGCGGGACGCGATGGGCGAAGGCGATGTCTCCGACGGCCTCCGCGGACCCGCCGCCGACGGTCAGCTCGCAGGGGCCCGACGTCTCCGGGGTCATGCCACGGGCCCGCAACGCCCGGGTGAACGCGGTGAGGTCGAGGCCCGCCGGGGTCCGTACGATCACACCGTTCTCCGCGCCCGCGGTGAGCTCGGAGACGGGGCAGTCGGCGAGCAGGCGGCCCCGGCCGAGGACGACGACGCGGTCGGCCGTCTGATGCATCTCGGCCATGAGATGGCTGGACACCAGGACGGTACGGCCGTCGGCGGCGAACCTCCGCAGGAGCCCGCGCATCCACCGCACGCCGTCGGTGTCGAGGCCGTTGACCGGCTCGTCGAGGACCAGGATCCGCGGGTCACCGAGGAGAGCGGCCGCGATGCCGACCCTCTGTCCCATTCCCAGCGAGAAACCGCCCACCCGCCTGCGGGCGACGGCCGTCAGCCCGACCTCGTCGAGAACCTCGTCGACCCGGTGGGCGGGAATGCCGTTGTAGCGCGCCAGCCCCAGGAGGTGCGAACGTGCCGTCCGCCCCGGGTGGGCGGCACGGCCGTCCAGATGCGCGCCCACGACCCGCAGCGGGTTCCGCAACCGCGCGTACGGGATGCCGCCGATCGTGACCTCTCCCGAGGTCGGCCGGTCCAGGCCGAGCAGGAGCCGCATCGACGTCGACTTCCCCGCGCCGTTCGGCCCGAGAAGGCCGGTGATATGCCCGGGGCGGACCGTGACGGTCAGACGGTCCACGGCGACCTTGTCCCCGTACCGCTTCGAGACGCCCTTGAATTCGATCATGGCGTCAGCCTGCCGCGTTCCCGGTCGCCGCCGACACCGACGAAAGTAAGGAATCCGCGGTCCCCGTACGCACCGTCCTCGCTCACGCGCTCCTCGTGCGCGTGGTTCTCGTACGCGTGGTCCTCGTACGCGCCGCACCCGGTCGGCCGGAGGGGGAGCGGGCGGCTCAGTGGCGGGGGATGCCCAGGGTGACGAGCAGGTCCTCGTGGAGCTGGAACCACACGTTGTGGTAGGACGCGAGGTCGTCCGTCACGTACCGCGGCTCACCGGCCCTGGCGCGGGTGAGCGCGTCGGCGAGCCGGGTCCGGTACCTGCGGAACCGGAGCATCGTCGCGTACAGGTCCGCGCAGGCGATCTCGGCACGCCGGTCGAGGTCGCCGAGAAGGTTCAGGACGCGGGCGTCGTAGGCGGGGTCGTCGTGTTCGTTGAGGGTCACGGCACCGTCGGCGGACCGCATCTGCCAGGCCGTGCACAGGTCGAGCAGCTCCGGGTTGAGCACGAGGAAGTCGTCGTACACCCTGGACACCGTGGCGCGGGTGCCCGCCGCGTCCAGCTCGGCGGCGATCCGCTCGGTGTCGGCGGCGCGGCCGGCCTCGGTGAGCCCCCACCCGCCGAAGTCACCCGGGGTACGCGTGACCAGGCCGGCCACGGCGAGGTCGATCAGCTCGGACTCGACGTCGGACTCGGACAGCCCCGTCGCCTCGGACACGCGGGAGAGGTCGACGAACCCGAGACAGCGGAGCGCGTGAAGTGTCAGCAGGTCCACGCTGGTCGCGTGGGGCGGGTTCGGCACGTCGATATGCTACCTCGATGGCCTGGATTCACCCGATCTCGGCGGAGGCCGGGGAGACCGCGAGCGTCCTGGGCGGCAAGGGGTACGGCCTCGTCGTGCTGCGCCGCCTCGGCCTGCCCGTACCTCCCGGGTTCGTCATCGGCACCGGGGCGTGCCGCGCCTTTCTTCGTGACGGGCGGTTCCCCGAGGGCCTGGACGCCGAGCTGGCGGCCGCCGTCTCGGGACTGGAGGCCACCACGCGACGACGCCTCGGCGGGACCGAGCGGCCGCTGACGGTGTCGGTCCGCTCGGGCGGCAGCGTGTCGATGCCCGGCATGATGAACACGATCCTCAACGTCGGCCTCACGACCGGGACCACGGCCGGGCTGGCGGCCGAGACGGGTGAGCCGCGGTTCGCCCTCGACGCGCGCCTGCGGTTCCTGTCCGGTTACGCCTCGGCCGTCTTCGGCGTGGGGCCGGAGAGCCTGGAGGCCGTCGTGCGCCGGGCCACCGGCCGGGGCGTCGGTGTCGGGGGCGGCGTCGAAGGCGGGGGCGCCGGGGGTGGTGACGGCGTCGGTGTCGGTGTCGGGGGTGGCGTCGGTGTCGGTGAGGGCGTCGGCGAGGAGGCGCGCCTGGCCGCGGCGATCCGGGGCGTCGAGGCCCTCGTCCGCGAACGGGCCGGTGAGCCGGTCCCGGACGACGCGGCGCGTCAGCTGGAGCCGGCCGTCAGGGCGGTGTTCTCGTCCTGGGACACGCCGCGCGCCAGGACCTACCGCGAGCTGCACGGCATCCCGCACGACCTCGGCACGGCCGTCGTCGTACAGGCCATGGTGTACGGCAACCGCGACGACCGCAGCGGCACCGGTGTCGCGTTCAGCCGCGACCCCAACACCGGTGAGAACGTCCCGTTCGGCGAGGTCCTGTTCGGCCACCAGGGCGAGGACGTCGTCTCCGGGCGCTCGGCGACCCGCCCACTGTCCGATCTGGCCGACCGGGAGCCGCGGGTGTGGGACGACCTGCTCAGGGCCCTGAACCGGATCGAGGAGCACTACCGCGACGCCTGCCACGTGGAGTTCACCTTCGAGGCGGGCGAGCTGTGGGTGCTGCAGGTACGGGCCGGCGGCCTCTCCGGGCGCGCCGCCGTCCGCGCCGCGGTCGACCTCGCCGACGAGGGCGTCATCGGCCGCCACGACGCGCTGCTCCGTGTCTCCCCGCGGCACCTGCGACACGCCCGCACCCCTCGGATGGAGGTGACCGGCGCGACCGACGTCCTGGTCCGGGGCACGGGAGCCTGTCCGGGCGTCGCGGCCGGAAGGGTGGCGACCACCGCCGACCGGGCGGTGCGGATGGCCGCCACCGGCCCGGTCATCCTGGTGCGCCCGCACACCTCCCCGCTCGACATGCACGGCCTGGCCGCGGCCGCGGGAGTCGTCACCGCCGGTGGCGGACCGGCCAGTCACGCCGCCGTCGTCGCGCGGGCGATGGGCAAGCCCGCCGTCGTGGGAGCCACGGACCTCACGGTCGACGTCGCCGCCGCCCGCGTGCGGGCCGGTGGGCGCACCGTCCCGGAGGGCACGTTCGTCACCGTCGACGGGACCGGCGGGGAGGTCGTCGTCGGCAGCGCCCGCGTCGTGACGTCCGGCACCGACCCCCACCTGCGCCGCCTGCTGGCGTGGGCCGACGAGGTCACGGGCGTCCCGGACGGCGCCCGGGGCGGTGACCCGGGGCCCGCGAGCGGCTGTGCGAGTGACGTCGCGGGCGACTCCGCGAGCGGTTCCGTGAACGACGTCGCGAGCGGCTCCGGCGACGGTTCCGCGAGCGGCTCCGATGACGGTTCCGTGAGCGGCTCCGATGACGGTTCCGCGAGCGGCTCCGGTGACGGTTCCGGTGGTGACGAGGTGGAACGTCTCACGGCGGCCCAGGCCGTCCTCCGCCGCGCCTGACCTCTCCCGTTCGCTCCCCGGCGCGTTCGGCCGGGATCCAGGAGGACGATGCCGGAGGGGCGGCGGGAGGTCACCGCTCGACGGCCAGCTTCACCCCCAGGCCGACGAAGATCCCTCCTGTCGCGACGTCGATGCGGCGGCGAGCGGCCTGCCGGTGGCGCAGCCACCCGCCGATCCGGCCCGCGAGCACGCCGACCGCGCCGTCGACGATGAACTCCAGCACGATCAGGATCGTCCCGAGGATCGCGAACTGCAGCCACACCTGGCCCAGGGCCGGGTTGACGAACTGGGGCAGGAAGGCGATGGTGAAGGTGACCATCTTCGGGTTCAGCAGGTTGGTCATCAGGCCGCTGAGATACGCCCGGCGGCCCGACATCCCCCCGCCGGAGGCCGCCGTGTCCAGCTGCCCCTCCTTGCGCTTACGGATCATCTGGACACCCAGGTAGATCAGGTACGCGGCCCCGACGATGCGGACCACCGTGAACGCGGTCGGCACCGCCTCGAAGAGCGCGGCCAGCCCCACGGCGGCCACGGCGACGTGCACGGCCTCGCTGGTCGCCACCCCGGCCGTGGCGAACAGCCCGGCACGCGGGCCCCCGCGCATCCCGCACCCCAGGACGAACAGCATGTCCGGGCCGGGGGTGATCATGGCGATGATCGTGGTCACGGTGAAGAGCACGAGCAGATGCTGATCGATCGGCATATGAGGATCGTCGCACACGGGTCGTCGCCCGGCCGAGGCGATTTCCGCCTTTCCCGCCCTTCCGGCCCTTTCAGCCCTTCCGGCCCTTTCCGCCCGACCTCACAGCGGTCTCACAGCGGCCTCAGCGGCCTCGCAGCGGCCGAAAACCGGTTGCCGGGGGACGGGGGGCGTGTGGCAGGGTCACCCGATGCCTGTTTCTCGCCGTGACGTGCTGCGCTGGCAGTTCGACCTGACCTGGTCGTTGTTCGAGTTCCACCTGGACCGGCTGACGGAGGAGGACGTCCTGTGGGAGCCCGCCTCCCTCTGCTGGACGGTACGCCCCGGCGCCGACGGGGTGTGGAGGCCGGACTGGGAGGAGTCCGAGCCCGACCCCGTCCCGGTCCCCACGATCGGCTGGATCGGCTGGCATGTCGGCTGGTGGTGGTCGACGGCCATCGACCACGCCCGGAAAAGGACGCCGCGTCCGCGCGAGGACATCGAATGGCCCGGTGACCGGGAGTCGGCCGTCGAATGGCTGCGCGGCCTCCGTACGGAGTGGCTGGCGGTGCTGGACGGGTTCACCGACACCGACCTGGACGCCACCGCGCCGTTCCCGTGGCAGGACGCCCCCGAGCTGACCGTCGCGCACATGGTCGCCTGGGTGAACGCCGAACTGATGAAGAACGTCGCCGAGATCGGCCAGCTCCGCCTGGTGCGCGCCGCGTCGGCGGGGTGAGAGGGTGACGGATCGTGGGCGAGGGAACCGGCCCGGCCGACGGGACGGCCGCCTGAGATCGCGTCGTCCGCCCGGACGTGGACGATCCCGTTCCCGGGGCCGGCGACAGGAGAGGTGACCGTTCATGCGCATCGGGTTCGCGGTACCGCAGTTCGGGGTCCACGCCGACCCCGACCTCATCGGCGAGGTCAGCGGGACGCTGGAGACCATGGGCTACGACAGCCTGTGGGCCGGTGACCGCATCCTCCGGCCGCTCTCGCCCAGCGATCGCTACCTGGGCGGCGACGGCGTGATGCCGCCCGAGTACGCGACGAGTTTCGACCCGCTGTCGGCGCTGACGATCGCCGCGCTCAACACCCGCCGGGTACGGCTGGGAACCAGCACGCTCAACGCGCTGTGGCATCCGCCCGTCCTGCTCGCGCGCGGCCTGACCTCGCTGGACCTGCTCAGCCACGGACGGCTGGACGTGGGCATCGGCCTGGGCTGGCTGCGCGACGAGTACGCCGCGGCGGGCGTGCCGTGGGCGGCCCGGGGAGCCAGGCTGGAGGAGACCCTCGACCTGATGGAGTCGGTCTGGACCTCGGAGGTGGTGGAGCATCGGGGACCGCTGTGGACGGTGCCTCCCTCGCACGTCGACCTCAAACCGTTCCAGAGGCCGCGCCCGCCGATCCTGCTCGCGGGTTTCACCCCCTCGGCCCTCGAACGGGTCGGGCGGCGCGCCGACGGCTGGCTCGGGGTCGCCATGCCGCTGCCGTACCTGAAGGCGCTGTGGGGCATGGTCTGCCGGGCCGCCGAGGAGGCGGGCCGGGACCCCTCAGGACTGCGCCTGGTGATGCGGGTCAACGCGGAGATCACCGCGCGACCGGCCGAAAAGGACCGGGCGCCGCACGTCGGCACCGTGGAGCAGGTCAGCGAGTACATCCTGGCCGCGAGGGAGGTGGGAGCCGACGAGGTGTTCATCGACGTGCAGACCACGACCTCCTCCCGCGCCCGCCTCCTGGAGATCGCGGAGGACTTCGCCGGGCGGCTGAGCGCCGCTCGATGAGCGCGCGACCCCGGCGGGGGTGTCGTGCCCGACGGTCATCGGGCACGACATCCCGTTCTCGTTCCTGCCCTCACCCGTCGCGGGGCCGGGCCGGGCCACCGGCGTACGGGCCCGATGGCACGTACGCCGGTGTGCGGATCCGGCGGCCCGTACCCACGGGCCGGTGGGCCGCGGTCCCGCCCGCGCGGCGCCCGTGCGGACCTACGGAACGCACATGATCGACGGCTTCGCCGTACCGGTGAGAGCGGTGATCATGCTGGTGTCGGGAGCGCAGACCGCCGTGCCGAGGCCGAAGGCCCCGGCGAGGCCGACGGAACCGGCCGAGCACGGCCGGCCGGCGTACCCGGCGTACCCGGCGACACCGAGGGAGCATGCCGATCCGGAGTGGCCGGCCGGTACGGCGAACCCGATGGACCCGAGCGAGCCGAGTGAACCGATCGGGCTGATCAAACCGATCGGACCGGCGGGGCCGGTCAGGTCGATCGACCCGATGGATCCGTCCGAGACGATCGAGTAGCCGGGACCGATCGAGGCGATGGATCCGACCGAACAGACGGGGCTGACCGGGGTCAGCCGGATCGCGGAGACCGCGGGAGCGACGGACATGCCGGAGCATGCGACCGGCTGGACCGGCTGCGAGACTCCTGCCGCCCCCTTGGGACCCACCGGTCCTGCCGGACCTCTGAGCCCGGTCGCCCCCTTGAGACCCGCGGGCCCGGCCGGTCCTCTGAGCCCCGCCGGACCCGCCGGACCCGCCGGTCCTCTCGGTCCCGGAACGGTCACGACCTTCGGCGCGCTGAGAACGGTCGCGCGTCCCGCCGGTCCCGCGGGACCGATCGCTCCGGCCGGTCCCGCCGGTCCTGCGGGGCCGATCGCACCCCCGGGCCCTGCGGGTCCCGCCGGCCCTGTCGTTCCCGCCGGTCCCGGCACTCCCGCGGGTCCTGCCGGCCCTGCCGGTCCCGCAGGACCGATCGCTCCGGCCGGTCCTGCGGGGCCCGGCACTCCTGCGGGTCCTGCGGGTCCTGCCGGGCCCTCGGGTCCGAGGGTGGCGGACGTGGAGGAGGTGGCGGTGTTCGTCCCCGGCGCGCCCGTGCCCTTCACGGTTCCCGTGGCTGCGGGGCCCGCGTTCGTCACGGCTCCCGGGACCACCGCCGGGCCGACCAGGCCGGTGAGCCCTGCGGGTCCGGGAGGCCCGGGAGGTCCCGGAGGTCCGGGAGGCCCGGGCAGGCCGCGCGGGCCACGTTCTCCCCTCCAGTCGTGGTGCCGGCCGTGACACCCGCAGCGGCGATGCGCTCTACGGCACCCACAATGCCGGTTTCGGTGAAGAATGGGCTTTTCGTCCTGATGTACGGATCTGTGAAGAAGGCCGGTTCCGCCGCTGTCGCCGTGAGGTGCGGACGTGAGGGCCCCGCCCGGCTCGATCGTGGCGTTCGCCGGTGCCTGGTTCGACGACATCACGAGGACGCCTGCCATCGTCGCGACGGCCAAGGCGCCGATACGCTTGCTGGAGAGGAGGGATGACACCCACCTGCTATTGCGAGGAAGCAATTGATTTCCCCATGTCTTGCTAATTCCGAAAAGTCCGGATCCGTCACGCAGTCACGGAAGTGACAGCGAATAGGAGATACCCGGGCCTTATGGGGGCAACGCACCTGCATAGTTGAGGAAGGGCAAATAAACAGTGGGGCGAAGGAAAATCTACTCTCGTCCGGGTTTTGGTGTGATTTGATGGCTTATTCGGCCGTAGGGGTGATAGAGGTTTTCGTACTTTTGGATCGGAGGGTTTTTTCCCGGAAGGGCCCAGGGCCGCTTCGGGGTGCCCGGCCCGATGCCGGTACGGGGCCGCTTCTTCTCGTCGCGCCGTACCGGCACCGGGCGGATGTCACCGGCTCGTACCGGCCCTGACCGGGTGTCGCCTCCCGCGCCGTGCCGGAACCGGACACCGGAGGCCACCCGCAGGTCTCATTGCTCGCGAATGATGATCTCCGGGAACGACGGGTCGTTCTGGAGGTCCCTGAGCAGCCTCTCGGAACGGGTGAGACGCTCGCGCTCCGGGCGCCGGCTCTCTGCGTAGCCGCCCCTGTGGCCGCGGTAGCGGTCGGGGGGACGTACCTGCTGGCGTTGCGACCGTCCCCGCCACCTGTCGTAGGGGCTCGCCTCGCGGCCGCGGTCCCGGTACTGGCGCCGAGAGGGGTCGGGGTAAGGGGCGGACAGGCCGCCGGGAGCGCCCGCCGCGCTCGGCTGTGAGATCGAGCCGGGCGAGCACTCCTGTGCCGCGGCGGCGTTGACCGGCTGGGCCGACGTCATGAGGATGGCGGCGAACGCCGCGACGGCCAGAACGCCCACCCGCCTGCCGGAGACCGGCTCCGATATCCCTCTGCTCTTTCGAGGAAGCACGTTATTTCCCCATCTCGTTTCTGATTCCGAAAACATCTGATACACCTCGCTACCCCATAAGTGGTAGTAGCTAGGAGATACCCCTCGGTCAGTGAGATAGGGCATTGAAAAGGTTGAGGCAGGGCAAACAAATGACACCCTGAAGATCAATGATGGTTTATCTATTCCTATTTGCTCTTTTATCCTAATTGTTCACGTCGCGGGGGAGCCGGTGCCGTTCCGGGCCGCGGATCCGCGCCGTTTCCGGCACCCGGACGGATCCGTTCCCCGTCACCGTCGTCGGGCGGCCGGATCCGTTCCCCGTTCCCGGGCGGCCGGATCCGTTCGCCGTCCCGCCACCGGGCCCCCGGTGGCCGCGACACGGTGCGTTCCGGCGCCTGCGAGGTGCACCGTGTCGCCGTCCGGTCCCGCGGGGCGTCAGAGCCGGGCGCGGGGGTCCGCCAGAAGCGGACGGGTCAGACGTACGGTGATGAACTCATTGTCATCGGGCTTACCCGGAGTGCGGCCTGCCGAGAACGGGAAGTTGTTGTCGTCGAGCACGCCCAGCGTGCGGTCGTCGAGGATCACCACGTCCTCGATGGTCTGGAACGGGAAGCGGAAGGTCTCGCCGGAACCGCCGAGCCGGCGCGGGTCGGCCAGGTCGAGCAGGTCCGCGACGAGGGTCTTGCGCAGGTCCGGGTGGCGGAGGTCCACCAGGTAGATGCGCTTGGTCAGGGCCGCGTCCCCCTGCAGGTTGTCGCGCTCGATGACCAGGAACCGGTGACGGTCGACCGCGATCATGTCCCCGATCGCGTTGTCGGGGCTCTCCAGCCGGTAGGTCCACGTCCTGCCGGTGTACGCCCTCCCGCGCAGGTCGAACTCGTTGATCCGCAGCGTCCCGGCGGTGTCACCGGTCACCGTGCCCTCCAGCATCGGGTACAGCGTCCTGCCGTCGACCGAGCGCGCCATGCCCTCGAAGCCCTTGCTCCGGCCGAGGTTCGGCTGCTCGCCGTCGAGGGACGGGTTCTCCGGTGCCTTCACGCCGGGCAGCGGCACCGGTGCCTCCAGCAGCCTGCCGGAACGGGAGAAGTGCAGCAGGAACGGGCCGAACTCGTCCCCGATCCAGTAGGTGCCGTCGAAGGTCCGGACGATCGACTCCACGTCGAAGTCGGCGCCGGTCAGCTTCCGGTCCGCCCGGGTGAGCGGCCAGGTGACGTGCCCGTCGGGGTCGCTCAGGTCGAAGCCGCCCAGCAGCGCCACCGTGCCACGCCGGAAGTCGGGCTTGATCCTGTGCACCCGCAGCAGGAAGTCGGCGCTGTTGGACTTGGAGCCGTAGCCGTTGTCCGACAGCACGTCGAAGGTGCCGTCGTGCCGCCGCACGATGCCGCTGAACCCCTGCACCGGCTGCCCGGTGAACGGCGGGGTCACGCCGTTGACCGGGGCGGTGCCCAGCTGCGTCCCCGAGGGCTCGCTGCCGGGTACGAAGGTCAGCGCGGGCAGGGAGGCGAAGCCGGTCAGCGTGGCGCGGCCGAACCGGTGGCCACCGGAACCGTGCCTGTCCGAACCGGACCGCTCCGCGTCGGCCTGCCGGGTGGGGGCCGGGTCGGTGACGGACGGGGCGGGGGTGGCGCGCCCGGGCTCGGCGACCGCCGGCGCGGACATCGCCAGCGCCAGCGCGGCCGTGCCGATGGTGATCGTCATGCGTCGTCTCATGGCGGCACGCTAGGCAGCCGGCGTGAACGGCCGATGTTGCGTCACGGGCCGTACGGCGAAAACAAGATGCGGACTGTACGAAAAGAGGAAGAGTGGTGTCCGGAAGTGGGGGGTGCGTGCTCCCGGGCCGGGCGACCCGCCGGACACGCGAGGACCGGCCGTCCTGCTCCGGCAGGGCCGGGACGCGTCCACCGTACGGGAGGGAGTCGGTACCGCGATCTTCTCGCCGCACCCGGAACGGAATAAAGTTCCAGACATGAGGATTTTCGCCAATGTCATCGAGCTCAAGGCCGCCGTCGGGGAACACCTCGGCCACACCGGCTGGCGTGAGGTCACCCAGGAGCAGGTCAACCTGTTCGCCGACGCGACCGACGACCACCAGTGGATCCACGTCGACGTCGAAAAGGCCAAGCAGGGCCCCTTCGGAGCCACCATCGCCCACGGGTACCTGAGCCTGTCGCTGCTGCCCTCCTTCATGGTGGAACTGTTCCGGGTGGACGGCCTGGCCATGGGGATCAACTACGGGCTGAACAAGGTCCGCTTCCCCTCGCCGATCCCGGTCGGGTCGCGGATCCGCGCCGGCGCCGAACTCGTCGACGTCAAGGGCACCCCGTCGGGCTACCTGTCGAACATGCGGATGACCGTGGAGATCGAGGACCGGGACAGGCCCGCCTGCGTCGCGGAGACCCTCTCCCTGTACGTCCCGGCCGAGACCTCCTGACCGCCCGGTACCACCGGGAGCGGCCCGGCACCGGCCGGGAACGTCCTGGAACGCGCAGGTAGGCGCGACGCGCCCTCCGGGCCGTCCGCCCGAGCACGGCCCTCGCCACCTCCGGCGAGGAGTCCTTTTCGGGCGGGCGGCCTCTCCCCGGACGGCCTCCCTCCGAGTCCCTCGGCCTGGACCGCCTTCGAATTCCTTCGTCCGGATCGCCTCGGATTTCCTTCGCCCGGACCGCCTTCGGGCTCCTTCGCCTGGACCGTCTCCG
Organism: Streptosporangium sp. NPDC050855; assembly: GCF_044456585.1. NCBI lineage: Bacteria > Bacillati > Actinomycetota > Actinomycetes > Streptosporangiales > Streptosporangiaceae > Streptosporangium > Streptosporangium sp. NPDC050855. The sequence continues at coordinate 27,656 of NZ_JBITFY010000041.1, forward strand.
AATCCCTCCGCCCGGGACCGTCTTCGCCCGAACGATCGGTCCCGAGAACGGCCCTCACCGGACGACCCGCGCGATGCCGTACCGTGCCCGCGCTCACCGCTCCGTGGAGAGCTCCTGGGCCAGGATCGCGGCCTGGACGCGGCTGCGCAGCCCGAGCTTGTTCAGCAACCGGCTGACGTGCGTCTTCGTCGTCGCCTCGGCCATGTCCAGCTCCGCGGAGATCTCCGCGTTCGACAGGCCCCGTCCGATGCAGGCCAGCACCTCGCGCTCGCGCGGGGTGAGGACGCCGATCTCGTACGACCTGCGCTGCGGGACCGACGCGCCGAAGGCGGAGATCAACCGCCGGGTGACCGCCGGCGCGATCAGTCCCTCGCCGCGGGCCACCACCCGCACCGCCTGCACCAGCGCGTCGGCGTCGGTGTTCTTCAGCAGGAACCCGGCCGCTCCGGCCCGGAGCGCGCCGAAGACGTACTCGTCGATGTCGAACGTGGTCAGGATCAGCACGTCGGTGATCCCGCTCAGCTCGCGCGTCGCGGAGATCCCGTCGAGCCGGGGCATCCGGATGTCCATCAGCACCACGTCGGGGCGGAGGTCGCGGGCCATCGCGACGGCCTCCTCCCCGTCGGCGGCCTGGCCGACGACCTCGATGTCCTCGTGGCCGTCGAGGATGAGGACGATCCCGGCACGGACCGCGGCGTGGTCGTCGGCGACGAGGACGCGGATGCTCATGTGCTCTCCCGCACGGCCGGCCGGACGCTCTCCTGGGTGGGCAGCTCGGCGCGGACGCGCCAGCCGTCACCGTACGGCCCGGCCTCGAAGACGCCGCCCAGCAGGGCCGTACGCTCCCGCATACCGATGATCCCCGCACCCGCGCCGGGAAGCGCGCCGTCCACGTCGCCGAGCGGGTTGTCCACGGTAAGCATGACCAGGCCGGGCCGGTAGCCGATCACCAGGTCCGCGGCCTTGCCGCCGTGCTTGAGCGCGTTGGTGAGCGACTCCTGGACGATCCGGTAGCCGGCCAGGTCCACCGAGGCGGGCAGTTCCCTGGGAGGGCCGTCCACGCGCAGGCGCACGTCGAGCCCCGCGACCCGGGCTCGTTCGACCAGGTCCTCGACCTCGGCCAGCCGTCTCCGCGTCGCCTCGGGCTCCTCGCCGTCCTGGCGGAGCAGCCCGATCATGGCACGCATCTCCTCCATTCCCTCGACACTGTTCTCCCTGATGGACTCCAGTACCCCCCGTACCGTCCGCGCCTCCAGATCCGTGCGCGACAGGACGGCGGTGGACTGGATGGCGATCGCGCTGAAGTGATTGGCGATCATGTCGTGCAGCTCCCGCGCCATCCGGGTCCGCTCGGCCTGCACCGCCGCCACCCGGTCCAGCTCCGCCAGCCGCGCCACCTGCTCGGCTCTCGCCCGTTCGGCCACGGCCTGGTCCTCCAGCTGCCTGACGAGCATCGCGGTGAAGACCGGGGTCACCCCCACCAGGCCCGCCTGGACCAGGAAGATGGCCCCGATAGCCCACTGCCTGAGGAGGGCCCCTCCCAGCACGCCCGCCAGGACGGCGATCACCGAGGTGATGATGAGCATCCACCGGCCCAGCGCGCGGGGGCCGTACCTGACACCCGAGTACAGGTTGTCCGTGACGATCAGGACCGTGCCCAGGGACGGGCCCATGGCGAAGTCGCCGATGAAGGCCACCACCCCCAGCCCGAGCGAGAGCAGCGGCCTGGTCCGCCGTACCGCCACCCCCACACATGTGATCGCCAACGGCCCGACGAACAGGTACGCCGGGGCCCACCGGTGCTCATAGGCACCCGCGACGAGCAGGAGAAGAGCCGCGACGAAACACGCCACGGCCCACAGCGCGTCGTCTCGTCTCATGTCCCCATCTCATCACCCCGGCCGGTCCGGCGGATCCGGCGCGGGACGGGGGGCTCGTACACACAAGGATGTAGAAGGAATCATCACCCGACACTGCCGCACCGGGTCCGCATCTCAGTGCTTCGGCACCTCGACACCTCGGTCCCCGCCCCCGACACCTCGGTTCCCGCCCCCGGCGTCGCGGATCTTCCCACCCCCTCGGCGTCGCGAGCTTTTCCAGCCCCTTGGACCCGGGCCCCCATCCTCGCCGCCCAGGGTCCTCCTCCCCGGTGTCCCGGGTCCTCACTCCCTCACTCCCTGATTCCCTGACTCCCTGCGTCGCGTCCGAAGATCGCACCGGGTGTCCGGCCGTCCCTCCTGCTCCGACGGCACCGGAGGATCCGGTCCCGACATCCCGAACACGGGCGCATCGGTAACCGGTTCGAGGCATCGCCCAAAACCCGCTATGCTTGCTTACGCAGCGAGCGGCCGTAGCTCAATGGATAGAGCATCTGACTACGGATCAGAAGGTTGGGGTTTCGAGTACCTCCGGCCGCACAGCGCGAAGGCCCAGGCCATCACTACGATGACCTGGGCTTTTTCATGTTCTGGATCAAGTGCCGGCGTCCGGCCGTGTCCGGCTGTCGTCGGCTGTCTCCGGCTGATCTTTCCCAATGGGTTCCCGCGGTCCGGGGCGCAGAACGTCACTGATCCGGCGCATGGCGATCTCGTCGTGACCCACGAGGCACTTCTCATAGGTGCGGTGCAGGACCTCCACGCTGTTGCCTGCCCACTCGGCCACCTGCTTCGGTGAGACTCCCGCGTTCAGCCAGGAGAGCAGCCGGCGTGGTGAGGGTAGGGTGCGGTCGGGGTCGGCGCGCCCTTGGTTGAGGTAGCGCACTAGCAGGTTGGCGCTGGCGGTGTAGCCGCGCTGGAGGATCTCGGCCAGCAGGTGGGTGACGGGCACGCCGGGCTCTTCGGTCAGGCGGCGTCGCAGGTGCTCGCGGTGATGATTGACCAGGGTGGCGCCATACTTGGGCGGGCGCAGGGGGTCGTTGGCCGAGGCCGCGCGGGCGTAGCGTTTGACGGTGTTGAATCCCCAGCCCAGGTGTCGGGCGCATTCGCCCAGCCCGAGGCCCTGGTCGAGGAGGGTGTGGCCTGCGCATGCTTGCGGCGGGTCCATTCGGCGAGCGCGCTGGTGCGGCGGGGCCCTGTGCTGTGCCGGCAGCGGTTGTGGGCGACCACGGTCTTCTCCACCGCGGCGGTCAGGCCGTGCCACAGATGCCAGCGGTCGCTGACTTGTACCGCGTCCGGTGTTTCCTGGCGGATGGCTTCGGCGTAGGCGACCGAGCCGTCACGGCACACGACCTGGGCGCCGGGATGCTCGCGTAACCATGCGATCAATGTGGTGGCTTTGCGGTCAGGTAGCACATCGATGCGGCGGTGGGTGACCGCGTCGATGAGCAAGGTCGCGTAGCGGTTGCCTCGTCGCAGCGCGAAGTCGTCCACGCTCAGCACCGCGGGCACCGGCCCGGCTGGGGCAGGAACGCTCATCAACAAGCGCAGCACCGTGGTCGGTAAGACCTTCACCGCCAGCCGGGACAGCACAGCCACGTCGGCGCGACCGGCCAGCACCACCGCCAGGTCCACGATCAGCGCGGCCAACCCCGCAGTACGACGCGCATAACGAGCCGCCGCCTGCCGAACTTGTTCACGAAACGTCTGCCGCACACAACCGCAGGCCTCGCACACCAGTCGGCGTACGCGCAGGTTAACGACCACGGTGTGGCTGCCAACCGGCACATCCGCCAGACGCGGTGTGTGGTAGGCGTGCACTCGCCGGGCGGGACTCCACAGGCGGGGCAGGATGCTGCTACCGGTCGTGTTCGGGCTCGTACCCGCACGATCTGCTGCTCTGTGATCACCTGCTCGAGGACCACATCGGCCAACTGCGGGAACAGCATCTTCAAGACTTTCGAGGCACACCAAAGTCACCTTGCCAGCCCGTACGCTGCGTCACCACCGGATTCGTGCCAGAGCCATTTACTGGACAGACCCTTGGGTCTCGGGCGTTCTATGCCGGAGGCTGCCCCAATGCCACTGCTGTCGTAGCGCAGGTCAGTGACAGCGCCGGGGAAGGTTGTTCCTGCCACGATCTGCGGCTGGGGCACTATGGCCTTACTCGCCGCCCAATCTTCTCGGGACGTAGCACTATTGGACAAATCCACCTTTTTATACTTCTGAGGACGTTGGCCCAATAAGGCGATTAATATCATAATTCCAAAAAGATCAGGTTGTTAGCCTCTTTCGGTTTCCTTCTTTAAGTGGTAATTATGATGAAAGTTAGGAACGGTCTAAATCTCCGAGGTGGCCGAGCTCTGTAAAGACTGCAACAGGGTCTTCGTCTTTTAGAAGGCGGAGCTAAATGAGAGAGAAGCCTGTGAAATTACGTCATTCAAGTGTCCTTCGGGCCACTATTATGATGGTCATGGTTATTGCCATCGGCCTAGTAGTGCAAATGACCACATCTCCCGCACAGGCCAGCGCAACTGATCACATCCGCAAGTGTGGGATCGTCACATGCAGCGACTACTACAGCCACGACTGGACGGTGAAGCTCGACAATGCCGTACAGAAGGGGGATTTCGGCCCGCTTCGGGAGGCTGCGCAATGGTGCAGGCTGGGATTGGCGGGTGCCGCCGTATTAGCTGCCGTGTCATTACCCGCTTCGGGAGTAGTGGGGGTTCCTTGTGGATTCCTAGCCTTGCTCGATTACGGCGTAAGTAGGTTCACGGATATCCTCCATCACGCCGCCACATCGAACGCTTGCCTGCGTATTAGATTCCCAAAGGGGGCCAGCTTCTTCAAATACGGCTGGTACGCTGACCGCAGCAGTAATTGCCGCTCGATGGACTAGTGCGCATCAAACATCACCAAGCGTGGTTGGAGTACTAGTACAGCATCTAGTAGGCAAGCTCCTGGCACCCTTGGAATCGGCAGACTCTCTGCGGCCATGATCGTTCCCAATGTCTTCCGTAGAAGCTGTTGTCAATTCACGGCCTTAACTTGTGGGCAGGCCAAAGGCGCGAAAGGTGCGAACTGAGGGCCTCCTGCGGATCAAAAAGTTGGGGTTTCGAGTACCTCCAGCCGCACACATGCAAGAAGACCCTTGATCAGGCATTACGCCGTCAGGGGTCTTCTTGGTTTCTTGATCGTTTGGGCTTCTTGCTAAGAGCGCCTAACAGAATGAGTTCTGCTGTGCTTTGATCTCTCGCTGTAGCGATGGTGAGAGGGGTGGCGGGTGGCGCGGCTAAAGCCGTGGGAGGTCAGCGACGAGTTG
>NZ_JBITFY010000042.1:0-28600 GCF_044456585.1 Streptosporangium sp. NPDC050855
CCTCAGACAGCGAGATCACCACGGCAGAAGGTCCAGGATGCGACACCCGAAAATGGTAGCAACTTACCCTCTGAATTTGCGGCGCATCACACTAGCTTCAGGCAGCGCAGGCAGGTGATCGGACCTCGCTCGGGGCGGGTCGCGCCCAGGTCCCCGCCGCTGACGCCGACCATGCAAGCTGGGCAGGCGAGCCAGGCGTTTGCTCCCCACCCGGCCACCCGACCACCGGGTCACCACTACCGCGTGCACGCTCTCGGAGGATCACGCGATGCCATCCTTGCCTCCCAAGGACACGACCATCACCTGGAAAAGCTTGCGTAGATCATCTCTGCGGACGCAACCGGGCGGGTCGGCCCGACCGAACAACACTCTGAGGAAGCGGGATGATAGGTGGCCGAAACGGTTCGCCGGTCAGAGCCGACCGACCGAAGGGGATTGGAGATGGCAGAACCCGATTTCGCTGCGTTCTTCCATGCCACGCCCGCTGCGTTTGCGTTGTTGTCGCCGGGGCTGGTCTACACCGCGGTCAACCAGACCTTCGAGCGGCTGACGGGCCGCTCACGCCAGGAGATCGTCGGCCGTCATCTGCTGGAGATCTTTCCCGGCGGCCCGTCGACGAGCCAGGGAGAAGCGCTGCGGCTCTCGATGCAACGGGTCCTGGCCGACGCCACGATCGACATCATGCCGCTGCAGCGCTATGACCTGGAGATCCCCGGTAGACCGGGACAGGTGCAGGAGCGGTACTGGAACATCACCAACGCCCCCTTGCTGGACGATCAGGGCAACACCTGCGGCGTGGTCAACCTGCCACAGGAGGTGACCGCCTTCGTCCAGCAGATGACCACCAGGGGACTGGCCGTCACCACCGAGACCGTCCTGGCGCCCATGGCTGCGATCGAGGCCCAACTGTTCGCACAGGCCGGCCAGCTGCAGGAGATCACCCAGCGGCTGCGCCGCAGCGAGGCGAAACAACGCCGGACGGCGCAGGAGTTGCGCACGGCGATGCAACACCAGCAACAAGCCGTCGCCGACACCTCCCACGACCTGCGCGGCCCGATCACCGGCCTGCAGACCCTCCTGCAGGTCGCTCTCGCCGACCCCGCGGCCGACGCCCGCCAGATCCTGCTGACCGCCCTCGACGACGCCGAGCGCCTGGGCGCCATCGTCGGCGACCTGCTGGAGCTGGCCAAGCTGGAGGCCGACGCACCCGCCGACACCGAGCCGGTCGACCTGGCCCACCTGGTGAGAAAAGAACTGCTTCACCGCCAGGCGACGATCGCCACGATCACCACTGCCACCTGCCTGGACGCCGGGGTGCTGGTCCGGGGCTCGGCGGTCCGGCTGGGCCGCCTGGTGGGCAATCTGCTGGCCAACGGTGAACGCCACGCCCACTCCCGCCTGGAGGTGACCGTGGGCGCCCAGGGCGAGCAGGCGGTCGTGGAGGTGAGCGACGACGGGCCCGGCATCCCCCATGCCGACAGGGAAGCGGTCTTCCGCCGGTTCTTCCGCCGCTCCGACGCCCGCCGCAGCGACCCCGGCGGCACCGGTCTGGGCTTGCCCATCGCCCGTCAGATCGCGCAGGCGCACGGCGGCACTCTGCAGGCCACCGACCCCACCGGCACCTGCCCCGGAGCACGACTGCTGTTGCGCCTTCCCCTGCTGCGCACCTGACCCGGGTCTCGAACTGCCGTAACTTGGGCGCCGACTGCGCCCGGCAGAGGGTCGGCCGCCTCCTCGTCGGTTGAGTACTCAGGCGGCAAGGCGCATCGCCAGGACTTCCCTGACCGTTCCCGAGACGCCGGCGCGCTTCCGTAGCAGCAACCATCGACACCGGAAAACGCCTCTCCCGACCGAGACAGAGCCGTTCACCGAACACACCCCCTCCCGCACCGTCACTACGGCGAGGGAGGGAGAAAAGCATGGGGGCCTGCCGACCCTCCAGCCCAGTGGCAGGCCAGGCAGCGCTTCCGCCCCGATGTGGGCGGCGTGCTTCGCCAGAAGTTTTTCGTACACGGGATACCCAGGTACCGGACCGGCGACGGTTGCGTTCCATCATCTAGTGCTGCGACGACCTCGTCCCCCTGAACGGCCTTAACAACTTTTCTATTTTTCGCTAGTCTTTGCATGATATACGTGAAATGTTACTTTACTTCTGTCATCTTTTTCATGCGTCGCAAGGATGGGAACGCTTCTTGATACGCAAGCGCATCGCCACCACCGCGGGAATCATCGCACTCGCTGTGACCGGCCCTCTGTTCGCCGCAGACATGGCCCAGGCGTCATCGCCGACCACCCCCTACATGTGCCCGTGGTTCGTCAACGACGGCTCCCGCAGCGTCCACTCATGGGTACAGGGTTACGGTCAGATCGTCTGTCACTACGACTCCACCGCGACCATGACCTGCCGCTACAACGCCTATAACGGCGACCCTTGGTACTACAGCCAGCCGAGTTACGGGCCCAACCCCTCCTATTGCCCGCCCCGGGCCATTCCGACGACGGCCTGAGCGAACACCACCGGCCGAATGGGGTCTTCTCGGGCCGGAGAGCCGCGAACGCCGACCGCCGCCGCGATGTTGACGATCACCTATCCGGTACGTCAGGCGGCCCTGAGCCGTGATCGCCAGAATTGTACAAGCAGAGGCTCTGTCGCAGATTCGGCTCTGGCTCACTTTCCGTGGTAACGGAATGTGCGCATCAAGCTGACGTCGTGGAACTGGGCGGGTTCCTCAGGAGACGGCCGGAGGACCGACGGTTGCCCGTGCCGCTGCGCGCCGGACCGTGCCACGACCCCCTATGACAGGCTGTTCCGTCTCAAGTACCTCATCGCCTGTGGCCACGCTCGGTCACCACCGAAAGTGAGCCAGAGCGGAATACGAGACAGAGCCGAAAGACAGACAGAGTCGTTAACTGGACATATCCACTCGACCCACCCCCAGAAGCTGGCGGGGTTCGTGCACCGAGCTCTTCTCGGTCGGATGCAGTTTCGTCATCAGCCCTCATTTCATGAGGTCACGTGCGCCGCCTGGGAGAACTTATACATCACCTCAGTGGATCCAACTCGTTGGCGGCCCCCTACGTGCTCGGTTCCTCCTGCACTCAGAGCGCGGGACGAAAATACGCCCCCGGCGCTCTGCAAGGCCCTTCCAACTGTGATGGGTTTTTCTCCAGTGAATACGCTAAACACTAGAGGTGTAGACATGTACCCGGCGATAGGGGTCCATGTTGGCTGTACCTATGCAACCGCGACTTATCGTGCCCGCTGGCCAGGGGCGGGCTGTCAAGATCGGAGCTGGGCAACGGGTACGCGTCGTCGATCTCGATGGTGGCCAGGTGGGCGATGTCTTCGCCTTTGCCGCGGACGACGTGAGCGAGCATCTCAGCGCGTCTCACACCCGAGCCTTCACCAGTCGCCTGTTTCCCGCACAGGGCGAGCACTTCGTCACCGACCGTCGTAGGCCCATCCTGACGTTGCGGGACGATACCTCGCCCGGGTGGCATGACATGCTCATCGCTGCCTGTGATCCCGACCGGTACGCTGGACTGGGCGTACGTGACTTTCACGCGTCGTGTGCTGACAATCTACGGCGGAGCCTGGATCAACTGGGCCTGTCCTTTCCCGGCACGCCCCAGCCTGTCAACGTGTTCATGCGGATCCCGGTGGAGGGCTCCACGCTGAGCTGGCTGAGCGCAATCAGCCGCCCGGGCGACGCGATCACGTTCGAGGCTGCCATGGATTGCGTGGTCGTGGTGTCGGCCTGCCCGCAGGATCTGGTCGGGATCAACGGGCACCGGCCGACCCCGATGGCGATTGACGTGTTCGACGACCACGACGACACGACGACAAACACCGACAACCGCAAGGAGTGAACACGTGATGACGCATCCCGCACTGCGGCCGGGCCTGATCGGCCGGCTCGAGCTGGCCAACCGGCTCGCCGTTTCACCCATGACCAGGGTGTCGGCCACTCCCGACGGCACGCCGACGGCCGAGATGGCCGACTACTATCGCGCCTACGCGCAAGGCGGGTTCTCCCTCCTCATCACCGAGGGAACCTACACCGACACCTTCTTCAGTCAGGGGTACGCCAACCAGCCCGGTATCGTCACCGACGGACACGTGGCCGCGTGGCGGGAGATCACCGCCCGGGCGCACGCCGAGGGGGCGGCCGTGGTGCTCCAGCTCATGCACGCGGGCGCGCTGTCGCAACACAACCGCTACCGCCAGGAGACAGCGGGGCCGTCCGCCGTGACGCCTCGCGGGCAGAAGATGCCCGAGTACGGTGGGCACGGACCGTGGCCGACGCCGCGCGAGATGAGCCAGGACGATATCGACGTGGCGGTTCACGGTTTCGCGACCTCGGCTGCGCGGGCCAGGCAGGCGGGCTTCGACGGCGTCGAAGTGCACGCCGCCAACGGCTACCTGCTCGACCAGTTCCTGACCGACTACACCAATCTGAGAAACGACCGCTACGGGGGTTCCACCGCGAACCGGGCGGGACTGACGGCCGAGGTGATCTCCGCCGTCCGCAAGGAGGTTGGTGACGATTTCTGCGTCGGGGTACGACTGTCGCAGACCAAGGTCAACGACTTCGGTCACCGGTGGGCGGGCGGCGCCCGCGACGCGGAGGTGATCTTCTCCACGCTGGCCGCCGCAGACCCGACCTACCTGCACATCGCCAGCGAGGGCCGTGACTGGATCGAGACCGCGACACTGGACGGCGGCGTCACGATCACCGGTCTCGCCCGCAAGGTCACGGGTCTTCCCGTCATCGCCAACGGCGGCATGCACGACCTCGACCAGGCGGCGGCCGTACTGGAGGACGGGCACGCGGACGTGCTGTCCATCGGCAGGGGCGCGCTGGCCAACCCCGACCTACCGCGGCGCCTGGCCGAGGGGCTGCCCCTGGCGGCGTTCGACCACGAGATGCTGCAGCCGATGGCGACGCTGAGTCATGCTCGGCTGTGGCGACAGGACGTCGACGCGCGGGCTTGAGCGCGGCACGAGCAGGGAGAAACATGAGCACGAAACACAATACGTGGCACGGCGAGGCCAGTGCGGTCGTGGTGCTCACCTTCGACGTGGATGCTGAGACACCCATACTCGCTCAGGGGGGCAGCTACGCCGCTCACGCCATGACGATGTCCCATCAGGCCTACGGCCCCGATGTCGGCCTGCCGCGCATCTTGGGACTGCTCGACGAACTGGCCGTGCCCGCGACGTTCTTCGTGCCAGGGTGGGTGGCCGAGCATCGCCCCTGGCTCGCCTCGTCAATCGCCGGGCGTGGGCACGAGGTGGCCCACCACTCCTACGGTCACCGGCCGCCTACCTCCATGACCCCGCAGCAGGAGCGTGCCGACTTCGAGCGCGCGCTGGCGGTCTTCGACCGGCAGGACATCGAGATCCTGGGGCATCGGGCGGCGATGTGGGAGGCGTCGTGGCAGACGACCGATCTGGTCGCCGAGTACGGCCTGCGCTACGACTCCTCCCTGATGGGCGACGACCGGCCGTACAAGGTGGCGACGGCGGCCGGTGAGATCGTCGAACTGCCGGTCCACTGGTCGCTCGACGACTGGGAGCAGTACGCCTTCCTGCCCGCTCCGCACATCGGCTCGGTCATCGAGTCACCGGTGAAGGTCCTGGAGCTGTGGCGGGCCGAACTCGACGGCATGCGCCACTACGGCGGTCTGTTCAACCTGTGCCTGCACCCCTTCCTGTCCGGCAGGCCCGGTCGCGCGCTGGCGTTGCGCCGCTTCATCGAGTATGCCCAGGGATGCTCCGACGTGTCCTTCGCCCGCTGCGGGGACCTCGCCGCGATCGTCGCCGCGGACCCGGGCCTGACGCCGCGCAGGCCCCGCCCGCCCGGGGTGGACCCGGAGGTCCACCCCGGCTGAGGTCAGTCCATGGCGTCGACTGCCAGCGCCAGGAACAGATCCACCCTGTCCTCGGTCCGGCCCACGTCCCTGCCCGTCAGTTCGGTGACCTTGGCCAGGCGGTTGCGGAGGGTGTTGACGTGGACGTGCAGCGCCTCCGCAGTGGCGGCCCACTGCCCGTCCTGGTCGAGGAAGGCCCGCAGGGTCGATTCCAGCTCTCCTCCTCGCCGCACGTCGTACTCCCTGACGGCTCCCAGCAGTTCGTGGGAGAAGCGGTGCAACGTCTCCTCGTCCAGCAGGCCCAACAGCAGCCGGTGCGTGCCCAGCTCGGCGAAGGCGCGCACCGAGGGCCCCGAGCGGGTACGGCGAAGCACCCGGCACGCCTCACGCGACTGCAGCAGCCTGGGCCGCAGCTCCGCCGCGTGGGCGGCGAGCCTGCTCAGCCCGACGACGGGGCCGAGGAGGGGAAAGCGCCGGTCGATGTCGCGCACCAGGCGCCGGGCCAGCAGCGGCAGCTCGGCCTCAGGGTGACGCCAGGGCAGGACCGCGACGATGTCCTGGCTGCCGGCGGCCACGACGGCCGGCACTCCCTCCAACGCGAAGAACTCGCCGATCACCTCGGCCAGGCCGTGTACGGTCGCTGCCTCGCCTTCGGCGAAGGCCACCGCGCACACGGCCAGCGGGCCGCCGGGATCGACGCCGAAGGCGCGCAGCCTGCCCGAGACCTCGGCGGCGCGCCGGCCACCCGAGAGCACCATCTCCAGCAACTCGCTGGCGAAGCGCATCTCGATCGCCTGGACCGCCTGCTGCTTGGCGACCTCGAGACTGAGGAAACGCGCCGTCTGCTCCAGCGCCTCCCGCTCGGCCGTCGCGAGCTCGCGCAGCGGCCGCAGGCAGATGAGCGCGGCGTCGATGTCACCGACCGCGCCGATGGGGAACAGTGCCGCACGCCCGGCGGCTCCCAGGTCGACCTCGAGCGCGGGCGGTCGCCCGGCCAGCCCGCCGGCCACCGCGCGCAGCTGATCCGCATCGAGCCTGGCGTCGGCCGCCGCCAGTGAGCGTCCCATCCTGTCGACCACCGCGAGCGGCAGATCGTGATCGCGTCTGAGCACGTCGAGCACACCCGAGGCACCCGCCCCGCGGGATATCGCGGTGGCCAGGGCGTCCCCTCTGTGCACCATGCTGACCAGCGCCTGCTTGCGCTCGTCGGTCGACATGGCGGCAACGACCCGCGACACCTCCGAGAACGGCACGTCGACGGAGATCTCCAACAGCGGCAGCCGCGCCTGTTGGCAGGCCTCGACGAGGGCCTGAGGCGTGCGCGGCGTGCCCTCGCGCAGGCCGAACATGATCCCGGCCGCCCTGGCCGTCATGACATTCGCCACGAACCGTGCCGCGCTGACCTGTCCGGCCCACAGCCCGTTCGTCATGACGAGCTCACCCTCGCGCACATAGCGCGAGGGGTCGGGTAACTCCGTGTTGTGCACCCACGCGACGGGCTCATCCAGCGCATCCGCCGCGCCGGACACCAGCACCTGGAGTTCGAGTGAGTCGTGGCGCAACAGATCTCTGAGCGTAAACACGCTGTAACTATACACATTCCAGCTAATGATTCTTGGAGCTTCCTCCACTGCCCTGACGTAAGGGTTACGTGCTTGTGTAGGAAACATAAACCCGGAGGGTCTTATGCGACCGAATGCAGCCGTTTCATCCACCGAGGGCGATGGAGTGCCATTCGACGCCCACGGTGTCGAACCCATCCCCGCCTCAGCGCGCGACTCCACCGCCTGGCAGCAGTTCTGGATCTGGACCGGCGCCAACATCGCGCCGATCAACTGGGTACTCGGATCCTTGGGCGTGACGCTGGGCCTGAGCCTCATCGAGACCATCGCCGTCATCGCGGTCGGCAACCTCGTCGGCTGTGCAGTGTTCGGGCTGTTCAACCTGATAGGTCACCGCACAGGCGTCAACCAGATGGTGATCGGCCGCGCGGCCTTCGGCCGCAGAGGCGCGATCATCCCCGGCGTCGTCCAGGGACTGCTGACCATGGGCTGGGTGGGAGTCAACACCTGGGTGGTCCTCGACCTGGTACTCGCGATCCTCGCCCGCATGGGCGCGCAAGGAGGGCTCGGCCTGAAGTACCTGGTCGCCGCCGTCATCATGGTCGTGCAGCTCGCCCTGGCACTCTACGGCTTCTATGGATCCGCACCTTCGAGAAGTACACCGTCCCCGTCACCGTGGTGGTCATGATGATCATGACGGTCCTGGCAGTGATGCAGGTGGATCCGCAGTGGACCACCTCTGCCGCCACCACGCCGGGCTCCAAGCTAACGGCGATCACCCAGCTGCTCACCGCGATCGGCATCGGCTGGGGTATCAGCTGGCTGCCCTACTCAGCGGACTACAGCCGCTTCATCCGGCCCAGCGCGTCCGGCGCGTCGGTGTTCTGGTCGACAGCGCTCGGCATGTACCTGCCCACGGTGTGGCTGGCCGCCCTCGGGGCCTACCTGAGCAGCGGCAGCGGCGGAAGCGACCCTTCAAGCCTGGTGACCAGCACCTTCGGCGCACTGGCCATACCGGTGCTCCTGCTGGTCATGCACGGCCCCGTCGCCACCAACATCCTCAACCTGTACTCCTGTTCACTGGCCGCACTGTCGATCGGAATCAAGATCGCCCGCTGGAAACTGACTCTGATCGCCGGCGTCGTGGCCTCTGCGGTGCTGGTCGTCTTCGTGCAGGCCGACGACTTCGCCATGGCCTTCGATCACTGGATGGTCTCCATCCTGGTGTGGATCAGCCCTTGGGCGAGCATCGTCCTAGTCGACTACTTCGTGCTGCGGCGAAGCCGCGTCGATGTCGACTCGCTGTACACCGATGACGCTTCGCCGGGCGGGCCGGTGAACTGGAAGGCGATGGCGAGTCTGGTCGTCGGGCTCCTGGCGGCATGGAGCTGGCAGTTCGGCATGGTGCCTCTCACACAGGGCCCCATCGCACGGGCCCTGAACGACACCGACTTCTCCTGGCTGTCGGGAAGCCTGGTGGCGGGCGGCCTCTATTACCTGCTCAGCCGCAACCGAACTCTCCGCCCGCGGGAGGAGAGGATCTGATGAGTGAGTACGTCCACGACCGGCGCGCTGCGCCGTTTCTCCCTAGCGACGACCGGCCAACATGGCCTACATGGGAACCCCATGTCACCGGCAAGAGCCTCGCTCACGATCATCGCCCCGGGCATCGTTTCGCACGAGCAGTTCTTCCCACCGTCCGCCGCTGCCGTAGCGCCGACGACACGCCGTAAAGGGGCGGACCTCTCGCAGCGTCCCTCTCACTTTCCTCCTCGGTGACGCTCCACCGAGGAGGTTTCCCATGAAGGGAGTGCGCGCGAGCGGGAATCTGGCGCCGTACCCGAGACCCGGGGCGGGGGGTGGAGCGTCTGTCGCAGGGGGTAGCAAGCCAAATGGCGAGCAGGGAGAAGGAACCATCAGGTGACACTGGACTCGATTGACGGTATCGGCCTCGGCGAACGGCTCGCGACGGGTGATATCCATGCGTCCGAGGTGGTCGAAGGCGCCCTGCGGCTCACGCGCACACCCCAGGCCGAGGGCACGTTCATCACCATGACGATCGAGCGGGCGATCGGGCAGGCCACGGCTGCCGACGCCCGGTACGCGACCGGCCATGCCAGGAGTTCGCTGGACGGCGTGCCGGTTGCGGTGAAGGACCTGTTCGACCTCATCGGAACGGTCACCACCGCCGGTTCCCGCACCCGAAGTGCCCTGCCGCCAGCCGAGCACGACGCCTGCGTGGTGGGCAGGCTCTTCGACGCCGGGATGGTGTGCATCGGCAAGACGAACCTCAGCGAATTCGCCTTGGGAGGGCTCGGCGTCAACCCGCACTTCGGCACCCCGCTCAACCCGACGGGCCGCGACGACGCGCGGTTGGCTCCCGGAGGATCCTCCTCCGGATCCGCCGTGGCCGTCGCCCTCGGCATCGTGCCCATCGCCGTCGGTACCGACACCTCCGGCTCCGTGCGGGTACCGGCCGCCTTGTGCGGAGTGATCGGCTACAAGACGAGCAGAGGCCGGTACGGCGACGACGGCATGCTCCCACTGTCCCCGACTCTTGACAGCATCGGCATCTTCGCCACGTCCATGCGCGACATCATCGCCACGGACGCCGTTCTGGCCACAGCGCCACCAGCGCCTTCGGCGCCGGAGGACGGACGCCCGGTCCGCCTGGTGATCCCCCGCGGCGAACTGCTCGACGACTGCGCGCCGCCGGTTCGGCGGCGCTTCCAGGAGTGCACGGCATTCCTGGCGAAGCAGGGCGTGCAGGTGGAGGAGCGTCGACTGCCGGCCCTGACCAGGGCCCAGGAGGTCATGGACCGGCACACGAGCATCGTCGAAGCCGAAGCCCATGCACGCTACCGGCACCTTCTACATTCGAACCAGGGTGCCCGCGTCGACCCCGCGGTCATACGCCGACTGGCCCGCTTTGCCGCGCAGCCACGTGATCCCGGCCCGGTCCATCAGGCGATGAAGCGCCTTCGCGTCGACATCGGTCACGAACTCGGCGACGCGCTCCTGGCCTGTCCCACCGTCCGCCACACGGCTCCTCCTCTGGCACCGCTGCTGGCCGACGAGCGCCTGTACGACCTCGTCAACCGGCAAACCCTGCGCACCACGATGCTGCTCAGCCACCTTGGAATGCCGGGCGTCACCCTTCCGATCGGAACGCCACGAACAGGTCCTGTCGGACTCCTCCTGTCGGCACCTTCCGGAGGTGACCTTCCCCTGCTCGCTGGCGCCTCCCGCGTGTCGCCCATGACGACCGGACCGACAGCGTACGCGTCCTAAAATCACAGCAACATATTGTGTGCTTAGCCTGGTCGTATGTCGAGTAGCTTGGCGGGGTCCACGCCCTGGCCGGACTGGCCGACGACGCTCCCACCCGCCAACTCCGGCAGACCTGCATCGACGTGCTGTGTGCTTATCTAAGGATGTTCTACACCCCGCAACCCGCCAAGGACGCGCCGATGGCTGACCACCTGGCGTTCGCCGGGCTGCGCGAGGTCCGCCACACCATCATCCGCCTGATCGGCGCCCAACTCCGCGAAAGCGCCGCAGTGTCCCGGCAGGGCCACGCCTTGGACTTCACCGGCGTCATCTTCGACGGCGGCGACTTCCACCGTGCCACGTTCTCCGCCGGCACGGTCGACTTCCGAGGCGCCACCTCCTCCGGCAGCGGGGTCGTCTTCTCCGGCGCGACGTTCGCTGGCGCCACGGTCAACTTCCACGACACCCCGCTCTTCAACGCCAACGCCGACTCCAGCAAGACGGAGAGGCGCGAGGTCGTGCTGCGGGGGTTGCCGAATCCGGCACCGATGGGCCTGCTGCTGCCGACGAAGCGGACCGGGACGGCCATCCGGCCGCAACGACGTGAAGACGGGCAAGCAACCACATGAACGCCTGAACCCGGTTAATGAAGGAGCAATACCGGCGGGCCGCTGCCGGCCCGTGCGTAGTGGAACCGCACCGAGGGCGTGTCCGCCTACCTTTCATCGGCCACCTAAACCACACTAACCCGAACAGTGGTGTTCGGTTTAGTGTGGAGGTGTCGCGTCACCCGGTCAAATGCGGACCCCCAGGGTGGACAGGAGGGTCGCCGTCAGCGTGTCGGCGGCGGCATCGGCCGGCAGGCGGCCCGCGTCCACTTCAAGAGCGGCCGCGTGCAACAGGCTGTAGAAGACGGTGACGAGCCAGTCCTCGGACAGGTCATCGCGGATCACGCCCTCGCGCCGCCCTCGGATGATGAGGGTGCGGACGCGGACCAGCGGCTGGTCGTGATGCTCACGCATGCGCTCGGGGCCCAGGAGCCGCAGGGCGGCCGGGTGCAGGCGGCCGTACCGGCTCAGGATCCGCCAGGACGAGCCGATCAGCGCTTTGAGGGCTTCTCGGACGGAGACCTCCTGCGAGGCCTCGGCGCCAAGCGCGGCGTTGGCCTGCTGGACGGCGCGCGTCATGACCGCATCAAGAAGATCCTCCCGCGAGGAGAAGTGGCTGTAGAGGGTGACCCGGCCGACGCCCGCGGCGCGAGCGATACCGCTCATGCTGACCTCGGGGTTCTCGCCGAAGGCCTGCAACGCGGCGTCCAGGATGGCCGCGACGCTTCGTTCGGCATCGGCCCGGCGCCGGCTTCCCGGTACGGGGTCGTAGGCCGGGGAAGCGGCGCCTGTGTCATGCGTGGTGGGCATGACCGAAGCATAGGCGACGCGTCCTCGCTCGAACCTTCGTGATCCATATCTCGTGGTCGAGATGCCCTACCCCGGCATGGTTCCATAACCCGAACACCACTGTTCGGTTTATGGCATTCCGGTAGCGAACCGGCCCACTTTCACGGAGATCACGTCATGAGTCACGCTCACTCCGCCCCCGCCTCGGCGCCACCCACGCAAACACCCCTCGATCGGCGGCTGCGGGCCACGCTCCTGCTGCTCTGCCTGGCGCAACTCATACTGATCATCGACATCACCGTCGTCCAGGTCGCCCTGCCCACCATCGGCGCTGATCTCGCCCTCGACCGTGAAGCCCTCACCTGGGTGGTGACGACGTACACGCTGTGCTTCGGCGGCTTGATGGTGCTCGGCGGACGGCTCGCCGACGCGTTCGGAGCGCGACGCACGCTGCTGGCGGGCCTTGCCGTGTTCACCCTTGCCTCCCTGGCCTGCGGCCTGGCCCCGAACGGCACCGCACTCATCGCGGGCCGCGCCGTCCAGGGAGTCGGCGCCGCCCTTCTGTCACCGTCGGCGCTGGCGATCATCATGACCACCTTCCACGGCCATCGGCGCAACCGCGCCCTGGGCGTGTGGGCGGCGATCGGCGGCACCGGAGCCGCACTGGGCGTGCTGCTCGGTGGCCTCCTCACCAGCGGCCCGGGCTGGGAGTGGGTGTTCTTCGTCAACGTGCCCATCGGGCTGCTGGTGCTGGCCGCTCTTCCCGCGGTCGTTTCCGCCGACGGCCCGCGTCCGGCACGCCGGCAGGTGGACCTTCCCGGTGCGCTCGCCGTCACCGCCGGGACCGCCCTGCTCATCTACGGCCTCGTCAACGCCGGCGACGCCGGTTGGGGCGCCACCGCGACCCTGCTGCCCCTGGCCGGAGCGGTGATCTTCTACGGGGTGTTCGTCCTCATCGAACGCAGCGTCCAAGCACCGTTGATGCGCGCCCGGACACTCGCCCGCCGCCCGGTGATCTCAGGGACGTTCGTGATGCTCATCGCGACCGGGCTGATGCTTGCCCTGTTCTTCCTCAGCTCCCTCTACCTGCAGCACGTCCTCGCGTTCAGCGCGCTGGAAACAGGATTGATGTTCCTGCCGATCGCGATCGCCATCACCATCGGCGCACACCTGGGCGGCCGCCTCATCGGCAAGGTCGGCGGCCGGCCCGTCGCCGTGCTCGCGTTCCTGACCACCACCGCCGGCGTGCTTTTGATGACCCGCACCTCCCCGCAGGACAACTTCTACACCACCCTTTTGCTCGGATTCGTCATCGCCGCCCTGGGCATCGGCCCGGCCTTCGTCACCGCTACCACCACGACCATGGCCAACATCCCTCCCGCCGAGACAGGCGTGGCCTCCGGCGTCATCAACACCTTCCACGAACTCGGCGGATCCATCGGCATCGCCGTCGTCTCCACGGTCGCCGCGGCGAGTCTCACCCCCGGCGCCGTCGGCATCGCCGGCTTCATCTCCGGATTCACGGTATGCGCGATCACCGCCGCGGCCTCGGCCGTAATCGCCCTCGGCCTGGTGCCACCGGGCAAGCCGTCCGCCACCTTCGTCGGTCACGGACACGGCGGACACGGCGGACACTGACGAGTCGGCACACAGCCAGCGCATACTTCTCCTGCACCGATGGCATGCGACGAAGCAACCGGACATGAGTCTGTCCCCTTGGACATGGACACCTTGAGACCTGGACCATGAGAGTTCCAGGGAGAGGAGTCCTCGTTGGGGACCTTTCAAGTACCCGGCGGAATCTCGCGCTGACGCCGTGGCGCTGGTGCGCTCGTCAACCCGACCGGTCGCGCAGATCGCCCCAGAGCTCGGGATTGACCACGAGACGCTGCGCAGCCGGGTGCGTGCCGCCGGACGCGCCGAGCGGCCCGAGGCGGCGGCCGAGTCTGTCAAGGACGCCGGGTTGGCCGCGCTGCGCAAAGAGGTCGCCCCGCACAAAGGGAGGCGGTCGGGAGACCGCGGCCTTCTATCTGTTCTACCTGCCACTTCTGCTGTGGGGGCTACTGCTCGCCGCCATCACCTACGTCTACCAGCGACGCCGGAATCGCTGATCTCGTCGGCACAGCATTGCGATCCCCGCAGGCCGCCGAGCCGAGCGGAGCCCTCGGCGGCTCCCAAACGTGCAGAGCCCTGGTTCCCGGGGCGCCCCGGGAACCAGGGCTCCCTGACCCGATCATCGTCCGGATGGCGCCCCGGGGCGGGGCGGGGCCGTGAGCATGCCGATGAGGGCGTCGACGGCCCAGTCCCGCCAGCGCGCATGACTCCACCCCCGGATGTGCACCAGCAGGTTGTAGCTCTCGGGAGCCAGGACGACCAGGGCGATGTCGGCGGCGGTCTCGGCGGTGAGCCCGTCGCGCAGGGCGGCCTTGCGGGCCAGCGCGTCGGAGAATGCGCGCTGGACGGCGAGGCGCTGCCGGATGTTGGTGTTCCAGACCTCGGCCAGGTCGGGGTCGGTGGGGGCGGCGCTGCGCACGACGTCCAGCAGCGGCGCCGCGCGCAGGTAGATGTCCGCGGCGCCGTCCACCTGGCGGCGGATCTGCACGATCGGGTCCGGGTCGGCCAGGGCGACCTGTGCCCAGCGGCGTTCGAGGGTGGGGAGCGGTTCGTCGTCGCCGGCGACGGCCAGGTCGAGCGCGCTGGTGAGGATGGCCCGCTTGGTGCTGAAGGCGTAGTAGAGGGTCTGCTCGCTCACGTCGGCTCTGGCCGCGATGGCGGCCATGCTCGTGGCCGTGTACCCCGCGGTGGTGAACAGATCGGTGGCCGCCGAGGTGATGCGGGCACGTGTGGACCTGGCCCTGGCCGCCCGCCCGTCCTCCCGCCCGTTCCCGCCACCGACGTGTCGTCGTGGCCGTGGTGTTTCGCTCACGACTTGACTATACCGCCACTACAAAAACATTCTTATAGAATGACTACAAAAACTTGGCGTCCGGGAGTCTTCGCCGCGTCGCCCCTGTCGACCTCCGCCGAATTCATGGCGTCCCTGCCTCGCCCCGGCGTCGCCCGTGCCGAGCGCTCACCGGCGACGGAGTCGCACGTCGGCATGCCGCACGGCACAGGCCGATGACACCACCGTCCTCCGCCGTGCGAGTGCCGGCTCCCGACCTCGCCAGAGGCGGCATGCTCCTGCTCATCGCCATCGCCAACACCCCCTGGTACCTGTGGGGCAGACAGCTGCGCCCCAGCACCATCCATCCGCCCGGCGGCTCGATGCTCGACCGGGCCGTCCAGGTGGCGAGCATCGTCACGGTGGACTTTCGCGTCTACCCCATGTTCGCCTTCCTATTCGGCTATGGCATGGTGCAGCTCCTGACCCGCCAGGAAGCGGCCGGGCAGGACCGGCCGAGCGTGCTGGCACAGCTGCGACGCCGCAACGCGTGGTTGCTGGTGTTCGGGTTCCTCCACGCTGCGCTGCTGTGGCAGGGCGACATCCTGGGCGCGTACGGCCTGGCCGGGCTCCTGCTCGCCCGGTTCTTTCTCCACCGCGCCGACCGTACGCTCCTGACCTGGTCAGCGATCGGTGCCGCCCTGCTCACCCTGGCGACCCTCGGCGGCATCGCGGCCGCCTGCCTGGCCGCCGCCGCACCCGTCCGGCCCGAGACCGTCGGATACCTGCCCCTCGGCGCCGCCCCCGGCGGGCAGAGCGACCCGCTCGCCGCCGCACTGGACCGCCTCACCTTCTGGCCGGTCGTCACCATTGGCCAGGGGCTTCTCACCCTGGCCCTCCCCGTCGCCATCGTGCTCGGCTTTTGGTCCGCCCGCCGGCGGATTCTGGAACAGCCGGGCCGGCACCTGCCGTTGCTGCGCCACGTCGCGATCGTCGGCGTGGCGGTCGGCTGGCTGGGCGGCCTGCCGCACGCCGCAGCGGTCATGGGATGGTTGCCGGTCCCGCCCGAGTTGATGTTCGTCTTCGAGATCACCCAGATGACTACAGGGCTTCCCGCCGGGCTTGGGTACGCGGCGGCCTTCGGCCTGCTCGGGCATCGGGTCTCCAGACGACGAACCGGGGCGCTCGTCACGGCCGTCACGGCAGTGGGCAGACGATCGCTGTCGGCCTACCTGGCCCAGTCGTTCCTCTGCGCACCCGTGCTGGCCGCGTGGGGGCTCGGTCTCGGCGCTCACCTGCACAGCGCCGCCATGGCCGGCTACGCCATCAGCGTGTGGCTGGTCACCGTGACGGGAGCCTGGCTGCTCGAGCGCCACAGGCTTCGAGGGCCCGCCGAGATCGCGCTACGTCGCCTCGCCCGCCGCTCCCCAGACGTTCTCGTGCCGGGCCCCCTGAGCGGGAGGGGCCGTAGGAATCGATCTTTTCCACCCCCGCAGCTGCCGAGCCGAGGCTCGGTACGGGTTTCACCGTACGACGCCACCTCGCCAGCGGTGACACCCGATCTTGTCAACGACAAGTCCGCACGGCGTACTGACAACAATGCCGCTCCCGGGGCGAGCTGAGCAGCAAGGTCCACCTGTCGGCTGATCAACGCTGCCGTCCGCTGTCGCTCGTGCTGACCGCGGGCCAGCCGGGGACCGTCCGCAGTTTCGCGCCGTCCTGGCCCGCATCACGATCCGCCTGCCCGTCGGCCGGTCGCGTACTCGCCCGGACACGGTGGCCGCCGACAAGGCCTACTCCTCCCGCGCCAGCCGCCTCTATCTGCGCCGACGCCACATCAAGGCCGTCATCCCGGAAAAGAGCGATCAGGCGGCCAACCGCAAGAACCGCGGCCTCCGAGGTGACGGCCCGGTCACCCATGATCCAGAGCTCTACAAGCAGCGCAACACGGCAGAACAGTGCATCAACCGGATCAAGGAATGGCGCGGCCTGGCCTTCCGTTTCAACAAGACAGGGCTTCCCCCATGAACGCGAACACCGATTTCAGGCGGCAGGCTTCAGGCTATCTGCCATCGCCTCGTAGGCGATCGGGCTGAGTTGGCCGAGATTGGAGTGCCGTCGAACTGTGTTGTATCGGATGATCCAGTGGAAGACGGCCAGGCGGACGGTGCGGGCGTCGGGCCAGTGGTGCGCGCCCTGTAGCGTCTCGCGTTTGAGGGTGGCATTGAAGGACTCCGCCAGGACGTTGGCAGCGCTGGTGCCGACCGCTCCGCGTGAGCGGGTGGCGCCGAGCCGGCGACAGATCCTGAAAAGAGCTCGACGCGGTGAGTGACGCCGCCTTGGACGGATCACAGACCGTTCTGGCCTTCGTGTCGGGTGATGGGAGCCGGTGCCGGTCTCGATGTGGGTCATCATCTCACGGACCTCCGCGACCGCGTCGCCGTGCCCGTCGCGTACCCGATCGGTCCTGTCCCTGTCTGCACGGCCTGTCGTCGGCTCGGTCAAGCACGGGCTCGGGCCGGTCGCCATGAGCGAAGACGCTCATGGCGACCTGTCGTTGTCGTGGTAAGTCGTTGACCTGTGGACGCCGAGCACCTCACGTGGCTACCGGCGGGTTGGGCGAGTGGTCAGATCTGGTTGAGGCCGCCGTCTGCGAACAGCTCGATGCCGGTGACGAAGCTGCTCTGGTCGGAGGCGAGGAAGAGAGCGGCGGCCGCGGCCTCTTCCGGGCGGCCCATCCGGCCCAGGGGCACGACGCCTGCGAAGTGACTCCTGAGCTGCCCGGCCTGCTCCTGGTCGGCGGCCAGGCCGGTGACGCCGGGAGTGTCGATGGGTCCCGGCACGAGGGTGTTCACCCTGATCGCACGACCTCTGAGCTCATTGGCCCAGGTGCGGGCGAAGGAGCGGACGGCAGCCTTGGAGGCGGCGTAGACGCCGAAGGCCTCCTCGCCTCTGGTGGCGGCGGTGGAGCCGGTGAGGATCACCGAGGCACCGTCATCGAGCAGCGGCAGCGCCTTCTGGACGGTGAACAGCGTCCCTTTGACGTTGGTGTCGAAGGTCGTGTCGAAATGCTGCTCGGTGACCTGCTCCAAACTGGAGAATTCGCCACCGCCGGCGTTGGCGAACAGCACGTCGATGCGGCGGCCCTGTTCGGCGACGGCCGCGTAGATCCGGTCGAGGTCGGCGAGGTCGGAGACGTCGCCGCGTACACCGGTGACGTTCGCGCCGATCTCGCTGACCGCCGCGTCGAGCGCCTCCTGGCGGCGGCCGGTGATGAACACGTGAGCGCCCTCGGCCGCGAACCGGCGCGCAGAGGCCAGGCCGATACCACTGTTGGCGCCGGTGACGACGGCGGTCCTGCCCTCGAGCTGCCCCATGGTTTTTCTCCTGTTCGTACCACTGAACCCTTTTCATCCCTGCCGGGAGAGGCGCCGATCACACGCCCCTGGACCGGGCACGGTCATCCGCAGCCGGAACCTGCTCGAGGAGCAAAATCTCCCGACGAACACCTCTCCGGCACGATCATCGTCAGCCACGGCGCCGGCGACTCCGCCGAGGCCGGGCGGATCGGCGCGCACGTCGCACGTCAGGAGGCGGCCGCAGGGTGCGGGTCGCCGAGGTAGGGGAACCGCTCCAGGGTGTCGGCGTGCGGCGTCAGCCCGGTGGGCGGGGCCTCGTTCCTGGTGAGGAACGCGACGCGGATGTCGATGACGTCTTCGGTGAATGTCCGGCCGTTGGGGTACGCGGCCGGCTTGGACGGGTCGAAGCGCAGTACGTCCGGCAGGAGACCGTGCTGCTCCAGCGCGGCGATCGCCTCCTCGCGCGAGTAGCCGCCGGTGTGGCCCAGCAGGTGGACGAACTGGTCTGTCCACCTGCTCCGGTCGTTGACCGGCTCACTGGCGTTGTACTCCTCCTTCGTGTCGTCGGTGTTGAAGAAACTGCTCATCGACGGGTGTCCGGCTCGGTCGGCGTGGACGAGTTCGCCGTCGCGCAGGACGCTGCACCGGCCCCAGATGTGCAGCTCGGGGTCGGGCGCCAGCTCCGCGAGCGGCAGTTCGATGGCCATGGAGAAGACGTTGGCCGTGCTGTTGGAGTCGACGCCGGTCCACGGGGACTTCCCGCCCAGGTGCGGTGCGGTGAAATTCCGGTTGCCGCTGGTGTCGAACAGGTTCTTGATTCCGTCGAAGTCGAAGAAAAAGGCGTCACTGCGGCTCCCGGCGGCCACCTTGTAACCGCCGCTGCCGACCACGTTGGCCTGGGGGCCGAAGGAAACGGCAGCGTCCGACACGATCGTGGTGCCGGCCGCCTCCGGGCTGCGGGACTCCGCGCCAGCCGCCATGAAGACGCTGTAGGTCTGGGAGCCGTCGGATGCCGGCGGGCTGAAGACCCAGCTGAAGGCGACGTCGGCCAGGTGATCACCGTTGTTGTCAATGTTCAGGCGGTATATGGCATCAGGGTGCAGGGCGTCTGCGTTGGGATTGGCGTTGAGGATGAGAACGATTCTGCTCGGATCGCCCGGTGCCCCGAAGGCGTACAGGTCGCACAGATCGAGGCGCTGGTCGCCGAGTGGCGGCCCAAGGCTGAGGCCGGTGAAGTGGTTGGACATGTCAGATCCTTTCAATGCTCGCTCGCCGGAAACCGCCGGAGCGCTCCGAGCCGGCCCGTGATCGTGTCGGTCCATCGGTGGCCGAGGCGGGGTGCCGTGTCGAGCGGTGCATCGGCGAGCCGGTCCCGCTGTGCCCGGTCGCGGATCTGGTCCGTGATCGTGGTCATGTGATCCCCTTCGCGCGCAAGGGGGAGGTGGAATGTCTTCCCGCCGCTCACCTGCGGTAATCCCACGCGGCAGAACCGGAGCGACCCAGCCGGTCACGAGGTCATGGATCGGGGACCATCTACGCGTTCGGCCGGTCGGGCAGTTACTCCAACAGCACCGCCTGATCTGATGAGGCGGCGTGACGTGTACGTTCATTGCCCGGTCTGTGGGTCGGTGAGACTCGTGCAGCCAAGTACACGTGATGAGTCCACCCAGGCCAGCGATCTTGGTACCGGTTGACGGCGGGCGGGGCGGGATCACCGGCCTACGTAATTTCCAGGCGACCCGCCCCTGGCGGGCCGTTGGCGTTCGTCGAGAAGTTCGGCCTCGGGCCACCGGATGGACATGATCGTCGCAGGCACGCTATAGTGGCGGCGAAAAATCACCATAAGCTTGTCAGCGCCTGGTCGGTCGGTGGAGTGCGCTGGCGTGCTCGCTCGGTCGCGAGCACGACCAGTCACGCCTTCACGCGGGATCACGGTCGTGTACGCGCCGAGCCGTACACGAAAGGACCATCATGTCCACCGACCAGTTTGGGCTCGCCGAAGGCGAGTACGTCCCCGATCCCGATCGCGACACGACGCTGCTTCTCGACGCGTTCTACGATCACCTCGCCGCGACCTTGATCGAGTACGCACTTCCCAGCGATCTCACGACCACCGTGCGAGCACACCAGGGCGAACTCGAGGCGGCGAATCAGCACCTGATCGTCGATGAACCCGCCCGCCACAACCTGCGCATGACCCTGGCCCTCGTGGCTGCCTACGAATTTCTCCTGCCCAGGCTGGGCAAGGAGACGGCCATCGCCGCCGTGCGTGCGGCCTTCGTCGAACCGCTCGGCGACACCATGAAGGAGGGCACCCGGGCGATGCTGGACAACGCGCCGGACCCTTTCCAGGCCATGGTGGAACTGAGCAGGTCACGCGAGGAGTACGCGTTCGGGAAGGGGTTCGTCTTCGACCGGCCGGTCGACGACGACGAGCGCTACCACCTCGACGTGCATCGGTGCTTCTACCACGACGTCCTGGTGGCCAACTCGGCGCCGGAGCTGACCCCGGTCATGTGCGCGTTCGACGCCAACTGGATCGAGGCCATCGATCCCGACAGGCACGGGTTCCGGTTCGACCGCCGCACCACCATCGGAACGGGCGGCACGCACTGCCCCTTCCATTTCAGCCGGAACCAAGAAGCGGGCTGATGCCCTAGTCACACCTTCAGGGGGCTCCTTCTCAGTCAGGACGGAGCCCCCGCCTGCTCCACGACCCGACTCGATGAGTCTCTTTTCCGGGTCCAGACAGCGGCTGTTCGCTCTGGGGGTGCACAGCCTTGCGCGTGGTGACCCAGCTGCCGAGCGTGGCCGGGTTCGCCCTCAAACGTGCGGGTAACCAAGGCGACCATGCGCGGGCCGTCCAGCACCATACGGACGGCTTCTACCTTGACCTCAGCGAGGACTGCCTACGACGTCTCGTCATGTACTTACCTCTTACGGACCATCTGTCAGCTTATGTTCGCGATTGCCCGGAAGTCATAGAGCGCTCATCTCGGATGTAGTGACGGTGTAGCGGTGTTCAGCACCATGTGTCTCGTCCGCAGTCACCGGGGCTCCGTACCCCGGTATCAAAAGGAGACTCATGAACACCAGGAAGCTCTGCCAGGTGGCCGCCATCTCCATGACGTTGCTGGTCGGAGCCGGAGCCACCACGGGTACGGCCTCGGCCGACCCGGTTCCGCCGGAGGACGTCTACTCCGAGATCACCGATGCCGACATCGCCGACCCGAACGCCATCATCATCGACTCGCCCGCGGATATGGAGGCCGCCAAGACCGCCAACCAGGCGGTCGCGTGGTTCGCCGCCCGCAAGGGCAGCACTGCCTACCAGGGGTACTGCGAGAGGGCCGTGCGCCTGTCGTGGGCCAGGAAGACCCGCCACGCCAGCGCGATCGCGCACTGGCGTTCGTCCGACGGGACGCGGCGTACCACCGGTACCCCGCCGAAGGGGGCCTTCGTGTTCTGGAACATCTCCAAGTACGGCCACGTCGGTATCGCCGACGGCGCTGGTGGTGTGTGGGCGACCAGTGTCAAGGGCCGCATCGGCCACGCCAAGCGGAGCTACTTCCGCAACTACCTCGGATGGAAGACCGGCAACAGCAACTGACCGGCCAGGCGCCGGCAGCGGTGGGCCCCCGCCGCTGCCGGACCTGTTCAGGAGCACCGGCCGGGGAATGCCCAGGCAGCCGACCGGTGTCACGGTGCCGGGTGTCGCGCTCGATCGGTGTCCGCGCCGCGCGACGGGGTTGCCGAAGCCGGCGAACAACGTTACCGGCGCCTCCATGTCCGGCACCGTCTCGGCGTGCTCGTCATGGCACGGTCATACTCGACCGGGAGCGCTCAGCAGTAGGGCCGCCTGGGCCCGGCTTCCGGCTCCGGCCCGCCCCCGGGCGCGCTCTGCTGATCGCACCACCTGGCATCGTGTCTCCCGCACGGGTCATGGTGCGGTATCGCGGTCATCAGCCGCCAGGCCGTCTCGTCCAGACCGGCCTGTGCCGCGAGCTGTACGGCGCCGGTCAGCAGCTCGCGTTCGGCGGCGAACCAGCGCAGCGGATCGGCGACCAGCCGGGCCGTCACCTCCGCGTCGAGTCGCCATCCCGCCGCAGATCCCGTCGTCGCGCCGGACGCGGGTGGAAGCTTCGCCGCCGCCCTGGCCAACGACGACAACGCGGACAGGACACGCTCCAGCGCCGGCCGCCGCTCCTGCGGCGACTCGGCGGACAGCACCTCGGCCGCGTAGCACCTGAGAAGGTCATGAAGGCGGTAGCGCAGTTGGCCGACGGCGTCCAGGCCCACCAGGGACAGCAGGTTTGCGTCCACGAGGGCGTCGAGCACGTCGTGCGTGCCGGTTCGGTCGAGCAGCGCGTCCAGCACCCAGCCGGGGAAGTCCCGCGCGCCGAGCAGGGCCAGGCGGCAGAAGGCCTGCCGTGCGGTGCCGCGAAGCCGCCGCAGGCTCGGTTCGTAGCTCGCCCGTACGTCGAGATCGCCGGCCTGCAGCTCGTCCAGCCGGTTCGACTCGTCGGACAACCGGTCGTGCAATGTCCGCAGGCTCCAGGCCCGGCGACCGGCGAGCCGCGCCCCCGCGATCCGCACCGCCAGCGGCAGGTAACCGCAGCACCGTACGATCGCGGCCGCCTCGGCCGGTTCCGCGCATATCCGGTCGGGACCGGCGATTGCGGCGAGCAGCCGCTCGGCCTCGTGCTCGGTGAACACCGTCGGCTCCAGGTGTTCCGCTCCCGCCAGCTCGGGCAACCTGGCACGGGTGGTGACGACCACGGCGCAGGCGGCGTCGGCGGGTAGCAGTGGCCGCACCTGCCGGGCGGTGGAGGCGTCGTCGAGCAGCAGCAGCACGCGACGGCCGGAAAGCCGGGAGCGGAACAACGCGGCACGCCGATCAAGCCCGGCCGGGACGGCGTCCCCGGTGACCCCCAACGCGTGCAGGAAGCCGGCGAGCACCTCGGAGGGGGCACGCGGTACACAGGTGCCCGCGAGATCGGCGAAGAACTGCCCGTCGGGGAAGCGGTCGGCCAGCCGGTGCGCGACGTGCGTCGCCAGCGCCGTCTTGCCGATGCCGGGCGGACCGGAGAGCACGACCAGCGCGGGCGTGGTCCGATCGGTGCGCAGCAGCAGTTCCAGTTCGCGTACGGCGTCCTCGCGGCCGATGAAATCCGGGATGTCTGCCGGAAGCTGCCGTGGCGGCGGGGGACCATCGGCGGGTGCGATCTCGCTCTCGCTCGCTTGGGCGCTCTCGCCGTTCAGGATCGCCGCCTGAACGGCGCGCAGCTCGGGTCCGGGCTCGACACCGAGCTCGGCGAGCAGCCGTTTCCGCACGGCCGAGTATGCCTCGAGCGCCTCGGCTCTGCGTCCGGCCCCGTCCAACGCCAGCAGGTACCGCTGCCAGAGCCTCTCGCGGTACGGATGTTCGGCAAGCAGCGCGGCGAACCGGGCGATGGCCGGATCGTATCTGCCGAGCAGCACCTGTAACGACAGCCACTCCTCGATGGCGGTCAGCCTGCTCTCGGCCAGCCTGCCCAGCTCGGGCTCCCAGGCGGCGGCACACGGCAGGCCCTCCAGCGGGTCACCGCGCCAGAGCGCGTCCGCTTCGGCGAGCAGGTCCAGCGCGGTCTGCACAGAGCCGCCCCTCCGGGCGCGCGCCGCCTGGTCGATCAGCTCGACAAACCGGTGCGCGTCCACGTCGGCGGGCGCGACAGCCAGCGAGTAACCGCCCTCTCGCGTCCGCAGGCCCTGCCCCGCCACCGTTTTGGGGAGACGCAGGCGCAACCGCCACACGTAGGTCTGCAGGTTGGCGGTGGCCGAGGCCGGCGGTCGCTGCGGCCAGAGCGTCTCGATCAGCTGCCCGGTGGAGACCGGCCGGTTGGCGTTCAGGGCGAGGTGGGCCAGAAGCATTCGCTGTTTCGTACCGCCGAGCGGGAGTTCCTGGTCGTTCACCGTCACCCTGAACGGTCCCAGAAGGTGGAAACGCGCTGTCCCTGGACCCCGTCGGTCCCCGTCCGTCATACGTCACCTCGCTGTTTCTTGTGACTTCGGATAACCGGAAGTGGTTCTTGTGACGGGGTCCACGGTTTCGAATCGCTCACATCGACCACAAGAAGATCTTGTTGTCAGCCTGTTCGACAGGTTTCCCGTACAGGCGTACACGTCGCCTGACAGGTGATCCAACGGCGAGCGGGACGCACGGCCCGTGACCGTTCAAGACGGTGTCGGGCAGGTTCCGGCATCTTGGCTGCGTATGGTGCCGGAGGAGGGCCTGTCCGGCCGAGTTGAACCGGCCCCTGGGTGTGGGGGCCGAACCGAACATCGGCCGCGCCGTCCGATTCACGGAGATCAGGTCACGCTCGGCGATCGCCACGGTGTCTCGGCGGCTGTGACCGGCGTTGGTGTCGCCCTCGCCTCCATGGAGCGGTTCCACGAGACGATCCCTGGTCACCACTACCCCGGGTGGTCGGTGTCGGCCGCGGATCACCAGCGCCGACTTGCCAGGAGGAGCTTTTGAGCTCGCCGGACTCGTTGTGGCCTGCGTGGTCGAAGTACCTGGGCTATCGGACGGTGCCTCGGCTTCTTCAAGAAGCCGAGGAGATTTCGGGAATCTCGAAAGTCCATCGTCCCGTCGTTCGTCGTGCCCTGACGTGACTTCAACCCTTCAGAATCATCACTTGGGCCGGGTGGGTTGTGCGTCATCTGTGACGGTCTGATCGTCAAGTGTCGTGCGGTAGCTGAAGGACGGGGCCGGGCCGCCGTTGTCTTCGGTGGCGCTGCCGAACGCCGAGCCGGGCCACCACGCGACGTAGTGCCCATCGTGGATGGTCGCCTGTACTTCCTTGCCGTGCGCGGGAATGATCGCAAGGGCCTTGACGCGCTTCCCGACGTCACCGTGTGTCAGCGAGATGGTGGGCCTGTCACGCAGACCGAACATGCTGTCCCCGCCGAATTGGAAAATGCTCCCTTGGGTGAATCCCTCGGCACCGGGGACCGCGCCCTGGCCACCGGCACGCGCGAGCTCGACGTCCTGCGCCTTGCCGAACCCTGGGGGGAGATAGGTCATGCAAGCGGTCACCATTGGTTCGGTGCTGGTGTAGAGAAGTGCCAACCAGTCACCACGGCGCTCGGATAGGGCGAGTGAGGGCGCATCAAGGTCAAGGCCGGCGCCGCGACAGGCTCGGTCGGCGGTGGTCTTGTCCTGGATGCTGAGCGAGGTCGGCACGGATGCCCACGAGGCATATGCGTATCGCGTATCACCCAGGTCGACGAGGACAGCCGTCAGCGTCAACGCGGCGACGGCAGCGAGGAGCACGGCCCGACGCATGATTGTGGAGCGGGGGGCCGTTCGTCGGCGCGCGCTCGACATCGATGGCTCCTCGATACCGGAGATGAGGATCTGGTGCAGGCGCGCTTCGGCGCGAAGTTTTGTCGTCTCGTCGAGGTGCGTAGCGTGTGCGGCATCGAGCCGACGCAAAGCGGTGAGATCAAGTGGGGTGTTCACAAGGTTCCCTTCATCACGTGGTGGTTGACGGACCGAGTCGCCGGGTCGGGGCGCTTAAGTTCTCGGCGTAGCGCGGAGCGTGCTCGATGTAGCCGTAGCCGATAGGCGGGCGCCGAAATACCAAGAACCCTGGCCGCTTGAGGTGATGGCAGGTCTTCCCAGATCGCAAGGGAGAGCACTTCTTGATCTTCGGGACGTAACCGCCGCCAGGCGATGACAAGGTCCGCTTGCAGTACCGCGAGGTCTTCATCGAAAACCTCGTCGAGGATCTCGTGGTGCGCGATCTGCACGCCGAGGGTCTCTCGTCTGGCCAGACCACGTCGTTCGTTCAGCAGGCAGTTGCTGCGGTGACGAAGAGCCAGGCACGGGCATCCAACGGACGCGGTGGTATCTCATCGATCCGTCGCCATGCGACGACGAAGGCCTCGTGCACCACGTCCTCGGCCCGGTCAGGCTCGGTGCGACGCTGCACGAAGCGCAACACGTCGACGTACTCACGCCGGTACATGGCCACGAATCGCTTCTCGCGACCTTCCTGGGGGATTCATAGCCTCTACCTGTCCAGCAGTCTGCACACTGTTACAGCTGCGGGTGCCTCGGTTCGGTAGGCGCATCGGCCATCGGCCATCGGCCATCGGCCATCGTCAGATCATCGGGGGCGGGCCGGTGCGCATGTGCCCTGCCGTCCGCCTGCCTCCGATGCCGATGCCGTCGATCTGACGAAGGTCGGTGTGGAGGCCCGGCCGTACGCAGCCACGGATCGACTGCGCGGAGGTTCGAACCTCTTGGCGAGCTCCTTCGATGGTCGTCCCGCGCATACCGGCCCCGCGCAGCGATCCTGAAGCCGCAGGCTCCGAGGGGAAACGCGGCTGGTTTCCGGTGGTCGGCCCGAACGCTGTTGGTCGGTGCGCCGAGATCAGTACGGCAACGTGCAAGGGTCTGCCTGGCCGCTGTATCCAAGCGGTCGGGCAGACCTTATGAGGTGCTCAAAGGTCTTGAGCGCGCTCACGATGGTCAAGCGATGGGTGTGGTGGGGCGGCGGAGGTCGACGGTGGTGTCGCCGAGCTTCCGGGCGATGACGTTGCCGGTATCGCCCGGAAGCTCGGCGATCCGGCGTTCGGCCGTGCTGATGGCGTCGTAGGTGACCTCGGTGGAGGACCACGACTGATCTCGGCGGCAAGGCCGGGGAAAACCCAGGCCGTATCATCCATGCCATCAGCAGACGGTGGCCACGAATCATCCTGAGGTTCCGGGTGACCTGCGCATTACTGACTGCGGGATCCGCGCAAACACGATCCTTGCCCGATCGGTCACCTCTGCTTCTCACCTCTACCGCAGATCCGAACTCCGAACAGTTCTTAATCCGGGGAGCAGTTACCTACCGCCGGGCACCTGAGCGTGAAGTTACGGGCGATCCCCGATCCCCCGAGATTGGGCGTGTTGTAGAGCTCGGCCCCGGCCGAAAACGAGTAGATGCCCTTTTTCCCGGAGATCTTCTTGGTCCAGCAGCGGGTCTGCCCCGGCCGGACGTACCCGTTGCCGCCCTGGTCACAGGTGTCACCTGACCACCAGCTACCGTTCTTGTACGTCACGATGACCGCCTGCGCGGACCGGTTGGACCTGAGCGGGCGGTAGAAGATCACATATGCCCAGAACCGGTTTCGGTCGTCCTTGCACAGCTGTATCGAACCGGTCTTCCCCGGGAGGAGGTAGGCGGCCGAACGCGGTTTCCCGTTGCCGCCACTGTGCTGGCAGTTGGGCGCCGCAGCACCGGTATCCGAAGCAGCGGTGGCCGGGCTGAGCGCTGCGACCAGGGCCCCGCCGACCAGGAGCAGCGCTCCCAGGACGCGCTGGACAACGAGCACGCGCACTCCTCACATAGACGATCATCCCGCCCCCTCCCTGCATCGACCGGCAGGGCGGCGCAAAAGCGGCACCCACAGCAATACACCACTCCTGCGTTACATCCCAACGATTCGAACTGAATCGAATCCGCACGTTGCGGGTGGCACACCTGGATGTCGATGTCGACCCGCCAAGCCGGTTCGACCTCATCGCTCTGGGCGCCCAAACGCTGTTCCAGGAGCCGGTTCCCGGCTTTGGGGTAAAGGGCCCGTATGTGGGCGTCGGCATGCGAGCCATCCCTGAGTTCGGCCAACCTCGCAGACTGAGCACACCACCCATGACACCCGCTCAGCCGCCAGCCGGCAAAGGTCCGTGAATCGCAGATGCGGCGAAGCCATGCCACCGGGCCTGATACGGACTCCCCATCCCTGTTCGGGAAGCGGCTCTTCCAAGAGGGACGGGGCTTCCGCAATGCCGATCCTCTCGAGGTGTCAACGAATGCGGCGGCGACCTCGGATCATCATTCCGCTCCTCCCGGCAAGGACATCTCATTAACGGCCTCGTCGAGCTTTTTCGAAGCGTCCGCCTGACGACCAACCGCCTACGTCTACGTGACCGGCCGCTAAACAGTGCGCGCGAGGTCTTTTGCCAAGGCTGATCAGCGGTTAAAGATCGGCAGCGATAGGCATCGTGATCCGCTCGATCGCAAGAGGAATGATGATGAAGAACCTGATCAGAACGGTGGTGACGGGCATCGGCGTGGCAGCGGCGAGCCTGATCCTCACGCAACCGGCCTCGGCCGCCTCGTTCTCGGGGGCTCGCCCCGAAGTGTGGACACCGGTTGTTATGCGGCGAGCAGCACCCCATCGATGGTCTGCTGCTCGTAGTCGATGGGGCTGAGGTAG
>NZ_JBITFY010000043.1:0-22736 GCF_044456585.1 Streptosporangium sp. NPDC050855
TTCCGTTTCGGAATCCATCCAAAGCGCACAAGCCAGGCGTGCGGGCTATCGGATGGATCGGGCGATTCACCGTCTCCTTAGATCAAACACTCACTTAGAGCGTGACTCATTTGGGGACGGTCGTTGAATCGTGCGTGGATGCGTTCCTTCAGCGACTGGTCCCTGATGAGTTGCGGGAGCTGTTTCAGCGGATCGTCTCGCCGGCGCCCACCCGGCCGCAAGGCGGCGGTCGACGGCGCGTGGACGATCGGATGATCCTGGCCGCGATCGTGTACGTGGCCACCACCGGGCGCGCGCTGATCGGCCGGCTCAGCGCAGTCGGTCGTAGACCATGGCGATCTCGCCCAGCTCGCCGGTCTCCTGGTGTGTGAGCGTCCACTTCGAAGCCGGC
Organism: Streptosporangium sp. NPDC050855; assembly: GCF_044456585.1. Lineage (NCBI taxonomy): Bacteria > Bacillati > Actinomycetota > Actinomycetes > Streptosporangiales > Streptosporangiaceae > Streptosporangium > Streptosporangium sp. NPDC050855. The sequence goes on from NZ_JBITFY010000043.1 coordinate 392, forward strand.
AGGCCGTCGTCGAACAGTCGCTGCCCACCCCCGGCGATCTCAGGGAAGATCATGAGGTACAGCCGATCGAGCAGGCCTGCCGAGAGGAGCGCCTTGATGACGCTTGCGCTGCTGTTGACGAGGATGTCGCCCTCACCGGTGGCCTTGAGTTCGGTGACGACGTCCGCGGCGGGGGCGTTCACCACGCGGGTGCGTTCCCACGGCGCTTCGGTCAAGGTGGTCGAGAAGACCACCTTTTCCGTGTCGACCAGCCACTTCGCGTAGCCGCGATCACGCGGATCGGCGTTGTCGTCTTCGGCGACCGACGGCCAGTACCTCATGAATCCCTCCGCATTGAGTCGGCCGAGCAGCGCCGTCGTCGCGCCTTCCCAGATGCGGGTCATGTGGTCTCGCGCGACTTCGGTGGTCACATACGGGGCGAACGGCCCGAAGTCGCTGGGCCCGCCGGGACCGTTGTAACGCCCGTCGAGGGTGAGGCTCAGGTTCGCTGTCACCCTGCGGTCGGTTGAGTCGGTCATTCAGTGCTCCTTGTATCGGTGTCGTGCCGGGTGCTGTCGGTGCTGTCGGAATCCGAGGCGAGGGTCGCCGCGAGTTTGTCGAGGCTCTGGCCGAAGCCGATCTCGATGCCTGCGACGAAGTCCGCGGAGTCGACTGTGCTGTCGGTGATCTGGAAGTGGACGTCGAGGTCTGTGCCGGTGTCGGTGGGTTGGAGGCCGAGGTCGAGGTGGGCGGTGAAGGCGAGAGCGCCGTCGGGAAGCAGCGGGGAGAGCCGGTAGACGAGGCGCTCACCGGGGCGTACGTCGTCGACGACTCCCTGTGCGCGCCCGGCGGGCAGGTCGGAGCCGTCGACGTCCTCGGCATCGCGGTACTCATGGACGATCCGCCCACCCGGTCGCGCTTCGAAGACGAGCTCGGAGACGCGCAGGTCGTCCGGCGTCCACCATCGGGCGAGCAGGGAGGCCTCGGTCAGGTGGCGCCAGACCAGTTCGGGGCGCCCCGTCAGCGACCGGAGGAACCTGAACGAGCGGCCGTCGGCCCACCCCGGTTTTTTCGCGGCGAGCCGCTCCGCGTGGAGGCTGAGCCCGTAGCGGTCGTAGGTCTCGCGCGGGCCATCGGCATGGTCCGCGGTGTCGGCGAGCCGGTTGAGCGCAGCCGCCAACTCCCGCAGAGGACCGGGTTGGAGCGCGTAGATGCGGCGCTGGCCGGTGCGCTGGGAGGTGACGACGCCGGCACGCTCAAGGGCTTGCAGGTGCTTGGTCGTCTGCGGCTGGCGCGCCTCGGCGAGCCGGGCAAGGACGCCGACCGGCCGGGGCCGCTCGGCCAGCAGGGTCACGAGCCGCCAGCGGGCCGGGTCGGCCAGTGCGGTGAGGAGGGCGTCCATGGGGAAAGTATTCACCATAGAGAATATTCGCGTCAAGGAATATGTATGGATCGGCTGGACGGCGTCGGCTCGGCTGGGCCGGGTCTGGCTGAAAGGTCTCCAATCGTCACAGAACGACGGTCTCGGGCCGCGACGATCAGCAGGCTTGCGCGACAGCGCTCCCCTCGCCGAGACTGAAACTTGTCGATGGATCCGGCAAGGGAGTCGGCGACGAGGCCGGCACCGTGGGCACCGTGGGCACCGCCATCGACCAATGACTGCGGCTCGCCTTCACTCGCGCCGATCAGGTCGGTCAGGGTGCCGGGAAGTCGGCGAGGTCGCGGCCGGCGCCGTCGGGACCGGTGCCGCCCGCCAGGAGCAGCACCCGGTCGGGCCTGTTGGGGCAGGGCAGGCGTTCGGCGTTCAGGGCTCGATCTGTGCCTGGCCGGCACACCGGTGATCGGCGAGTGGCCGGAGGATCAGCCCTCCGGCCACCCGAAACGCGGTAGGGGTCAGCGCGGACGGCGGCGCGGGAGCATGTCGTCGTCGGGGAGAGGCGCGGGAGCATGTCGTCGTCGGGGAGAGGCGCGGTGCGCGCGGCCGGCGGGGAAGTGGTGACCTCGGCCCAGCGCCGCAGGGTCGCCGTCGCGGCCTCGCGGTCGGCCTCGGGCAGCGCGGCGATGTTCGCCCTGTGGTTGGCGCCCGGCGCGACGTACAGGTGGGAGTCGTTCCGGCTGGGGGTGAACCGTTCCGCGCCCCACGGGTCGTTCTCGCCGTAGACGAACATCATCCTGCTGGAACGCCCGCGGACCCAGTGGTCCACGTCCAGCATCGGCAGGGGGTTGTGCGCTGTGCGCAGCTCGGCGGGGAGCACCGAGTTGGGCTGGTACAGGCCGCGGTAGCGGGTCAGGCCGCGCAGGTGGTCGAACCTCAGCTCGGGCCAGCCGAGTTGCTCGGCCGCCTGGCGGTAGTACGGGAGGTAGTACTCCAGGCCCTGGTCGGTGTAGAACGAGAAACCGGCGACGGAGTCGATCCAGTCGTAGATCTCCTCGTCGGTGGCCGTGGCCGGTGGCACGTCCGGGCAGTCGTCGACGCCGAGGTACTGCCAGAACGCCCACACCGTGTCGAGCACCGTCATCTCGAACGAGCGGTCGGCCGTGCCCAGCGTCCGGGTGAAGGTCTGGTCGTTCTGCGCGGCCTCCGCCTCCAGGCGGGGCACCAGCCGGTCGCGGCGCTTGAGCGCCTCCTTCTGCACGTTCTCCAGCGCGCTGCGGCAGGCCGCGTCGCCGACGGTCGCGAAGAACCTGTCGTACGCCCCGTCGAGGGGGTTGATCCGATCGTTCGGCGCGACGTAGGCCACCACGCCGTCCACGTCGTCCGGGTAGAAGCGCCGGTGGTAGACCGAGGTCATGCCGCCCTTGCTCGCGCCGGTCTGGATCCACTTACCGGAGTAGATCGTCCTGAGCGCCTGGACGATGCGGTGCTCGTCGGTGGCTTCCTGCCAGATGTCGAGCTTGCGCCAGTCCGCGGGCTCCGGCCGGGACGAGCGGAAGAAGCGGTGCTCGACCGAGACCTGGTTGCCCTCGAGCAGCCGGGTCGGCTCGGTCCGGGAGGCCGTCGGGTTCACGGCCAGGCCGTACCCGCCGGTGTAGAGCACCGTCGGCGCGTCCTCGGCGCGGTGCAGCAGGGTGAGCCGCTGCTGGTACGTCCCCCGGCCGGGACGCAGGTGGTCCACCGGCTGGGTGAAGGTGAGGACGAAGAACCGGTGGCCGCTCGCCTGGGTCTCGGAGACCACGGTCAGGCCGGGGACGGCCCGGAGCCTGGCCGCCAGGTCGTCGTCCACCACGGGGGAGGCCGACGCGGCCGACACGGCCGACACGGCCGACACGGTGGCCGGGGACGTGAGGGACAGCGCGGCCGCCGGGGTGGGCGGCGCGAGGGAACCGGCGGTGAGCAGCGAGAGGACGAGGGCGGGAAGTGCCCGGGTTCGCACGGTCGTGTCTCCTGGGGGTGGGGGAGGAGGCCGGGGACCACGTGGCCGGCGGGGGAGGGGTGTCCTCTCCGCGCGACCGTCGGGAAACAGGCGCTATGAGATTGTCCCGCCTACATTCGCTGGATTTCGGAGGGTGTTCAAGAGGATCGGATCATGTGGAGGGCCGTTCCCATGGGCCTTCCGGGCGGGAGCGAGGCCGTGACATGTGGAGGGCCGTTCCTGCGGGCCTTCCGGGCGGTAGCGAGGCCGTGAGGGGGTCGTTCCCGGTGCTTCCGTTGACAGGTCGTCTCCGGTGCTCCCGGCCGGAAGGGGCGTGAAAGGTCGTTCCCGGTGCTTCCCGGCAGGGAGCGGGACCGCGGGCGCGCGTGCCCGTGCGAAGGGCGACGGTAAGAACCCGCCGGTCCTGCGGCGAGCCCGCAGACGCGCGCGGATCCGTCCTGTAGCGTCCGGAGAGGGACGCTCGTCGCGGTGAAAGACGTCCGTGCGCCGCCCCGGTGTTCCGGGAAGGACGTCGCAGCTGGGGATCGGGAGAGACGCATGCCGCTTCCGCAGGACGGTCACGTGCACAGCCAGTGGTCCTGGGACGCGCTCGCCGGTTCCATGGAGGGCACCTGCGAGCGGGCGGTCGAGATCGGGCTGTCCTCCCTGGCGTTCACCGAGCACGCCGACTTCACCCCCTGGACCCTGCGCGAGGACACCGAGATCCCGGACGCCTGGCGGGTACTGGTCACCGACGGGGTGCTCACGCCTCCCGAGCTCGACCTCGACGGCTACCTGGAGTGCCTGCAGCGCTGCCGCGACCGCTTCCCGGACCTGCGCATCCTGTCGGGTGTCGAGCTGAGCGAGCCGCACCGGCACGGCCACCGGTTCGACCGGGTGCTGCGGGCGGGGAGGTTCGACCGGGTCCTCGGCTCGGTGCACTCCATAACGGCCGGCGCAGGGTTCGACGAGGTCTCCGGTCTCTACCGGGACCGGCCACCCGCCACGGTCGTGCGCGACTACCTGGCCGAGGCCGTGCGGCTGGTCGAGGGGTACGACGACTTCGAGGTGCTCGCGCACATCGACTATCCGATCCGGTACTGGCCGGCCGGGGCCGAGCCCTACGACCCGGCCGCGTTCGAGGAGGAGTACCGCGCCGTCCTTCGGGTCCTCGCGGGCTCGGGCAGGGCACTGGAGGTGAACACCCAGGTGCCCCTGCACCCGCAGATCGTGCGGTGGTGGCACCGGGAGGGCGGCCAGACCGTCGCCTTCGCCAGCGACGCGCACGAGCCCGCGCTGCTGGCCCGGGGTCTCGCCGAGGCGAGCGCGATGGTCGAGGCCTGCGGGTTCCGGCCGGGAGCGCACCCGGACGACTTCTGGAGACGGGCCTGACGGCCCTTCCGGCTGCTTGCAGGACCGGTCCGGCCCGCTCCTCACGCGTCATGCCGACGTGGTCGGCCACCCCTCGGCGGCCGCGAACCCGGCGAACCGGACGGCGTTGCGCACGGCCGCGCCACCGGGGTCGTTGTTGAAGTACACGTACACGTCGCACCGGTCGTCCCACGTCTCGCCCAGGCGGCGCAGCCAGGAGCGGAGCGCGTCGTCACCGTACGAGGGCCAGGGGTTGGCGCGGCCCTCGTGGAACCGCAGGTAGCCCCAGTCGGCGGTCCGCCACAGCGGCGTCTGCGGGCGGCCGAGCCGGTCCGCCCAGCACAGGGCCGCGCCGTGCGCCGCGAGCGTCTCACGGACCGGGTCGCTCCACCAGGACTCGTGCCGCGGCTCGACCGCGATCCGCACGTGCGCGGGGAAGCAGCCCAGGCACGCGTCGAGCAGCCCGGCGTCGGCGCGCAGCGTCGGCGGGAGCTGCAGCAGGATCGGCCCCAGCCCGTCCCCGAGGCCACCGGCCGCCGCCATCAGGCGCTCGACCGGCTCCTGCGGGTCCTTCAGCCGTTTGATGTGGGTGAGGAAGCGGCTCGCCTTGACCGCCATGACGAACGTCCGCGGGGTGCGTTCCCTCCAGTTCTCGAAGGTCTCGCGCGCCGGGAGGCGGTAGAAGCTGTTGTTGTTCTCGACGGTGCCGAAGGTCTCGGCGTACCGCTCCAGCCAGAGCCGCTGGGGCACGCCGGACGGGTAGAACTCCCCGCGCCAGTCGGCGTACTGCCAGCCGGACGTTCCCACCAGCATCATCGGAGTTCGGCCCCCGCCTCCCGCTGCTCGGCTTCCGGTTCCCCGTCTTCCCGGCCCGCGGTCCCGCGCGGGCCACGATCCGCTCCCCGTACGAGCCTTCTCCTTCCCGGTGTGCCCGGTGGCATGCCGCCGGGCGTGCGGCACTCCTCCTCCGTGACCGGTTCACCGGCCCTCCCTGCCCGGTTACTCATGAAGTGTCATAAATCCTCGCTGTCCATTGACATTGGGAAAGCGCTTTCCTACGGTGTGTCTAACCGTCGTCGAGAGCGTTCGTGAGCGACGCGCACCCACCGGGGGAGATCCCGGACGCAGGTCCCGCAGACCTGCCGGACCAGCGAGGAGTTCGGTTGTGAGAATGAGATTCGGCGCCAGGGCCGCCGTGGTGACCGCGGTGGTCGCGGTCACCGCCTCCGGATGGGCGGTCGCCGGCGCGGCCGCCGCGGCCCCGGCCGCCGGGGCGTACACCCTTGTCAACGCGGGCAGCGGCCTGTGCCTGGGCGTTCCCGGAGCGGCCGGCTCCGACGGCGTGCAGCTGGCGCAGGAGGGGTGCGACGGCGGCACCGACCAGACCTGGAACCTGACGGCGGCCGGGGCCGGGTTCCTGCTCAAGGCCGCGCACAGCGGGAAGTGCGCCGGTGTCCAGGGCGCGAGCACCTCCGCGGGCAAGGCCGTGCAGCAGGAGGGATGCTCGGGCGCGACCTCGCAGACCTGGAACCTGACCGCCTCGGGGCCGGCCTACCGGGTGGCCAACGCCAACGGCGGCAAGTGCCTCAACACCAAGGACAACTCCACCGCCTCCGGCGCGCTGATCCAGCAGAACTCCTGCGACTCGGCCGCCACCAAGCAGTGGCGCCTGGTCCCGGCGGGCGGCGGCAACCCCGACCCGACCCCCACCCCGACGGTCACCCCGACCCCCACGGTCACCCCGACGGTGACGCCCTCCCCGACGCCGACGGTGACCGCTCCCCCCGGTAACGCGAGCGGCCTGGTCGGTTTCGCGACCCTCACCAAGTACGGCCGCAGCGGTACCAACGGCGGTGCCGGCGGGCAGACGGTGACCGTCTCCACCTACGCGCAGCTGGCGGCGGCCGTCGCCGACGACACCCCCCGGATCGTCCGCGTCTCGGGCACGATCACCGGTGGCGGCGCCGACATGCTGGACGTCGGATCGAACAAGACCGTCATCGGCGTCGGGTCGAACGCGACGATCAGCGGGTTCGGTCTCGACGTCAACGGGTGGGGCCCGGACGAGGTCGCCTGGGGCGGTGACCTGTGCGACCCCGCGGAGAGGGACAGGTTCACCCACGTCCAGAACGTGATCATCCGTAACCTGACCTTCCGGAACTCCCCGGACGACTCGATCAACGTGCAGTGCTACTCCCACCACGTGTGGATCGACCACAACACCTTCCACCCGGCCGGTGACGGGTCGGTGGACATCAAGCGCGGCTCGGACCTGGCGACGGTCTCCTACAACCGCTACGTCGGCACCGACAAGTCCATGCTTCTCGGGCACAGCGACGGCAACGGCGCACAGGACAGCGGTTACCTGAACGCCACCTACCACCACAACTGGTTCGACGGGTCGAACACCCGTCACCCGCGGGTCCGGTTCGGGTACGCCCACCTGTTCGCCAACTACGTGGAGGTCGACGACTACTTCATCGGCCTGGGCGTGGGCGGCAGGATCTACGCCGAGAGCAACCACGTGAAGAGCGCGAAGACCATCACGCAGGACTTCGGCGACGCCAAGCTGACCTGGACGAGCAGTAACTTCTACGACATCGCCACGATCCGTCGGGCGCAGAGCAGCGGCAGCACCATGAGCGACTGGCTGCGCGCCGACGGCAGCGTCACGCGTCCCTCGTACGCCTACTCGGCCGGTTCGGCCTCGGCCACCCCGCCTGCCGCCGGTGCCGGTGTCGGCGGCGCGGACACGATCCCGCAGTAGCCTTCCCACCCCTGTCCGGGCGTGCGGTGCCCGGACACCACCCTCGCCCCGGCCCCGTCCGGACTCGTCTCCTCCCCCCGACGAGTCTGGACGGGGCCGAGGTCGTCCCGGGGACGGTACGGGGGGTGCCGTCCCGGATCGCGGTCCCGCCGGATCTCCTCCGGGAGGGGGCGGGGGTTCCCGGGCCACGGTCCGGTAGAGGGTGTTCTGCCGACAGAGTTCGGGGCAGGCCGAAAATCACGTGCGGGCACGGCGGGCACATGGCCATCATGGAGGACGTGAACGTGCGCATCGATGATCCTCATCGGCTCGGAGAGAGCCGGCTTCCCGACGGGCGGACGCTGGGCTGGGCGGAGTGGGGGCCGCCGGACGGCGTCCCGGTGCTGCTCTGCCCGGGAGCGGCCACGAGCCGGTGGCTCGGGTTCGGCGCGGACGCCGTCGACGCGCTCGGCGTTCGCCTGATCTCGGTGGACCGGCCGGGCCTCGGCGCCTCCACACCCGCTCCCGGCCGGACGTTCTCCGGATTCGCCGACGACATCCGGCACCTCGCCGGACTGCGCGGGCTGGGATCCCCCGTGATGGTCGGCAACTCCCAGGGCGCGCCGTTCGCGCTCGCGTGCGCGGTGGAGGGGATCGTCCCGGCGCTGGCCGTCGTGTCCGGCGCGGACGAGATCGCCGCGCCCGAGCGGGCCGGGGAACTGCCCGCGCAGCTGCGCGAGCTCGTCGCCACGACCGTCCGCGACCCGGACGGCGCGGAGAGGATCTTCGCCGGTCTCGGCCCGGCCGCGATGTGGGACATGGTCACCGCGGGAAGCCCGCCCTGCGACCTGGCGGTGTACACCACCCCCGCCTTCGAGGCCGCCTACCGGCGTGCCCTGGACGAGGGATTCGGCCAGGGACCGGCCGGTTACGCCCGCGACACCGTCCTGGCCATGGGACGATGGCCGTTCGACCTCGGGAGGATCACCGTTCCGGTCGACGTCTGGTACGGCGAGCAGGACACCGGCCACTCGCCCGACCGGGGGGCCACGCTCACCGCCCGGATCCCGGGCGCCGTCCGGCATCTCGTGCCGGACATCGGCGGCGCGGTGCTGTGGACCCACGCCGAGCCGATCCTGCGCGCCCTCCTGCGGAACGCGGGCGTGACGCGGTAGATCCGCGCGGGACGTGACCGCCACGCCGCGGACCCCGGTACGGAGGAGCGCGGGTGGGCCGTCGTACGGTGGCCTTTCATCCGGGTGTCCTTCACCCGGACATGAGAAAGTCGTCGCCCGGCCGATGAGCCGGCCCGGCCGGTGACGTTTCACATGCATGACACTTCTTCAGGATCTGGACATGACGCAGGAGGGGTCGGCGTTCGCCGAGCGGGCCGGGCGGTACCGCCGCGAGCTGCACGTGCACTGCTACCGGATGCTGGGCTCGTTCACCGACGCCGAGGACCTGGTGCAGGAGACGCTCCTGCGCGCCTGGCACCACCGCGACGGCTTCGACGGCGGCCCCGATCTGCGCGCCTGGCTGTACCGGATCGCGACCAACGCCTGCCTGGACGCGATCCGCCGTGACGCGCGACGGGCCGGGCTGCTGCGCTCGTTCGCGGACGTGCCGTGGCTGCAGCCGTACCCCGACCGGCTGCTCGACGAGATCGCGCCCGCCGAGTCCGAGCCGGACGCCGTCGTGGTCGCGAGGCAGACGATCGAGCTGACGTTCCTGGCGGTCATCCAGCTGCTCCCGGCCCAGCAGCGGGCGGTGCTCGTCCTGCGGGAGGTGCTGGGCTGGTCGGCGCGGGAGACCGCGCAGACGCTCGGGACCAGCGTGACCGCGGTCAACAGCGCTCTGCAGCGGGCGCGGGGCACGCTGCGCGGGCACTCTCCGGACCGGCCGGCCGGTGAGCCGAGCCCGTGGGAGCGGACGCTGCTGACCCGCTACGTCGACGCGCACGCCCGGTGCGACACCGAGGCGCTTGCCGCGCTCGTCCACGACGACCTGCGCGTCACGATGCCGCCCCACCCGCTGTGCCACGAGGGCCCCGAGGCGCTGGCGCCGTTGTTCGAGCGCGCCTTCGGCCCGGGGCGCGCGGGCGAGTGGAGGCTGCTGCCCACCATGGCCAACCGGCATCCGGCCGCCGCCTGCTACCTGCGTCGGCCCGGCGACACCGTGTACCGGGCGGCCAAGCTGGACGTGCTGCGGGTCCGGGGTGACGCGATCGCCGAGTTCACCACCTTCGGCGCCGGCCTGTTCCCCGCCTTCGGCCTGCCCGCCACGTTGCCCGGGGACACGCCCGCTCCACCGACCGGGGAGACGCCCGCCACCCCGATCGGGAAGACGTCCGCCCGGCTCACCGGGGAGACGTCGTGAACGAGGTCCTGTTCCTGCCGGCGTCCGAGGCCGCGGGCATGATCCGGCGCCGGGAGATCTCCTCGGCCGAGCTGACCGAGGCGCTGTTCGCCCGGATCGACGCGGTCGGCCCCGCGCTGAACGCGGTCGTGGAGCTCCGGCGTGAGGAGGCGCTCCGGGACGCGGCCGCGGCGGACCGGGCGCTGGCGCGCGGCCGGGAGACCGGGCCGCTGCACGGCGTCCCGATGACGATCAAGGACGCCTTCGACGTCGCGGGATCGCACACCACCTGGGGCGATCCCGCCTCCGCGGGCTTCACGGCCGCCTCGGACGCCACCGTCGTCAGGCGGCTGCGCGGGGCCGGCGCGATCATCGCGGGCAAGACCAACGTGGCGTTCATGCTGGGCGACTTCGCGCAGACGGCCAACGAGCTGTACGGCGTGACGAACAACCCGTGGGACACCGCGCGCACCCCGGGCGGCTCCGGTGGCGGGTCGGCCGCCGCGCTCGCCGCGGGCCTGACGTTCCTGGAGTACGGGACCGACCTGGTGGGGTCCATCCGCATCCCGGCCGCCTTCTGCGGGGTGTACGGGCTCAGGCCGAGCACCGGGATCGTCCCGCTGGGCGGGTTCTCGCCGCCGGGCGTCCCGCCGGGTCCCGACGAGGCGGCGTACATGACCTCGGCGGGGCCGCTCGCCAGGTCGGCCGGTGACCTCAGGACGGCGCTGGGCGTCACCGCGGGCCCCGACGGGCAGGCCGCCAGGGCCTGCTCCTGGACGTTGCCGCCCTCCCGCCACACCCGGACGGCCGGCTTCCGCGTCGGTTTCGTCCTCGACCACCCGCGGGCACCGGTCTCCGCCGAGGTCGCGGGACCGCTCTCGGATCTCGTGGACGCCCTCGCCCGTACCGGGGCGACCCTCGTGGAGGGCTGGCCGGACGGGGTGGACCCGGTCCGGGAGGCCGAGTCGTTCGGCTTCCACGTCGGGCTCTTCCTCGCCTCCCAGGGGCCCGGCGGGGAGTTCGCGCCGTTCCCGGCGATCGTCGAGCAGCAGAACCGGCGGACGGCCGCCCGCGCCGCCTGGAACGCCCACTTCGGCGACGTCGACGTGTTCCTGTGCCCGGTCACCTTCACGCCCGCCTTCCCGCACGACCCGCGTCCCTTCGAACAAAGGGTGATCGTGACGCCCGAGGGGGAGCGGCCGTACGGGGACCTGCCGTTCTGGATCTCCCACGCCTCCCTGCCGGGGCTGCCCGCGGTGGCCGCGCCGATCGGGCGCACCCCGGGCGGGCTCCCGGTCGGGGTCCAGGTCATCGGCCCGCTCCACGAGGACGACACCGCGATCACCTTCGCCGAGCTCCTCGCGGACGTGACCGGCGGCCCGGGACGTCCTCCGATCTGAGGACGGCTCCCGCGCCCGCTCGGAAACGGCCCGGCCCGGCTACCTTGGGAGAGGTGGAAGAGAACCGGGCCCGGAGGGTCGTCGACGCGTTGCGCGACCGTGGCATCAACGCCCAGCTGGCCAGGGGCGGTCATCACATGGGGGTCCGGGTGCTGCTGCCGGGCGGCCGGGAGGCCGACTGGGACACCGACGGCACGGCCGGTCTCGAGGCCCAGGTGATGCGGAACGGGATGCTGGTCGGCTTCGTGCCGGTGATCGAGGGGTCCGAGGACTACGACGAGGAACAGATCGTCGACGCCATCGCGCGGACCGACTACGACCAGCCCATCGCCCGGCAGCGCGCGACCGCGCCACCCCCGGCCGAACCGCTTCCCCGGGTGGGCGGGGTCTTCCGCCGGTTCCTGGACGGCTTCCGCTACCGCTGACCGGTTCCCCGCTGCCGACCGGGTGCGCGCCCCCACCCCGCGCCCCGCCTCGGCCCCCTCCCGGTCCCACCTCACCAGGACGGGTGGGCGTCGTCCCGGCCGTCCCGCGCCGCGTCCAGGGCGTACTCGGGCGACAGCACGCCCATCTGGGCGATCTTGATGCCGGCCTGGAAGCGGCTGGTGGCGCCCAGCTCGTCCATGATGGCCGACATGTGCCGACGGCAGGTCCTGGCCGCCATGCCGAGCCGGTTGGCGATCACCTCGTCCTTGAGGCCGGACGCCATCATCCGCAGCAGCGAGAGCTTGATGTCCGCGGAGACCTCGTCGTAGCTCACGTCCCTGCCCTCGAACGGCATGGCGCCCGCCCAGACCCGTTCGAAGCCCCGGTAGAGGAAGTCCACCACCACCGGATGAGTGATCATCGCCGCGCCCGAGGGGGCGTCGCCCTGCGGGTCCGCGGGGATGAAGGCGATCTGCCGGTCGAAGATGAACATGCGCTCCAGGCTTTCGGAGGTGGTGCGGACCAGCCCCCCGTGCTCGACGGTCCGGGCGACGTAGGAGCGCATGCCCAGGCTGGCGCGGGTGGTGTGCTGGAACAGCATCCGCCGGGTGATGCCGCGCTTGAACATCGACGCCTCGGTGGAGACGGCGTCGGCCCGGCGGCCCTCGCGCTTCCAGCCGCCGGGCCGCATGACGACCACCTCCCGGGTGCACCGCAGGCTCGCCGCGTCGATCTCCCGCTGGACCTCGGCGGGATCGGACACCAGGTACACGCCCTCGGTGCCCTGGGGACGGGCGGCGGCCCGCGCCAGGTCCTCGGAGATGCGCTGGATCCGGCGGGTGTTGACGTCGATCGCCTGTTCCCGCCGCCTGATCTCGTCGGCCAGCGGTTCGTTCAGCACGGTGAGCGCCAGGTCGGGATGGACCGGGATCAGCGTCCCCTCCGTGTCCTTCTCCATCAGCAGCTTGAGGTCCAGCAGGTTCTCGCAGGCCTCGGCCGCCTCCGCCGGGCCCATGCCCAGCTCGGACGCCACCGTCCCGGCGTTGATGTGACCGCACATGATCGCGTACCTGTACACGGCGACGGCGGTGTCCATGAGTTCCGGCGGAGCCGCCGGAATGTCCGTACGCATGTTGGGTCGTTCACCTCCACGGCACTCGAACGTCACGGCACGGGGCTGCAGACCAGCCGGAACTGGGACGCGGTCTTCACGATGGCCTTCTCCACGTCGTCGGTGCACGCCCCGCGGAACCGGAACCGCGCCCCGACGTGCTCGTAACCGCCCACCCGGGGCACCAGGCGTCCCACCGGCGGCACGACCCGCGCGTACGGGCCCTCCTGCGGGTCGATCCGCAGCTCGGCCGAGACCACCCGGCAGGGAGCCGGTACGGGGGTCGGCACCAGCAGCCAGCCACCGGTCTCCCAGGTGGCCGGCACCCGTAGCGAGGGGGTACGGCCGAGCTGGACGTCGGCGGCGGCGGCCATCAGGTCGATGCCGTGGACCTCCCGCCACAGGAAGGGGATCTCGGCGCCGCCGACCCGGTACCCCGCCTCCAGGAAGGTGATGCGCGGCAGGCCGTCGCCCCCGGACCCCACGAACACCTCCAGGTGGAACACCCACGGCCGGTCGCTCAGGGCACCGGCCACGGCGGCGGTGAAGTCGCCCAGCGGGCCCAGCAGGTCCGGGTCGTCGACCTCCACGGAGCCGAGCACCTCGCCGACGGTGAAGTCCACGCAGGTGTTCAGGTACCGCGACGCCCGCCAGGGGCCCAGCTCCGTACCGGTCCACAGGCCGTCGACGTGGTAGACCGGGTCGGGACAGAAACGCTGCACCAGCCGCGGTTCCGGCGGCAGGTCACCGAGCGCGGACACCTCCCCGGCGGAGTCGAGCCGCAGCACGCCCCTGCTGGCGGTGCCGCGCCGGGGCTTGACCACCACGGGCCAGCCGTGCGCGTCCGCGAAGTCCAGCACGGCCTCCGGGCCGGGCGCGTCGGCGAAGGCGGGGACCGCGAGACCGGCCGCCGAGACCGTCCGGACCATCGTCAGCTTGTCGCGGAACCGGGCCAGCCGGTCCGGCCGCTGCCCCGGGTACCCGAGGTGGGCGCGGAGCCGGGCGGCCGTGTCGAGGTCGCCCTCGTTGAGCGCGAGCACCCGGGCCGGGGGGCCGAAGCGCGCGGTCAGCGTCTCGGCGGCCGCGCGCACCGCCCCCAGGTCGTCGGTGGCCGGGACCGTCACGATCTCCGCGGCGGTCTCCGGTACGGACGCCCTGCCCAGCTCGGTGGTCACGTAGCTGACCCGGTGGGCGTGGTGGTCGATGTAGTGCTCGTACAGCGCGTGCCGGTCGCGCCAGCGGTGGATCACCAGGATGTGGTCCGTCATGGCCGTTCCGCGGAGATCCAGTAGGTGCGAGCGCGCCGGTTCCAGCGGCGGCGCAGGGGGTCGCGCGTCACCCGGGCCAGCAGGCCGGCCGGGGTGATCACCAGGTAGTAGGCGGAGAGAAGTGCCACCTTGCGCATCGGGGATGCGTTCCTTTCTCGGACGTACGGGGAGGCGGGCACGTACGGGCACGCGGGCACACCGGGCACGCGCACCCGAGGGCACGCGGGTACGCGCACCCGAGGGCACGGCGGCCGCGAGGGTCACCGGCACGTGGCCGCGGGCGGGAGGGGCGGGTGCCCGGGTCAGTCCAGCGGGATGGCCTCGCGCCAGTCGTTCTCCTCGCGCCACTTCGGCTGGGCCGTCTTGTCCAGCAGGAAGCCGCCCATGGCCAGCAGGTCGATGTTGGTGCGCATGAAGCAGGCGTACGCCTCGCGCGGGGAGTTCACGATCGGCTCGCCGCGGACGTTGAACGAGGTGTTCACCAGCACCGGGCAGCCGGTCTCCTCCTTGAAGGCGGCCAGCAGCCGGTGGTAGGCGGGGTTGTTGTGCTCGGTGACGGTCTGCACCCGCGCGGACGAGTCGACGTGGGTGACCGCGGGGATGGTGGACCGCTGCACGCGGAGCAGGTCCAGCCCGGTCACGCCGCCGGTGTCGGCGGCCTCGATCCGCTGCGCCGCCGAGACCCCCGCCACCACGAGCATGTACGGGCTGTCCTGCTTGAGGTCGAAGTAGTCCTTGGCGTCGGAGGCGAGCACCGACGGCGCGAACGGCCGGAACGACTCCCTGAACTTGATCTTGAGGTTCATCTCCGACTGCATCCCGGTGTCCCGCGGGTCCCCGAGGATGGAACGGGCTCCCAGCGCGCGGGGCCCGAACTCCATCCGTCCCTGGAACCATCCGGCGATCCTGCCCCTGGCCAGCTCGGCGGCGACCCGGCGGGCCAGCTCGTCCGGCTCCAGCCGCGTGTAGGGGATGCCCTCGGCGTCCAGGTAGGCGCCGATCTCCTCGTCGTCGTAGGCGGGCCCGAGGAGCGACCCCGACATCCCGTCCCGCCCGGTGCCCAGGTGCGCGCGGGCCGCGCCCCGCTCGGAGGCGACGACGAGGGCGGCGCCCAGGGCGCCTCCGGCGTCACCGGCGGCGGGCTGGATCCACACCTCGTCGAAGACCTCCTCCTGGATCACCTTGCCGTTGGCCACGCAGTTCAGCGCCACCCCTCCGGCCAGGCAGAGCCGGGACTCGCCGGTCACCCGCCGGGCCGTACGGGCCAGGGCGAGCACGACCTCCTCGGTGACCTGCTGCACCGAGGCGGCCAGGTCGAACTCGCGCTCGGTGAGGGGGCCTTCGGGCAGCCGGCGCGGCCCGTCGAAGAGCCGCTCGAACCCGCGGCCGGTCATCACCTGCCCGCGCAGGTACTCGAAGTAGCGCATGTCCAGCCGGAACGAGCCGTCCGGCTTCAGGTCGATCAGCCTCTCCCTGATCAGGTGGGCGTAGCGGGGCCGGCCGTAGGGGGCCAGGCCCATCAGCTTGTACTCGCCCGAGTCCACCTTGAAACCGCAGAAGTAGGTGAACGCCGAGTACAGCAGCCCCAGCGAGTGGGGGAAGCGCAGCTCCGCGAGCTGCCGCAGCCGGTTCCCCCGCCCGTGCCAGAGCGTGGTCGTCGCCCACTCGCCGACCCCGTCGATGCAGAGCACCGCGGCGCTCTCGTACGGGCTGGGCAGGAAGGCGGACGCGGCGTGGGACTCATGGTGGCGGCGGATCACGATCCGCGGCACCCTTCCGGCGTCCAGCTCGGCGAGCCTGCGCCGCAGGGTCGTGGCGACGTCCAGCTTCCAGGAGAGCCACTCGGGAAGGGTGGCGCTGAACGAGGCGAAGCCCCGCGGAGCCGCCCCCAGGAAGGTCGACACCACCCGCCGGAACTTCAGCTTCGGGTCTTCGTAGTAGGCGACCGCGGACACGTCGCCCAGGTCCGCCCCCGCCTCGCGCAGGCAGTACTCCACCGCCCGGGACGGGAAGGCGGAGTCGTGGCGGCGGCGGGTGAAGCGTTCCTCCTGCGCCGCCGCGACGGGGACCCCGTCGGCGACCAGCGCGGCCGCGCTGTCGTGATAGTAGGCCGAGATGCCCAGGACCAGGTCTGACACGGGCGTGCTCCTTCAGGGGGCTGCGGAGGGGTGCTGCGGAGGGGGGCTCAACGGGAGTCGCGGGGCGCTCGTGCCCGGCGTGCGGCCTGGCGGGCCCAGAACCCCCTCGGCGGGTTGAGTGACCGGTAGCCGGCCCGGACCCGTCCCCAGGCCCGCGCCTGGGCGCCGGTTCCCCGGGAGGAGGGCAGCGCCGCCATGTAGGTGTCGACCGCGTCCGCGGCCCACGCGGAGTGACCGCTGGCGACGTTGTCGATGGTGTTGTGGATGTCGACGAACCGGGTGCTGAACCCGTGCTTCCTGAGGGCGATGCGGGCGCGCCGGTAGGTGCCGCCGACCCCGGACAGCTCCATGGCCAGGTTCAGCCCCAGCACCTCGGGCATGAACGTCTGCGGGAACCGGCCGATGCTGAGCCAGTACACCGGCAGCTCGAACGAGCTCTCCCGCAGGCCCGGCCAGCGCGCGAACTCGGGCGTCCCGGTGGGCGGCAGCTCGATGCCCATCTCCGCGAGGACCTGGCGGTAGATCAGCGGATGGTTCAGTTTCACCTCGCCGTTCCCCAGCTCGTCCCAGTAGGTCTCGAAGAGGGAGTGGCCGATCTCGGAGGAGGCGTGCTCGTAGTCGGTGAACCCCTGCAGCCAGCTCCCGTCGATCAGGGTCAGCGGCGCCAGCTGGAGGGTGGAGTCGATCAGCTCCTCGCGCGACGGCACCGGTACGTCGGCGTTCTCCTCGAACTCGCGCCCGTGCCGGTCGTGCTGCTCGGCCAGCCAGGGCCGCAGCCCCTCCGGGCTCCACCGCTCCGGGAGCTGCAGCTCGCCGTTGTCGATCCCGTGCCGGGACCGGGCGAGCCAGCGGTGCACGTACGTCAGCGCGAAGCGGCGCAGGGCCGGGGTGTCGGTCCTGCGCTGCAGCAGGTGGTAGGCCTCCCGCAGTCCCGACGGGGTACGTCCTTGCTCCGGCGGGGCGGCCTGCAGCGACGGCAGCACCAGCGGGTCCGGGCCGGGAACGGCCGGGGGCGGCACGGCCGCCGGCCCGTCCCCACCGGCGGGGAGCGCGTCGATCCAGCGGCGGATCACCGACAGGTCCTCGGGGCCGAAGACCCGGAACATCGGCCCGCGCTCACCGACCAGGCCGTTGACCAGCGAGCTGGCCGACGAGCGCCCGGGTTTCACCAGGCGGCTCCCGGCCAGCGCCTCCAGCAGCGGCCCGGGGTCGGTCCGGCTCTGCTTCAGCCACTCCGACAGCGACCGGCCCTGCAGCGTGAAGTCGTGGTGGTAGACCGAGCCCTCGCGGGACCTGATCCTCAGCAGCTCGGCCATCTCGTACGCGGGGTCGAGGGAGGCGTCGAGCTCGGCGTGCAGGTCGTCGCTCCAGCGTCGCAGCGCGGCCAGGGCCCAGCCGAAACCCAGCGCCACCCGCTCCGCGTCACCCCCGGCGG
This sequence comes from Streptosporangium sp. NPDC050855, assembly GCF_044456585.1. Taxonomy (NCBI): domain Bacteria; kingdom Bacillati; phylum Actinomycetota; class Actinomycetes; order Streptosporangiales; family Streptosporangiaceae; genus Streptosporangium; species Streptosporangium sp. NPDC050855. Next base: position 17,974 of record NZ_JBITFY010000043.1, read on the forward strand.
GGCGGGACACGGCCCCCCTTCCGCCGGGCGCCGCGTCGAGAAGCGCCTCCACCGCGACGCGGCTCTGCTCGGCCCCGGAGCGCCATCCGGCCTGCCGGACGGTGCCCGGATCGATCGCGGTCCAGTCCGTGGCCGCCGGATGCGCCTGCCTGACCAGGGTGAGCGCGGGCGGCAGCCCGGCGGAGCGCAGGCACAGGTCGGCGCCGAGGATCTCCGGCCGGAAGTCGTCCGGGCGGCGGCTCATGCCCAGCAGCAGGGCCGGCAGGTAGAAGGCCCCGTCGGCGATCCGCCGCTCCAGCGCGAGCCGGGTCCGCGGGACGGCGTTCTCCGACAGCAGCAGGTGACGCAGCAGGACGAGATAGGCGCTGCCCCGGGAGGCGCGGGGATGACCGACGCCCACGTCGGAGGCGTACAGGGTGAGGATGTCGAGCACCACGGCGTCGTCGGCGTTCCCCGGGGAGCTCAGCCACTGCAGCCACGCCCCGGACGCCAGGCCGAGCGGGGCGCAGCCGAGCGCCGCCCGGCGGACCAGGACGTCGCCGGCGCCGGGCGGGCCGGAGGAGGCGCGCTCCATCAGGGACCGGTAGCGCTCCCTGTCCTGCCCGGCCCAGGTCGCGGCCTGCTCCACGAGATCGTCCAGCCGTGGCGTGCCGTCGTGCGGGCCGGCGAGCCGCCGCAGTTCGGCGCGGATCTCCTGGACGAACCCGCCCGCCGGGAACGAGCCCTCCGGATCGCCGGCCTTCGCGTACAGCGTCCTGGAGGTGGATTCCGTCCCGCCCCGGGGTTGCGCCTCCGGGGGAGATGTGTGTGACGTACGACGTCGCACCTTCCTGCCCTTCCTTCGTGTCTCAGGGACCCGTCCCCGGCGAGCCGGGGATCGCACGGGCTCGTCAGAACATGGGGTAGATGGACGCGTCGTCCTTCTTCTTTTTCTTGGGCCTGCGGCCGAAAAGCCTGGACAGCACCCTTCGCACGAACGACATGACGGCACACGTTCCTTTCGGGGGTTCGGTTCGGTTCGGGACGGGCCTTCGGGACCTGCGGGCCCTCGGGCCGTGGGGGAGGCATGGTCGGGCCTGGTCGGCTTGGGCCGGGTCAGGTCGGGCCTGGTCGGGTCAGGTCAGGCCGAGGGAGTCGGCCAGGATCCGGGAGACGATGTCGTGCCCCTCGTCGGTGAAGTGGGCCCGGTCCACGAAGAGCCAGTCCTGCTCCCGCACGGCCTCGGAGAGCACCGGGTTGATGTCGAAGAAGTCGATCTTCTTCTTCTCGCAGGCGTCGCGGAGCGCCTCGGCGTAGGCGCGGCCGGCCTCCTTGGTGGCGATGTCGCCGTAGAGCGACCAGAAGTTGGACTTCTCGTCCAGCTCGCCGAACAGCAGCCTCTCCTGCGGGGCGTGCTCCTCCCTGACCCAGGTGGCGAGCGGCTGCATCACGAAGGAGAGCCGCGCCCCGGTCTGCCCGGCCAGCAGGCGCCAGCCTTCGAGGTGGCGGACGGTGAGGTCCGCCGCGTAGGAGATGCGGTCCGCCAGCGGCGGCACCGGCGCCTCCTCGGGCGGGGCGGCCCTGCGCTCGGCACGCCGGCCGAAGACCACGGGCGCCTTGCGATGCCGGGCGCGCAGCTCCTCCATCTGCTCGAAGTACTCGCCGCAGCTGAAGAAGCCGCCGTGGTCCCCCCGCTGCCACTCGGGCAGCCGGGCGAGCGCCAGGTTGTTGAGCCCGGAGAAGACGACGATCTCCTCGATCTCCGGGAGCAGGTGACGGTAGAGCAGGAAGAGCGACAGCTCCTGCGTCGAGTTGTAGCTCCGTCCGGCGAAGTTCAGCCAGGGCACCGACGGCGCGTACTCGGTCCACAGCCGGGACGGGATCGTGGCGGCGTCGGTCGTGGAACCGATGCCGAACGCGGTGGAACTGCCTGCGAACAACCGCACCGGGCCGCGCGGCAGGTCACCGCCGGCGGAGGCGCGGGCACCGGCGCCGTGGGAGATCCGGAAGCCGAGCGCGTCGGTGTTGATCACCTCGGAGCGGTAGCCGACCCGGTGGAAGTACATCAGGTAGGGAAGCCACCGGGTCTCCGAGCGGTGGTCGAAGTCGTCGTACCGCAGCATTTGAGGCGTGAGGGCAGCGCGCTGCGACTTCACAGGTGATTCCTCCTTGGTCGTGGCCGTCGGCCGCCCGCGCCGATGGCGGGCGGCCCGAGGCCGCGATGACGAAAAGGTCTTCGTGCCGGTGCCCTGGCGTATTCGGGCATGGCAAAAGTCAAAGCTGGTGCGTCATCGAACGCTGATATCCACTGAGGGAGGTTTGTCTTGAGCGGCGTCCTCGTCGCAGCCGACCTGTCACCCCGATTTTTCCCGTGTCCTGCGCAAGGGCAGGGGGAATTGGCTCAACCACGACAAAGGTAGCAAGGCGCCCGTGCGCTATCAAGCTCTTGATTGACATATATCCATGTGATAACAGCGGTTATCCGTTTTAGCGGTCCGCATTTGTTAACGGAGGATGTACTCGAATATCACGATGGGTGACCCCGTGTATTCGAGGTCGTTTTCCATGCCGACGGGGAGGCGTGTCCGGGCCGACCGCGTGATCCGCTGACCGATTCTCCGGTGCGTCCGGCCTGGCCACGGCCCCGGCTCCGGTGTGATCACCATAGGGAGAGGGTGCCGCCGTGGTGTGGTCATCGCACCAGGACAGAGCGGTGTTCGGATGTCGTGACCGGCGCTGGAACCGGGCGCTCGCGGTCGGTGAACAATCAAGACCGCCAAAAACACAATAAAAGACCGATATCAATGAAAAGGTGCGTTGAATCGGACACGAATGGGCGCGCGCACCATCGCCCCCTTCTTTTTCGTCCGCATCCCGCGGCTTACGGGACCCATGAAAAACGGCCCGCCGGTGACGGCGGGCCGTAAACAGTGAAATGACACCGTGCGGAGGGCGTCGAACCGGCGGCGGCGTGTGCCGATCCGTCACCCGACGGAAATAAATACGAGTCGACGTGGAATTCTCACGAAGAGCTTCCGGGCGGTCACACCATTTTGTTCTGCCGATTCATCCGCCGTGTCCTCCTTCATGAGGAGGGCTCAGGAATCGTTCTCGGAGGAGGGGAAGAGCGGGCCGCGGTGCACCTTGTGCTGGGCCGCCTGCGCGAGCGGCCGCACGACCAGCTGGTCGATGTTGACGTGGGGCGGCAGGCCGATCGTCCACGCGATGCACTCGGCGACGTCCTCGGCGACGAGCGGCCGGTCCACGCCGGAGTAGATCGCAGCGGCCTTGCCGGCGTCGCCACGGAAGCGGTTGAGGGCGAACTCCTCGGTGTGCACCATGCCCGGCGCGACCTCCACCACCCGGATCGGCTCACCCGCCAGCTCCAGCCGCAGCGTCTGCACCAGCGCGTGCTCGGCGTGCTTGGCCGCGCTGTAGGCGCCGCCGCCCTCGTAGTTCACGTAGGCCGCGGTCGAGGTCAGGGTGACGATCGTGGCGGTGCCCGCGGCACGCAGCAGGGGCAGCAGCGCCTGGGTGACGTGGAGCGTGCCGAGCACGTTGATCTCGAAACTACGGGCCCAGTCGGCGGGGTCGCCCGTGCCGACGGACTCCGAGCCGATCGCCCCACCGGCGTTGTTGACCAGCACGTCACACCTGTCCAGCGCCGCGGCGAGAGCGGCGACGGACTCGGGGTCGGTGACGTCGAGGTGAAGCGCGCGCCCGCCGATCTCGTCGGCGAGCTCCCGCAGCCGGTCCAGGCGGCGAGCCGCCAGCACCACGTCGTATCCGTCCTTCGCAAGCCGTCTGGCCGTCGCCGCGCCGATTCCACTGCTCGCACCGGTCACAACCACGGTTCCGGTCATCAAATGCTCCCATCGGCCGGCGATTCACGAGAAACGAACACTGGGCAGAAGCAACAACGTATCAAGCCCCGAGAATCACGGAACCGCCGTTTCATCTGCTGGACGGACGCCCGCCCGTGCCGGTTCCCCCTGGATCGCCCGGGGGCGGAGATCGGCCCTCTGCCTCCGCGCGTGTTCCTGGAGCGACCTCACATCGTGGTCACTCCATGCCATCGCCTGGATGCCTTGGACGGCTGCGGCCAGGCCCTGGACGGTGGTGATGCAGGGAATGGCGCGCAGGACCGCGGCGGTGCGGATCTCGTAGCCGTCCAGGCGGGGTCCTGCCTGTCCGGGGCTGCCGAAGGGGGTGTTGACGATGAGGTCGATCTCGCCGTCGAGGATCTGTCCCACGATGGTCGCCTCGCCTTGGGGGCCGGTGCCTTCGCTGTGCTTGCGCACGATCTTGGCATGGACGCCGTTGCGGCGCAGTACCTCGGCGGTGCCTTCGGTGGCCAGGATCTCAAAGCCCAGGTCGGCCAGGGCCTTGACGGGGAAGATCATGGCGCGTTTGTCGCGGTTGGCCACCGACACGAACGCCCGCCCCTTGGTCGGCAGGGATCCGTAGGCGGCGGCCTGGGACTTGGCGTAAGCGGTGCCGAAGAAGGCGTCGATGCCCATCACCTCGCCGGTGGAGCGCATCTCCGGCCCCAGCACGATGTCCACGCCTCGGAAGCGGTTGAAGGGCAGTACGGCTTCCTTGACCGCGATGGGCGCATCCAAAGGGAGGGTGCCGCCGTCGCCGGTGGCGGGTAGTAGTCCTTCGGTGCGCAGCTGGGTGATGGTGGCGCCCAGCATGACGCGGGCGGCGGCCTTGGCCAAGGGGACGGCGGTGGCTTTGGAGACGAACGGCACGGTGCGGCTGGCGCGCGGGTTGGCCTCCAG
>NZ_JBITFY010000044.1:0-21677 GCF_044456585.1 Streptosporangium sp. NPDC050855
TACCTCAGCCCCATCGACTACGAGCAGCAGACCATCGATGGGGTGCTGCTCGCCGCATAACAACCGGTGTCCACACTTCGGGGCGAGCCCCCATCGGCGATGCGGTGGGGGCAACCGCCGCGTTCGAAGACCTCCTGGCCGATCGCTTACGGGTGCTGGGCCCCGACCATCCTGACACCTTGACCACACGCGCCAACCTGGCGCAGCGGCTGGGAGAGGCTGGGGACGCGGCCGGCACCGTTGTTGCATTCGAAGAGCTCTTGGCCGATTGCCTAAGGGTGCTGGGCCCCGACCACCCTGGCACCCTACTCACCCGACACAACCTGATGGACTGGCGGGGACGGATCGGGGATGCGGCGGGTGCGGCCATCGCGTTCGAAGAGCTCTTGGCCGATTGCCTAAAGGTGGTGGGCCCCGACCACCACCACACCCTGCTCACCCGAACCAGCTTGGCGCACTGGCGAGGAGAAGCTGGTGATGCGGTAGGTGCCGCTATTGCATTCGAAGACCTCCTGGTCAACTGCCTAAGATTGTTAGGCCCTGACCACCCTGTCATCCTTATCATCCGACACAACCTGATGGACTGGCGGGGACGGGCCGGTGATGCGGCAGGCGCGGCCATCGCGACTGAACACCTCCTCGCCGACTATCAACGGGTACTGGGCTTCGACCATCCCCACACCCTGATCACCCGAGGCAACCTGGCGAGCTGGCGGGGACGGGCCGGTGATGCGGCGGGCGCGGCCGCTGCGTTCGAGGACCTCCTCACCCACCGCTTACGGGTGATGGGCCCCGAGCATCCCGACACCTTGACCACCCGAAGCAACCTGGCGCACTGGAAGAAGCAGGCAGGACTCGCATAGACAATCAGGTAGCAGAAGCAATCCCATGGCTCCCTCAGGCCCCGCATCGATCACAAGCTCAACGCGGCCGCTCACACCGTCTCGCTCTCAGTAGTCCAGGGCGCTGTCAATCAGGTCGGCGATTTCGGTGGGGGAGACGCGGAAGTGACGGGCGGTGGTTTCGATGGAGGTGTGGCCGAGGAGGGCTTGAATCTGGGCGTGGTCGGCGCCGGCTTCGCGCAGCCGGGTGGCGCAGCCGGTGCGGGCGAAGGCTCGGCAAGCTGGCGTCCTTGCCGACGGCGCGCACCACGTCGGTGACGCCGTCAACCGACAACCGTCCGCGCTGACTGACCCACAGCCCGTCCCCGACCGCGTCCACCAGGGCGGGTCACGCGGCCAATAGCTCAGCGCGCACCTGCAGCCAGACCGTCAGCGGCGTCGTGGCCGCCCGATGCCAGCCGTGCGCCAGCAGGGTCTTGTCGATCCAGACTCCGACCTGTTCGAGGTTCAGTCAGCACCGGAGTGGGCACAGAGCTTGCTGCTCGGTGGTAGCGGACAGTTTGCAGGTGCCGCCCGCCCGTCCGGGACGGCCCCAGATCCAGCGCAGGATGGCGTGTGGTCAGCGCCATGGAGTTACTCAACAGAGCGAGGCTCCTGTCCCGTTACCCATCGGTAGGGTTCCGAGTCCCGCACCCGGATCGGCCACACAAGATCAATCGGCCGTTAGCGTGCCGTGGCACCGCTTGTACTTCTTCCCCGATCCACAATTGCACGCCGCATTGCGTTCAACGTCCCCCAGCCCGGCGCGCTGCTTTACCACAGTCGTGTCCGCAGGTCGGTGAGTGTGAGAAGCGCCAGCGCTTCGTCGAAGATGCATCACGTTGCTGCGCACGACTTTTGTCGTTGGATGGTCTGCTCCCAACACCCGCTCGCAGTCGATGAGGGTCTGCTCGTACAGCGGGATGGCCCGGCCCAGATCCCCCGCCGCCCGGTAGGCGCCAGCAAGGTTGTTGCGGGAGATCAGGGTAGCGGGGTGGTTGTCGCTCAACACCCGCTGCCGATCGGCGAGGGTCTGCTCGTACAGCGGGATGGCCCGGCCCAGATCCCCCGCCGCCCGGTAGGCGTAGGCGAGGTTGTTGCGGGAGGTCAGGGTGTCGGGGTGGTTGTCGCTCAACACCCGCTGCCGATCGGCGAGGGTCTGCTCGTACAGCGGGATGGCCCGGCCCAGATCCCCCGCCTCCTGGTAGGCGCCAGCGAGGTTGTTGCGGGAGGTCAGGGTGTCGGGGTGGTCGTCGCCCAGCACGCGCTCATGGTCGGTCAGCGTCTGCTCGTACAGCGAGATGGCCCGGCCCAGATCCCCCGCCTCCTGGTAGGCGCTGGCGAGGTTGTTGCGGGAGGTCAGGGTGTCGGGGTGGTCGCCGCTCAACACCCGCTGCCGATCGGCGAGGGTCTGCTCCAACAGCGGGATGGCCCGGCCCAGATCCCCCGCCGACTGGTAGGCGTAGGCGAGGTTGTTGCAGGAGGTCAGGATGTCGGGGTGGTCGCCGCTCAACACCCGCTGCTGATCGGCGAGGGTCTGCTCGTACAGTGGGATGGCCCGGCCCAGATCCCCCGCCGCCCGGTAGGCATAGGCGAGGTTGTTGCAGGAGGTCAGGGTGTCGGGGTGGTCGTCGCCCAGCACGCGCTCATGGTCGGTCAGCGTCTGCTCGTACAGCGAGATGGCCCGACCCAGATCCCCCGCCGCCCGGTAGGCGCTGGCGAGGTTGTTGCAGGAGGTCAGGATGTCGGGGTGGTCGCCGCCCAACACCCGCTGCCGATCGGCGAGGGTCTGCTCGTACAGCGGGATGGCCCGGCCCAGATCCCCCGCCGCCCGGTAGGCGCCAGCGAGGTTGTTGCGGGAGGTCAGGGTGTCGGGGTGGTCGCCGCCCAGCACCCGCTCATGGTCGGTCAGCGTCTGCTCGCACAGCGGGATGGCCCGGCCCAGATCAGCCACGTCGTAGAGGTATCTGCCACACCAGGCGCGCAATCCGAGTAGGTCGTCGGTCAGATTGTCGGACTTGGTGGCCAAGGCGTGCACCGTGGCAGTTTGCTCGACGAGCATATCGACGGCGTCACGGGCGGCCCAGGTTGCGGCGCCGTCGGGAATGTGAGTGTCGAAGTGGTGCAGCAGGGTGGTGGCGCGGGTCAGCATGCCGGGCAGGTCGCCGGATGGGGGGTGGGGGGTGTGCTGGGCGCGTTCGCGTAGGACGCGGCTGGTGAGGCGGTGCATGAGGATGGTGGTGCCGTCGTCGTTGAAGCTGATCAGTGAGGTGTCGGCCAGGTCGGCCAGCAACTGATCCAAGTCCGCGGTGTCGGCCGGGCCGAGGTCGCCGGGGTTGGTGGTGCCGTACAGGATCGCGCGCGGCACACCGGCTTCCGACAGCACCGCCAGCAGCTCCAGCAGCGCGCGCGCATCAGCGATGGTGTCTTCGGCCTGCTCGATGGACAACAGGATCGCCTGCGCGGCCCCTTGGGGGTAACCGTCTGCCGCCTGCGGCAAGTACTCGCTCAGCGGAAGGTCGCGCAGCGCCTTCAGGTAGGCGGGGTAGGTCATACGACGGCGCGCGATCAGCGCTCCTGCCTGCCCGATCGCCAACGGTAGATGGCCCAGCTCGTCGGCGACGTCATCGGCGCCGGGGGTGGTTCGGCCGGTGCGCTGGTGCAGGCAGGCCACCGACTGCTCCGGGTCGAAGACGCCGACGTCGACCGGCTCGAACAGGTCGTGGAAGGCACGGTTGCGGGTAGTGATGAGGATCTGGACGGTGCCGGTGGCCGGGCACCAGGGCTCCACGTCGTCGACCTCGGTGGCGTTGTCGAAGACCAGCAGGCCTGGCCGGTCGGTGGCGGCCAGCCAGTCGCGGGCCTTGACGGCTGCGGTGTGGGTGTCGTCGTCGGCAGACAGCAGGTTCAGCCGGCGTGCCAGACCGGCCAGGCCGGTGAGGATCTGATCGTGGGTTTGGGCGGTGATCCAGACGATCAGCGGCCAGCCGGCGTGCCGGCGATCCCAGGCGTAAGAGGCGGCCAGCAGGCTCTTGCCCACCCCGGGCGTGCCGGTCACCGCATCGACGACCGCCGCGCCTTCGACGACCGCCGCCCCCTGCTCCCGCATACGTGCCCGCAACGCCTCCAGCAGACCCGGCCGGGGTTGAAAGGCGCGTGGCCGGCGGGGGAGGTCGCCCTCCACGATGGGCCAGGCGATCGGCGCAGGCAGGGGTGCGCCTTGAACGATGGAGACGTCCCCGCCGACGTGGGAGATCTGGGTCAGGTGGCCGGCGACTGTGGTGTCGGTGACCGACTGCAGCGGCGTGGGCGACTGCGGATTCTGCGTGTTCCCGGCCTCACCCGCGCCGGCTGCTTCGGGGGGAAGGTCCGCCATAGAGCCATCTTCGACGCATATCTGCCCTCTGCCAGACGGCTTCGTCAAACAGTTACGCGCGATACGCGCAGCGTGAGAGCGCGCGAGGCTCAGCTGTGTAACTCCTGGACTGCTGGTGATGGCATCACTGGTCTGAGCAGGGGCGGACATGGACGTCGTCGTGGGCCGGGCCAGAGCAGCTGTCCGCGTAGGTCACTGTTTGTAGGAAGGGGCCTCACCGTCGGTAGGGAATGCGGTGATGATGGGGGTATGACGACTCTCAAGCGGTCGGGGTGGGCGCGGTGGATCTGGCTGTCGTTGTCGGTGGTGGTGCCGGTCGCGGTCGCGGTGGCCAGCAACCAGATCCTCACCGACGCGGGCTGGAGCTGGGGGTGGTCGGCGATCGCGGTGGCCTTGGCCGCGGCCGGCGCGGCGGTGGCCTACCGGCTCACCCGCGCCGAGCCCCCCGCGCCGGCTGGTGAGGCAGATCCTTCGGCCGAGCCGCGCCGGACAGCGAGCCCCGGGCAGGTCGTGACCGCCAGCACCGCAGGCGGCAGCATCGACCAGGTACGGCGGGTAGGGCACAGCGTGCGGCTGCGCGACAGCGCCAAGCCTGCCCTACCGCCCTCAACGCCGACGGCTCCGGCACCCGCCTCACCGACGGCCGCGCCCCCGCTCGCGCCTTCGAACCCGCCGGTGGCCGGTGAGCCCGCACGGGACGGCGCCGATGACGGGCCGCCGTCCGGCGGTCAGCGGGTCAGCAACTCACATGCCAGCGGTTCCATCACCCAGGTCGAGGGGGTAGACGGTGATGTGACCATCGAGCGGTCATGACCACTCACCCCGCAGGCAGGAGAGACGACGCGAGCGGCGGGGACGAATCTGGCACACAGCCCGGTACGCCCCTGTCGCCGGCGCTGCAGTCGGTCACCAACAGCGTGATCTTCGGCGACCTGATCCAGATCGCGCATGTGGGCGGCAACGTCAACCTCACGCTGCTCCCGTCCGAGCGCGGGCAGATCGTCGTCGGCGACATCCCCGAGCAGCCGCTGGGCTTCCTGCTACGAGAAGGCCTGCTGGAGCGGGTGCACATACGAGCAGGAGCGGCGGGGGCGACGGTGCGCCCGTCTCGCAGATCAGCGGTGGTGTTGTCGAACAGCTCGGCGGAGCGGCGGTAGGACAGCCGGGCCCGGCCGGAGAGCCACAGCCTGAGCCCGCGACCGTCTGTGTCACGCAGGCGGACGCTTCGGCGTGGAATGCATTGTGAGGAATCACAGAAGTTGAGTATTCACCTGAAGTGACGGTGCGAGCACTGATAGACACTTTGGCGAAGGGTCGTTGCGAAAACAACACCACCTCCGTCCAAGGGAAGAGGCGCGTCCTGATCGCCGGTTTAGCCCAGCCCGCTCCCGCTCCCGCTCGTCGTATCGCGGCGAGTGTCAGGGGCGCTGTGTGCGTGTCAGGAAGTCGCGTAGCGACGTTCGGTGTGATGGGCAGCGCCGAGGGCTGGCGGGTCGCCTCAGGCGAACTCCGGGGGAGACTCACCGGCTGGCAAAGTCGGCTGCGCAGCTACCCCGTCGCCCTCATCGATCAGGCACCGGCGCAGCACCGCATCCAAATCCTCGGAAAACTCAGCGGAGGGGGTATCGGTGAGCAGCTCAGCGGCCACCGGCACAGGAGCGCCCGCGGCCGACGAGTCGAGCAGGCTGTCGACTTTCCCCTCCTCTTTGGCGCGGTGGATCCCCGCGAGGCGGTAGGCGGCCTCGGCGTGACCGTGATCGGCTGCCAGCCGGTAGAAGAACATCGCGAGACTGAGTTTGGTGGGAAAGCACTGGTAGTGGCGGCCATAGCGGCAGGCGAGCTCGGCGGCGACCTGCAGGCGATGAGGGTCGTTGAACAGGCCTGCGGCATCGCTTTGCCCGGCATCGCTGGCCCGGCGCAGCCAGTGGAGCGCTTCGGGAGGCCAGCCCCTCAGCAGCGCGATGACCGCCAGGCGCATGCAGTCCTCGCCGTTGTCTTCCTGGCTGTGCTCCAGCAGGCGCGTACCGGTTCTGCCGTAGATCTCCAGCAGCCGTTGGCGATCCTCAGGCAGCGGCGCGAAAACGACCGGGGTGGCGGGGCGGCGGGGCGCACCCTCCCGCACCGAGAGCGCCGGTGAAGGCATGACCGGTGCCGGCGTGAGCGGCGCGGGTGTGGGGGTGAGCGGCGCCAAGGCGGGTTGTTGCGCAAGGTGGGGCACAGGCGCAGGTGAGGCGGCCTGAGTGGTGATCGGCCGCGGAGGAGTCGCCGGGGAGGCGGGCCGGGCCTCGCGGGTTCCGCGGGCCGTGCGCCATCGCTGAGCCCACGCATCCATATCCCCCATGCCGCGCACATCCAGGCCGGTCCGATCGGCGGCTATCGTGCACGCGGCCACGAAGCACGACACCCACGCCCATGACGGCGCGCGTTTGCGTTTGCCACGCAAGATGTCGTGCGTGGTGCTGGTGGGCAGCGTCCGATCCTGGTCGTCTTCGCAGATGCGCTTCGAGATCGCGTCCAGGTGAGCCAGCGCCGGAGAGCCGGCCCGCTCATGCAGTTCATTGAGCTGGTCGACGAAGGCGCGCAGCGCCGCACCACGATGTTGTTCAACCATCGCCCTTAGCCGAGATAAGTGATCCGTGATCTACAGGTAGTAGTCGCAGTCATAGTGACACCTACGGGTGTTCAAGCTGGGGTAGATCGCACTTTCTGCTTCGTCCGGGATTAACCGGTTGTTGACCTGCGCTGACAAACTCCGGACGAGTCCGGATGAGACCGGATGGCACCGGATGACCTCGAAGCGATCCGGACCAGAGCGGATCGCTTCGGAGGTAACCGGAGCAGGTCGCATGCGAGCGGATGTCACCCTTCGAAACGCCGGCCGCCTCGACGACCGACCGAGCCGCGCCAGGGATGACCCGGGAAAAGCGGAAACGGTTTTGGCCCGTATAGAGCCGTTTGATCCGGTGTTGTCCGGAGTGTTTGAACCGGTGGCGGCCTGCCTTGCGGCGCCCCATTGTTGGCTCCACCCCAACTGATCACGAAGGAGACGTCCATGCCGCACGCCCTCACGGTCCCGCGTGCTTTCACCTCTCCGCTTCGTGTCACCGGCACCCGGCCGGGCTCCTCACCCGCATCGCGGGCTTGCGACGACGATCAGCTGCTGACCTTGCTGGTGACGGTGTGGGCCTTGATCACCGGCCGTATCCCGCCCTACCGCCCCACCGACGAGCTCACCGACACCGAGCTCATCGCGTTCTGGGCCGATGACCAGACCGCCGGCTTCCCGGCGACGCCCTTTCAGGAGTGACCCCGATGTTTTCCGTACCTGTCTTGCTCACCTTGACCATCACCTTGCTGGTGACGACCATCGCCTGCGCGCTCACCCTGGCCACCGGCGCCACCTGGCCCACCGCTCTGCTCAGTGGCGGAGCAGCCGGCGCCGCCACCATGGGCCTGCTCACCCAGCTACTCGACAACCACAACGACAAGCACTAGGCGATCGAAGGATCGCGGACCAACCCCGCCAGACGCAGCCTGACCCGCGACCACTCAGCGGCACGCCCGTGATCGTCTCTTGGCCTCGTTCTTGTCTGCTCCACGGTCGGCCGTCGTGTGGTGGGCGCTGTGCCGGCTCCCAAGAGGCGCGTGGGAGCCGGCACAGTCGACCTGTCAGCGGTGGGTGATCCACCAGATGGCCAAGGTGATGGGGGCTGCGGCGGTGGCCGCGGCGGCGCTGCGTACCGCGGCGGCCAAAGCGGCGCGGGCCAGGCGGCGCAGGAACGGGCGATCGATCATGAGCGGTTCTCCTTACCGTGGGCCCCGGTGCTCTGCTCGCCCCGGGGCGACGGCCTCATCAGGCCGCTTCGGAGGGTTTTCCGGATCCGCTCGCACCGGCGCGGCAGGGCGGGCAGGGTGGAAGATCTCGGGGAATGGCGTGATGAGCGGCTTTTCCGGACGGTTTCGATCCGGATCCGGATACGCGAGAGGTAGCAGAGTGAGCGAGACCGTCGATTCGACGGACGCGGCAGAGGCGGCGGGTGCGGTGGATGCGACCGGCCGGTACGCCGCCGCGCTGCGGGAGTTGCACCAAGCTGCCGGCGAGCCGACCGGGGCGATGATCCAGCGGCAGGCGGCCGCCCAGGTACCGCCGTTGAAGGTGACAATCACGTCGTGGAGTGATTGGCGCAACGGCCGCAATGTGCCGTCCGACCGGAAGGTCGCCGAGTGGCTGATCGCCTTCCTGCGCGGTCGCGCCCGGCAGAAGTCCCCCGGGTACGTCGCGCCGTCTGCCGCGTGGTGGGAGGGGCTGCGCCAGCGGGCGCTGGCCGAGCGCCGGCAGGGAAGCGGGCGTGGTGGACGTCCCCCCGCTCCCCATCCGCCAGCCCTCACCCCGCCGGGGGCGGGAGACGAGGTGGTGCGGTGCTGGGTGGGGGCGGTCCCCCGGGCCGCGGACTGCTTCCAGCCCCGCGAGATCGCCGACCGGCTCACCGAGGCCGCCGCCGACGGTGGGACGGTGGTGGTCTCGCAGGTGCTGGCCGGGATGGGCGGCATCGGCAAGACCCAGCTCGCCGCCGCCTACGCCCGACAGGTATGGCAGCGGAAGGAGGTGGATGTGGTGGTGTGGGTAAGCGCGGCCTCCCGTCTGCAGATCCTGGCCGGCTACGTCCAGGCCGCCATCGAGCTCGGCCTGCACACCGACCCCGACGACGTCGAACAGGCCGCCAGGCGGTTCCTCATCTGGGCACAGACCACGCCGACGGCGTGGCTGATGGTGCTGGACGACGTTCAGGACCCTGCCGACATCCGGGAGCTGTGGCCCTCAGGCGCAGCGGGCCGGGTAGTGGTCACCACCCGGCGCCGAGACGCCGCCCTGGCCGGCCGGGACCGCCGGGTGGTGGAGGTGGGGGTGTTCACGAAGGCCGAGGCGCGCGCCTACCTGAGGACCAAGCTCGCCGTTCACGGCCGCACCGACAGCGACGCCGAGATCGACGCACTGGCCGCCGACCTGGGGTATCTGCCGCTGGCGCTGGCACAGGCGGCCGCCTACCTGATCGACGCGCACCTGGACTGCGCCGGGTACCGGGAGCGGCTGGTCGATCGGCGCCGGACCTTGGCCGAGGTGGTGCCCGAGGAAGGCGCTCTGCCCGATGACCATCCCACGATCGTGGCAGCGGCCTGGTCGTTGTCGATCGACCGTGCTGATTGCGCCCGGCCCGCAGGCCTGGCCCGGCCACTGCTGCAGGTGGCGGCGGTACTAGATTCGCACGGCATCCCCCAGGCCGCACTGACCTGCACCCCGGTGCTGACCTACCTCACCACCCAACGACGCCCCCGAGTCACGAGGGAGGTGTCGACCACCGACGCCTACGACGGGCTGCGGGTGCTGCACCGCTTCAGCCTCATCGACCACGACCCTGCCGCCTCCTTTCAGGAGGTCCGGGTCCACCGGCTCATCCAACGCGCCACCCGCGACACCCTTCACGTCACCGAGTCGACCGCCGTTGCGCACGTCGCCGCCGATGCCTTGATGGAGGTCTGGCCGGACGTCGAACGCGACCAGGTCGGCCCCGTCTTGCGCGCCAACACCGCTAGCCTGCACGCCCTCACCGGCACCGCCCTGTGGGAATGGAACGACATGGCGCACCCGATCCTGTTTCGTGCTGCGACCAGCCTCGGTGACAGTGGACAAGTTCACGCGGCCATCGCCGAATATGTCGGGCTGCATGCCACCGCCACTCAGTTTCTCGGCGTCGACCATCCCGACACCCTGGACACCCGCAACAACCTGGCGAGCTGGCAGGGAAAGGCTGGGGATGCAGCGGGCGCGGTCACCGCCTTCAACGACCTCCTCACCGACTGCCTACAACTGCTGGGCCCCGACCACCCCAACACCCTGACCACCCGCAACAACCTAGCGCACTGGCGGGGGAGGGCTGGGGATGCGGCGGGCGCGGCCGCCGCCTTCAACGACCTCCTCACCGACTGCCTGCCGGTGCTGGGCCCCGACCACCCCGACACCCTGATCACCCGCAACAACCTGGCGAGCTGGCGGGGGGAGGCCGGGGATGCGGCGGGCGCGGCCGCCGCCTTCAACGACCTCCTCACCGATCGCCTACAACTGCTGGGCCCCGACCACCCCGACACCCTGCGTACCCGCAGCAACCTGGCGAGCTGGCGGGGGGAGGCCGGGGATGCGGCGGGCGCGGCCGCCGCCTTCAACGACCTCCTCACCGACTGCCTACAACTGCTGGGCCCCGACCACCCCGACACCCTGCGTACCCGCAACAATCTGGCGCATTGGCGGGGGGAGGCTGGGGATGCGGCGGGCGCGGCCGCCGCCTTCAACGACCTCCTCATCGATCGCCTGCGGATGCTGGGCCCCGACCACCCCGACACCCTGACCACCCGCAACAACCTGGCGAGCTGGCGGGGGCAGGGTGGGGATGCGGCGGGCGCGGCCGCCGCCTTCAACGACTTCCTCACCGACTGCCTGCGGGTGCTGGGCCCCGACCACCCCGACACCCTGACCACCCGCAACAACCTGGCGCACTGGCGGGGGCAGGGTGGGGATGCGGCGGGCGCGGCCGCCGCCTTCAACGACCTCCTCACCGACTGCCTGCGGATGCTGGGCCCCGACCACCCCGATACCCTGCGTACCCGCAACAACCTGGCGAGCTGGCGGGGGGAGGCTGGGGATGCGGCGGGCGCGGCCGCCGCCTTCAACGACCTCCTCACCGACTGCCTGCGGATGCTGGGCCCCGACCACCCCCGCACTCTGACCACCCGCAACAACCTGGCGCACTGGCGGGGGGAGGTCGGGGATGCGGCGGGCGCGGCCGCCGCCTTCAACGACCTCCTCACCGACCACCTGCGGATGCTGGGTCCCGACCACCCCGACACCCTGACCACCCGGCACAATCTGGCGCACTGGCAGGAGCAGGCAGAACTCCTATAGACGGCCAGGTAGCAGAGGCGATCACACGGTGTCCTTAGAGTTCCGCATCGATAACCAGCTCACTGCGGCTGTTTCACGCCGTCTCGCCGTCAGTAGTCGAGAGCACGGTCGACCAGGTCGGCGATTTCGGTCGGGGAGGCGCGGAAGTAGCGGGCGGTGGTTTCGATGGAGGTGTGGCCGAGGAGGGCTTGGATCTGGGCGTGGTCGGCGCCGGCTTCGCGCAGCCGGGTGGCGTAGGTGTGGCGCAGCCGGTGCGGGCGCAGGCCCGGCAGGCCGGCGTCCTTGCCGACGGCGCGGACCACGTCGGTGACGCCGTCGACCGACAGCCGTCCGCGCTGGCCGATCCACAGCCCATCTCTGACCTGCTCCGCCAGGGCGGGCCGGGTGGCCAGCAGCTCGGCGCGCGCCTGCAGCCAGGCGGTCAGGCGTTCGCGGGCCGGGACCGGTAGGGGGACGGTCCGCACCTCATCCCCCTTGCCGTGCAGGCGAGCGGTGCCACTGCGGGCGGTGATAGGGATGTCGCCGATGCGCAGGCGCTGGCATTCCTCGGCGCGGGCGCCGGCGCCGAGCAGGACGGCGATGAGGGCTGCGTCGCGGGGGCCGCGGCGGTCGGCGGCGCGGCGGACCGCGTTCTCCTGCGCCCGCGACAACGCATCCGGAGCCCCAGGCTTGGGGACCCGGGCACGCTTGACCGCCAGGCGCAGCGCGGGTCCGTGCTCATACAGCAGCGTCACCGCGGCCAGTGCCTGGTTCACCGTCGCCGGCGACGCGCCCGCGGCGAGCAGGTGGCGGCGCCAGGCGGTGACGGCGGCCTCGGCGCCGACCAGGTCGACGAACGCATCCGCGTGCTCGGCCGCGCGGGCGAGCAGCCAGTCGCGGTAGGCGATGGCTTGGCGCCGGTAGGCGGTCACCGTGTTGGCCGCGAGCGCGCACCGATCGAGATGCGTACCGAACGCGGCCAGCGCCGCCTCCGCCGCGGCCGCCACCGAGTCCGGCTCGAGGCCCGGCCGAAGCGCCACCACGTTGCCGGCTCCGGAGCCGCCCCGATCGGCAACGCGGTTGTCGGCTTGGTCGCCGTCCCGCTCGCCGCCTCGATCGTCAACCGGGTTGCCGGTTTCGACGTCGCCACCGTTGTTGATCTTGCTGTCGGTGTTCGCGGTCACTCGCCGGACCCCTCTCCTTCTTATCCGGGGAGTTTTTCCGGCGTTAGCTCAGGCCTCGCCCGGAGGTTATCCGGGGAGATCATACTCATGCTCCCCGGATAATGTCACTTATCCAGGGAGTACGAGGCCCTCGATCCGCGTCCGCATTCGGACATGCTGCGATCCACGCGAAACGGACATTCTCGACTGCGGTCCACCGGCAGCCTCAACCCGAGCAAGCGTAGGACCTCCCAGTTGGGCGGATAGTTATAGAACGATTCCTCTGCGTCAGTTTTAGAATCTCCGATCTGATTACCCACAGGAGTCGCTTGTGTGCAAGTCCAGCATGTTTCTGGATGAAACGTGATATTGAATCCTTTATTTGCTCCTTATAGAGCTCTTGCGCACTTAAGTGATCTATAGGTAATTTCTGATCGTTTGCTTGTTGCGCGCTCCGAATCGTCGACCCCGGCCTCGCTGTGGGCTTGGTGGCGGGCTGGGGTAACGCGGGAGCGACTGGCTCTCGCGCTGACTTGTTCGGAGGGTGACGGCGTATGCGCCGCAGTCTGTCGCGTCCACGTTCGCGTCTGCGTTCGCCTGGTCGTAGAACCTGGGTAGTGGCGGTGTGGGCCATGGTGTTGATGCCGGGCCTGTTGTTGTTCCAGGCCTTCCCGGTCAGTGCCTCTACGCTGACCGCCCTGCTCCAAGAGGAGCCTGAGACACCGAAACAGTTGTCAGGGTCGGCGGCGGGGTTGGCGTCGCTGGTGGACAGCAGCGTGACTACCTCCCCGGTCACGGTGCGAGCCCCTGGTCACAAGATCGGCCTTCCGAAGCAGGCCCTGCCGGTGGACGAGCGTTTTGTACCTAAGGGGAGCCGGACATCGGCCTCCGATGGTAAATCCCCTACCGGGTCTGTCTCCGGTGAGCTGCGAAAGAGCATGCGTCCGACGGCCGCTGTGTCGTCACTGCTCGATGAGCTTCAGGTGGAGGACATGTGGCCGCTGTCGGGCCAACAGGTCGGGACGGTGACGCCGACCTTGGTGGCTCATGCCAGTGCTGGGACGTCCCCGCTGCGTTATGCGTTCACGGTCTGCGTGTTGCCAGAGGAGGAGGACGAGGAGCCGGGCTTGGACTGCTCGATGACGACGACGGCCGCGTACTCAGGGCAGCTGCCCGAGGGGGTGAACTCCTGGAAGGTTCCCGCAGGCTCCCTGGAATGGGGTAAGTCGTATTCGTGGTCGGTGCGGGTCTACGACGATGACGGCAATAATGTGCGCTCACCCGAGTACAGCTTCGTCACCGGTGCCCGGCAGCCGACCATCGCCTCTCAGCTGGCGGCGCGTGGGGTCAACGGTCAGGAGTTTCACCAGCTGGCCGGTAACTACACCACCGAGGTCGTGGACGCCTCGGTTCCCGGTGCGGGGCTGGGATTGAGTGTGCGGCGCGCCTACAACAGCAAGGACGCCCGCACGGATGGGATCTTCGGCGCGGGCTGGTCCACCCGCTTCGACATGAAGATCCAGCCCGAGGCGAGCGGAGCCTTGCTGGTCACCTACCCCACGGGGCAGGTTCTGCGGTTTGCCCCGCGCGGGGACGGCGGGTTCCAGCCGCCGCCGGGCATGTTCGCCACCCTCGCCACGACCGGCGCGGGCGGGTGGCGGTTGATGGACAAGTCCTCCACCTCGTATCTGTTCAACAGCTTCGGCCGGCTGGTGAAGGTGACCGATAGCCGTGGCCGCGCCCAGGACCTGGTGTATGGCACCGACGGCAAACTCAGCGCGGTGCACGACAGTGGCGGCCGGTCGCTGACGTTCACCTGGAACGGGGCGCGGGTGGCGGGCGTGTCCACCGACCCGGTCAACGGTGCCTCCCTGACGTGGGCCTACACCTACCAAGGCAGCCGCCTTCACCAGGTCTGCTCCCCGCTGGGAGCATCCAGCTGCACCACCTACGACTACACCACCGGCTCGACGTATCCGGGTGTGGTGCAAGATGACGAGCCGGTCGGGTACTGGCGTGTGGGCGAGCCGGTCACTCAGCCGCCGCCACCGACCCCGGACCCGGTGTGCACCATCGTGCCGGAGTTCTGCCAGCCGCCGACGACCAAGGGCGCCAACCTGGGCTGGGGCTCGGGACCGGCCACATATGAGGCAATGAGTCTGGCTGAACCCGGGGCACTGGCCGGCTCCACCAACACCTCAGCGAAACTGACGGGCAATGGACGGATGGATCTGCCCGAGCACCTGCTGCCGCGAATGGCCGGTTCACTGTCGATGGAGACCTGGTTCAAGACCACCTCTCCAGGAGTGATCGCCTACGCTTCCGACACCTACCTGCAACTGGACCAGCAAGGATGGTTCCTCGGCAGCGGGCAGCCGCTGTTGTATGTGGGCACCGACGGCAAGCTGCGCGGCCAGTTCGGCGTCACCGGATCGGGCGGTACCCCGGTCATCTCGCCGATCACCTCGGCCGCTGCCGTCAACAACGGTGCCTGGCACCATGTCGCCCTGTCCGGTTCGGGCAACAGCCAGACCCTCTACCTCGACGGCGCCCCGGTGGGATCGCTCAGCGGCACGATCAACCACCAGGGGTGGAAGTTCACCACCATCGGCAACGGCCGCATCACCTCGGCCTGGCCCTCCTCGCCGACCATCAGTGGAGGGGCATCCACCTCGTGGGGGTTGAGCGGTCATGTCGACGAGGTCGCCGTCTATGACCGGCCGCTGGCCGCGACCGAGGTGGCCGAGCACTACGCCGCCCGCCAGACGGTCCCGCACCTGCTGTCGAAGATCACTCTGCCCTCCGGCCGCATCTGGACGGACAACACCTACGACACCGCGACCGATCGCCTCAAGACCCACACAGACCAGCACGGCGGCACCTGGAAACTCGCCGAGCCGCACTACGACAACGCCACAGGGCTGTCCACCGTGAAGGTCACCGATCCCAAGAATGAGACGCTGACCTTCGAACACGACGCCTGGCGCGGCTACCGCCTGGTGACTCGGATCGACCAGCTGAACAAGAAGACCAGCTACACCTACGACCGCGGCGGCTACCCGTCGATGGTGACCGACCCCAACAGCAACGCGCTCGTCACCACCCACGACAAACGCGGCAACACCCTGACCCGCACCACCTGCCTGATAGAGGAGCCCTCCTCTTGGTCCCCTGGTCTGAACTGCGCTCTGGGCCTTGGCCCACAGGAGCGCTACACCTACTACCGCAACACCACCGATGAGTTCGACCCCCGCAACGACCAACTCCTGACCTACCGTGATGCCCGCTCGACCAGCGCCACCGACAACACCTACGTCACCAAGTGGGAGTACAACCAATACGGCGAGGCGCTCAAAGAGACCACTCCCACCACCCCGGACTTTCCCGCCGGCCGCTCAACCAGCAGCACTTACACCGACGGCACCGAACCCGCCGTCGGCGGCGGCACCACCCCGGCCGGGTTGGTGAAGTCGAGCAAGGATGCAAGGCTTAACGAGACGACCTACCGCTACAACGCCGCGGGGGACCTGGCCGAGCAGACCAGCCCGTCGGGGGTGGTGCTGAAGTTTGGCTATGACGCGGTAGGCCGGGTGACCTCTCGCACGCAGGTCTCTCAGGCTCATCCGGCGGGAGTGGTTTCGACGTTCAGCTACGACGGGGTCGGGCGATTGCTGACGCAGACCGATCCGGGAGTGAAGAACGAGGTCACCAACGTCACCCACACCGCCAAGGTGACCTATGCCTACACCGCTGATGGCGACCTGCTCAGTGAGACGCTGTCGGATCTGACCGGTGGGGATGCGACGCGGACGACCAGCTATACCTATGATGCTAACGGCCGCCTGGAGACGGTCACCGGCCCGGAAGGCGCGGTGAGCCGCTCGGCCTGGGATGTTACCGGGGCCCGTGTCTCGGCGACCGACCCGCTGGGCACGGTGTTGACCTACGGCTACAGCAAGCGCGGAGAACTGACCTCAACGACGATCAAGGACTGGACCGGTAGCCCGGTCGCGCCGCAGGCCGCGCAGGATGTGGTGTTGGAGTCCTACTCCTATGACCCCGGCGGGCGGGTGGCTGGACGAAATGTGGAGGGACGTAAGACCTCCTACACCTACTTCGCCGACAATCGCCTGTCACAGGTGATCGCCGATGACGTCCGGCTCAACGGCCTGATCACCACGACCGATGTGGTGTTGGAAGACAACACCTACGACGCAGCCGGCAACCTCACCAAGCAGGTCACCGCCGCCCCGGCCGGTCAGCATACCAGCGGCGAAAAGGTCACCGTCGATCACGTCTACGACGCCGCCAGCCGCCTCACCTCCACCACGTTCGATCCCGTCACGCTCAAACGAAAGACCGTTTTCGCCTACGACGCGGCCGGGAACGTCACCAAGGAGACGTTCACCGGGGCCGGAAGCAGCCGCACCGAGTCGACCGCCTACGCCTACAACGTGTTGAACCAGATCACGCAGCACACCATTGAGAACGGCGCCGAGGACCTGGTCTCCACCAGCCTTTATGACGACCGGGGTCTACTGAGTTCGACTATCGATCCGCGCGGTAACGCCTCCGGGACCAGCGCGGCGGACTTCACCACCACGATGCGCTACGACCTGGCCGGTCAGCTGGTCGAGGTGAAGTCCCCGCAGGTGAAGATCGACAAGAACGGATCGGTCGTCGACGGGCGGCCCACGACGCGCTATGGCTATGACAGCGCCGGTCGCGCCACGCATGCGGTGGACGCCGAAGAACGCACCATTACCACCGCCTTCGACAAGGCGGGGCGGATGACGTCGATCACCTCCCCCTCCTACACCCCGCCCGGCAGCAGCGCCCTGACCCCGACGCGCAGGTACGACTATGACGCGGCCGGTCAGCTGACCACGTTCACCGATGAACGTGGCTATGTCACCACCACCACCTACGACGCGCTGGGCCGCGCGGTACGGGTCACCGATCCTGGCCCGTCCGGGCCCGGCGGCAACTGGGTGAGTGAATACAACATGCTGGGCGAAAAGCTCGCTGAGATCGATCCGACCGGCGCCCGTACCCAGGCCACCTACGACGATTTGGGACGCCAGGTCACCGCCACCCAGATCGAGCGCAAACCCACCACCGCGGCGCACATCACCACGCTGACCTACGATGCGGCGGGTAACCTCACCAAGCGCGTCGCCCCGGGCAACAAGACCACCACCTACAAGGTCAACGCCGCCGGGCAGATCACCTCGATCACCGACCCGCTCACCCACACCTCGACCTTCGCTTACGACATCATGGGCCGCACCACCAAGGTCACCGACCCGCTGACCAACGCCACCGAAGCCGAATACGACCTGGCCGGTCGCCAGATCGGCGTCAAAGACCTCGACGGCGCCACCAACACCACGGCCCGTACCTTCGGTTTCGGCTACGACGCGGCCGACAACCCGACCAGCACCACCTCCGGCGAGGGACGCATCACCCGGCGCACGTTCGACGCCACCAACCAGATGACCTCCCTGATCGAGCCGATCGCTGACGGCACGTCGATCACCTCGACGTTCGGCTACGACGCCACCGGAGCGCGCACCCGCACCACCGACGGCCGCGGCAACGCCACCTGGACCGGCTACAACAGCCTCGGCTTGGTCGAATCGGTCATCGAACCGTCCACCAGCGCCCATCCCAACGCTGTTGATCGGACCTGGACCAGCATCTACGATGCCGCCGGCAACGCCACCGCCACCCTGCAGCCGGGCGGGGTACGCATCGATCGCACCTTCGACCACCTCGGCCGACTGGCGACACAAACCGGTGCCGGCGCCTCGGTGAGCACCCCGGCGCGGGCGTTCACCTATGACAACGCGGGCCGGGTGACCTCGGTCGGCGACTACACCTTGGAATACAACGACCGTAGCCTGCTGACCAAGGTCTCCAAGGCCACCAACCAGGTCGCCGCCTACGCCTACGACGCGGCCGGCAACACCACCCAGCGCATCGACCCGGCGGGAACCGCGACCTACACATGGGACGGCGCCGACCGGCTCGAGAGCGCCTCCGACCCGGTGACCGGGCGCACCTGGACCTACGGCTACGACAACGCCGACCGCCTCAAGACCAAAACCTCCACCGCCCCGGTCAACACCCAGACCTACGACTACGACGCGCTCAACCGCCCCACCGCCCAAGCGATCAAGAACAGCTCCGGCACCCAACTGGCGAAGATCGTCTACGGGTGGGACAAAGACGACAACCTCACCACCAAGACCACCACCGGAACTGCCGGAGCCGGAACCAACACCTACGGCTATGACCACTCCGGCCGACTGACCTCCTGGACCGCGCCCGGCGGCGCCACCACCGCCTACACCTGGGACGCCTCCGGCAACCGCACCGGAGCCGGCAGCGACACCTTCGTCTACGACCAGCGCAACCGGCTCATCTCCGGCGCCGGCACCGACTACACCTACACCCCCCGCGGCACCACCGCCACCGAGACCAAGGCCGGCGCCACCCGCACCCTGGCCTTCGACGCCTTCGACCGGCTCGTCTCCGACGGGGAGGCCACCTACGGCTACGACGCGCTGGGCCGGATGACCTCACGCACCAAGGGCGCCGAGCAGCGGCGTTTCGTCTACTCCGGCCTCGACAACGACATCACCACCATCACCGACGGCGCCAACACCCTGCTGGCCGCCTACGGCCGCGGCCCGTCGGGTAACCTGCTCAGTCTCAAAGAAGGCGCCGGTCCCGCCCTGGCCACCATGAGCGACCTGCACGACGACATGGTCGCCACCTTCTCCGGTACCGCCCTGGTCGACTCGACCGCCTACGACCCCTTCGGCAAACCAACCCACCGATCCGGCGCCACCCGCGCCTTGGGGTATCAAGGTGAGTACACCGACCCCGACACCGGCAAAGTCAACATGCACGCCCGCTGGTACCAGCCAGGAACCGGCGCCTTTTCCTCCCGCGACGACTGGACCCTGGAGCCCCAGCCATCGGTTCAGGCCAACCGCTACACCTACGCCAACGCCAGCCCTTTGGTATCCACCGACCCCACCGGCCATAGCCCGTGCTACAACGAAACCCGAGCGAAAGCAGGCCAGGTACCGGGAATGACGGGATACGCCTATCCCGTAGACCCCGGCGGCGGCGGATGCGACGTCAACAAGCCGAAAATACCGGGAAACAGGCCATCGGGCTCTGCAACTATTTCTCACAAGCAGGGCTCAGCGCCTATAAAGCCTTCCTCGGGCAACAAAAACCGGTCGCCTAGGCCGACCCCGCCCACACCTAAGCCACCCGCGCCCAATCCTCCCAAGAAGGACAAGGACAAGGACAAGGGAAAGGATCCGAAGAAGAAAAAGCCCAACTCCCCGGGGTCAAAGCGGCCAAAGCCGAAGGTACCGCAGGAACCCGAGAGCATTGTTATCAACACGGTCGACAGTTACGACGACGGTAGTAGCAGCGGCACCGACTGGGACAACCCCAACTCCGGGCCGGACCACGACACCACACCGGTCGACTACACACCCCCCATCTCAACCACTCCGCTACCCCCTGCGGAACCGCCGTTGCCGCCTTCTATCCCCGAAGGAGACTTTTGGGACAGGTTTGGCGGATTCATGGATGGACTTTTTCCTGCAGAAGATAGCATTACTTGTCGACTTTATGGGTTAGATTGCGGACCTCGATATGGAGACTCAAATACTGAAGCCTTCAAAGAAGGAAAAGCATACGCTTCTAAAGGCCCGTGTGACAGCTATGTGAACGACACGCAGGCGTACGCTATGTGCTTGAACGTTTATACGCTGTCACCCGGAGGCGGCGCCAGGCTTGGTGTTGCAAAAGGAACTGGCCCTGGAGTGCCAAAAACCGGAAAACCAGCTACTCCCCCCTGCAAAGGCAACAGTTTCGTTCCAGGAACTTTCGTTCTAATGGCTGACGGCAGCAAAAAGCCAATCGAGGACGTCAAGGTTGGCGACTACGTGCTCGCCACAGACCCTCAAACGAACCGTACCGAAGCCAGGGCCGTCACCGCCCTGATCGTAGGCGAAGGCATCAAGAACCTCGTCAAGATCACCGTCGACACCGGCGGTTACAGGGACGATGCCACTGCTCCAATCACCGCGACCGACAAGCACCCGTTCTGGGTCCCTTCCCTGCGCAAGTGGGCTAACGCCAGCGAGCTCCGGCCCGGCCTGTGGCTGCAAACCTCAGCCGGAACTCACGTCCAGGTCACCGCAATCAAAAAGTGGACCACCACCCGACGTGTCCACAACTTCACTGTCGACGGCATCCACACCTACCATGTGCTGGCCGGAGACCAAGCGGTACTCGTCCATAATTCGGGCCCCTGTGGATTCGATTTGGATGCAGCATCCGCCTCTGGGGTGCTTCCGGACCGTGGAGGATACAAGCGTTCCGGGCGTGCCCTGCAAAAGCATGCAGGTAGAAACGGGAATACCAATGGGTGGCCAACGCCCCCTGGGCGGCAAAATGCGGATGCATGGAACAAGACCGGTCAGGGTATGCTCGATGATATCTTGACCAATCCCGGCACTACATCTGTTAACACTCGAGGGCGGGTGGGTGGTCAGTGGGATGACGTGGTGGACATGCGCCTTCCCGATGGACGGGGAGCAAGGTTTACGCAGGCAGGGGAATTCGTGACTTTCCTGGATTAGGATCAAGGAATGCCTTACGAGACGTTCGACGGAAGATCTATAGAGGTCATTGACTTCTTCGACACATCGATCGATGAGCGGGTAATAGAGTTCCGGGATCCGGGCCTCTGGGATCGAGGCTCCTTTCTTGCAATTGCCCTTCGCGAAGGAAAGGAATGGCACGACGCGGTTGTTAGCATTGATCCCCAAGTCGGTGACGTCCCGGTTCGCCTAATGGTCTGGGCTATCGAGATCGCAAAATTTAAGGTTTCTTAGTTCGGCACGTCAAATGGCCCTCGCGTTCGCTATGGCAGAGAGCTCGAGGGTCGTTTTCCTGCCCCAAGAACACCGCGCAGCTACGATCCTGCAGCCGGGCCTCAGCTCCAAGGACTTGCTGGTCGGCCAGGCCACCAGCGACCCGGGCGCGAGCAGCCTCGCTCATCTCGCGGTCGGCACTTGTTGCCGCGCTGACGTCCTTGGGGTGCCACCGGAATACGGCAGAAACGGGCCGCGGTCGCTCGAATCCGCAGGCCGGACGGTGAGGCCGAGGGCTGGGGTTTCGGCTGTGGATGACGGGCCCTCACCCCGATGTGTGGACACCTTGAGTGCCGGATGATGAAAATCCGGAGACAAGGAGTTCCACGTGGCGATGAAGTCGTATCCGCCGGA
>NZ_JBITFY010000045.1:0-18357 GCF_044456585.1 Streptosporangium sp. NPDC050855
TCCCACGGCTTTAGCCGCGCCACCCGCCACCCCTCTCACCATCGCTACAGCGAGAGATCAAAGCACAGCAGAACTCATTCTGTTAGGCGCTCTTAACCATTCCTCGGGTCTGCAAGGCTGGAAGGGGCACCGCAGGTACTTCGCACGCGTCGGTCAGACGTCTCGTCGCCGGTGACCGGTGGGGCGCAGCGCCAGAAAATCGCGGGCGGGCCATGTCTTCGCCGTTGACCTCCCCTCCGGCCCCACCTGGTCGGACGCCCTGCTGTCGCTGCTGGTGGCGACCGACACCTTCGAGGGATTTCTGCACGAGCTGACCGTGGCCCCTGCGGCCGGGTGGGCGGCTACGACCTCTACAACCCCCGCCCCACTCGTGTACGGCCCCTTGACGGTCGATGAGAAGGACGCGTCCTTCGGGTGCTGCGCCGGAAGCCGATATGGATCCGAGGACCGGTCTGAACAGTGAGGCCGCCTCGCCATTCCGATGTGAGCATGCAATCTGCATGCTATAGTGCATGCATGTCGATCATACAGATTCGAGATGTTCCTGAGGAGACCGAACGGACGCTGAAGATGCGGGCCGAGCGTGAGGGCAAGTCGTTGACGGCGTATGTGCGTGAACTGCTCAACGAGGAGGCGGCCACCCCGACGCTGGACGAGGTGATGGCCAGGATCGCCGCTGACGAGCCGGTGCCGTACGATCCCGACTTCGTCCGCGAGACGCTGCGTGAGGGACGCCGGTGAGCCTGGTCGTCGACGCCTCGATCGTCTTCCGCCTGCTGGCCAACGTGAAGGGCGACGACCTGCTCCGCCAGCGATTGGCCCGCAGACTGCACGCCCCCGCGCTGATCGACGTGGAGATCGCCTCCGTGGTGCGCGGGCATGTGATCACCAGCAAGCCGGAGGTACGCATCTCGGAAGAGCGGGCCCAGATCATGCTGGAGCGCTACGCCCAGCTCAAGATCGTCCGCCATCCCATGCCGTCCCTGCAACGGCGAGTGCTGGAACTGCGCGACAACCTCACCGCCTATGACGGCATGTACGTGGCCCTCGCCGAGCTGCTGGGCGTGCCGCTGATCACCGACGACGCCAAGTTCGCCGGCTCGACCGGGCACCGGGCGGAGATCCACCGCTACCCGCCACCACCGAGGTAGATCCTCTCGAAGCCCATCGACGACGGGGTGGTGTTCGCGGCCCGGCCACCCGGCAACGGCGACCCGGCGGAGACGGGCCGGGACATCGCCGCGCAGAGGTCGTGCACGTGCGGCCATGAAGCGGTGTCGTGCATCTTGCCTCAGCGAGGGAGGCGGGGTCACATGGGGCACCTTGTTTCGGGCCGATCATCGACGTCCGGCCACCGTGCCGTACGGCCCACGGAAGCCCCGTACGGCAGGGTGAGTGGGATCAGTGGCCGGGTGGAGGTGTGGCGTCGCCGATGCCGAACGCTGATGTATCGTCGACCACCTGACAGGGCTTGATCGGTCCGTCTGTCAACCGGCCGCCGAACTGCCAGGCGACCCCCGGACGGTCCACGGTGGGTTCCACCGGGTTCTCCATGATTTCGATCATCACGGTCTGGCCGGGCTTGATGTACCGAGGGTAGATCGTGATGCCGTCCTCCGGACGGATGGCCTTGGAAGAGGCCAAGTTGGTCATTCGCTTCCTGGTCCTCGCCTGTACGACGGGATCCGTGCTCGACAGATCCTCCACGCTCACACCGGCGTCGTCGCCCTTGACGAAGGGCGCGCGGACGTTCCCGCAGCGCTTGCCGAGCGGCAGATAGGTGATGTCGGCGAGCACGCCCAACTCCGCCAGGTCCGTCTCGACCTGTTGCGAGTTCCGGAACTCGTTGATCTTGAGGTTGATCGACCCGTCTGTGTTCTTCGTCAACGCGTAGGCAGGAGGCTCCGATCCGGTCGCCAGCGGTACGACGATCGCCGTGGCCACCGCGATCGCCGCGACTCCGGCCCCGGCCGCGAACCGACGGCCGACCATTCGGCGCGGGGCCGGGGCGCGCCCCTGTGACGCCCGCGCAGCGATCTCCGTCTTGAGCTCCGCGAGCAACCCCTCTTCGAAAGTACTTTTCACTTCGTTCCTTCCATCACGGGTATGACACCGGCAACCTGCTGGACGGAGCGCCTGGCCCGGTGCAGCCTCACGCGGGCGGTGCCCTGCCGGATGCCGAGTACGGCGGCGGCCTCGGCGGGACTGAGGCCGTCGACGGCCACCAGTTCCAGGAGAGCCCGGTCTTTCTCAGGTAGTACGGCCATCGCCTCAAGGGCCCGGCGGGCCGGAGACTCGGCATCGATCCGTTCTTCCAGGCGTGCCACATCGTCGCTTTCGAGCAGCCGATGCCCCGAAATCCGGCGGGTCGCGCGCAACTCGCGTGCCGAGCGTCGTCGCTCGGCCAGAAGGGTGTTGCGCGCCACGCCGTACAGCCAGGCGATCTCGCTGCCCAGGTCCGGCCGGTAGGTGTGCGCCGAGTCGAGCACGGCGAGAAACACCTCGGCCGTCAGGTCGGCCACGGCGTGCGGGTCTTCCGCCCGCCGGGCCAGAAACCGGGTCACGGCGTCGAAGTGACGTCGGTAGAAGACTTCGAATGCCTCGGGGTCATGGGCGATGTTCGCCAGCCCCGTCTGTCTGAGGCGCACCAGCGTCACTCCCTTTGTCGTGCGTCCGAACACGCCCCTACTTGGACGAAGCACGACCAACCGTTACGCGTATCGCTCCGGTTGCAAAAGACGCCGACCCGCACTGTCGGCCCCGTCAGCGGGCGGGATGAGCGGCACCGTGGTCGACAACACCGATGCCCGGGCCTCTGATTCGAGACCCGGGCATCGCTTTGCCGCGAGGTAGTTACTGGGGAAAGCCCAGCGACGTGAGGCCGGACCGCTGCCGGCCGCTTCGTGAGACGTCACCCCATGTGCGGGTAACGGTGATCAGTTGGCGGGACGAACGTCTCCTTGATCGTGCGGGCGTTGACCCAGCGGATCAGGTTGAGGATCGACCCGGCCTTGTCGTTGGTGCCCGAGGAGCGGGCGCCACCGAAGGGCTGCTGGCCGACGACCGCGCCGGTCGGCTTGTCGTTGACGTAGAAGTTGCCCGCCGCGAACCGCAGCCGCTCCGACGCCTGGGTGATCGCGTGACGGTCCCGGGCGATGATCGAGCCGGTCAGCGCGTACGGCGAGGCGTCGTTCACCCCGTCCATGACCTTCTCGAAGTCCGCGTCGTCGTAGACGTGCACCCCGAGGATCGGCCCGAAGTACTCCTTGACGAAGATCTCGTCGGTGGGGTCGGACGACCGCAGGATCGTCGGCCGCACGAAGTAGCCGGTGGAGTCGTCGTAGGAGCCGGTCAGCACGTCGATCGAGTCGAGCGAGCGGGCCCGGTCGATGGCCTCCCTGTGCTTGGCGAACGCGCGCGCGTCGATGACCGCGCCCATGAACGTCGACAGGTCCGCGGCCACGTCCCCCACGGTCAGCGACTCGGCGGTGCTCACCAGGTCGTCGCGGATCACCGACCACAGCGAGCGCGGCACGTACGCGCGCGAGGCCGCCGAGCACTTCTGCCCCTGGTACTCGAACGCGCCGCGGACCAGCGCGGTGACCAGCACGGCCGGGTCGGCCGAGGGGTGGGCCAGCACGAAGTCCTTGCCGCCGGTCTCGCCGACCAGCCGCGGGTAGGACCGGTAGGAGGTGATGTTGGCGCCGACCGTGGACCACAGGTGCTGGAACGTCGCGGTGGAGCCGGTGAAGTGGATGCCCGCCAGGTCCGGGTGAACGGTGGCGACCTCCGAGACGGCCTTGCCGTTGCCGGTCACCATGTTGATGACGCCCGGCGGCAGCCCGGCCTCCTCCAGCAGGCGCATGGTGAAGTGCGCGGCGAACTGCTGGGTGGGGGAGGGCTTCCAGACGACCACGTTGCCCATCAGGGCCGGGGCCGAGGGCAGGTTCGCGGCGATGGCGGTGAAGTTGAACGGCGTGATCGCCAGGACGAAGCCCTCCAGCGGCCGGTACTCCATCCGGTTCCACACCCCGGGAGAGGAGAGCGGCTGGTCGCTCTGGAGGCGGCGCGCGAAGTCCACGTTGAAGCGCAGGAAGTCGATCAGCTCGCAGGCGGCGTCGATCTCCGCCTGCTGCGCGGACTTGGACTGCCCCAGGATCGTCGCGGCGTTCAGCGTCTGCCGGTACGGCCCGGCCAGCAGGTCGGCGGCGCGCAGGAAGATCGCGGCCCGCTCGTCGAAGGGCAGGGCCCGCCAGGACGGTGCCGCCCGCAGGGCCGCGTCGATCGCCGCCCGCACGTCGGCGGCCTCGGCGTCGGCGGTGCGGCCCAGCACCGAGGCGTGGTTGTGCGGCTGCACCACGTCGATCGAGGCGCCGGCGGCCATCCGCCGCTCACCGCCGATCGTCATCGTCAGGTCCGGTTGCGCCCCGGACAGCTCCTTGACGCGGGCCTCCAGCGCGGCACGCTCGGCGCTGCCGGGCGCGTAGCCGAGCACCGGCTCGTTGACCGGGGCGGGAACGGTGGAGATGGCATCCATCACTTGCCTCCAAGGGCACGCAGAAAGAAGGCGATGTTCGCCGGGCGCTCGGCCAGCCGGCGCATGAAGTAGCCGTACCAGTCGTCGCCGTAGGGGACGTAGACGCGCACGGTGTGACCGGCTCCGGCCAGGGCCCGCTGCTTGTCGGCCCTGATCCCGTACAGCATCTGGTACTCGTAGTCGCCGATCGCCCGGGCGAACCGGTCGGCGAGGGTCTCGGTGATGGAGATCAGCCGGTCGTCGTGCGTGGCCACCATCGGGTAGCCCGCACCCGACATCAGGATGCGCAGGCAGCGCACGTAGGCCAGGTCGACCTCGGTCCTGCTCTGGTGCGCCACCGAGGCCGGTTCGGCGTAGGCGCCCTTGACCAGGCGGACCCGGGAGCCCGCATGCGCCAGGTCGCGGCAGTCGGCCTCGCTGCGGAACAGGTAGGACTGCACGGCGACGCCGACGGAGGGGAAGTCCTCGCGCAGGGCCCGCAGCGTCTCCAGGGTGGAGTCGACCGTGGTGTGGTCCTCCATGTCCAGGGTCACGGTCGCCCCGCAGGCGCGGGCGGCCTCGCAGACGTGCCGCGCGTTCTCCGTCGCGATCTTGGCACCGTCGGCCCCGAGGGCTTGGCCGACCGCCGAGAGCTTCACCGACACCTCGGCGCGGTCGCCGAGGTCCAGCTCGGTCAGGGCGCCGAGCAGCGTGACGTACGCCCCGGCCGTCCGGGCGGCGGCGTCGGAGTCCCGCGTCTCCTCGCCCAGATGGTCGACGGTGACGGTCAGGCCGGCGGCCGTCAGGCCGCGGATCGCCTCGACCGCGTCGGCGGGCGTCTCGCCCGCGACGAAGCGGTCGACGACCTTGCGGGTCACCGGCACGCCGGAGACCGCGCGCCGTACCAGGGGTGACCGGGAGGCACCGAGAAGCAGGGAACCGAGCATGTCCCCACCCTAGAACCCGCCCCCGACCGGCGGTCATGTGCATCTGCCACGACCGCCGACGGGAGTGTTCATACAGATGTACGACAATGGTCGGGTGCTGCAGGAGACGGTGGACGAGATCGCCGCGAGGCTCGGCGCGTCCGCGACCCTGGAGGACCGCTCCTTCCAGCTCCTGGCGTACGCGGCGCAGAGCGGCGACATCGACGTGGTGCGCCGGGAGTCCATCCTCCGGCGCCGCGCCACGGACCAGGTGCGGGCCTACTTCGAGGGGTACGGCATCGCCGTCGCCCCCGGGCCCGTGCGGATCCCGGCCGACGCCGCCCTGGGGGTGCTCGCCCGGGTCTGCGTGCCGCTGCGGCACCACCGGGTGACCTACGGCTACCTGTGGCTCCTCGACGACGGCACGCTCGGCGACGACGCCCTCGCCTCCGTCGCCGACCTGGTCTCCCGGGCCGCCGCCGTCCTCGCCCAGGAGGCCCGCAGCCGCCAGGACCTGGGCGCCGGGCTGCGCGAGCTGTTCTCCTCCGACGCCGAGGAGCGCTCCCGGGCCCTGGCCCGGCTGGACGTGCGCGGCCCGGTCGCGGCGATCGCCGTGCGCGGCTCACCGGACCGGGTCGCGGCCCTGTGGACGCTGCCGCGCGGCGTGCTGGCCGACCCGGCCTTCCCGGGCAGGGACGGCGGGGACCGGCAGGGGGAGCCGCTGGCCGCCCTGCTGGTCCCGGCGGGCCAGGCACGGGAGCTGGCCGCCAGGGTCCAGGGCATGTACGGCACGACGGCGGGTCTCGGCGGTCCCCGCGAGGAGGCCGCGCGGGCCTGGCGGAGCTGGGACGAGGCCGTGCACGCCCTCGACGTCGCCACCAGGGTGCCCGCGCTGGCGCCCGTGGCCGCCTGGCCGGACCTGGGCGTCTACCGGATGCTCACCCGGATGTCCCGGGACCGGCTGCGGGAGCTGGCCGGGGAGACCGGCCGGCTGGCCGAGGACCCGGAGCTCGCCAGGACCGTGGAGGGCTACCTGGACCGGGCCGGTCACGCCCAGGAGACCGCGGCCGCCCTCGGCGTGCACCGCCAGACGCTCTACTACCGGCTGGCCAAGGCCGAGCGGCTCACCGGCCGCGACCTGGCCGACGGCCAGGAACGCCTGCTGGTCCACCTCGCCCTCAAGGCGGGCCACCTGCTCTGAGGACGCGCTCCCGGGCGGCCCCCCCCGCGGTCCCGTGTCCCGCGTCCCGCGGCCCGTCCGTGCCCGGACGGCTCGACGGGCCCGCCTCGCGGGCGGTCCCCCGCGGGCCGTCAGACGTTCGCCCGGTAGATCTTCACCCAGTCCACGTACATGCTGACCGTCGGGGGAGTGGAGCGGTTGCGGCACGGCGACCACTGGTTGCACGTCACGTCGTTCTGGAGCGTCAGGTGCATGGAACGGCTCCTGGGCACGTTCGGCCCCCGGTAGTCCCACACCTTCCTGCCGTCCAGCCAGAACGTCAGCCGTCCGGGCAGCCAGTCGACCGCCACCGTGTGCCAGCGGGTGAAGTCGGCCCGCATCTGCCGCTGCGCCTGGGGCCGCTCGCCGCGGTGCACGAAGATCCCGCCCGACCTGCGCGACGGGTCGATGATCTCGGCGAAGTCGACCTCCGCGTACTCCCCGCCGCCCTGGTCGGACGGCCATAGCAGGGCCACCGGCGTGTACCCGGCGCCGCGCTCGGCGCGCAGCCGCACCTCCCAGCGCCCGTAGCGCTGCGCGGTACGGGTCGCGATGCCCCCCGACAGGTCCCGGCCACCGTAGAAGCCTCCCTTGAGCCGCAGGGCACCGCCGCTCACGGTCGAGGCCCGGCCGGTACGCGGGTTGGTCCCGGCGCCGGGGGAGTGGTAGACGACCCACCGGCGGCCGTCGACCCGGCTGCCGTCGAAGTTCTCCACCAGGACCGGGGCGCCCCAGGAGCGGGTGCCGGACGTGCCCGTCCCACCGGCGGAGACGGCACCGGCGGGCGTGCCCGGTGCGGCGGCGAGGGCCGCCCCCGCGGACGCGTGCGCCGGGGGCAGGGCGGAGAGCGCCAGCGTTGCGGCCAGGACGCCCAGGAACGTGCCACGAATCGACATGGGCCCATCAAAGCAACGATTGCACTCCAGTAACAGAGGTATCGCGATTTCGCATCCGTCCCTCACCTTTCCCGTACGGAGGCAAAGGCCGTCGCCGAAGAGGGCGGAACGCGTCGAAGGCCCGCCGCCGAGGAGGGCGGAACGAAGAAGACCGGGGACCCCGTCGGGGTCCCCGGTCTCGATGCCGGTCGGCGGCGCCGCACCGGGCGCCGCGGGCGGTACGGCTAGTGGGCGGCGGCGGCGCCGGACAGGGCCGTCTCGTACACGTGGACGAGCTCCTGGCTGATCCGCTCCCACGAGTAGCGGGACCGGGCGCGGTCGGCGCCGGCGAAGCCGAGCGCGGTACGCCGGGTCGGGTCGGCGAGCAGCTCGCGGGTCAGGCGGGAGGTCTGCGCCGGGCGGTCGGCGGGCACCAGCAGGCCGGTCACCCCGTCCACCACGGAGTCGAGGTGGGCGCCCACCGCCGAGGCGATGACGGGCACGCCGCAGGCCATGGCCTCCAGCGCGACGACCCCGGCCGGGGCCTCCCTGGGCAGCGAGAACACCACGTCGGCGCTGCGCATCAGCTTCGCCACCGAGGTGTGCGGGACGTGGCCGAGCACGGTGATCCGGTCCTCGACGCCGATCTCCTTGGCCAGCAGCATCATGCGGTGCGCGTCGGCGTCGTGCTCCAGCTCCGTGGCCGCGGGCCCACCGGCGATGATCAGCTCGGCGTCCGGGACGCCCTCCAGGGCGCGGATCGCGGTGTGCACGCCCTTGTCGGCCGCGAGCGGGCCGACGTGCAGCAGGCGGGGACGGGTGCCGCGGGCGGCGGAGGGGCCCTGGCGGCGGAACCGCTCGACGTCGACACCGCACGGGATGACCGAGATGTTGCGGCGCGGCACGCCCAGGCGGATCAGCGAGGTCTCCTCGTCACCGCACCCGGCGATCACCGCGCTGGCGCGGCGGCCGATGGCCCGCTGCACGCGTACCTTCTTGGCGTCCTTGGCGTCGCGGGAGCTCTCACTGCTGAAGGTCTGGGTGAACGGGACGTTGAGCCCGTTCGCACCGGCGATGGCGGCCAGCCCGCCGGTCCAGGAGTGGGCGTGGATCACGTCCGGGCGGTCCTGGCCCCAGCGGTCCATCAGCTGGTCGCCGAGGTCCGACAGGTAGGGAAGGACGCCGTCCTCCGGCAGGTTCTCGGCCGGACCGGCGGTGAGGTGCTCCAGCGTGACGCCCTGCGACACGCGCACCCGGGACTTGTCCGAGTCGGAGTTGCGGCGGGTGTAGATGGTGACCTTGTGCTCGCGGCCGAGCTCACGGGCCACTGCCATCAGGTGAGCGCGCTGGGCTGCGAGGTCGGACTCGTCCTGGGTGGAGGAGAGAGCCTCGGAGGAGACGAATGCAATGTTCACGGCACACCTCTGGGAGGAGATAGGCATGGAAAGCCTGTAATTCCTTCAGGGGTGCCTGCGTCTTAGGCACACGTCTGTATGGGGACAACCATACCCTGAACGGCGCCGAAGCCAAACCCTTCTACCCAGAAGGAAGCGTTCAATACTTCCGGCTCTGCCTGGACTCCTCGGCCCTGGCGCTCGGGACGCGCAGCTGGACCACGCATCCGCCCAGGTCATGGTGGATGTCGAGACGGTCGCACAGCTGGCGGGCGATCCACATCCCGTCCCCGGAATCGGCCGCGGGGCCGATCGCCGAACCGGCCACCGCGCCGGTCGCCGACCCGGCGGGACCGGTCCCGGAGGCGGCGGAAGGGGCCGAGGGGCCGGCCGAGAAGGCGGCCGCGGGACCGGCGGGGGACCCCGGCGGACGGAGACCCGCCACCGGGTCGCAGATCCGCCCGCCCCTGCGGTCGAGCTGGCAGACGATCGCGCCCAGCCGCTCCCAGAGCCGTACCGTCACCGGCGGCCCCAGCGCGGCCGCCACCTCGTGGGCGGCGACCGCCAGCAGGGCCGCGCGGTCACGGTTCAACCCCAGGAACGACGCCTGGCCGCTGACGAACGTCCGCAGGGCGTGCAGCGTCTCCACCCGCGCCACGGCCGAGTCCGCGGGCGGCTGCGGGAGCGGGACCGCGTCGCACTCGGCGATGAAGGCCGCGGGGTCGGCGTACTCGGGACAGGGCACGGCCACGGCGCCGTCCTCGCAGAGCCACGGATGGGTGCGCCGGGCCGCGGCCAGCACCCCGGAGGCGGCTGTCCTGGCGTCGTACGGGCAGATCATCCAGATGTTGGTGCCGCGCAGCAGCAGGTTCAGAGCGGCCTCCATGCGCTGCCAGGCCCGCACGTCGGCCGGTGCCCGGCCGGTCCACACCGGCTCGGCGAGGATCCGCACGTGTCCGCCCCGCGGGGCCTCGGGCCCGCGCCGCTGCCAGTAGCGGTGGAAGGCGGTGGCACGCTCCACGGTGCGCCGGCCCAGGAACGCGGTCTCGGCGTAGTCCACCAGGCGGCCGTCCCGGCCCAGGGCGTCCGCGAGGAGCTCCAGGTTGGCCGGGGTGGTGGTGACCATCACCGGGTCGCCCTGGGCCAGCCCGTCCCGGACGAAGGGCAGCGCGACCGCCAGGAAACGCTCGTCGGAGTCGTGGATCGCGGCCTGGTGCGCGAAGGACCCGGCGGCATGGACCGCGGCCCGGTGAACGGAGGTCATGAAGGCCGCCCCACTCCCTCGTACGCGGTCCGGCCACCGGCGGGCCCTGGTCACCGGGCCGGACGCGGGCTCCCGCCCGGCCGGTCGTGCCCGAGGGGCACGTCCGCCGGTCACGCCGCCGATCATGCCCCGCCGGTCACGCTATACGACACGAAAGGCGAGTATCACGATCTCATCCCATACCCGCCCGCCGGAGAACGCGTGCCGGTCCTCCTCCACGGTCTTGACGACCGTGGCCGGGCTCTGCGCCACGCAGCGCGCCAGCACGTCGGCCAGCCTGGTCTCGCCGTAGGACTCGCCCACCTCGTTCTGCGAGGCGACCAGCCCGTCCGAGTAGAACACCAGGGTCTGGCCCGAGGTCAGGGTGAGCTCCTCGGTGAACATCTCGGCCTCCGGGGCGATGCCCAGCGGCACGCCGCCCCCCGCGGTGAACCGCACCCCGCCGTCGGGCTGCAGCAGCGCGGCGGGATGGTGGCCCGCGCTGGCCAGCCTGATCCTGCGCGCCCGGATGAACCCGGTCACGGCCATCACGAACATGCCGTTGTTCTGGGCGGTCAGGGCCTGGTTCAGCTTGCGCATCACCTCGCCCGGGTCGGACTCCCAGACGCTGAGCACGCGCAGGCCGTTGCGGACCATGGCGCTGACCGACGCGGCCTCCTCGCCCTTGCCCGCGGCGCCGCCCAGGGCGAACCCCCACCCGTCCTTGGACGGGAAGACGTCGTAGAACTCGGCGCCGACCGGGCTGGACCCCGCGTTGTAGATCGCCGCCGCCTCGAACCCGGGGATGTCCGGCAGGCTCCGCGGCACCACGCTGGTACGCAGCGCGTCGGCCGCCCGCGAGCGGGTCTGGAAGCTGCGCCGGGCCCGCACCGCGAGCCCCAGGTGGGCGCCGATCTCCTCCATCAGGCCGAGATCGGCCAGCGTGAACGGCTCGCGGTCGCGCAGCCGCACCAGGGTCAGCGAGCCCAGCACGTCACCCCCGCCGCCGCCGATCGGCACGATCAGCACCGAGGCGGCGCCCATCACCCGCAGCAGCGGAGGCCCGCCCGGCACGTCGCCGAGCAGCCCGTCGTCCTCCAGCATCTCGTGCACCACGCCGGAGCCGCCGGTCAGCACGTGCGCGACGCCCGGCGCGGTCAGCGGGTTCATCTGCTCGGCCAGGCGGACCAGCTGGGTCACCGGCCGGTCGCTCGGGCCGAGCACGCAGGCCCGCTTGGGCATGCCGTCCCGGATCATGTCGGCGAAGACCCAGTCGGCCCACTCGGCGGCCAGCAGCCGCGCGGCCCTGGTGACCGTCACCGGCTGGCGCAGGCTCTCCTCGTCCAGCAGCAGCCGGGTCATCCTGGACAGCAGCTCCTGCCGGCGTGCCGCGGCCATCACCAGGACGGCGTCGGAGCGGTCGGCCGGGCCCGGGGGAGGGCCCGGCACCTGGGCCTCCAGCGGGAGGATCATGACCGCGACCATCTCCTGCGGCTCGCCCGGCATCGTCAGGCGGGTCACGGCCAGCTGCACCGTGTGCGCCCGGCCCTGGTGGGCCAGGCGCGTCTGCAGGGTCGCGGTCTGGCCGCCCTGCTGCACCGCGGTCAGGTGCGAGCGGAACGCCGCCCGCCGGGAGACGTCCACGAAGAGCGGGAACGAGCGGCCGATCAGGTACCCGGCCGGGCTGCCCAGCATCCGGGAGGTCTCGGCGCTGATCCGCCGGACCACTCCCGAGGCGTCCAGCACCACCACCGGGATGGGGAAGGTGCGGAACACCTGCCGCAGCAGCTTGAGTTCCCGCTGGGACCCGCTCTCGCGTTCACCGGAGCGTTTGGGCGCCTTGCGCAGCTCGCGCACGGAGGCGTCCAGCAGCTCACGCGCGGTGTCGAGCTCGGCGAGCGCCGCGTCGAGTGTGGACCTGGGGTCCGCGGGGTAGGCGGACTTCGCCTCACGCAGGGAGGAGACCCTGGCGGTCAGGGCGCTCAGCGCCTGCTCCAGGGTCTGAAGGCCAATACCGTCGGTCAATGGTCGTCCTCGTCAGGGGGCGGGGATGGGGCGTTATCCCGTCGTAGACGGTACGCCACTCGAGGCCGGATCGGCGCGTGGCCGGGTAGTGGTTAGGTTGGTGGCACAGGAAAGGGGGCCCGCGGATGGACATGGTCACTCCCGTCCTCGCCAGGGACCTGGCGGTCCTCGGCAGGGTCAGCGAGGAGACGTCCAGCGAGAGCGTGCTGCGCGGGCTCACGGCCACCCTCGCGGGCGGCGTGCCCGGCTGCGCGGGCGGTTCCGCCGAGCTGTGGCGCGAGGAACGGGTGGTCGTCTCGGCCTCCCACAGCGAGCTCGTCGTGCTCGCCGACAGCGAGGAGCGGCTCGGTGAGGGGCCCTCGTCCGAGGCCCGCGCCACCGGGCGCCACGTGATCGTCCAGGACGTCCTGCGCGAGTCCCGCTGGCCGGGCTACGTCGCCATGGCCGTCCGCTGCGGCGTCCGCTCGATCCTGACGATGCCGATCACCGTCGAGCGCGCCGTCCTGGTCCTGGGCATGTACGGCGTGCGGCCCGGGGTCTTCGCCGCCAGGAACGTCCCGCCGCTGGCCGACATGCTCGCCGAGCAGGTGGGCGTCGCCCTGGCCAACATGTGGGACTACGACGAGGTGCGCACCGACGCCGCGCAGATGCAGGAGGCGCTCGCCGGCCGGGCGATCATCGACCAGGCCAAGGGCATCATCATGAAGTCCAGCGGCTGCTCGGCCGAGGCCGCCTTCGACGAGCTGCGCCGCATCTCCCAGCACCACCAGGTGAAGGTCGCCGACCTGGCCCGGCTGCTGGTGGACGAGCACCAGCGCAACCGCGAGGCCAGGACAGGAGCCCCGGAGGGCTCCGCGGGGGGTTCCACGAAGGGCTTCACGGAGGGCTTCACGGGGAGCTGAGGCGCGGCCGGCCCGGCCCCGGGGGCCCGATGCCCCTAGCGGTCACCGGCCCCCGGGGAGTCGCCGAAGGCCGCCAGGGCGTCCTCGACCGTGTCGTACAGCGGCAGTCGCTGGGCCAGGCCGGTGATCCACATCACCTTGGTCTTGGCGTACTCCACCCCGATGAGGGCGAACTTCGCGCCCGCGGTGGTGCTGACCTGCCAGTGGTGGACGATGAGCCCCAGCGCGCGCGAGTCCATGAAGGTCACGCCGCTCAGGTCGATCGCCATGTCCGGGCCGTGCTCGCCCGACTCCGCCGCCAGGTAGTCGGCGAACTGGTCTCTCGTCGTCGCGTCCAGCAGACCCGTCACGTGGATCACGTTGATCCCACCGACGACCGCCGACGTGAGAGTCAGGGCCGCCGATCTCTCGCCGTTCTCCGACACCGTCACTCAGGGCCTCCTCGCCATTCGATTAGCAACCTTACTGTTACC
Source organism: Streptosporangium sp. NPDC050855 (assembly GCF_044456585.1). NCBI lineage: Bacteria > Bacillati > Actinomycetota > Actinomycetes > Streptosporangiales > Streptosporangiaceae > Streptosporangium > Streptosporangium sp. NPDC050855. The sequence goes on from NZ_JBITFY010000045.1 coordinate 13,574, forward strand.
TGCGAGCGAGTAATACTCCGGGATTCATGGCAATAATGGAAGCAGAGGTCCAGCAGAGGGCCTCGCCTCGAAACGTAGGTCGAGGCGATGCCGTCTGCCCGGATGTTGCTTCCGTGGTCGGCTCGCCCGACAGTAATACCAGGGAGCAGCAATGTCTGTTCAGGCACTCGAAATCACCGACATGACCGCCGAGGAACTCCTCGCCGAGATGTCGCTGCCTGAGATCTCCGAGTACCGCGCCGAGCGCCTGCGTGAGCGCATCGTCGAGATGCACCGCCACCTCGCCATGGAGATCGCCCGCCGCTACCGCTACCGCGGCGAGCCGATGGAGGACCTCCTGCAGGCCGCGTACGTCGGTCTGATGAAGGCCATCAACGGCTTCGACCCGTCCCTGGGTCACCCCTTCCGCGGATACGCGGTGGTCACCATGACCGGTGAGGTCAAGCGCCACTTCCGCGACCGCACCTGGGCCATCCGCGTCCCCCGCGTCTTCCAGGAGCGCCGGGCCGAGCTGAACCGGCTGGTCGCCGACCTCAGCCAGGACCTCGGCCGCGCCCCCACGGTCAGCGAGCTGGCCGCCAAGATGAAGATCTCCGAAGAGGACGTCCTGCTCACCCTGGACGCCTCCGCCGCCTACAGCGCGCTCTCGCTGGACGCCCCCCTCGGCGCCGACGACGACGCCGCCGCGCTCGGTGACGTCATCCCCGACGAGGACGACGCCCTGGGCACCCTGGTGGACCGCGAGGCCGTCAAGCCGCTGATCGACAAGCTCCCGGCCCGGGAGAAGAACATCCTCCTGCTCCGCTTCTTCGGCAACATGACCCAGGCCGAGATCGCGGCCGAATTCGGGATCTCCCAGATGCACGTCTCCCGTATCCTGCGGAAGGTGCTCGATCAGCTCCGCGAGGAACTTGTCGCCGAATGCTGAATACATCGCCCGCTACAGGGCACCCCAGTCGGCGACAACGGACGTGGCGTAAGGTGCGTTTGAATGGATCCCGGATGCTGAGAACGAAGGCGGACTGGGACAGGGGAGGCGGGTCTCGGGTGAACGAGGACGGTGCTCGTCCGGCTCGCTTCATGGCGAGTGGCGACCGTTCCAGGATCCCTCCCGCCGGGGCAGCGGTGGCCGAGCTGGCCTTCTGCCTTCCCGACCTGCCCGACGTGCGCGACTTCGCCTCCGCCCAGGCGGTGCGGAGCGGAATGTCGCAGGAGAGCCTGGCCGACTTCCTGGTCGCGCTGAACGAGGTGGCCACGAACGCGGTCACCCATGGACACCCCACGGCCAAGGCCGTCCTGCGCATGTGGACGGTCGGCCGGGCCCTCGTCGTGGAGATCCACGACGAGGGCCGGTGGGACCCCGGCCCCGCGCCGGGTGAGACGCCCCCCGGGCCCCATGCCACCAGTGGCATGGGCCTGTGGGTGGCCCGGATGGTCAGCTCGGACATCAAGTTCGAGACCGGTGCCTCGGGCACCTTCATCACCATGACGTTCAAGATCTGACGACCTCCGCCGGCCCGCCGTCCCCCCGGCGGCCCGCACCACCGGTGGACACGAGGCCTCACCCGTCCGGCGCGCGCCCCGCCGGAACGAGGCACTGACATACCCAAGTACCCGAGGTACCGGCACCGACGATCGCCCGCCGACGTCCGTGGCCGATGATCCTTCCCGGCCGTGGGCCTCGCCCCGTACCGGCCTCTGTGCGCCCCGTACGGCACCGGTCCCGGCCTTTTTCTCCCCGGCATCGTCCCGGGGTCTCCGTTTCGCGTAGGGCCTCGTTCCGGCCTGCGTTTCGCGTACGGCCTTTTGGGGCGTCTCTTTCGCGTACGGCCCTGTCTCGCGCGGTGTCGCCGTGTGCGGCGCCACCCCGTGCCGGACGACCGGCTCCGGCTCGCGCCGTCCCTGAGCGCGCCACAGGCGCCGGAAGGCCCGTGATCGAGGACGTCGCGTCCCCGTCGCATCCGCCGTGAGGCACGTCGCGGCCGGTGGTCCGCGGCGGTCGATCCTTCGAGGGCGGCGGCGCGTCACGGTTCACCGGGTGGAACGGGAGAGGACCCCGGCCATGTGGCCGGGGTCCTCTCCCGTTCGTTCTGCGGTCGTGGCCTCGGGGCCGATCCTCCTGGTGCCGGAAGGCTCAGGAGCGGCGCTCCGAGGGCTCCGGAGGCTCGCCCCGGGATCAACGCCTGCGGCGCCAGCCCCCGCCCCCGCCACCGGTGCGCGGACCGGCCGAGCCGATCCCGGCCTGGTGGAGGGAAAGAAGCAGGAGCCCGAGCAGCAGGAAGAACGACCCGCCGAGTCCGGGGATCGCGACGTTGATCAGGTCGAGCAGGAGCCCGAGACCGAAAACGATGGCAGCGGCGATCGCAAGCATGATTACCTCGTCCCAGCAGTGATGTTCAGGAGTTGTTCGAGGGTCGCCCGGTAGTCGCGCAGGGCGGTCCGGAGATCCTCGGTGTCGTTCTTCTCGATGTTCTTCCAGCGTCCCTGGAGCTCGGAGGCCCGTGCCTCCAGCGCGCTGCGGAAGGAGCTCGTCACCTCGTCGAGGAGTGAGTCGGCACGCTCCACCGCCTGCCGAGGGTCGTCGACGAAGCTGGCCTGGACCTCCTGCCAGCGTCGCCGTATCCCCTCGGAGTCCTGGTCGAACAGGATCGGGGGCCCGGCGGCCGGTGTGACGGGCCGCTCGACGTCGGTGAAACCCGATCCCTCGTCGAGCACGTCGTCCGGCCTGCCCGCCGTGCTGTCGGGGAAACCGGCGCTGTCCGGCACCCGGTCGTGGGCCGTGGAGCCACCGGCCGGCGTGTCCGCGGCCTGGGCCCGGGGGAGCGTACCGGCGCGCCCGTCGCCGGGGTCGTCGTCCGGTACGTCGCGCCTGCCGGCGCTCAGCGGGGCGTCGTGGTCACTGACCAGGTCGTCACCGGAGGAGGCGCGCCGGTCGTCGCGCGGCCCGTCTCCGGTCACGTCGTGCGCGTCACCGGCACGGGAGTCCTCCCGCCGGGCCACGAGGGTGTCGTCCGGAGGCGTCTCCCGGGGCCTGGAACTCGCGTTCTGGGCGTGTCCGGAGGCGGCCGGGTCGTTCTCGCCGGGCCCGCCTACCGGGCGCTCGTCGTTCTGGTCCGCCTTGTGGACGAGGCGGTCGCCGTCCGGAGCCGATCGATCGTTCATCCGGATCACCGCTCCCCGGCGTCGCGTCGGGCGGTGTGGTCGTCGTCGGAGGCGGGGACGTCCGGAGCGGTCCGCCGGGTGTCCCGGTCACCGACGGCCGGGCTGGCCGGGGCGGCGAGCAGTTCCTCGAACAGGGCGCGGTAGTGCACCATGGCCTGCCGGAGCTCCTCGGTGGAGGCCTCCTTGCGGGCCGCCCGGCTGCTGATCTCGTGAGCCTCCCGGTAGTGGTCGAGGGTACGGCCGTGCGCGACCGACAGGTCGGAGAGCCGCTGCTCGAAGTTGTCCGTGGGGTAGCCGCGCTCGGCCATCACCGAGGTCACCAGATGGTCGGCCTCGGTCACCGCGAAACCGGGTGCGTCCACGAAACGCTCCTGGACCTCCATCCACTTCTTGCTGTAGATCTCCCGCGTCCCGGCGTCCAGGGCGCGGATGTCGAGGGAGCTGAAACGCTGTTCGCGGGCGATGAGCTCCTGCTCGGCCTCACGCCTGTTCTCACGTTCCTGCACGGTACGCTCGTATTCGGGGCCGAAACGGTCGCGAAGCCGGTGTCGGCGTTGCTGCTGCACGACGAAATAGCCGACTGCGGCGATCACTACCACCGCGACCACGACGACGGCCACCCAGACCACGGTGGACATGTCTGCCTCCGGTTGTGTAGGCGCTTGTTCCGGTGCGCTGCCCCAGGTACAGGGCTCGAAACCGGCCGCCGACATTTACGGATTCCCATGCCGTGGTCTATATGTGATGTTTTCTCATATTTTGTCGGTTGTTTAATCCCGTCTCGCCCGGCGTCCTGCCATTCCGGATCCGGTGGGGGTGTTTCACCTTCGTCGCGGTGGTCCGGTCCCGCGCCTTCGTGACGTGGTCTCCGAGGGTCCGGCCTCCTCCGGGGCCGCGCCTTGTCGCCCGTACCTCTCCCCGGAGGTGGGCGCCGCCCGCGTCATCCGCCGGTGTGCCGCTCCGCGTCGCCCTCGAGAGCCCGCCGAGCCTCGCCGAGCACCCTGGCGACCAGCCAGTCCCGCGGTGAGGCGGGCACCTCGGCGAACCCCCGGCCGGGCTCGTAGGACACGTCCAGCCCGCCCTCCACCAGCCGTCCGGCCCAGCGCAGCGCGGTGTTCAGCTTCTCGGCCGGAATGGCCCGCCCCTGGGCCACGGCCGACAGGTTCCGCAGGTTCGTCGCTGGCCCGGACTGGTTGTGCGAGCGGTCCAGCTTCCACGGGATGGCCCGCGAGTGGTCGAGCATCGGCTTCGAGAGGCCGGCGGCCCGCTTCGCCTGCAAGATCCCTGACTCGCTCACCCCGAACCGAGCGGCCAGCTCCGCGTTCGACAACCCCGTCCCGGCCAGCCGCCGGAGCTCCTCGGGGTCGATCAACGCCTTACGTCCCACCTGCCCGCCACCCTTCGCGATCGCCTGCCCCCGCGGGCGTCATCGTGTGCGCAAGCCCGCTGGATCTGCGCTAAGGTTATGACGTCCCGCCCGAGAGGGCGCAGGACGACCGGGACGTAGCGCAGCTTGGTAGCGCACTTGACTGGGGGACTCCCCGCAAGTGGTTCCAAGCAATCTGAGCACTTGGCCTCTGAGCTGCGAAAACACAACTGAAGATCGCCCACCAAGATCATCG
>NZ_JBITFY010000046.1:0-12920 GCF_044456585.1 Streptosporangium sp. NPDC050855
TCGGTGGTGGTCTCCGGGGTGGAGTCGGTGGTGGAGCAGGTGGTGTCGGCTCTGGTGGAGCGGGGGGTGCGGCGCAAGCGGCTGCGGGTCAGTCACGCGTTCCACTCGCCGTTGATGGAGCCGATGCTGGAGGACTTCCGCCGCGTGCTGGACGGCATCACGTTCGCCTCCCCGACGATTCCGGTGATCTCGAATCTGACCGGCCGGGTGGCGGGGCAGGAGATGCTCTCGGCGGAGTACTGGGTGCGGCACGTGCGCCAGGCGGTGCGGTTCGCCGACGGGGTGGCGACGCTGCGCGAGGCCGGGGTTGCCACGTTCGTGGAGGTGGGTCCGGACGCGGTGCTGTCGGCGATGGGCCAGGAATGCCTCCAAGCCCCCCTCACTCCGTCCGCAGGCAACGGTGTCACCTCCGAGGACGCGGCGTTCGTGCCGGTGCTGCGGCGCGGCCGTGACGAGGCGGCCGAGCTGGTCACCGCCCTGGCCACCCTGCACACCCGCGGGGTGACGGTGGACTGGGAGACGTTCTTCACCGACGCCGCCCGGACCGGCCACGCGTCCGCGGCGAAGGCCAACGGCCACACCAACGGGACCAACGGGACCGGTGCGGCCGGGCCCCGCAGGACAGAGCTGCCGACCTACGCCTTCCAGCACCGCCACTACTGGCTGCAGACCGACGGGCTCACCGGTGACGCGACCGGCTTCGGCCAGGTCCCCGCCGAGCACCCGCTGCTCGGCGCGGTGGTGACGCTGCCCGAGTCCGGCGGAGCCGTGCTGACCGGCCGCGTCTCGCTGAACAGCCACCCCTGGCTGGCCGACCACACCATCCTGGACACGGTCATCGTGCCGGGTACGGCCTTCGTCGAGCTGGCCGTCCGCGCGGGCACCCAGGTCGGCTGCGCCGGCGTCGAGGAGCTCACCCTGGAGGCCCCGCTCGTCCTGCCCGGCAGGGACGCGGTCGCGCTGCAGGCCGTCATCGGCGGCGCCGACGACTCCGGACGCCGCCCGCTGTCGCTGTACTCCAGGAGCGGGGCGGACGACGAGCCCTGGACGCGGCACGCCACCGGCGTGCTGACGCCGTCCGCCGAGCCCGGTGACTTCGACCTGGCCGAATGGCCACCACCCGGTGCCCGGCCGATACCGGTGGACGGGCTCTACGACCGGCTGGCCTCCGAGGGGGCCGGCTACGGCCCGGCCTTCCAGGGACTGCGCGCCGCGTGGCGCCGGGACGACGAGGTGTTCGCCGAGGTCGTGCTGCCCGACGGCGTCGCCGGTGACGCCGCGCGCTTCGGCATCCACCCCGCCCTGCTGGACGCCGCGCTGCACGCCGTCGAGCTCGGCGGGAGCACCGCGCCGCAGGGACAGGTCGAGCTGCCGTTCGCCTGGAACGGGGTCGCGCTGCACGCGACCGGCGCCTCGTCGGTGCGGGTACGGGTCCGGCGGAACGGCTCCGACGCCGCGTCGCTGCAGGTGGCCGACGGCACCGGTGCCCCGGTGGTCAGCATCGGTTCCCTGGTGATGCGTCCCGTCACCGGCGACCGGCTCGGCGCCGCCCGCGACACCCGCGGGGAGTCGCTGTTCCGGGTCGACTGGACGTCCGTGCCCGTCGTCGCCGACGGCGGCGTACCGGGGGGCGGGGGATGGCTCGTCCTCGGTGCCGAGGACGGCGAGCTGGGCCGGGCGCTGCGCTCGGCCGGGCTGGAGGTCCCCTTCGCCGCCGACCTCGCCGCGCTGCGCGCCATGCCCGCCCTGCCCGGGACGGTGCTGGTCGCCGCCCCCGGCGATCCGGCCACCGGCCCGGCCGGCACCCCGCCCCGGGCGGCGTACGACGCGACGCTGCGCACCCTGGACCTGCTGGGCGCCTGGCTCGCCGACGAGGCCCTCGCCGGGACCCGGCTGGCGGTGGTGACCGAGGGCGCGGTCAGGACCGGCTCCGGCGACGGCCCGCCCGACCTCGTACAGGCACCCCTGTGGGGGCTGGTCCGCGCGGCGCAGGCGGAGAACCCCGGACGGTTCCTGCTCGTCGACGTGGACGGCACCGACGACTCCCGGCGCGCCCTGCCCGCCGTGCTGAACACGGGCGAACCCGAGCTGGCCCTGCGCGAGGGCACGGCCCTGGCGCCGCGCCTGGCGAGGGCCGCCTCGGCGGGCATGCTCGAACCGCCGTCCGGCACGACGGCCTGGCGTCTGGAGGTGACCACGCCGGGCACGCTCGACAACCTCGCTCTGACGGCCTGCGACGCCGCCGAGCGTCCGCTGGAGCCGGGCCAGGTACGCCTGGCGGTCCGCGCGGGCGGCCTGAACTTCCGCGACGTCATGATCACCCTCGGCATGTACCCGGGCAGGGCCGACCTGGGCGCGGACGCCGCCGGAGTGGTCGTCGAGGTCGGGCCCGGAGTGCCGGGCCTGGCGCCCGGCGACCGCGTGATGGGACTCGTCGACGCCGGGTTCGGCCCCTACGCGGTGGTCGACCACCGGATGGTCGTGCCGATCCCGTCCGGCTGGACCTTCGCCGAGGCGGCCGCGGTGCCCGCCGTGTTCGCCACCGCCTACTACGGCCTGGTCGACCTGGCCGGGCTGCGCCAGGGCGAGTCGGTGCTCGTGCACGCCGCCGCGGGAGGTGTCGGCATGGCCGCCGTACAGCTGGCCGCCCACCTGGGCGCGGAGGTCTACGGCACGGTGAGCGACGGCAAGCGGGACGCGCTGCGGGCGCTCGGCGTCGCCGACGACCACATCGCCTCCTCCCGCGACCTGGGATTCTCGCGGCGCTTCCTGGAGGCCACCGGCGGGCGCGGCGTCGACGTCGTGCTCAACTCGCTGGCGGGGGAGTTCGTCGACGCCTCCCTGGACCTGCTGCCGCGCGGCGGCCGGTTCGCCGAGATGGGCAAGACCGACGTACGCCAGGCCGGGCAGGTCGCGGCCGGGCACCCCGGCGTCTCCTACCACGCGTTCGACCTGTCCGACGCCGGTCCCGACCGGACCGCGGAGATCCTGGCCGAGCTGGTCCGGCTGTTCGAGCGGGGCGTGCTCGTCCCGCCGCCGGTCCGTGCCTGGGACGTGCGCCAGGCCCCCGAGGCGTTCCGCTTCATGGCGCAGGCCAGGCACGTCGGCAAGCTCGTGCTCACCGTGCCCGTACCGCTCGACCCGGAGGGGACGGTGCTCGTCACCGGCGGCACCGGCGGGCTCGGCGCCCTGGTCGCGCGGCACCTCGTCACCGCCCACGGCGCCCGCCACCTCGTGCTGGCCGGGCGGCGCGGGCCGGACGCCCCGGGGACCGGGCCGCTCCGCGAGGAACTGGCCGCGGCCGGGGCCGAGGTCACCGTCGTCGCCTGCGACGTCGCCGACCGGGACGCGCTGGCCGCGCTGCTCGGGGACCTGCCCGGGGGACGGCCGCTCACCGCGGTCGTGCACACGGCCGGTGTCGTGGCCGACGGCGTCGTCGGCTCCCTCACCCCCGGCCAGGTCGACACCGTCTGGCGGCCCAAGCCCGACGCCGCCTGGCACCTGCACGAGCTCACCCGCGACCTCGACCTGTCGGCGTTCGTGCTGTTCTCGTCCTCGGCCGGCACGCTCGACGGCGGCGGCCAGGGCAACTACGCGGCCGCCAACGCGTTCCTGGACGCGCTGGCCACCCGCCGCAGGTCCGCGGGCCTGCCGGCGGTGTCCCTCGCCTGGGGCATGTGGGCGCCCGAGGTGGGCGGCATGACGGCTCGGCTGGGGGAGACCGACCTGCGCAGGCTGCGCCGGTCCGGCCTGCTGCCGCTGACGGCCGAGGCCGGGCTGGAGCTGTTCGACACCTCCCTCGGTCTCGGTGAGGCCGCGCTGGTGCCGATCAGGCTGGACCTGGCGGCGCTGCGCTCCCGGGACGACGCGCCACCGGCGATGCTCCGCAGGCTGGTCACCGTCACGACCCGGCGGGCGGCCCGCGACGCCGCCCCGGCCCCGGCCGAGCGCTCGCTGCAGGAGCGGCTGCAGGCGCTGTCGCCGGGCGGACGCGACCGCCTGCTGACCGACCTGGTCCGCACCCACGTCGCCGCGGTCCTCGGTCACGCCGACGAGGACGCGGTGGACCCGCTCCGGCCGTTCAAGGAGCTGGGCTTCGACTCGCTGACCGCCGTCGAGCTGCGCAACCGGCTCGGCGCCGCCACCGGGGTACGGCTGCCGGCGACCCTCATCTTCGACTACCCGACCCTGGCCTCGGTCGCCGAGCACATCAGGGGCGAGCTGGTCACCGAGGAGCCGCCCGCGGCGACGCTGGAGGCGGAGCTGGCCAGGCTGGAGCGGGCGATGGAGAGCGTCGCGCCCGATCCGGCCGAGCACGAGAGGATAACCGGCCGCCTGCGCGCCCTCACCTCCCGGTGGATCGAGACGCACCGGGGGGAGACGCCGGGGACCGGCGGGCCCGAGCTCGGATCGGCGACCGCCGACGAGCTGTTCGACATCCTCGACAGCGAACTGTGACGGCTTTCGGCCGGGACCGAGCCCCTCGTACCCGGTACGAGGGGCTCGGTCCCGGGAACCCCCGGATCCTCACCACGCCCCGCCCCAGGGATGAAGGGAATGGCTCTTCAGATCGATGTGTCGGTTACCGTCCACTGATTAACTTTCGTCCTATGGAGACCGAAGGGATCAGCGAGCAGAGCGACCGGACAGACGAGATCGTCCGCCTCGAATCGGTGCGGAAGTCCTACCGGAGCGGGACGGACTCCGTCCTCGCCCTGGGGGGTGTGACGATCGGCTGCCCGCGCGGCAGCGTGACCGCGATCATCGGACCGTCCGGTTCGGGCAAGAGCACGCTCCTGCAGTGCGCGGCCGGGCTCGACCGGCCCACCTCCGGGACGGTGACCCTCGACGGGGAGGAGCTGAACGGGCTCGACGAGACGGCGCTGACCAGGCTGCACCGCGACCGGGTCGGCTTCATCTTCCAGACGTTCAACCTGCTGCCCGCCCTGGACGTGGAGGAGAACGTCACCCTGCCGCTCGCGCTGTCGGGCCGGAGCGCCGATCCCTCCCTCCTGGTCGACGTGATCCGCAGGGTCGGCCTGGCCGAGCACATGCGCCACCGGCCGTTCGAGCTGTCCCCGGGGCAGCGCCAGCGGGTCGCCATCGCCCGCGCGCTCGTCACCCGCCACGCGGTGATCTTCGCCGACGAGCCGACCGGCGCGCTGGACGCCCGCGACACCGACGAGGTCCTCGGCCTGCTCCAGGAGACGGTGCGCGAGACCGGGCAGACGGTCGTCATGGCCAGCCACGACCCGCTGGTCGCCTCCTACGCCGACCGGGTCGCCTTCCTGTCCGCCGGCCGCATCGTCGACGAGCTGAACTTCCCCGTCGACCGGGCGGTGATCCAGCGGATGACCCACCTCGGCGTCTGGGACAGGCCCCCCGGGCCGGAGAGAGGGGTCGCGGGCTGATGTGGAGGCTGGCTCTGCGCACACTCCAGTTCCGCAAGGACGTCTTCGCCGCCGTCTTCACCGCGATGTTCCTCGGCGCGGTCATGATCTCGGCCGCCGGGGCGCTGATGGAGACCGGCGTGCGCGAGGTCCTGCCTCCCCAGCGCCTGGCCGGGGCGCCGATCGTGATCGCCGGCGACCCGTCCTACGCCATGCCCAAGGCCGACCCCCGGGACGACGACACCGAGTGGACGCGCCTGACCGAACGGGTGCGGCTCGGCGCCGCCCTGCTCGACACCGTGCGCGCCCTCCCGGGCGTGGAACGGGTGATCGGCGACCTGTCGTTCCCGGCCACCGTCCTGCTCGGGGACCGGCCCGCGGCCACCGGGCACGACTGGAGCTCCGCCGCCCTGGCGCCCTACCGGCTCCGGCAGGGCGCCGCGCCGGTCGGCCCCGGCGACGTGGTGCTCGACTCCGCGACGGCCGGGCGCTCGGGCCTGCGGGCCGGTGACAGCGTCCGGATCGCGGTCGCCGGCGTCGCCAGCGTCTACCGGGTGACCGGCGTCGCCGCCCCCGCGGGCGGCCGCGAGATCACCGGGGCCGCGCTCTTCTTCTCCGCCCCGGACGCCCGGCACCTGGCCGGGCACCCCGGCACGGTCGACGCGGCCGCCGTCCTGCCCGACCCCGGGACCGACGCCGCGGCACTGCGCGCCAGGATCCAGGACACGCTGCGCGGGCACGCCGCGGTGGCGCTGACCGGTGACCGGCGTGGCCTGGCCGAGTTCCCCGACGGCAGGGACGGCGCCGAGAACCTCGTCGTCATCTCCGGGGTGACCGCGGGGATCACGTTCATGGTCGCGCTGCTCGCCGTGGCGAGCACGCTCGGCATGTCGGTCCAGAACCGCGGGCGGGAGATGGCGCTGCTGCGGGGGATGGGCACGTCCCGGGCGCGGATCCGGCGCATGGTGCTGGCCGAGGCGATGACGGTCTCCGCGGTCGCCGTCGTACCGGGCAGCCTGCTCGGGCCCTATCTCGGCCACCGGCTCTTCCGGCTGCTGGTGGCCGACGGGGTGGTGCCGGAGGTGATGCCGTTCCAGCAGGGCTGGACCCCGGTCCTGGTCTCGGCGGTGGTCTGCCTGCTCGCCGCGGCCGCGGCCGCGTTCCTCCCGGCCAGGCGGGCGTCACTGGTCCCGGCCGTCGGCAGGCCCGCCGGCGCGGCGCTCCGGGGCCGCCCGCTCGGCCCCGTACGGTCGGCGATCACGGTCCTCTGCCTGGGCGGCGGCGCCGCGCTCGCGGTCTCGGTGGTGGTGGCGCCCCGCCCGCCCGCGGCGGGCACGGCCACCCTCACCGTGCTCGCCCTGTCGGTGGGGATGGCCCTGGTCGCCCCCCTGACGACGCGGGCGATGACCGACGCGCTCCGCCAGCCGGTACGCGCCCTGTTCGGCCAGATCGGCCACCTGGCGATCCTCAACGCGCGGGCCCGGACGGTCCGGGTGGCCGCCGCGGCCACGCCCATCATGCTCGTCACCGGGATCGCCCTGTCCAACGTCTACCTGCAGACCAGCCCCGCGGACGCGGCCGAGCGCGTCTACGTCGAGCGGCTGCGCGCCGACGTCGTGCTGACCGCCGGCACCGGGGGACTGGCCTCCGGGGTGCTGGACCGGGTCCGGTCCGTCCCGGGCGTCGCGGGCGCCTCGGAGTTCGTGACCGGCACCGCGTTCCTGGAGCGCCCCTACGACGTCTGGCAGAACGACGACGGCTGGCCCGTCCAGGGGATCACCGCCGAGGCGGCCGAGTCGGTGACCGCGTTCCGGCTCGTCGCCGGCTCGCTCGCCGACCTGCGCGGGAACTCCGTCGCGCTGGCCGAGGGACACGCCCTGCAACTGGGCCGCGACCTCGGGGACACCGTCACGATGCGCCTGGGCGACGGACACGCGGTGGACCTCAGGGTGGTCGCGCTGCTGTCGGCCAGGCCGGGGGACGAGACGATCCTGATGCCCGCCTCCCTGCTGGCCTCGCACACCACGGCCGGCCTGCCGCCCCAGATCCTCGTGCGCGCGGCCACGCCCGGCGCCGTCCCCGCGGTCAGGGCCGCCCTGGCCGAGGTGGGCGGCACGATCCCCGGGATGCGGGTGTCCGACGCGAGCGTGCTGTCCGTCGTGCACACCGAGCGGCAGCGGACGCGGGCCTGGGTGAACTACCTGTTCATCGGCACGGTGCTCGCCTTCGTGGTGATCTCGGTGATCAGCATCCAGGCGGCGGGCGCGGCACGGCGCGGCAGGGAGTTCGGGCTGCAACGGCTGATCGGCTCCAGCCGGGGACAGGTACTGCGGATGATGGGCATCGAGGGCGTCCTGGTCACCGTCATCGGCGTGGTGCTGGGCACCGTGGTGTTCGTCCCGGTCCTGCTGCTCTTCACCATCGCGATCAGCGGTTCCCCGCTCCCGTCGGGGCCGGTCTACCTCTACGTCATCGTGGTCTGCGCAGCGGGCCTGTCGGCGCTGATGGGGGCGCTGCCGCCCGCGTGGGCCGCGACCCGCGCCCGCCCCGTGACGACCGTCCGGCCCTCCGACCCGTAGGGCGGGGCGTCCGTCCCACCCCTGCCCGGGGACCCCTGCCCCTGCCCGGCCCGGGTCCCCGGGTTCTCGCGCGCGCCCGTCCCCGCCGGTGCCCGCGACCCACCCCGCCACCCCCTTCCTGACCTGCTCGTGCGGCAGGTGGCCCTGCCCTGGACGGGGCCGGGGACGCGGTCTCCCACAGGGGAGGCTGAGGGGTGCGCTAGGGGTCGGTTTCCCGGTACGGGTGTATGTAGCGTGCTAATCGAGCCGGCGTGGAGAACGGTGACCGGAAGATCGCCGGCCCGGATCCTCCGGCCGGATCCCAGAACCGTTCCGGACCTCGCCGGTGCGGTACGCCGCCCCGGCGTACGAAGGCGAGTGCCCCGGCCTCATGGCGCGCGGGCCGACCGGTCGTGCGATCTAGTCATTCGGAGGAAGTCTTCATGCGTGTCCTGTTCACCATGCACGCCGCGGCCGCCCACCTGTTCCTGGTGGTCCCGATCGCGTGGGCCCTCAAGGCCGCGGGTCACGAGGTGATCGTCGCCACGCAGCCGGACATCGTCGACGACGTCACCAGGACCGGCCTGACCGCGCTGCCGGTGGGCGACCCCTCCAACATCGCCGAGCGGCTCGCGAGCATCCCCGCGGACCAGCAGATCTTCGGCTCCGGCTACGACATCGCCGAGGAACGGCCCGAGGTGCTCACCTACGAGTACGTCCGCGACTGCATGGCCGCGTTCGCCTCGCCCCTCGCGCTGGACCTCATCACCGACGACTCGATGTACGACGACCTGGTCGGCTTCTGCCGCGAGTGGCGGCCGGACCTGGTGGTCTGGGACTCCATCACCTTCCCCGGCATGGTCGCGGCCCGCGCCTGCGGCGCCGCGCACGTCCGGTCCACCTTCGGACGCGACCACTGGGGACGGATGCGCTCGCTCTTCCTCCGGCTGCGCGCGGAACGGCCCGGCGCGGCCGACGAGGACCCGGTGGCCGACTGGGTCACCGCGAAGCTGGCCAGGTACGGCTGCGCCTACGAAGAGGAGGCCGTCCTCGGGCAGGCCACCGTCGACTCCATGCCGGTCTGGACGCGCTTCCCGGTCGAGCACGACTATCTGCCCGTCCGGTTCATCCCCTACAACGGCCCCGCCGTCATCCCCGACTGGCTGAAGACGGCCGGGCCCGGACGCCCCCGCGTCTGCTTCACCCTGGGCGTGTCCGGCCGCGAGGTCTGGGGCGGCAACGGCAGCATCCGGGCAACCGACCTGTTCGAGGCCGTGGCCGACCTCGACGTCGAGGTGGTCGCGACCCTCAACGCCGCCCAGCTCGACCCCGACGTCAAGGTGCCCGACAACATCAGGGTCGTCGACTACGTCCCGCTCAACTCGCTGCTGCCCGGATGCTCGGTCATCGTCCACCACGGCGGCACCGGGACGTTCGGCACCTCGATCGCGCACGGGGTGCCGCAGCTCGTCGTCCCCGCGAAGCTCTACGACGAGGGGGGCATGGCCCGGCAGGTGGCCGCGGAGGGCGCCGGCCTCGTCATCCGGCCCGAGGACCTCTCGGCCGCGACCCTGCGGGAGGGCCTGCTGCGGCTGCTCGGCGAACCGTCCTTCACGGAGAACGCCGCCAGGATCAGGCAGGTGGCGGAGACCACCCCCACCCCGCACGACCTCGTGCGCGACCTGGAGGAGGTCGTCGCCCTGCACCGGGCGCGCTCCGGCGCGCGGACGCCGACCGGCTGACCCCTCCCTCCTCCGCACCGGCCGGCCGGATCCGCGCCGGCCGGAACCCTCCGCGCCGACCGGCACGGAACCCTCCGCGCCGACCGGCACGGAACCCTCCGCGCCGACCGGCACGGAACCCTTCGTGCCGACCGGCACGGAACCCTTCGTGCCGATCGGCCGGAACCCTTCGTGCCGGTCGGCACGGAAACCTCCGCGCCGACCGGGTGCGGAACGCCGAACACGGGTCGCCCCGCGATGCGAGCGCCCTTTCCCTCATGCCTCGACCCGGTACGCACCGTCGGCCGGGCGAGGCCCTCTCACGGTCCGACAGGGGTGACGTGGTGGAGAACGACGGCAAGATTCTCGACTATCTGCGCAAGGCGACCGCGGACCTGCGGGAGACCCGTCAGAGGTTGCGGGAGGCCGAGAGCAGGCAGACCGAACCGATCGCGATCGTCGGGATGAGCTGCCGCTTCCCCGGCGGCGCCGACACGCCCGAGGCGCTGTGGCGGCTGCTGGCCGAGGGCGCGGACGCCGTCTCGTCGTTCCCGGAGAACCGGGGCTGGGACGTCGAGAACCTCTACGACCCCGACCCCGACCGCCCCGGCAAGAGCTACACCCGCTCGGGCGGCTTCCTGTACGACGCCGCCGAGTTCGACCCCGCCTTCTTCGGGATCAACCCGCGCGAGGCCGTGGCGATGGACCCGCAGCAGCGGCTGCTGCTGGAGACCGCCTGGGAGGCGTTCGAGGACGCCGGGATCGACCCGACCTCCGCGCGCGGCACCTCCGTCGGCGTGTACACCGGGGTGATCTACCACGACTACGGCTCCCGGATCCGCGTCGTCCCCGAGGACCTGGGCGGCTACATCGGCAACGGCAGCGACGGCAGCGTCGCCTCCGGCCGGGTGGCCTACGTCCTGGGCCTGGAGGGCCCGGCCGTCTCGGTCGACACCGCCTGCTCGTCGTCCCTGGTCGCGCTGCACCTGGGGGTCCAGGCGCTGCGCCAGGGCGAGTGCTCCATGGCCCTGGCGGGCGGGGTCACGGTCATGTCCACACCCAGCACCTTCGTGGAGTTCAGCCGCCAGCGCGGCCTGTCGCCCGACGGCCGCTGCAAGGCGTTCGCCGCCGCCGCCGACGGGACCGGCTGGGGCGAGGGCGCGGGCATGCTCCTGCTGGAACGCCTCTCGGACGCCGTCCGCCTGGGACACCCGGTGCTGGCGGTCGTCCGCGGCTCGGCGATCAACCAGGACGGCGCGAGCAGCGGCCTGACCGCGCCGAACGGCCCGGCGCAGCAGCGGGTCATCCGACAGGCCCTGGACAACGCGCGCCTGTCGGCCGCCCAGGTCGACGCCGTCGAGGCGCACGGCACCGGCACCGCGCTGGGCGACCCGATCGAGGCGCAGGCGCTGCTGGCCACGTACGGGCGCGACCGGGGCGACGCCGCGCCGCTCCGGCTGGGATCGATCAAGTCGAACATCGGGCACACCCAGGGCGCCGCCGGGGTCGCCGGCGTCATCAAGATGGTGCTGGCGATGCGGCACGGCGTGCTGCCCCGGACCCTGCACGTGGACGAGCCGTCCCCGCACGTCGACTGGTCGGCCGGTGACGTCACCCTGCTGACCGAGAGCGAGCCCTGGGAGACCGGCGGCGCCCCGCGCCGGGCCGCGGTGTCCTCCTTCGGCGTCAGCGGCACCAACGCCCACGTCATCCTGGAGCAGGCCCCCGAGCCGGAGCCCGCCGCCCCGGCGCCGTCCGGCGAGCCCGCCACGCCCGTGTCATCCGCGCCCGCGGCCCCCGACCCGGTCGTGCCCTGGGTGATCTCCGGCAGGGGCGCGGACGCGCTGCGGGCGCAGGCGGAACGCCTCGCGGCCCACCTGGACGCCGACACCGGCCTCTCCCCGGTCGACGTCGGCCACTCCTCGGTCGTCTCCCGGACCGCCTTCCCGCACCGCGCCGTGGTCGTCGGCACCGGCCGCGAGGAGCTGCTGGCCGGCGTGCGCGCCGTGGCCGCGGGCACCGCCGCGCCGAACGTCGTCCGCGGCACCGCGTACCCCGCCCCCGGGGTGGTGTTCGTCTTCCCCGGACAGGGACCCACCTGGGCGGGAATGGCCGTCGAGCTGATGGAGACCTCGCCGGTGTTCGCCGCCAGGCTCACCGAGTGCGCCGACGCGCTCTCCCACGTCGTCGACTGGAAGCTGGCGGAGGTGCTGCGCGGCGAGCCCGGCGCGCCGCCGCTGGACCGGGTGGACGTGGTCCAGCCCGCCCTGTGGGCCGTCATGGTCTCGCTGGCGGAGCTGTGGCGCTCGTACGGCGTGGAACCCGACGCCGTGGTCGGCCACTCGCAGGGCGAGGTCGCCGCCGCCTGCGTGGCGGGCGCGCTGTCGCTGGAGGACGCCGCGAAGATCGTCGCGCTCCGCAGCCTCGCCATCGGCGAGCGGCTGTCCGGCAGCGGCGGAATGGTGGCCGTCTCCCTGCCGCAGGACCGGATGCGCGAGCGGCTCGCCCCCTGGGGCGACCGCGTGTCGGTGTCCGCGGTGAACGGCCCGGGCTCGACGGTGCTCTCCGCCGACACGGCCACCCTGGACGAGGTGCTCGAAAGCCTCCTCGCCGAGGGCGTCCGCGCCAAGAGGATCCCGATCGACTACCCCTCGCACTCGGCGTACGTGGAGCCGCTCAAGGAGCGGATCACCGACGGCCTGGCGGGGATCGCCCCCAGGTCGGTGGAGGTCCCGTTCTACTCCACGGTGACCGGCGGGCCGATCGACACCGCCGGGCTGGACGCCGACTACTGGTACACCAACCTCCGCAGGCAGGTGCGTTTCGACGAGGCCGTCCGCGCCCTGCTCGGGCAGGGCCACCGGGTGTTCATCGAGGTCGGCCCGCACCCGGTGCTGGCCATGGGCGTCCAGGAGACCGTGGAGGCCATGGGCGCCGACGCGGTCGCGATCGGGTCGCTGCGCCGCGGCGAAGGCGGCATGGACCGGTTCGTCACCTCACTGGCCGAGGCGTACGTGCACGGGGCACCGGTGGACTGGACACCGCTGTTCGCCCCCCACGACCCGCGCCGGGTCAAGCTGCCCACCTACGCCTTCCAGCGCGAGCGCTACTGGCTCGACGCGACCGACACCGTCGACCTGACGTCCGCCGGTCTGGGTTCGGTGGATCATCCGTTGCTGGGTGCGGTGGTGGTGGTGGCCGATTCGCAGGGGGTGTTGTTCTCGGGGCGGTTGTCGCTGGGGTTGCATGGG
>NZ_JBITFY010000047.1:0-11679 GCF_044456585.1 Streptosporangium sp. NPDC050855
GCCCAACGCGCCGAGGTGTTGATCGGGGGGTGGGGGGAGCGGTTGTCGATCGCCGCGCACAACGGCCCCGAGGTGACGGTCGTGTCGGGAGAGCCGGAGGCGTTGCAGGAGTTGCTGGCTCGCTGTGATGGCGAGGGGATCAGGGCGCGGCGGCTGCCGGTGGACTACGCCTCACACTCCCCCCAGGTGGAACGGGTACGCGAGGAGATCATCGAGTCGTTGTCGTCGATCACCCCGCTGGTTCCGGAGATCCCGTTCCTGTCCACGGTGACCGGTGACCGGGTCGAGGGCCGGGAGCTGGACGCGCGGTACTGGTATCACAACCTGCGCCGGCCGGTACGCCTGGCCGAGGCCACCGCCGCGCTGGTCGAGCACGGGTACCGGGCCTTCGCCGAGATGAGCCCGCACCCGGTGCTGACGGTCGGCATCGAGCAGACCCTTGAGGCGGCCGGGGTCGAGGGGGTCGCGGTGGGCACGCTGCGCCGTGACGAGGGCGGCATGGAGCGGGTCCTGTTGTCGCTGGGCGAGGCGTACGTGCACGGTGTGGAGGTCGACTGGAGTCCGGCCTTCGGTGACGCGCCGCCGTATCTGGACGTGCCGACCTACCCCTTCCAACGCCAACGCTACTGGCTCGACGCCCCGCCCCCCGCCTCCGACGCCCGCGGCCTGGGCCTGGTGCCCGAGACCCACCCCTTCCTCGGCGCGGTCCTGGACGGCGCCGACGGCGACACGCTGGTGTGGACCGGCACGGTGTCGCTGGAGAGCCACCCCTGGCTGGCCGGTCATGCCGTACGGGACACCGTCCTCATGCCCGGCGCGGCATTCGCCGAGCTGGCCCTGCACGCCTGTGACCGGACCGGGCACGGCCAGGTGGAGGAGCTCACCCTGGAGTCCCCGCTCGTCCTGCCCGAACACGGTGGCGTACGCCTCCAGGTCGTCGCCGGTGCCGACGACGGGTCGGGCAGGCGGCCGGTGCACGTCCACTCGCGGCGCGAGGACTCCGACTCCTGGATCCGACACGCCGCCGGGCTCCTCGGCCCGGCCCCGGACGATCCGGTGACCGGCCGGGAGCAGTGGCCCCCGCCGGGGGCCGAGCCGATGGAGGTCGGCGACCGCTACGACCGGCTGGCCGAGCAGGGGTACGACTACGGGCCCGCGTTCCAGGGCCTGCGCGCCGCCTGGCGTCGCGGCGACGAGATCTACGCCGAGGTGACCCTGCCGCCGGGCAACGAGGACGACGCCGCCCGGTTCGGCATCCACCCGGCGCTGCTGGACGCCACGCTGCACGCCCGCGAGATGCGGGCGGGCGAGGGACACGTCCTGCTGCCGTTCGCCTGGAGCGGCATCCGGCTGTACGGGCGCACCGCGTCCACCCTCCGGGTACGGCTGACGCCCACCGGCGCGGACGCCTTCCGCCTGGAGGCGGCCGACGAGGACGGGCGGCCGGTCGTCGAGGTGTCCTCCCTCACGGTCCGCTCCGTCCCGGAACGCCGGCTCACCGGACGCTCCGCCTCCTCGCTGTTCACGGTGACGTGGAAGCCCGCACCGGGCGACCGGCCGATCCCGGTGACCGCGATCCACCCGGACCTCACCTCCGTCACCGAGCCCGTACCGGAGACGGTGCTCGTCGAGGCCCCGCCGCGCGACGCGACCCGATGGGCGCTGGAGACGGTACGGACCTGGCTGGCCGACGAGCGCTTCGCCTCCGCCCGGCTCGTGGTGCTGACGCGCGGCGCGGTCGTCACGGGCACGCCCGGCGAGACGACCGACCTGGAGCACGCGCCCGTGTGGGGGCTGCTGCGTTCGGCCCAGTCCGAGCACCCCGACCGGTTCGTCCTGGTGGACCTCGCCGGTGAGGACCCGCCCGCCCTGCTTCCGGACGAGCCGCAGCTGGCGATCCGCGACGGGAAGGCGCTCGTCCCCCGGCTGGCCAGGGCCGAGCAGCCCGTCCCCGACGGTCCGCTGGACCTCGACGGCACCGTACTGATCACCGGGGGGACCGGGACCCTCGGCGGGCGGATCGCCCGCCACCTCGTCGACCGGCACGACGCCCGCCGTCTGCTCCTCGTCAGCCGTCGCGGTCCCGACGCCCCCGGCGCGGCTGACCTCGTCGCGGAGCTGTGCGCGCTGGGCGCCGACGTCACCGTGGCCGCCTGCGACATCTCCGACCGCGCCGCGCTCGCCACCCTCCTGGAGCGGGTCACGGACCTGAAGGCGGTCGTGCACACCGCCGCCGTCCTCGACGACGCCCTGGTCGACGCTCTCGACGCCGGACGCCTGGACGCGGTCATGCGGCCGAAGGCCCACGCCGCCCTGAACCTGCACGAGCTCACCCGCGGGCACGACCTGTCGGCGTTCGTCCTGTTCTCCTCGCTGTCCGGCACCCTGGGGGCACCCGGCCAGGCGAGCTACGCCGCCGCCAACGCCTACGTCGACGCCCTCGCCCGGCACCGCCACGACCTCGGGCTGCCGGCCACGTCGCTGGTCTGGGGGGCATGGGCGCAGCGCAGCGCCCTCACCGGCGACCTCCGGGAGAGCGAGGTCACCTGGTGGGCCGAGAACGGCGTCACCGCGATGCCGACGCCGGAGGCCCTGGAACTGTTCGACGCCGCCCTCGCCACGGGCACACCGGTGATCGTCCCCGCGCGGCTGGACACCTCGGCGCGCCGCCGACCGGCCGGAGCGACGGTCACGCCGCTGCTGCGCGACCTCGTGCGCGCTCCCGTACGGCATGCCGCCCCTACGGCCCCCGCGATCGACGACCTCACCGAACGCGAACTCCTCGACCTGGTACGCGCGCAGGTGGCCGACGTCCTGGGCCACTCCGGCACGGACGGGATCAGGACCGACACCACGTTCAAGTCCCTCGGATTCGACTCGCTGCTCGCGGTACGGATGCGCAACCGGCTGAACCAGGTGACCGGGCTGAGGCTTCCGGCCACCGTGGTGTTCGACCATCCGACCCCCGAGGCGCTGGCCGCGTACCTGCGGAAGGGCAAGCCCGAACGCCCCCGCCCGGCCCGTCCGGCTCCGGCCGGTGAGCCCGTCGCGATCGTGGGGATGGCGTGCCGCTTCCCCGGTGGGGTCCGCTCCCCGGAGGACCTGTGGGACCTCGTCCTCGCGGGACGGGACGCGATCGGGGACTTCCCCGCCGACCGCGGCTGGCCCGCCGTCTACCATCCCGACCCCGACCACCGGGGCACCAGCTACGCCCGCTCCGGCGGCTTCCTTCACGACGCCGGTGATTTCGACGCGGAGTTCTTCGGGATCTCTCCGCGTGAGGCGCTGGCGATGGACCCGCAGCAGCGGTTGCTGCTGGAGACCTCCTGGGAGGCGATCGAACGGGCCGGCATCGACCCGTCCTCGCTGCGCGGCAGCGACACCGGCGTCTTCGCGGGCGTGATGTACCACGACTACGTCACCGACCCCCGCGGTCTTCCGCCGGAGCTCGAAGGTCATCTCCTGTCCGGGAACGTCGGCAGCATCGCCACCGGGCGGGTCGCCTACACCTTCGGCCTGGAAGGACCGGCGATCACGGTCGACACGGCCTGCTCCACCTCGCTCGTCGCCCTGCACCTCGCCTCCACCGCGCTGCGCCAGGGAGAGTGCTCGCTGGCCCTGGTCGGCGGGGTCACCGTGATGCCCACGCCGACCCCGTTCATCGAGTTCAGCCGCCAGCGTGGCCTGGCCCCCGACGGCCGGTGCAAGCCGTTCTCCGCCACGGCCGACGGCACGGGCTGGTCGGAGGGCGCGGGCGTGCTCGTGGTGGAGCGGTTGTCGGACGCGTTGCGTAACGGTCATCGGGTGCTGGCGGTGGTGCGGGGCAGCGCGGTGAACCAGGACGGTGCGTCGAACGGGTTGACCGCTCCGAACGGCCTGGCGCAGGAGCGGGTGGTGCGGTCGGCACTGGCCGGTGCGGGTCTGGAGCCGTCGGACGTGGACGCGGTGGAGGCCCACGGTACGGGGACGACGCTGGGTGACCCGATCGAGGCGCAGGCGTTGTCGGCGGCGTACGGCCAGGGGCGGGATCGGCCGTTGTGGCTGGGGTCGGTGAAGTCGAACATCGGTCATACCCAGGCGGCTGCCGGTGTGGCGGGTGTGATCAAGATGGTGATGGCGATGCGTGAGGGCGTGCTGCCGCGGACCCTGCACGTGGACGAGCCGTCGCCGCACGTGGACTGGTCGGCGGGTCCCCTGGAACTGCTGACCGAGGCGCGGAACTGGCCCGACGAGGGTCGGCCCAGGCGGGCGGGGGTCTCCTCCTTCGGCGCCAGCGGCACGAATGCGCATGTGATCGTGGAGCAGGGTCCGGTTGAGCCGGTGGTGAGTACCGGTGGTGATGGCTCTGGTTCGGTGCCGTTGGTGGTGTCGGGTCGGTCGGTGGAGGCGTTGGCCGATCAGGTGGCGTTGGTGGGTGGGCGTTCGTGGCCTGCGGGGGTTGTGGCGGGTGTGGGTCGGGTGTTGGTGTCGGGTCGGGCGCGGTTCGATCATCGTGCGGTGGTGGTGGGGGATCGTCAGGTGCGGGGCCGGGTGCTGGCGGGTGCGGACGCCGGGGTGGTGTTCGTTTTTCCCGGTCAGGGTGCGCAGTGGGCAGGGATGGGTGCGCAACTGCTGCAGTCCTCGCCGGTGTTCGCACAGAGCATCGCGGAGTGTGCTGGGGCGTTGGAGCCGTATGTCGACTTCTCCCTCGAAGAAGTGTTGCGGGGGGAGGTGTCGTTGGAGCGGGTGGAGGTGGTGCAGCCCGCGTTGTGGGCGGTGATGGTGGGCCTGGCGCAGGTGTGGGAGTCGTTCGGGGTGCGGCCTGCGGCGGTGGTGGGGCATTCACAAGGGGAGATCGCGGCGGCCTGTGTGGCCGGGGCACTCTCGTTGGAGGACGGTGCGCGGGTGGTGGCGTTGCGCAGCCGCGCGCTGGGGGCGCTGGCCGGCCAGGGCGGCATGGTGTCGCTGGGAGTGTCCGCCCAACGCGCCGAGGTGTTGATCGGGGGGTGGGGGGAGCGGTTGTCGATCGCCGCGCACAACGGCCCCGAGGTGACGGTCGTGTCGGGAGAGCCCGAGGCGCTGCAGGAACTCCTGGCGTATTGCGACGCGCGGGAGATCAGGGCGCGGCGGATCGCGGTGGATTACGCCTCGCATTCTCCGCAGGTGGAGCGGCTCAGATCACGTCTGCTGGGGGAGTTGGCGGGCATCGTGCCGCGGTCGTCTCGGGTGCCGTTCGCATCGACGTTGCACGGGCGGGTGTTCGATACCGCCGGGTTGAATGCTGCGTATTGGGTGGACAACCTGCGTCATGCGGTGCGGTTCGAGCAGGCCGTGTCGTTGCTGGCGGGCCGGGGGCATCGGGTCTTTGCGGAGATGAGTGCGCATCCGGTGTTGACGATCGGGATCGAGCAGAGTCTTCAGGCGGCCGGGGTCGAGGGGGTCGCGGTGGGCACGCTGCGCCGTGACGAGGGCGGCATGGAGCGGGTCCTGTTGTCGCTGGGCGAGGCGCACGTGCACGGTGTCGAGGTCGACTGGAGTCCGGCCTTCGGTGACGCGCCGCCGTATCTGGACGTGCCGACCTACCCCTTCCAACGCCAACGCTACTGGCTGCTGCCGTCCGATCGCGGTGAGGCCCCGGTCACGGACACCTGGGGATACGACATCGCCTGGCGGCCCGCGGCCTCGTCCCCCGCGACCGGCGCCCTGTCCGGTGACTGGCTGCTGGTCGTCCCCGGGGACCACGACCACGACCTCGTCGGGGCGGCCACGGAGGCGCTCGAACGGCACGGCGCCCGGCCCACGGTCCTCACCGTCGGCGGTACGGACGACCGCGACACGCTCACCCGGAGGCTGGCCGAGCATGCCGAACCGGCCGGTCTGCTCTCCCTGCTCGCCCTCGACGAACGCCCCCACCCCCGGCACCCGGCCGTCCCCGGCGGCGTGGCGGGGACGCTGACCCTGATCCAGGCGCTGGCCGGCACCGGATGGACCTCCCCGCTGTGGTCGGTCACCTCCGGCGCCGTCTCCACCGGCCCGGACGACCCGGTCCGGCGGCCCGTCCAGGCCGAGACCTGGGGCCTCGGGCGGGTGGCCGCACTGGAACACCCCCGGACCTGGGGCGGACTGGTGGACCTGCCCGGCGCACCGGACGCGACCGCCTGGGACGGGCTCTGCGGCGTACTGGCGGGACTCGACGAGGAGGACCAGGTCGCGATCCGCGACACGGGCATCCTGGTACGGCGCCTGGTCAGGGCACCGATCACCGCTCCCGCCGGGTTCCGGACCTCCGGCAGCGCGCTCATCACCGGTGGCACCGGCGCGCTGGCACCCCACATCGCCCGTTGGCTCGCGGGACGCGGCGCCGAGCACCTCGTCCTGGCCGGTCGCCGCGGGCCCGCCGCGGAAGGGGCGGCGAAGCTGGAGCGGGAGCTCGGTGAGCTGGGCGTCACCGTCGAGATCGTGAGCTGCGACGTCGCCGACCGCGCGGAGGTCGCCTCCCTCCTCGACCGGCTCCGCTCCCAGGGGCACGTCCTGCGCACGGTGGTACACGCCGCGAGCGCCGCGCGCCTGGCCTCGCTGGCCGAGACCACGGTCGCGGAGTTCGCCGAGGCGACGGCCGCCAAGGTGAACGGAGCCGTGCACCTGGACGAGCTGCTCGACCACGACGACCTGGACGCCTTCGTCCTGTTCTCCTCCATCGCGGGAGTCTGGGGCAGCGGTGACCACGGCGCGTACGCCGCGGCGAACGCCTTCCTCGACGCCTACGCCGCGTACGGCAGGAGCCGTCACGGGCACGCGCCGATCTCCGTCGCCTGGGGGGTCTGGGACAGCGACCGCCTTCCCGAGGAGGTCGACGAGGAACGCCTGCGCCGCCAGGGTCTGCCGTTCCTCGACCCCGGGACCGCCCTGGACAGGCTGGAGCGCGTCCTCGCCGAACGCCCGGCCTTCGCCGCCGTCGCCGACGTGGACTGGGAGGTCTTCACCTCGACCTTCACCTCGGCCCGCTCCCGGCCCCTGCTCGCCGAGCTCGTCGGCGTCCGGCGGACCGTGGAGGAGACCGGTGCCCCGGACGGGACGTTCGCCCGGCGCCTGGCCGCGATGCCGCCCGCCGAGCAGGAGCGGGAGCTGCTGCGCCTGGTGACCACCCACGTCTCCGAGGCGCTGGGGTACGCCTCGCCCCAGGCGATCGGCGTGGACCGGGCGTTCAAGGAACTCGGCTTCGAGTCCCTGACCGCGGTGGAGCTGCGCAACCGGCTCAACGCCGCGACCGGCCTGCGCCTGCCGGTGACGATGGTGTTCGAGCATCCGAACGCGGCGGCGCTGGCAGCGCACCTGCGGTCGCTGCTCCTGGGGGACGAGCCGTCGGTGCACGCCGAACTCGACAGGCTGGAGGCCGCGGTCGCGGCCCTGGGCGACGGTGAGCGCTCGCTCGTCGCCGAACGGTTGTCCGCGCTGCTGGCGAGGCTGAACGACGAGAACCGGGCTCCGGACGGGGACGGTGACGACCAGGACCTCACGTCGGCCACCGACGACGAGATCTTCGACCTCATCGACCGCGAACTCGGCGCGTAGGAACAGGGGAGGAGCCGCAGTGGCGGACGAAGACAGGCTGCGCGAATATCTCAAGCGCGTCACCGGTGAGCTGCGCAAGGCCAACCGGCGGCTGAAGGAGGTCGAGGACGGCCACCGGGAGCCGATCGCGATCGTCGCGATGGCGTGCCGCCTCCCCGGAGGCGTGCGCTCCCCCGAGGACCTGTGGGAGTTCGTCGCCGCGGGCCGCGAGGCGGCCGGTGACTTCCCCGCCGACCGGGGCTGGGACCTCGGGAACCTGTACGACCCCGACCCCGACGCGTCGGGGTCGTCCTACACGCGTACCGGGGGCTTCCTCGACGACGCCGACCGGTTCGACGCCGCGTTCTTCGGGATCTCGCCGCGTGAGGCGCTGGCGATGGACCCGCAGCAGCGGCTGCTGCTGGAGACCTCCTGGGAGGCGATCGAACGGGCCGGGGTCGCCCCGTCCTCGCTGCGCGGCAGCCGGACCGGCGTCTTCGTGGGCATCAACCACCACCAGTACGGCCCGCTGTTCCAGCAGGCGCCGGCGAACGTCGAAGGACACGTCGCGACCGGCGTCGTGCCCAGCATCGCCTCGGGACGGATCGCCTACACGCTCGGGCTCGAAGGCCCCGCCATCACCGTCGACACGGCCTGCTCGACCTCGCTGGTCACACTCCACCTGGCCTGCCAGGCCCTGCGCCAGTCGGACTGCTCCCTCGCCCTGGCCGGTGGCGTCACCGTACTGTCCACCCCGGGTTCGTTCGTGGAGCTCAGCCGCCAGCGCGTGCTCTCCCCCGACGGAAGGTGCAAGGCCTTCTCCGCCGACGCCGACGGCATGGGCATGGCCGAGGGCGTGGGCATCGTGGTGCTGGAACGGCTCTCCGACGCCCGGCGCAACGGCCACCGGGTGCTGGCGGTCGTCCGGGGTTCCGCGCTCAACCAGGACGGCGCGTCCAACGGCCTCACCGCGCCCAACGGCGTCGCCCAGCAGCAGGTCGTACGGCTGGCGCTCGCGAACGCCGGGCTGACCGCCGCGGACATCGACATGGTCGAGACCCACGGCACCGGTACGCCGCTCGGCGATCCGGTGGAGGCCCGCGCGCTCATGGCGACCTACGGCGCTGAGCGTCCCGCCGGCCGGCCGCTCTGGCTCGGCACGCTCAAATCCCATACCGGTCACACCCTGGCCGCCTCCGGTGTCGCCGGGGTCATCAAGACGGTCATGGCCATGCGGCGCGGCATCCTCCCCCGTACGCTCCACGCCGAGAACCCCACCCCTCACGTGGAGTGGGCCGGCGGGGGGATAGCGCTGCCCACCTCGTCGATGCCGTGGCCCGAGACCGGGGCGCCGCGCCGCGCGGGCGTCTCCTCCTTCGGCTTCAGCGGGACGAACGCCCACGTGATCCTGGAGCAGGAACCGGTGACCGAGGTACCGGTCGAGCGTGGGGACGTGCCGGTGGTGCCGTGGGTGGTGTCGGCGCGTTCTCCGGGAGCGCTGGACAGGCTGGTGGAACGGCTGCCGGAACTGGTGGACGCCGATCCGGTGGACGTGGGCTGGTCGCTGGCCAGGGGCCGTTCGGTGTTCGAGCACCGTGCGGTGGTGCTGGGACGGGACCGTACGGAACTGGCGGAGCGCCTGGACGCCCTGACCGCCGGGCGTGGGACGGCCGGGGTGCTGACCGGGACGGCCGAGCCGGACGGGTCGGGGTTCCTGTTCACCGGCCAGGGTTCGCAGCGGGTGGGGATGGGGCGGGAGTTGTACGGGTCCTTCCCGGTGTTCGCCCGTGCTTTCGACGAGACCACGTCCCTGCTGGATGGGCACCTGCACGTTCCTTCGGTGCGGGAGGTGGTGTTCGCCTCCGAGGACGGGGTGCTTGATCGGACGGTGTTCGCTCAGGCCGGGTTGTTCGCGCTCGAGGTGGCCTTGTTCCGGTTGCTGGAGTCGTGGGGTGTGCGGCCGGATGTCGTGGTGGGGCATTCGGTGGGTGAGCTGGCGGCGGCTCATGTGGCCGGGGTGATGTCGCTGGAGGATGCGTGCGCGCTGGTGGCGGCACGGGGTCGGTTGATGCAGGAACTCCCTGCCGGTGGGGTGATGATCGCGCTTCAGGCCACCGAGCAGGAGGTGTCGGAGCTTCTCACCGACGGCGTGTCGATCGCAGCGGTCAACGGCCCCCAGGCGGTGGTCGTCTCCGGTGATGAGGAACCCGTCACCGCCTTGGCGCACACGCTCACCTCCCGGGGACGTAAGAGCCGTCGTCTGCGCGTGAGCCATGCCTTTCATTCGGCCCGGATGGAGCCGATGCTGCGGGACTTCCACCGCATCGCCGAGGGTTTGACCTACCGGTCCCCCTCGATCCCGGTGATCTCCAACCTGACCGGTGAGCCGGTGACGGAGTTCTCGGCCGATTACTGGGCCGACCAGGTGCGGGGTGCGGTTCGTTTCGCCGACGCTTTGACGCATGCGGCCTCGCTGGGGATCGGCAGGTTCATCGAGCTGGGCCCGGACGGGGTGCTGTCGGCCATGGGTCAGGACAGCCTGGCCGAGACGTCGTTCTTCCCACTGCTGCGCGGGGACAGGCCCGAGCCCGAGACGGTGGTGAGCGCCGTCGCCGGTGCGTTCGTGGCCGGGACGCAGGTCGACTGGGCGGCCTACTTCGAGACCACGGGTGGTGACGGGGCACGTCCGGTGGACGTGCCGACGTACGCCTTCGATCGGCAGCGGTACTGGCTGGAGCCGACGGGGCAGACGGATCTGTCGGGTGCGGGGTTGTCGTCGGCGGGGCATCCGCTGCTGGGGGCGGTGGTGTCATTGGCCGAGGGGGACGGCCTGGTGCTGACCGGTCGCCTGTCCCGGGACGCCCAGCCGTGGATCGCGGACCACGTCGTGCTGGACACGGTGCTGCTGCCCGGCACCGCCTTCGTGGAACTGGCGTGTCAGGCCGGTGAGCGGGTCGGCTGCCGCCGGCTCGAGGAACTCACCCTGGGAGCACCACTTGTCCTGCCCGAGCACGGCGGACGCCGGATACAGGTGGTCGTGGGCGCGGCGGACGGCGCGGGCCTGCGTACCGTGGCGGTGCACTCGCGGCCGGAGGAGACGGACGAGGCGTGGGTCCGTCACGCCTCCGGCCTGCTCGCCCCGGGTTCCCCGGAGCCGCGCGCGACCATGGCCGCCTGGCCCCCGGCCGGTGCCGAACCGGTGGAGATCGACGGTTTCTACGAGCGGCTGGCCGAGCGGGGATACGCCTACGGCCCGGTCTTCCAGGGGTTGCGAGCCGTCTGGCGGCACGGGGACGACGTCTACGCCGAGGTCGCCCTCTCCGAGCCGTTCCGGGCCGAGGCCGAACGGTTCGGCGTGCACCCGGCACTCCTGGACGCCGCCCTGCACGCGGGCGGCGCGGCCGCACCGGAGCGGGCGGACGAGGTCCGGCTGCCGTTCTCCTGGGCGGGGGTGTCGCTGCGGTCCGCCGGGGTGAGCACCCTGCGCGTACGGCTGAC
Organism: Streptosporangium sp. NPDC050855; assembly: GCF_044456585.1. Lineage (NCBI taxonomy): Bacteria > Bacillati > Actinomycetota > Actinomycetes > Streptosporangiales > Streptosporangiaceae > Streptosporangium > Streptosporangium sp. NPDC050855. Next base: position 11,029 of record NZ_JBITFY010000047.1, read on the forward strand.
GCCGTCAGGACCGGACTCACTGACCCTGGACCTCGCCGACGAGACCGGGGAGCCGGTGGCCTCGGTCGAGTCCCTCACCCTGCGGGCGGTCTCCGAACGGCAGCTCCGCGCGGCCGATTCTCCCGACTTCCTGTTCCGGGTGGAGTGGACGCCGGTGACGGGGGAGGGGGAGGGTGTCGCGGTGGTGAAGCGGATCGCGCGGGGCGGCGCCGATCCGCTGTCGTCGGTGCGGGAGGCCATCGGGGAGGCGCTGGAGGCGATCCAGGGGTGGCTGGCCGACGAGCGGTCGGCGTCGTCGCGCCTGACGGTGGTGACCAGCGGCGCGGTGTCGGTGGGCGACGGTGAGATCGCCGATCCGGTGGGCGCGGCGGTGTGGGGGCTGGTGCGTTCGGCCCAGGAGGAGCACCCCGGCCTGTTCACCCTGCTGGACCTCGAGGAGGGTGCGGAGCTCCCCGCGGTACTGCCGTCCGACGAACCGCAGCTCGCGGTACGCGGAGGAACCTTCCACGCGCCGAGACTGGCCCGGGTGAGCGCGGTCCCCGACGAGATCACCCTGGACCCGGATGGTGCGGTGTTGATCACTGGTGGTACGGGGGTGTTGGGGGGTTTGGTGGCGCGTCATGTGGTGGGGGTGTGGGGGGTTGGTCGGGT
>NZ_JBITFY010000048.1:0-11268 GCF_044456585.1 Streptosporangium sp. NPDC050855
GCCGACAGGGCCACGCCGAAGACCAGGAACGGCAGCGCCTGCACGCAGATCGCCACGAAGATCGTGGCCCAGGTCTGCAGGGCCGGTGCCGTCAGATGCGGGGTCAGCAGCAGCCGGCCCGCCACCAGCGCCACGATGACGAGCGCGAACCCCCACGGCAGGGCACCGCCGGAGCCTCGACGGCCCCAGGAATCGGGGGGAACCGGACTCTCGTTGTCGATCCGCGCGTCCCGCGGGCCGGTTCGGAGCTCAGACATGCGCCATATCGTGCCAGATCACCCTGGTGTTCCACCCGGCGCCTTTCGAAGAGGCCTGATGGGCATATCCCTTGCCCGGTAGGCGCGCGGCCGGCCTTCGGTGGCCGCGCTCCACGTGCGTCCGTCGGCGCGGGCGACGACCTCGTGCGTCCACGACGGGCGTGACGGCGCGACCGGCCGCGAAGTACCAATCCGGCGTGCTCGTAGACGACGTACTGCTCGCCGAGACCGGCCCTGGCCAGGTACACCGCCGCGCGGGCCGGATCGTCCGGCGCGTCGAGCTGGACCGCTCAGGTGAGGGCGGGTACGGCTCGCGCCCGGTCCGCCCATGCTTCGGATCGCCTGGCGGTCGTCGTGCCCCTTGCCGTGTGGTGGTCTCGTGCTTCGGTGGATGCGCCGGTCAGAGCCGCCGGGGTCACGGGGTCATCTCCAGCCGCCAGCCGTCCGCGTTGGCGCGCTGTCGCCAGAAGGCGGCGTAGGTGCCGTCGGCTGCGGCGAGCCGGGCGTGCGTGCCGCGTTCGGTGATTCGCCCGTCCTCCATGACGAGGACCTGGTCGGCGGCGAGTACGGTACTGAGGCGGTGGGTGATGACGAGCAGTGTCTTCTCGGCGGCCAGGGCCTGGACCGTGGACGTGAGCACCGCCTCGTTCTCCTGGTCGAGTGCCGCGGTCGCCTCGTCCAGGATGAGGATCGGTGCGTCCTTGAGCAGGGCGCGGGCGATGGAGACACGCTGGCGCTGTCCGCCGGACAGGGCGGTGCCGCCCTCGCCGACTCTGGTGGCCCAGCCGTCGGGCAGTTCCTCCACCACCCGGTCCAGGCCGGCCATGGCCGCGGCGCGGCGCAGTCGCTCCTCGTCGGCGTCCGGGTTCCCGATGCGGACGTTGTCCTCGATCGTGCCCTCGAAGAGGTAGACGTCCTGGAAGACGATCGAGACGGTCGCGGCCAGGTCCTCGGAGGAGATGTCGCGGACGTCGACCCCGCCGATGCGGACCGTGCCGTCGGTGGCGTCCCAGAAGCGGGCCAGCAGCCGGGCGACGGTGGTCTTGCCGGCGCCGGAGGGCCCGATGAGAGCGGTCATGCTGCGTTCGGGAATGCGGAAGCTCACCTCGCAGAGCAACCCGGTCCCCGGGTCGGTGGGAGAGGTGAAGGCGTTCCCCCCGGTCTGCCCCGTGCCTTGCACGGTGTCTTTCACGGTGTCTTTCACGGTGTCTTTCACGGTGTCCTGCGGGTAGGTGAAGCCGACGTTGTCGAACTCCACGTCGGCTCCCTGCGGCAGCCGGGGTTCGGCCGGTCGCGGGAACGGCCGCGAGCGCAGTACGGCGTCCAGCCGTTCCAGGCCGTTGCGGGCGATCCGCATCCCCGCGCCCAGGTCGGCCGCGCTGGACAGGCTGTCGGTGAGGCGGCCGACGAGCACGAGCAGGGCCAGCAGGGTCGGCACGTCCAGGGAACCGCCCAGGGCCCAGGAGACCCCCAAGGCCAGCAGGAGGGCGAAGACCGTGCGGGTGGCGAAGGCGAAGGCGACCAGGCCCGGTACGCCGCGGTGAATCAACCGGCGGTCGGCGCGCGACTGCGCCACCAGGGCGTCGTCGAGTGCGCCGTAGCCGTCGGCGGTCCGGCCGAAGGCGCGCAGGGCCGGCTGGTTCTGCGCGAACTCCAGGACGCGGTCGGCCGATTCGCCGATCGCCCCGTCGCGTCCCCGATCCAGCCTGCTCATCACCGAGGTGCTCCACAGGTGGACCACCAGCAGCACCGGCGCGCACAGCAGCAGCACGAGCGCCACCCGGGCGTCGAAGAGGAAGGTGGCGGCCACGATGGTGAGCGGGGTGAGCACCGATGCGGTCAGCGGACGCAGCAGGTGCGCCGGCATGTTCATCACCTGGATGACGTTCTGGGCGGCCAGGCGGCTGAGTTCGGCGGCCCGCCCGGGGGTGAACCAGCCGATGGGCAGGTCGAGGGCGCGGTCGGCGAGTCGCCGGTGCAGTACCCGCGACAGCCGGGAACCGACGGTGAAGCCACCGCTCAGGGCGACGGCCTGGAGGACGGCGTAGGCCAGTGAACAGACGGTCAGGGCGGCGAGCCACGGCCACACCTCGCCCGGCCTCTCGCCGAGCAGGGCACGCAGCACCGGCACCAGCAGGGCGAAGGCGAGACCTTGGAGGACGGCGGCACCCGCCAGTACGACGAGGAGACGGTTCAGGAAACCGGATCCCTCGGGTCCGAGGACACGGTAGAGATGGCGGATCATCGCGAGGTTCTCTCCGGGGAGGCGTCGGGGTCGTCGTGAACGGTCGGTTCCATGAGGACCGGCGCGGCCGGCGCGACCGGCGCGACCGGCGCGGTGAGGGCGGGTGCTGTCTGGCCGGCGGCCTGTGCCGCCTCCTGGGCTCTCCACAGCCGGGCGTAGCGGCCCTCGGCGGCCAGCAGGTCCGCATGGCGGCCCTGCTCGACGATCCGCCCGCCGTCCAGCACCACGATCCGGTCGGCGTGGCGGACGGTCGCCAGCCGGTGGGCGATGACGAGCAACGTGCGACCGGCGGCAAGGGTGGACAAGGCATCCTGGATGAGCGCCTCGGAGTAGGGGTCGGCGTAGGCGGTGGCCTCGTCCAGGACGAGGACGGGGGCGTCGGCGAGCAGGGCACGGGCGATGGACAGGCGTTGCCGCTCGCCGCCGGAGAAGGAGACGCCGGTGCCGACCTCGGTGGCGTAACCGGCGGGCAGTTCGGTGATCCGCTCATGGATCTGGGCGGCGCGGGCGGCCTGCTCGACCTCGTCGTCGCCGGCGGAGGGGCGGCCCAGGCGGATGTTGTCGGCGACGGAGGCCCGCAGCAGCCGCACGTCCTGCAGGACGAAGCCGACATGGCGGTAGAGCTCGGTGGTGGGTATGTCGCGGACATCGGCACCTCCGATGGTGACGGCGCCCGCCGTGACGTCGTGGAAACGCAGGAGCAGTGAGGCGAGGGTGGACTTGCCCGATCCGGAGGGACCGACGAGCGCGGTGACGGTACCGGGTTCCAGGTCGAGGTCGATGCCGCTCAGGACGTCGGTGCGGCCGTCGTAGGAGAAGGACACCTCGCGCATCGAGATGCGGGAGCCCTGCGGGAGGGCGGGTGCCGGGCTCTGTGGCAGGACGGGGGTGGCGAGCAGCGCGGAGATGCGCGTGGCGGCGGCCTGACCGGCCCGGATCTGCTGGATCCGGGGACCGACCAGGCCCATGGGAGCGGCGATGACCGGTCCGAGGAGGACGAACGCCACGAGGTCGGCGGCGGTCGTCCATCCAGCGGTGACGAACACGGCTCCCGCCACGGTGAGCAGGAGCAGGACGACGACCGGGGAGACGACGAGCAGGGCCGCGGTGGAGGTGACCAGCGTGGTGCGGACCCAGGAGGTGAAGAAGTCGGAGAAGCCGTCGGTGGCGGACAGGAAGCGTTCGTGGACCTTATGGCCGCGGCCGAAGGTCTTCAGGACGGCGATGCCGTTGGAGAACTCCACGGCGGCCGAGGAGATGCGGCCCAGGGCCGCTCCGTACTCGGCCATCTGCGCCGCCGCTCCGGCCATGGCCCGGCTGAACAGGTAGGCACCCAGGGCCAGGGGCAGCACGCTGAGCAGCGCGAGCCGCCAGTCGACGGTGAACAGGTAGGCCAGCGCGAGAAGCGGGGCGGTCAGGGCGGTGGTGACATCGAGAAGGGTGTGGGCGACGAGCGTGTGCAGCGCGTGCACGTCGTCCTGCACGGCGCGTTTGATCTCTCCCGCGCCCCTGGAGGTGACCCACCCCAGTGGCAGGCGGCCGGTGTGCTCGGCCAGCCGGCGACGCAACGCGAGTTGCAGGTCGTTGTCGGCCAGATGGCTGACCGCCCCGGCGGCGAATCCCAGCAGCAAGGCCGCGAGACCGGACAGGCACGCCAGGGTGACCAGGGGCCAAAGGTCGTCGCCGCGAGCAGGGGAGTCGCCGGTGAGGTGGACGGCGATCCGGGCGACGGCGATGAAGGGAACGACTCCGGTCAGCGCGCCGGCGGCCTGCAGAGCGACGGCCAAGGAGAGACGCCCCCGGACCTGGCGCAGGAGGCCGCGCAACGGTGGCACTCCGAGGGCATCCGATCCGGCCGTGCCCGGGACGGTGTCGGGGCCGTCGGGGATGTCGGGAGTGTCGAGGTTTTCGGGGAGGGCGGGGACGCTGTGTGGAGCGGGTGTGCCGGACATGTCGGGCTGCCGCGGGCCTTGGCGTGAGGGGGGGGTGGGTCATGTGACGAGGGCTCCGATTTCGGGGATGGCCTGGCTGCCGGTCTCGGTGATGCGGTGGCCTGTCGTTTTCGCCTCGCGGGTGAGCCGGATGACGCCGAAGGTGGGCAGGTCGTGGTTGCCGGCGGTGTGGCGGCCACCGTGCGGAGCCCGGCCGGCGGCAACGGGTGCACGCACCTGTCTGCCGCGAGCACACCGGGTCTCTACCGGGCTCATATCGGGCTCATACCGGGCTCATACGGGAACAGCCGACCAGTTCCCGTGTCACCGCGTGCTCCGGCCGGGCGAAGACCCGGTCCGGCGGACCCGACTCGATCACCCGCCCGCCGTCCAGGACGACGACCTGGTTCGCGTACCGCGCCGCCTCGGTCAGGTCGTGGGTCACCAGCAACACCGTCAGTCCCAGTGTCCGGCGCAGCGAGGTCAGCAGGTTCAGGACGTCGGATGCGATCTGCGGGTCCAAGGCCGAGGTGATCTCGTCACAGACCAGTACCTTGGGCGCACCGGCCAGGGCTCGCGCCAGGTTGACCCGCTGGCGCTCACCGCCGGACAGCTCGCCCGGCCGGCGTGACAGGAACGCCGGCGCCAGGCCGACCAGCCCGAGGATCCGGCCGGCTTCGGCGGCGGCCTCGGTGGTCGCCATGCCCCGCAGGCCGGTCAGCGGACGTGTCAGCGCGGTCCGCACCGACTCGCGTGGATTGAGCGCTCCGCGGGAGTCCTGGGCCACCAGCTGCACCGCGCGGCCGCGCCCCGAAGCGGCGGGCGGCCCGTCGGGCCCGTCCCTCCAGCCGGCCGTGCCCCGCGTCGCGCGGTGCAGGCCGACCAGGCAGCGCGCAAGGGTGCTCTTGCCGGAGCCGGACGCCCCCACCACGGCCGTGCACGTGCCGGCGGGGACGGTCAGTGAGACCCCGCGCAGGACGGTCGTACGGCCGTGCGCGGCCGACAGGTCGCGTACCCGCAGCTCGCCCTGGTCCTTGGTGGCGACCGTGCGGGCGGCTTCGCCGTCCTCACGTTCGGCGGACGCGGTGACGTGCGAGCCGACCGGCAGTACCGTCCGCGGAGAACCGGATGAGGCGATCCGCCCGTCCTCCAGCCGGATCGCCTCGTCCGCCAGCGCCGCGACCCAGTCCGGGTCGTGACTGACCAGCACCGCCGCGCGGTCGCCGTCGCGCACCAGCTCGCTCAGCAGTTGACGCATCTGGTGGGCCAGCACGGCGTCCAGACTGCCCGTCGGCTCGTCCAGGACCAGCAATCGCGGGCTGCCCGCCAGGGCGGCGGCCAGGGCCACCCGCTGCGCCTGCCCGCCGGAGAGCTGATGGGGACGGCGTCGCAGGAACGCCCTGTCGGCCGGCAGCCGCACCGACGACAGCAGCGACCGGACCTGTCCGGCGACATCGGAGGGGCCGGGGGAGCCGGGGGAGCCGGGGGAGCGCAGCCGTACCGCCTCGACGACCTGGTCCCCGATCCGCAGCGCCGGGTTGAGGGAGGCGGCCGGATCCTGGCCCATGAACGACACCACCCGGCCACGCAGACGGCGAGCTCCGGACCGGTCGAACGGATCGAGGCCGGCCACCCGCACCGTGCCGGAGCGTCGTTCCAGGCCGGGGCGTACGTGTCCGAGCAGGCTCAGCGCCAGGCTGCTCTTGCCGGAGCCGGACCTTCCGACGACCCCCAGCACCCGTCCGGGGGCGAGGGTCAGCGTCGCCTCCCGCAGCACGGGGGGACCGCCGCCGATCGGGGCCAGCGTCAGCCCCGTGACGCGGAGCAGTTCCTCGCTGTTCACGGTGTTCATCGCCCCTCCCCGGAGGCCGTGTCGGCGAACCAGTCGGCCAGCAGGCCGATACAGACCGACAGCAGCACGATCAGCAGGGTGGGTGCCAGGAAGGGGGCGACCGTCAGGGGGGCGCCGGGGATGTTCTCGTTGATCATGCGTCCCCAGTTCGGAGCCGGTGCGCCGCGGCCGAGACCGAGGAAACCGGCGGTGGCGGTGAGGTGCACGGACGCGACCAGCCGCAGGGCCGTGTCCGCCAGTGCTAGTCCGGCGATGTTGGGCAGGATGTCGTGGCGCAGCACGGCCCACCTGCTGTCGCCGCGGGCGTAGGACGCTTCCGCGTAGCCGGTGACGACGACCTGCCGGGTGGCCGCGCGCAGCACCCGTACCGAGAACGGGGTGGTGGCCAGGGCGACGGCGGCGACGACCGCCAGGTCGCTGCCGGGGAAACCGGCCGCCAGCACGAGGATGAGCAACAGCGCGGGAAGCACCGCCAGGGCGTCCACGAGCCGCGACACGAGATCGCCGACGCGGCGGGGGGCGAGCCCCGCCAGCACGCCCGCGGCCATGCCCGCGACCCCGGCGGCCAGCGTCGCGGCGACCCCGGTCAGGACGATCACCTGCCCTCCCCACAGCACCCGGCTCAGCACGTCCCGGCCCAGGACGTCGGTCCCCAGCCGATGGACGCCGTCCGGTGGCTGAAAGGGCATCGCCAGCTGCTCGGTCGGGCCGTACGGCGCGATCAGCGGCCCGCACAGCGCGATCGCGACCACGAACAACGCCCCGGTCCCGGCCAGCGACGGCAGCCATCGGCGGCGCGGCCGCACGGCAGGGTCACCCGTCCGAAGCGGTCTCGCCCGCATCAGGACGCCCGTCATCGCCGATCCCCGCCCACCGGGTCGAGCAGCCGTCCGCACACGTCGCCCAGCAGCAGGATCAGCAGCATCACCGCGGCCAGGGCCGTGGCTATGCCCTGCACCATCGGGATGTCCCTGGCCGCGACGGCCTGCTGGAGCTCGCGGCCGATCCCGGGATAGTCGAAGACGCTCTCGACGACCACGGCCCCGCCGACCAGCACGCCGGTGATGAGGGTGAGGGCCTGAACGGCGGGCCCGGCGGCGTTGGGCAGCACGTGACGCAGGGCCAGGCGCGTCCCGCGCACCCCGTTGAGCCGGGCCGTCTCCACGTACGGGGAGGCCGCCACGTCCGCCGCCGAGACGCGGATCAGCCGGGTGGCCGTGGCCAGGGCGACCGCGGTGAGGGTGAGCACAGGCAGTACCAGACCCTTGGGGGCGTCGAGCGGGGTGCCGCCCAGCGGCACCAGGGAGACCCGTGGCAGCAGGTCCAGATGCACCGACAGTACGGCGATCAGCAGTGCCGCCGACACGAACTCCGGTACCCCCGCCGCGACCTGGGCCAGGGAGGAGACCAGGCGATCGCCGGTACCGCCCGCCCGCAGCCCGGACGACAGGCCGAGCAGCACCGCGAGCGGAACGGTGAGAACCAAGGTCAGGCCCGCCAGCAGCAGGCTGTTGGGAAGCCGGTCCGCCAGCACCTCCACGACCGGCCGGTGCCCGACGAACCCGGTGCCCAGGTCGCCGCGAGCCGCGCCGAGCGCCCATCGGGCGTAGCGCTCGGCCACCGGCCGGTCCAGGCCGAGGGCGGCCCGGACCTGAGCGCGTTCGGCCATGGAGGCGTCGGTGCCCGCCACCGCGCTGACCGCATCCCCCGGCAGCACGGCCGTCGCGGCGAACACCGCGCCGGACAGCAGCACGAGCAGCACGCTCGCGCCGGCGAGCCGGCGGCCGAGGAAGAGCATCCAGCTCACGTCAGAGTGGCCCGGGAGAAGCCGGGGAACTGCTCGAAGAGGTCGTCCTGGATGCCGGTGACCCCCTTGGCCTGAGCGTTGACGTAGGGCTTGAACACCGGAATCACCGTGTTGCCGTCCTCCCACTGCTTCTTCTGCGCCTCGCCTCCGAGCCTCTTCGCCTCTGCGGGGTCGCTCTGCGCGCGGGAGGCGGAGACGAGCGCGTCGACGTCGGGGCGCTTCCAGCCGAACGCCGACGGCGCGCCACCGGCCGTGGCGATCTGGTAGGTCGACAGCGCCGGGACCGGCACCTGGTACGAGGCGGCCAGCGGCAACTGGGCATAGGCGGGGAAGTCGGCGAAGAGCTGTCCGGGCGGCAGTTCCCTGAGCGAGGCCTTCACCCCGACCTTCTTCAGGTTCTCGACGTAGAGGGTCGCCACCTCCACCATGCCCGGGGTCTCCGGCCCCGTGGTCAGCACGATCTCCATCCCCTCGGCGCCCGCGGCCTTGAGCAGGGAGCGGGCCTTTTCCGGGTCGTGCGCCCGCTGCGCGAGCCCTTCCACGTAGTCGGGAAAGCCCATGGAGGGCAGGTCGTTGCCCACGGTGGCGTTGCCGTAGAACACCGTGCTCACCATGGCCTCGCGGTCCGCGGCGAGTTTGAACGCCTCGCGCACCCGTTCGTCGTCGAACGGCTTGACGTTCATGTTCATCCGGAAGGACAGGCCCACCAGGTAAGGGCTCTTGGAGGGCACCAGGTCGAACTTCTCGTCGGCCGACAGCGTGCGGGCGGTGACGGGGGAGAGGTCGTGCGCGAAGTCGACCTCACGGCTCGTGAGCGCACCGGCCCGGGCGTCGGAGTCGGCGATCGAACGCAGTTCCAGGCCGGCCAGGTGGGGTCCCTGCCCCAGGACGGCGCCGTAGTAGTCGTCGTTGCGGGTGAAGGCGGCTCCCTGCCCGGCGGTGAACGCGGTGAGCGTGAACGGCCCGCACGTCGGCATGCCGGTGGTGAACTGCCTCGTTCCGTTCTTGACGACGAGGAAGTTGCCCTGGCACAGGAGCAGGCGGCCGTCGGCGATCGGGCGAGCGGTCGGCAGGACCACCTTGAGATCGCCGTCGGCCTTCGCACGGGCGAGGTCGAAGTTGGACGAGGCCATCCGGTACACCGGCAGCTTGCTGCCCGCCGCCAGGGTCACCAGGGAGTGCAGGACGTCCGCCGAGGTCAGCGTGGAGCCGTCGGTGAAACGGACGCCGGGGCGAAGGCGCAGGGTGTAGGTGGACAGGTCCTCGGACACGTCGATGCCTTCGAGGACCCCGTAGCGGACGCCGTCCTCGGCGGAGGGGTCGAGATTGCCCAGGGTGCCGTGCCAGGCGCGGGCCCGTACCAGGTCCATCGGGGTGGGGCCGTTGAAGAAGTCGAGGGTCTCGGACGCGCCGCCGCCGACGAAAGCCGCCCGGAGAGTACCTCCGGCCCGAGGTGTTCCGGAAGCCGCAGCGCTCTTCGGTGACGCGGTGGAACCGTCGGCGGAACAGGCGGTGATCAGGCCGGGCCCGGCAGCCAGAGCCACAGCGGCCAAAGCTCCTTGGCGGAGGAAGTGACGTCGGTCGAGAGGGGAGGACATGGTTCTCCTTGATATGAGGACACCGCGGTGGTGAGGTCAGGGGAGTCGGGCCGATCGTGGGGCGAGCGGCCGCCGTCTTGAGGGAGCGGTTCGGCGGACGACCGCCGGGCGTATCTGCTCAGCAGGCCGGACCGGGCTTGACCGTCGCCGACGGCGATGTCGGCGCGAGCACCATGTGCGCGGTCGGCTCAGTAGCCGGCCACTCCGAACCGGTCAGGAGCCTCCCCCTCCTGAGCTGGACCTTCATGCCGTCGTTCTTCCCATGGAGTGCAGAACGACGGCGGTATGAAACCGGTGTACGACACAGACTATTGGAAATGATAACCATGTCTAGCTCAATCGGACATGGCCGCACCCCGTAGCGCTGAGCTCGCCCTCTGCAGATGCGGGCGATGGTCAGCGACCGGTTCGCACCGACCGCGCACCGACCGCGCACCGTCGTAGCCCGCGGAATCGGCGAAGATGCGGATGCGGGTGCCCGCGATCAGCCAGGCACCATCGGCGACCGCCATGATCAGGCCGAGGACGACGAAGACCGCGGTCACGCCCAGCCGGTCGATGAGGATGCCGGTGGCGGCGCCCGGCGCGCCGCGACGACGGGCACCGGCCGGCCGCCTGACCTTCCTGGGCACGCCGGCCCTGATGTCGGCCCTGATGTCGGCACTGCTGGGCCTCTCGCTGGTCGCCGCCGTCGGTCTCGGACCGGTCGCCATCGCCTTCGGCGACGTGGCCCGCATGCTCGGTCACCGGCTGCCGCCCTGGCTCGTGACCGAGGCGCCGACCGGCCCTCAGGCGCTCATCGTGCTGGACATCCGCTTCCCCCGGGTCCTGTTCGGCGCCGTGGCCGCCTCCGCGCTGGTGCTGACGATGTCGCGGCACGGTCGTCGCGGTCAGCGGCGGCATCGGCTTCGTCGCGCTCATGGTCCCGCACGCCGTACGGCTCGTGATCGGCGGCGACAACCGACGCCTGATCCCGCCGGCCGCGCTGACCGGACCGGTGCATCCGGCGTGACGCAGGCCGGAGACCGGGCGGGCCGCGTCGGGCCGGCGGCTCACCTCTGCCGGCAGCCCGGGCAGGTCCCATAGATCTCCTCGATCCGGAACCCCTCGCTCAGGGCGGGCTCCAGGGCGGAGGCGGCGACCTCGGTGACCGCTCCGCAGGCGCGGCACACCACATGGCAGTGCTCGCCCTCGTCGCAGATGCGGTAGGCCGTCTCCCCGTTGCGCTCGAAGGCGTGCACGAGGTCGGCCCGGACCAGGGCGGCGAGCGTACGGTAGACGGTCGTCAGGCCGACACGATCACCGCGGGAGCGTAGCTGGACGTGGATCTCTCCGGCGCTCTTGGGTTCTGGCTGCGCGCGCAGGCAGCGCAGGACCAGCAGCCGGCTGCCGGTCGCGGTCACTCCCCGCGACCGGAGTTCGCGGGCGTCCCGGTGGTCCATCGATCACCCCTGTGCGGACTGCGCTGGAGAGGGGAAGCGGTGTCAGCCGCGGGGGCGGGTGGCGTAGGGCAGCAGGGCCATCTCCCGGGCGTTCTTGACGGCCCGGGCGAGCTGTCGTTGCTGCTGGACGGTGACG
>NZ_JBITFY010000049.1:0-10124 GCF_044456585.1 Streptosporangium sp. NPDC050855
GGGGGGGGGGGGGGGGGGCGGGGGGGGGGGGGGGGGGGGGGGGGGGGCGCCCCCCCCCCCCCCCCCCCCCCCCCCGCTCCACCCCCCTCGCGGGACGGAGCTCCGTGCCGCGTCCGCGTCCGTGCCGTCACCACCGGGGCGGCACCGGGCCGGGCACGAAGGGCGACATCGCACGGCGCGCATCCCGCGCCGGACGGCCGCTCGCCCCGTCGACGACGGCGTTCCGCGCGGGATTCCCGACCGAGGAGCCTCGCGATATATCGCGAATCGCCGTAGAATCGCGGGTATGACGTCCCCCGTCCCCCTCCCGCACGCCCCCGGTGTCGCCCCGCACGCCCCCGAGGCCGTCCCGCACGCCCCCGGTGCCGCTCCGCGTGCCTCCGAGACCGCCCTGCGCGCCTCCGACGCCGACCGCGACCGGGTGGCCGCGGTGCTGGCGGAGGGGCTCGCCACCGGCCGCCTGACCAGCGTCGAGCACGCCGACCGCCTGGACGCGGCCTACTCCGCCGTCACCACCGGCGACCTCGTCCCCCTCACCCGGGACCTGCCCGGCCTCACCGCCCACGGCCAGAGCCCCGCCACCGAGCGGCAGCGGGTCGCCGCCGTCTTCAGCAAGGTCGTCCGGGGCGGGCGCTGGGTCGCCGGGCGGCACACCGCGCTGAGCGTCTCCTTCGGCGCCCTGATCGCCGACCTGTCCGACGCGGTGCTCCCCGGCCGGGAGATCACCCTGGAGGTCGACTGCCACTTCGGCAAGCTGATCGTCAGGGTGCCCGAGAACGCCCACGTCATCGACGAGGTCGGCGCGTTGTTCGCCAAGCGCTCCGTCTCCGGCGGCACGGACGGTCCGGCGGGCGAGGGCGGACCGGTCATCAGGGTCGTCGGCCGGGTCGCGTTCGGGAAGGTCGTCGTCTCCCGGGAGAGGACCGACGCGAACCTCCCCGTCACCTTCTGATCACCCCCGTGGCGCGACCGGCCCCGGTGCCCGCCTACGATGCGGACAGACCATCGCGCACGAGGTGACCGCTTGCCTGAGATCGACGCTCCCGGCACCATGCCGATCGCCCTGGACGCGATGGGCGGCGACCACGCCCCCGACGAGATCGTGGCGGGTGCCGTGCAGGCGTCGCGCGAGCACGGGATCTCCATCGTGCTCGTCGGCGCCCCCGCCCCCCTGGCCGAGGCCCTCTCCCGGCACGACGCCACCACCGAGATCCCCATCGTCCGGGCCGAGGAGGCCCTGGCCATGGACGAGGGCGCCCTCGCCAGCCTGCGCCGTCCCCGCTCCAGCATCGCCGTCGCCTGCCACCTGGTACGGCGCGGCGACGCCTGCGCGGTGGTCTCGGCCGGGTCCACCGCCGGGATCGTGGCCACCGGCAAGCTCAGGCTCCGCAGCCGGCCCGGAGTGCTCAGGCCCGCCATCGCGGTGGCCCTGCCGACCCGGCCCCGCCCGACCGTGCTGCTGGACGCCGGGGCGAACGCCGAGGTCAAGCCGGAGATGCTGGTCCAGTTCGCCCACCTCGGCGCCGCCTACGCGGAGACCGCGCTGGGCGTGGAGACTCCCAGGATCGGCCTGCTGACCATCGGCAGCGAACCGGAGAAGGGCAACAGGCTCGTCAAACGGGCCCACGAGCTGCTGTCGGCCGCACCGGGCCTCGACTTCGCCGGCAACGTCGAGGGGCACGACCTGCTCACCCAGGCCGTCGACGTCATCGTCACCGACGGCTTCACCGGCAACGTGGCGCTCAAGACCATGGAGGGCAGCGTCCGCTACGCCTTCTCCGAGCTCCGAGAGACGATCAACGAGAGCCGGACGGCCCGGATGGGCGGCCTGCTCCAGAAGAGACGCATCAGGGAGCTCCACCGCCGGCTCGACCCCGAGGTCCACGGCGGCGCCGTGCTGCTGGGCCTCAACGGCACCGTGGTCATCGCCCACGGCTCCTCGCGCGCCAGAGGGATCAGCGCCGCCTGCGTGCTCGCCGCCACGCTCGCCCACGAGGGCGTGGTGAACCGCGTCGGCGAGCGCCTCTCCTCGACGCACCGCCCGCACCGCCTCTGGTGACCGGCTCTCCGCCCCGGCTTCCGTCCCGGTTCCAGCCCTGGCCGCACCGGCCACACCGGCCGCACCGGCCGCACCGGCCGCACCGGAGCCCGTGCCGGCCCCCTGCCGGGGACCATCCGCCCTTATCCGGTTAACGTGATACTCACGGCACATCGGGTCACATCCCCTACCGCATTCACCGGCCCCGCGTACCCTGAGTCCCAGTCGATCAACGGGGGAGCGTGTGCAGCAGGTGACGGAACCGGGGCTGACCTCGGCGCAGGTGGCCGAACGGGTGGCCGCGGGACAGGTCAACGACGTCCGGCGCCGGTCGAGCAGAACGGTCGCCGCGATCGTCAGGGCCAACGTCCTCACCCTGTTCAACGGGGTGATCGCCGTGCTCTGGGTGCTGATCATGATCTTCGGCGAGTGGCAGGACGGGCTCTTCGGCCTGGTGATCGTGGCGAACGCGGCCATCGGCATCGTCCAGGAGCTCCGCGCCAAGCGCACCCTCGACCGGCTCGCCATCGTCAACGAGGCCCCCGTCAGGGTCCGCAGGGACGGGACCGACACCGAGGTCGCGCCCCGGCAGGTCGTCCTCGGCGATCTGGTCCTCCTCGCCTCGGGCGACCAGTTGCTGGTCGACGGCGAGGTGCTGGACGCCGACGGCCTGGAGATCGACGAGTCGCTGCTCACCGGTGAGGCCGACCCGGTGCACAAGCTCCCGGGCGACGAGGTCCTGTCGGGCAGCTTCGTGGTCGCCGGCCGGGGCCGCTACGTCGCGACCCGGGTGGGCGGCGACGCCTACGCGGCCAGGCTCGCCGAGGAGGCCAGCGCGTTCAGCCTGGCCCACTCCGAGCTGCGCGAGGGCGTCACCCGGTTCATCAAGTACGTCACCTGGCTGGTCGTCCCGATCGGCGCCCTGCTCACCTGGAGCCAGGTCAGCAGGCAGACCGAGATCGGCGAGGCCGTCACCGGCACGGTCGCGGGCATCGTCACCATGATCCCCGAGGGCCTGGTCCTGATGACCAGCATCGCCTTCGCCGTCGGGGTGATCCGGCTGGGCAGGCGGCGCTGCCTGGTCCAGGAGCTGCCCGCGATCGAGATCCTGGCCCGGGTCGACGTGCTCTGCCTCGACAAGACCGGCACCCTCACCTCCGGTGGCATGGAGCTCGGCGAGGTCCGCCCGCTCGGCGACGGCCTGCCCGTGGACGAGGCCCTGGGCGCGCTCGCCAACCTCGACCCCGACCCCAACCCCACCGCCCGCGCCGTCCAGGTCCGCTACCCCGACTCACCCGGCTGGACCGCCACCGCCAAGGTCGCCTTCTCCTCGGCCAGGAAGTGGAGCGGCGCCGAGTTCGACGGCCACGGCGGCTGGGTCCTGGGCGCCCCCGACGTCCTGCTGCCGCCCGGCACCCCCGCTTACACCGAGGCCGGGGCGCTGGCCGCCACCGGCCTGCGGGTGCTCGTCCTGGGCCGGGTCGCCTCGCTGCGCGACCCCGACGACCTCGGCGACATCGAGGCCGCGGCCATCGTCGTGCTCAAGCAGCGGCTCCGCCCCGAGGCGGCCGACACCCTCGCCTACTTCGCCGGGCAGCACGTCGCCGTCAAGGTCATCTCGGGCGACAACCCCGAGTCGGTGTCGGCCATCGCCACCACGCTCGGCATCCCCGGCGGGGACCGCGCGGTCGACGCCCGCACCCTGCCCGAGGACGACCCCGAGAAGCTCGCCGAGATCATGGACGCCAACACCGTCTTCGGCCGGGTCAGCCCGCACCAGAAACGGCTCTTCGTCGGCGCGCTCCAGTCACGCGGCCACACCGTCGCGATGACCGGCGACGGCGTCAACGACGTGCTCGCCCTCAAGGACGCCGACCTGGGCGTGGCGATGGGCTCCGGCAGCGGCGCCACCCGGGCGGTCGCCCAGATCGTGCTGATGGACGACAGCTTCGCCGGCCTGCCGTCCGTGGTGGGCGAGGGCCGGCGGGTGCTGGCCAACATCGAACGGGTCGCCGGCCTCTTCCTCACCAAGACCTTCTACGCGATCGTGCTCTCCCTGCTGACCGGGGTGATCGGGCTCGCCTTCCCGTTCGCCCCCCGGCACTCCACGCTGATCAACGCGCTGACCATCGGGATCCCCGCGTTCTTCCTGGCGCTGGCGCCCAGCAACGAGCGCGCCCGGGGCGGCTTCGTGCCCCGCGTGCTCCGCCTGGCGGTCCCCTCCGGGATCGTCTGCGCCGCCGCCGTCTACCTGTCGTACTGGATCGCCCAGAGCGGGGGCCTGTCCCTCGCCGAGAGCCGCACCTCGGCGGTGATCACGCTGTTCGTCGCCGCCTGGTCGGTGCTGGCCCTGGTCGCCCGGCCGTACGTCTGGTGGCGGGTGGCGCTGGTGGCCTCCATGGCCGGGCTGTTCGCCCTCGCCCTCGCCGTCCCGTTCGCCCGGGAGTTCTTCGCGCTCACCGTCGCCGATCCGGCCGCCGGGCTCACCGCCGCCGGTCTCGGCGCCGCCGCGGGGGTCGCGCTGACGGGCGTCTTCGCGGTCGTACGGGCCCGCGGGAGCAGGCCGTCCACGGGGTGATATCCCCTCGGTGCAGGATCGGCCAGCCGATACCCTTGGGGCATGACCGACCCGCAACTCGAACTCACCGGGCGCGTCCAGCAGGCGCTGGCCGACGCCTTCGGCGCGGAGTACGCCGACGCAGACCCGCTGATCCGTCCCTCGCAGTTCGCCGACTACCAGGCGAACGTGGCGATGAGCCTGAGCAAGCGACTGCGACGCGCCCCGCGGGAGGTCGCCCAGGAGATCGCCGACCGGCTCACCGGCCCGGCAGCGCAGGCCACGGACGACCCGTTCCCCGGCACCGTCGAGGTCAGCGGCCCCGGTTTCCTCAACCTGACCCTCTCCGACGTCTGGATCGCCGAGCGGGCCTTGGATGTGCTGGCCGACCCGCGTGCCGGCGTGGGCCTGGCCACCCCGCCGCAGACCGTCGTGGTCGACTACTCCGCGCCCAACGCGGCCAAGGAGATGCACGTCGGGCACCTGCGGACCACGATCGTCGGCGACGCCCTGGCCCGGGTCCACGAGCACCTGGGGAACAAGGTCGTCCGGCAGAACCACCTCGGCGACTGGGGCACGCCGTTCGGCATGCTCATCGAGCACCTGCTCGACATCGGCGAGGAGGCCGCCGTCGCCCAGCTGGAGGCCGGTGAGGGCAACGCCTACTACCAGACCGCCCGCGCGAAGTTCGACGCCGACCCCGCGTTCAACGCCCGTGCCCGCGCCCGGGTCGTCACCCTGCAGGCCGAGGAACCCGAGACGATGCGCCTCTGGCACATCTTCATGGACGCCACCCTGCGCTACTTCAACAAGGTCTACCGGCAACTCGAGGTGACGCTGACCGACGAGGACATCGCCGGCGAGAGCATGTACAACCCCATGCTCGCCCGGGTCTGCGACGAGCTCCAGGAACGCGGCATCGCCGTGCTGAGCGACGGCGCGCTCTGCGTGTTCCCGCCCGGCTACACCGGCCGCGAGGACCAGCCCCTCCCCTTCATGATCCGCAAGAGTGACGGCGCCTACGGCTACGCCACCACCGACATGGCCACGATCCGCTACCGGGTCGACGACCTCAAGGCCGACCGGATCCTCTACGTGATCGGCGCCACCCAGGCGCTGCACATGTCGATGCTCTTCGACTCCGCGCGGCTCGCGGGCTGGCTGCCCGACCACGTCAGGGCCGAGCACGTCCAGATCGGCAGCGTGCTGGGCTCCGACGGCAAGATGTTCAAGACCAGGAGCGGAAAGTCGATCAAGCTCCTGGAGCTGCTCGACGAGGCCGAGACCCGGGCCGGAGAGGTGATCAAGGACCGGGACTACGACGACACCGAGCGGGCCCGGATCGCCCACGCCGTCGGCATGGGCGCGGTCAAGTACGCCGACCTGTCGGTCAGCCACGACAGCGAGTACGTCTTCGACTTCGACCGCATGCTCGCCCTCACCGGCAACACCGGCCCGTACCTGCAGTACGCGCAGGCCCGCATCCGTTCGATCTTCCGCAGGGGCGGCGTCTCCCCGGCCGAGGCGACCGGGCCCATCGTGCTCGGCCACCCGGCCGAACGCGCCCTGGCCCTGCAGCTCCTGCGGTTCGGCTCGGTCGTCGAGGAGATGGCGGAGCACTCGGCGCCGCACAAGCTGGCCTCGTACCTCTTCGACACCGCGAGCGCCTTCACCACGTTCTTCGAGAACTGCCCGGTGCTCAGGGACGACGTCGAGGCGGCCGTACGCGCCTCCCGGCTCGCCCTGTGCGCGCTCACCCTGAGGATTCTGGAGACCGGCCTGACCCTTCTCGGCGTTCCGGTGCCCGAGCGCATGTAACCTGTCCACCAGATGATCGTCTTTATTGCGAAAATCGAGGCGATCGTCTGGCAAAGTCATGTTCGGCGCGCCTCCCCGCGGGGATGTCCGAAGCGCAATACGCTGGCGCGGTCATCGGTCACAACTTCGGGGAGTTCTCTGCCTTGAGCACGGACCTGACCGCGAATCCGCACGCCGAGGCCGATCCGCACACCGAGGCCGAGCTGCGCCGCCGTGCCGATGCCCTTCTCGATGACCTGGCCGCCGGCGTCGTCCCCACCGGGGTGCCGGCGGGCCTCGGCGAGTCGTCCGGCCACTGGCTGGCACCGGCCGTCGAGGCGCTCGTGCTGATCATGCGCGGCGAGGACTCGCTGGAGCCCCTCGCCCGCGCCGCCCAGCGTGACGAGCGGCGGACCGCGCTCTTCCTGTGTCTCGCCCTGGCCGTCGCCGGCCAGGGCGACCGCATCCACGCCTCGTGGCTCGGCACCGCCTTCGGAGAGCTGTCCCTGGACCGTCCGGTGACCCACGGTCAGCGGGCGCTCTGGCTCGCCGCCGCACGCGGGGCGTACGGGCCCGCGGGCAAGATCTTCGTTCTCCGCAGGCTCGACGCGGTGGCCGCGTCCCCCGCGTCCGAACCCGACCGCTGGCTCCGCGCCCTGGTCCCGGACGAACCCTCGACGACGGTCTCCCCGGCCCTGGCCGGGTTCACGGTGCTCGCCGAGCTTCCCGAACTGGCCGCCCCCGTCCAGGCCGCGGCCCGCCTGGCCCACCTGCGCGACCGCTGCGCCGAGATCACCTCGGCCCGCGAGAGCAGGGGCGGCGACACCGCGACCACGGACACCGGCCAGGGTGCCGGCGGCTCCGCGGGCACGGACGCCGTCGTCGGCACCCGGCCGTCCGATGTCGTGGAAGCGCCCGGCGCCGCGAAGACGTCCGGACGCGAGAACGGGACCGCGGGCGGGCCGGCAGGCATCGCGCTCCTCGCCGCGGCGCAGACCGACCACTCGGACGAGACGACCGTGGTGTGGAGCGAGGACGAGCCGCTGACCGTGCTCCGCCGGCTGGTGGGGTCGGGTGCCCCGGAACGTCCGGCCCGGTCGCTCACCACCCACCTTCTCAGCGACCTGCGCCCCGGCTCCCACCCCTACCTGGCCGCCATCGCGCTGCACGTGGCCGCTCCCATCGTGCGGGCGGCGGCCGAGAACCTCGCCGAGGCCACCCGGGCCGAGGCCCCGGAGTCGGTCACCGTGCCGATCCTCGGCCACGAGCTGACGCTACGCCCCGAGGGACCCGACCCCGAGTCGCTGGAGGCGGCCGAGAAGCGGGTCACCACCGAGGGAGCCCCGTCGCTCGGCCGTCCCTGGGGTGCCTACCTGCTTCTGGCCCTCGCCCCGGTGATCCTGGTGGTGGCCCTCCTGCTTCCTCTCCTCCCGCTCGCGGCCCTGGCACCGCTGCCGGCCGTGGCCGGTGGCTACCGGCTGTGGCGCAGGCGCAGGCGCGAGCGGGAGAACGCCGAGCGTGTCGTCAGGCGGCTCGCCGAGCTCAGGGAACTGGCCCAGGGGGCGGTATGGGCCCTGCACGAGTACGCCCGCGAGTCGGAGAAGCGGATCACGACGGCCGGCTCCGATCTCGCCGAACTCACCCGCCTGCTCCGCCGTGGTCCCCGAGCCGGTTGACGACCGGGGGTGACGCGCCGGGAAGGTCCGTGAGGACCGGCCGGATGCTGGGGGGGTGCATCGGGTCCTCGGAACCGTTCCGGATCGTCAGGCTCGTCCAAGATCGTCGGGTTCACCCGGATCGTCGAGGTCGTCCCGGGCCCTTGGGACCGTTCCGGGACGGCCGCGCCGTCGCGGGGATCAGCCGTTGGTAATCTCCACCTCGGCGGGGGCCAGCAGGAAGACCTTCTCCGCGATCCGCTCGATACGGCCTTCGCACCCGTACGCCAGTCCCGCGACGAAGTCGACCATGCGGGTGGCCTCGGCGGTGCTCATGCCGCTGACGTCCATGATGACGGTCTGACCATCGCGGAAGTGCTGCCCGATGACCGGTGCGTCGTTGTACTTCATCGGCGTCAGCATCACGATCCGCGAGGGCTCGTTCATGGCGTGCCAGCGCTTGGCCGCCCGCTCGGAGGCGGACTGCCAGTCCTCCTCCTCGCCCTCGACGTCGTCCTCGTAGTCGTAGGCCTCGTCGTAATGCTCTGCCCCGCCCAGGCCAAGGTAGGTCGCCACCTTGCGCACTGCCCCCATCGGCTCGTCCTTTCGCCAGGACCATGCCGTATCCGGCCTGTCCTTACACCTTGGACGGTAACCGACGACCAGAAGTTCGCCGTGCGACACGCCCAGCGCTTATTTCCACTTTGTACGGCTACCGCACTGGTTTGCCTGATCCCGACTGTGCCTGATCTCCTGCCCCGTCTTCAACCGATATCTTCGGCGCCCCCTACGATCGGAGGCATGCTCGTCTACACGGTCGATTCGTTTACCGATGAATTTTTCAAGGGTAACCCCGCCGGGGTCTGCGTACTCGGCAATCCGGTCCCTGACGCCTGGATGCAGTCCGTGGCGGCGGAGATGAGGCACTCCGAGACGGCCTTCCTGCTCGGAGGCGAGGACGGGGGTCCGTACTCGCTCCGCTGGTTCACGCCGGTGACCGAGGTGGCCCTCTGTGGGCATGCGACCCTGGCCGCGGCGCATGTGCTGTATTCCACGGGAACGGTCCGAGAAACCCTCGAATTCTCAACGAAGAGTGGAATCCTGTCCGTGACCAGGGATAAATCCGGATTAATCAACATGGATTTCCCGGCAAAACTACTCCAAGAGGGGGGTCCTCCCCCTCCTCTGATCGCTGCGCTCGGGGTTAAACCTGTTTGGGCCGGAAAAAATGTTTGGGACTACCTCGTGGAGGTCGAGTCCGAGGACGCCGTGGTGGAGACGGCTCCCGACTTCCGGGCCCTGGAGCAGGTCGAGGCGCGGGGAATCATCGTGACGGCCCGCGCCAAGGGCTCGCGGACCGGCATCGACTACGTCTCCCGGTTCTTCGCCCCCAGGGTGGGGGTCCCGGAGGACCCGGTGACGGGTTCCGCGCACTGCGCGCTCGCCCCGTACTGGGCGTCCAAGCTGGGATCCGACACCCTGGTGGGAGCGCAGCTCTCCCAGCGCGGCGGTGTCGTCCGCACGACCGTGCGGGGTGACCGGGTCGAGCTGGCGGGCCGCGCGGTGACGGTACTCTCCGGCGAGCTGCACGCCTAGAAACCCGGTCACCGGTACGGCGACGGAACGTGCGGCGGCGGTTCGGCGGACCGGTGTTCGCGGACCAGGGAAGGACCGGTCGTCGTGACGGCCGGCTTAACGACCGTCATGGCGTCCACCTTGGCGGGCGTCCCACCGCCCGTTTTCCCGGTCGTCCCGCGGGTGGCTCGAAGTCGACGCGGTGGGCCAACCGTGGTGAGCGCGCATCACGGCCGGTCCACCGCGACGGGCTCGCCACGGGCTTCGGGCCGGAGCACTGAGATCCCTGCCCACAGGGCCGGTACCTGGCGTGTCTGTCACATGGGAAAGACTGCCACCGACGGCTTGGAAGGGAGTTGCAGGGGGATTGGAGACTCCCGGAAACACGAAAGCCCCCACCAACGGTAGGGGCTTTCGAAAGATTGTCCGGCGGTGACCTACTCTCCCACACCGTCCCCGGTGCAGTACCATCGGCGCTGAAGAGCTTAACTTCCGGGTTCGG
>NZ_JBITFY010000050.1:0-8575 GCF_044456585.1 Streptosporangium sp. NPDC050855
ACGACGTCCCCGGCCGATCAGGATCATCATCGAACAACCCCTCCAGATCCCACCCCCGATCCACCGGAAACCCCGACACCCCGTCCCCACCCGAGACCACCAGATCCCACAACCCCTCCGGAGACGACACCCCACCCGGGAAACGACACGCCATGCCGATGACGGCGACGGGCTCGCGATCCTGCTCCTCGACCTCCCGCAGGCGCCGCTGCGCCTCCTGCGCCTCCGCGATGGCCCGCTTCAGGTAATGACGGAGCTGCTGATCGTTCGACATGCGGTTCTAGCCCCCGAGGTTCTCTACCAGGTTGAACAGGTCGTCATCGCTCGCGTCCGCCAGTACGTCGACGTCATCGCTCTCCCCCGCGGTCCATTCGGCGAGAAGGGCGCGCAGGCGGGCGGCCACCGCGGGACGGTCGTCGGCCTCCAGCGTCTGCAGAACCGCCAGCGCCTGGTCGATCGGCTCGGTGTCCCTGGTGAACAGCCGCTCACGCAGGTGATCGGAGATCGCGGACGGTGTGGGATGGTCGAAGACCAGGGTCGCGGGCAGCCGCAGGCCGGTCTCCGCGGCGAGCTTGTTGCGAAGCTCCACCCCCATGAGGGAGTCGAAGCCGAGTTCCTTGAACTGTCGCTCCGCTTCGATCGACTCCGCTCCCGCATGGCCGAGGACGGTGGCGATGTGCCCGCGCACGAGGTCGAGCAACGCCCGGTCCCGTTCCTCCTCGGGCAGGAGGGCCAGCCGCTCGGTCAGGGTCCGCGTGTCCCCGCCCTCGACGGTGCGGCGACCCCGCGCACGCACCAGGCCGCGCAGCATCGGCGGCAGGTCCGCCCCTTGGGCCCGTACCCCCGTCAGGTCCAGCCGTATCGGCAGCAGCGACGGCTCGCCGCGCCCGAGGGCTCCGTCGAACAGGGCCAGCGCCTCCGTCCCGGTCATCGGTACCGCACCCGTACGCGCGATCCGTGTCCGGTCCGTGTCGCCGAGTCCGTCGCCCATGCCGTGTTCCCACAGGCCCCAGGCCAGGGAGGTCGCGGGCAGTCCTTGGGTCCTGCGGTGGACGGCCAGCGCGTCGAGGAAGGCGTTGGCCGCCGCGTAGTTGCCCTGTCCCGGGCTGCCGAACGCCGAGGCGGCGGAGGAGAACAGCACGAACGCCCGGAGCGGCCGGTCCCTGGTCAGCTCGTGCAGATGCCAGGCCGCGTCCGCCTTGGGACGCAGCCCCCGGTCGATCCGTTCCGGGGTCATCTGCTCCACCAGCCCGTCATCGACGGCACCGGCCGTATGGACCACCGCGGTGACCGGTCCGTCCAACCCGTCCAGCAGTTCTCGCACGGCCGTACGGTCGCCCACGTCGCAGGCCGCGACCGTGACGTCCGCGCCCCGCGCGGTCAGGTCCGCCACCAGTTCGGCGGCGCCCGGCGCCCGCCCACCGCTCCTGCTCACCAGGACCAGACGGCGTACGGCATGCGCCTCCACCAGATGGCGTGCCACGAGACCGCCCAGTGTCCCGGTGCCACCGGTGATTAGTACCGTGTCGTCGTCGTCCCAGACGACGTCCCGTGACGGACCGTCGGCACGGGCGAGCCTCGGCGCGTGGAGGATCCCTCCGCGTACCGCGAGCTGCGGTTCGTCGGACGGCAGCAGCGCGGGGGGTTCCGCGCCTTCTTCGAGGTCCAGCAGGGTGAACAGGCCGGGGTGTTCCGACTGGGCCGAACGCACCAGCCCCCACACCGCCGCAGCCACCGGATCGGCGTCCTCACCGTCACCGGTCGACACCGCACCGCTGGTCACCACCGTCAACCGCGACGACGCCGACCGTTCGTCGGCCAGCCACCCCTGAACCGCCTCGAGCGCCTCCCGGGTCGCCTCCCGTACCGCAGAGGGCACATCACCGTCGCCCCGCGCGATCCGCTTCACCACCGCGGCGCTCTCTCCCTCCCCGGTCACCGGCGTCCACTCCACCCGGAACAGCGAGTCCCTGGGCGCGGCGCCCTCGATCTCCGTGGCGGACAGCGGCCGTAGCCGCAGGGAGCGGGCCGTGAGGACCGGCCGGCCGGTGCCGTCGGTGACGAACATCAGCACGTCGCCGTCACCGGTCTCGGTGATCCGGACGCGGAGGGACGTCGCCCCGGCCGCGTGCAGCCGTACGCCACCCCAGGAGAAGGGGAGCTCGGCCGTCTCCCGGCCGTTGAGCATGAGCGCATGCAGGCACGCGTCGAGTGCGGCAGGGTGGATGCCGAAGCCTGTCGCGTCCAGTTCGCCGGGCAGTGTCACCTCGGCCCAGAGACCGTCGTCGTGGCGCCAGACCGACCTCAGGCCCTGGAAGCTCGGACCGTAGTCGAGACCGGCCACGGCCAGGTCGTCGTAGAGCTCGTCCACGTCGGCCGGTTCGGCGCCTGACGGGGGCCATTCGGACCGCTCGGCGATGTCCCCCGGGGCTTCCAGGTCTTCCGGGCCTTCCGGGTCGGCGGAGGCCAGCGTGCCGGTCGCATGCCGTACCCATGGTTCTCCATCGGCGCGGCTGTGGACGGCCAGCGACCGGCGGCCGTGGTCGTCCGGCCCGTTCACCGTCAGCTGCACCTGGCGGGTACCCCTGTCGGGGATCACCAGCGGGGTCTCCAGGACCAGTTCCTCCAGCAGGTCACAGCCGACCTGATCACCGGCCCGGATCGCCGACTCCACCAGCACCGCCGCCGGCACCACCACCCTCCCGGCCACCACGTGGTCGGCCAGCCACGCATGCCGTCCGGTACGCGAGAGGTCACCGGTCAGTACGACACCGTCCCCGTCGGCCAGGGGAACCGTCACGTCGAACAGCGGATGACCACCCGGCCGAGACGCCCCGGTCACCGGGGCTTCCAGCCAGTAGCGCTGCCGGTCGAAGGCGTAGGTGGGCACGTCCACCGGTCGGCCCTGATCGACATAGGCCGCCCAGTCGACCGTGGTGCCGGTCACGAAGGCTCCGGCGACGGCGGTGAGCACGGTTTCGGGTTCGGCTCTGCCGTTACGGATTGTCGGGAGGAAGGAGGCGTCGGTCAGGGTGTCCTGGCCCATGGCCGACAGCACCCCGTCGGGGCCCAGCTCGATGAACCTGTCGATGCCGTGGGAGGCCGCGTGGGCCAAGGCGTCGGCGAAGCGGACCGGCCGGCGTATCTGGTCGGTCCAGTAGTCGGCCGAGAAGGTCGTGATCGGCTCGCCGGTGAGGTTGGAGATGACCGGGATGGAGGGGGGCTGGTAGGTCAGCCCTTCGGCGATGCGGTGGAACTCTCGCAGCATCGGCTCCATGCGGGCCGAGTGGAAGGCATGGCTGACGCGCAGGCGGCGGCTCTTGCGTCCCTGGGAGGTGAGCGTGTGTGCCAGGGCGGTGACGGGTTCCTCATCACCGGAGACGACCACGGCTTGGGGGCCGTTGACGGCGGCGATCGAGACGCCGTCGAGCAGTAGGTCGGTGACTTCCTGCTCGGTGGCCTGAAGCGCGATCATCGCCCCACCGGCAGGCAGCTCCTGCATCAACCGACCCCGTGCCGCCACCAGCGCGCATGCGTCCTGCAACGACATCACCCCGGCGACATGGGCTGCGGCCAGCTCTCCTACGGAGTGGCCCACCAGGATGTCGGGCCGCACGCCCCACGACTCCAGCAACCGGAACAGGGCCACCTCGAGCGCGAACAGTCCGGCCTGAGCGAACACCGTCCGGTCAAGGATGCCGTTCTCGGAGGAGAAGACCACCTCCCGCACCGAAGGAACGTGCAGGTGCCCATCCAGCAGGGACGTGGTCTCGTCGAAAGCACGGGCGAACACCGGGAAGGACCCGTACAGCTCCCGCCCCATCCCCACCCGCTGCGAACCCTGACCGGTGAACAAGAACCCCAGTCCGCCCTGCTCGGCTCGACCGGTCAGCACCCCGGCCGTCTCACGCCCGGCAGCCAGCGTGCTCAGGCGCTCCAGCAGTTCCTGATGGTCCGTTCCCATCACCACGGCGCGGTGTTCCAGCACCGCACGGCCCTTGGCCAGCGAGTAGGCCACGTCCACCGCACGCAGGTCCGCATGCCGATCCAGGTGCTCCGAGAGGCGTCCGGCCTGAGCACGCAACGCGGTCTGGCTACCGGCCGACAGCGTCCATGCCAGCGGTCCCGGCCCGTCACCGGCAGGTGGTCGAGCAGGGGAATCCTCGGCCGGGGGCGCCTCCAGGATGACGTGGGCGTTGGTGCCGCTGATCCCGAACGACGACACCCCGGCCCGGCGCGGCCCGGCACCCTCCGGCCATTCGCGCGCCTCGGTCAGCAGTTCCACCGCTCCGGCCGACCAGTCCACGTGCGGCGACGGCTCGTCCACATGCAGGGTCTGCGGCAACACCCCGTGCCGCATCGCCATCACCGACTTGATCACACCGGCGACGCCGGAGGCCGCCTGGGTGTGGCCGATGTTCGACTTCACCGACCCCAGCCACAACGGCCGGTCCCGCTCCCGGCCGTACGTCGCCAGCAGCGCCTGCGCCTCGATCGGGTCGCCCAGCGGGGTACCGGTGCCGTGCGCCTCCACCGCGTCGATGTCACCCGGTCCCAGACCAGCGTCGGCCAGCGCGCGGCGGATCACCCGCTGCTGGGACGGGCCGTTGGGTGCGGTCAGGCCGTTCGACGCGCCGTCCTGGTTGACCGCGCTGCCGCGTACCACGGCGAGGACCTGGTGCCCGTTGCGACGCGCGTCCGACAGCCGTTCCAGCAGCAGGACGCCCACGCCCTCGCTCCATCCCGTACCGTCGGCCGTGGCGGAGAAGGACTTGCACCGGCCGTCGGGGGCGAGACCTCTCTGGCGGCTGAACTCCACGAACGTACCGGGAGTGGCCAGTACGGTCACGCCCCCGGCCAGCGCGAAGGAGCACTCGCCGCGCCGCAGCGCCTGGACGGCCAGGTGCAGCGCCACCAGCGACGACGAGCACGCCGTGTCGACGGTGACCGCCGGCCCTTCGAGGCCGAACGTGTAGGCCAGGCGCCCGGAGGCGACGCTGCCCGCCGTACCGGTCCCGATGTAGCCTTCGAGCTCCGCGGGGACCGACTGCAGCAGCGCCCCGTAGTCGTGGTACATCACCCCCGCGAAGACACCGGTGTCGCTGCCCCGCATGGACAGCGGGTCGATGCCCGCCCGCTCGAAGAGCTCCCACGTGGTCTCCAGCAGCAGCCGCTGCTGCGGGTCCATCGCCAGCGCCTCACGGGGGCCGATTCCGAACAGGTCCGCGTCGAAGCGGTCGGCGTCGTAGAGGAAGCCGCCCTCACGCGTGTAGCTGGTACCGGGCTTGTCGGGGTCCGGGTCGTACAGCGCGTCGAGGTCCCAGCCCCGGTCGGCCGGGAACACCGAGACGGCGTCCCCCGCGGAGGCCACCAGCTCCCACAGGTCCTCCGGTGAGCGCACCCCTCCGGGGTAGCGGCAGCTCATGGCCACGATCGCGATCGGCTCGTCACCGGTACGCACCGCCGCGACGGGAGCCGCCGGCGTCGTGGACGAGCCCAGGATCTCCGCGGCCACGAAGGTGGCGAGCGCGACGGGGGTGGGATGGTCGAAGATCAGGGTGGCGGGCAGCCTCAGGCCGGTGACGGTCCCCAGCCGGTTGCGCAGTTCCACGGCGGTGAGCGAGTCGAGTCCGAGTTCGGAGAACCTGCTCTCCGGCGTCACGGCGTCCGGCGAGGTGTGGCCGAGCACGGCCGCGACCTCCGCGCGGACGGCGTCCAGGGCGACGCGTTCCCGTTCCCCCTCGTCCGCCGTGGCCAGCCGCCTGGCCAGGGAGGTCGCGTCGCCCGTCGTACGCCGGGGGCGGGCGCGGACCAGGCCCCTCAGCAGGGCGGGGACCTCGGTGTCACGGAACGCGACGGTGTCCAGCCGGGCGGGTACCACGATCGCCTCGTCCGCCGTCGTCGCGGCGTCGAACAGGGCGAGCCCTTCCTCGGCCGTCAGTGCCTTCCTGCCCGCGGTGCCGAGTCCGTCGCCCATGCCGTGTTCCCACAGGCCCCAGGCCAGGGAGGTCGCGGGCAGTCCTTGGGTCCTGCGGTGGACGGCCAGCGCGTCGAGGAAGGCGTTGGCCGCCGCGTAGTTGCCCTGTCCCGGGCTGCCGAACGCCGAGGCGGCGGAGGAGAACAGCACGAACGCCCGGAGCGGCCGGTCCCTGGTCAGCTCGTGCAGATGCCAGGCCGCGTCCGCCTTGGGCCGCAGCACCCGGTCGATCCGTTCCGGGGTGAGCGACGCGAGAACGCCGTCGTCGAGGACTCCGGCCGCGTGTACGACCGCCGTCAGCGGCCGGTCCGCGGGAATCCCGGCGAGCAGGCGGGCGACGGCGTCACGGTCGGCCACGTCACAGGCGGCGACGGTGACGCGCGCGCCGAGCCCTTCCAGCTCGTGCCGCAGCTCGGTGGCACCCGCGGCCTCGTCTCCGCCCCTGCTGGCGAGCAGCAGATCGCGTACGGCATGCGCGGTGACGAGATGGCGTGCCAGCAGGGCTCCGAGGGCTCCGGTGCCTCCCGTGATCAGTACGGTTCCGCCCGCGTCCCAGGAAGGTCCCGTGTCCGAGGCCGGTTCGGCGTTGGAGGTCGCTTCGGTGTTGGAGGCCCGGTCTGCGGAGGCCGGGTCCACGGGGGCCGGTTCCGCGACCGGCGGGGAGAGCCGGGCCATGCGGGGGGCGTAGAGGGTGCCCGCCCTCGACGCCAGCTGCGGTTCACCGGAGGGCAGCCGGGCGGGGGGTTCCGTACCTTCTTCGAGGTCCAGCAGGGTGAACAGGCCGGGGTGTTCCGACTGGGCCGAACGCACCAGCCCCCACACCGCCGCAGCCACCGGATCGGCGTCCTCGCCGCCACCGGTCGACACCGCACCGCTGGTCACCACCGTCAACCGCGACGACGCCGACCGCTCGTCGGCCAGCCACCCCTGAACCGCCTCGAGCGCCTCCCGGGTCGCCTCCCGTACCGCAGAGGGCACGTCACCGCTCCGTCGCGCGATCCGCTTCACCACCGCGACGCTCTCTCCCTCCCCGGTCACCGGCGTCCACTCCACCCGGAACAGGGAGTCGGAGAGGTTCCTTGGCCGCTCGGGAGCCGTCATGGGACGGAGGACGAGCCGGTCGATCGTGGCCACGGGCTCGCCGTGGCCGTCGGCCAGGACGAGGGACAGCGCATCCGCGCCGGCAGGTGTCATCCGTACGCGCAGCGACGTCGCTCCGGTCCGGAACATCCGTACCCGGCTGAGGACGAAGGGCAGCCGTCCCCGTCCGGCTTCCGGGAGGACACCGAGACCCGCCGCGTGCAGGGCGGCGTCCAGGAGCGCCGGGTGGATGCCGTACCCCTCGGCGTCCAGCTCGGCGGGCAGGACGGCCTCGGCGTAGAGCAGGTCGCCGCTCCGCCAGGCGGCCCGAAGCCCCTGGAAGGCGGGGCCGTAGTCGAGCCCGGCCACCGCCATGTCGTCGTAGAGCCCCGCCACGTCGACCTGAACGGCACCCGGAGGGGGCCACGCGGCCAGATCGAACTCCTCCTCGTCCGACGCGCCGACCGACAGGACCGCGCTCACGTGGCGCGTCCAGGGCGTCTCCTCCGATACGTGTTCCTCCCGCGAGAACACGCCCAGGACACGCCTGCCCGACTCGTCCGGCGCACCGACCGACACCTGGACCTGTCTCGCCCGGGACTCCGGCAGCAGCAGCGGCACCTCGATGGTCAGCTCGTCGATCACATCGCAACCGGCCCGTTCACCGGCGTGCGCGACGAGCTCCAGCAGCGCGGTCGCCGGAACCACGGTGAGACCGGCGACGGTGTGGTCGGTGAGCCAGGGCTGGGCCCGGGTCGACAGCCGCCCGGTCAGCAGCAGCCCGTCGCCCTCGGCCGGCGACACCGCCGCACCCAGCAGCGGATGCCCCGCCGACGACAACCCCGCACCCGACAGATCGGTCTGCCCGACCTGCTCCAGCCAGTAGCGCTGCCGGTCGAAGGCGTAGGTGGGCACGTCCACCGGTCGGCCCTGATCGACGTAGGCCGCCCAGTCGACCGTGGTGCCGGTCACGAAGGCTCCGGCGACGGCGGTGAGCACGGTCTCGGGTTCGGCTCTGCCGTCGCGCAGGGTGGGCAGGAAGGAGGCGTCGGTCAGGGTGTCCTGGCCCATGGCCGACAGCACCCCGTCGGGGCCCAGCTCGATGAACCTGCCGATGCCGTGGGAGGCCGCGTGGGCCAAGGCGTCGGCGAAGCGCACCGGTCGGCGTATCTGGTCGGTCCAGTAGTCGGCCGAGAAGGTCGTGATCGGCTCACCGGTCAGGTTGGAGATCACCGGGATCGAGGGGGGCTGGTAGGACAGCCCTTCGGCGATGCGGTGGAACTCTCGCAGCATCGGCTCCATCCGGGCCGAGTGGAAGGCGTGACTGACGCGCAGGCGACGGCTTTTGCGTCCCTGGGAGGTGAGCGTGTGCGCCAGGGCGACGACGGGTTCCTCGTCACCGGAGACGACCACCGCCTGAGGACCGTTGACCGCTGCGATCGACACGCCGTCGGTGAGAAGCTCCGACACCTCCTGCTCGGTGGCCTGAAGCGCGATCATCACCCCACCGGCAGGGAG
>NZ_JBITFY010000051.1:0-8385 GCF_044456585.1 Streptosporangium sp. NPDC050855
CGCATCCGCTGGGAAGTCCGCGACGACATCCACGAAGCCTTCCTCAGCCTCGGCTGTGCCCTGATCTGCTGGCGTCGCCTCAGCTCATTGTGTTAACGGCTCTAAGCCGGGCGGGGCGGGTAGGGGGATGCCGGTCCAGAGACGAGGCCGCCTTCCCCTCATACCCGCGAAGGTGAGCGTCCGATGTCTTCCGATCCCTTCCTCTCCTCCCCGCCGCCACGGCCGACGGCCGACGCTCCTGAGGCGCTGCTGGAGGTGCGTACCTGGCGGCTGGAGTCGTTGCGGATTCTTCGCCTCCTGGGCGAGCTGGACGCCGTCACCGCTCCCCGCGTGCACGCCATCCTCGACGAAGTGGTGGGCGCCCGCGGTGAGGTCAGGCTGATCGTGGATCTCACTTCGCTGACCTTCATCGCCTCGGCAGGGGTGGGGCTGCTGGTGGAGATCCGCAGGCGGGTCGGCGAGCGCGGGGGACGTCTGATCGTGATCCTCGCCCCGGGCAGCAGTCCCCGGCGTCTCTTCGACCTGACCACCATGAGGGATTACTTCGAGGTCGCAGAAAACCTGAGAGAGGCGGTGGACGTCCTGAAGCAGGCAGACGGCGACCTGGCACTGCCGGGTGGGACCGGCGAGATGCCGTAGGCGCGGGCCTCGCCGTTCTCGTCGTCCGCACCGTCTGCGGGCATGGCCGGGGACATCGGTCTCATCCGGCGTGTGCCGCCGCTCATAGCCTTCTTATTTCCCTATATGTGACGTTCTTTCGCCAGATGAGTACTGATCTTCTGTTCACAGGACACAAAAGCAGCTACTCTCAACTGGATTTGACCTTGAGCGGTTGAATCGTCCCGTGTTTCCATGGCCGGTGAGCCCTACCGGTGGAGAGCAGAGGTGGCGATGGCGCGCTGGTTGGGCCGGCTGCTCGCACTGGTCGTCGTCGCCGGCGCCGCGCTGACCACCCTGGCGACACCCGCGTCCGCGCACGGCCAGCTCGCGATGTCGACACCGGCCAAGGACAGCACGGTGACCGAGCCGATGGAGTCGCTCGCGCTGTACTTCACCGAGAAGCCCGCCCCGAACGCGTACTTCTCCGTCACCGCCCCCGGTGGCGCCCGCGTCGACCGGCCCTGGTCGCACGGGCGGCCCG
Organism: Streptosporangium sp. NPDC050855; assembly: GCF_044456585.1. Classification (NCBI taxonomy): domain Bacteria; kingdom Bacillati; phylum Actinomycetota; class Actinomycetes; order Streptosporangiales; family Streptosporangiaceae; genus Streptosporangium; species Streptosporangium sp. NPDC050855. The sequence continues at coordinate 1,142 of NZ_JBITFY010000051.1, forward strand.
AGCGCCTCGACGAGCCGGTCACGGAGTACAACCTGGTGGACGGCTCCTGGCAGCCGAAGCTGTACCACACCGGGTTCCCGGCGACCGTCCCGGTCGCGTACTGGCCGGAGCGGGGTCTGTACGTCGCCCGCTACGTGTCGGTCGCCTCGGACGGCGAGAAGGTCACCGGAGAGGTCAGGTTCACCTACAGGGGCAGGACGTCGGAACCGCCCAAGGGCTGGAAGGCGCCCGTGAACGAGCCCGATCCCGCACTGCTCGCCCACGCGGGACCCAGCGCCGCCGCGCCGTCGGCCGGAGCGTCGGCCGGAGCCGCCGCCCCCGTCACCCCGCAGGGCACGCCGCAGGCGGTGGCGTCGGACGCGCCCAGGCCCGCCGCCTCGGGCTTCGACCCGTCGGTGTGGCTGCTGCCCGCCGTCCTGGTCGCCGGAGCGGGGTTCATGGTGATCCGGGCGGCACGGCGACCGTCGTCCCGGGGCACGGAGGTCCGGCGACGTGCCACCGGGCCGCCGGCGGGCACGTCCCCGGGACGGTCCGCGAGCGCGTCGCGCGGGCCGCGCGGCGCCAAGGCCGGCAAGGCGGCCAAGAGCGCCAGGCGACGCTGACCCGCCGCCCGCGCTCCGGTCCCGCAGCCACCATGCCGCCACCGCACCGCCACCACGTCGCCGTCATGCTCCGTCCTGCCGCGTCACCGCGACCCCGTACCGATCCGCCGTCCTCGCCACCGTGCCGGCTCGCCGCTCCGCACGTCGGCCTGACACCCCCTCAGGAGAACAGTCATGACGTCCCCCCCTGCCCGCCGCCGCCCGCTGCCGGCCGCGCTCATGCTCTGCGCGGCCCTGCCGGCGGCCCTGCTGACGGCCCTGCTGACGGCCACGGCCTGCGGCTCGCCCGCCGCGGCTCCGGCCCCCGGCGCCTCGACGGTCAAGGAGATCACGGTGGCCGTCACCGGACGGCAGGTGACGCCCCCTCCCGGACGGATCGACGTTGCCAAGGGCCAGACGGTACGGATCACCGTGACCGGTGACACGGCCGACGAGGCGCACGTGCACGGCTACGACAAGGCCGCGGCCCTGAAGCCGGGCGTCCCCGCGACGATCGAGTTCGTCGCGGACCGGGACGGCCTGTTCGAGGTCGAGACCCACGGGTCGAAGCTGCAGCTGTGCCAGCTCGTGGTGCGCTAGGGCGGCGTGATGCTCCTGGCCCACGGCATCGGCGGTCGCCAGGACCTGCCGATCCCCTTCGAGGCCGCGCTGACCGGCGCGATCCTCGCCCTGCTGGTGTCCTTCGTGGCGCTGGGCGCCCTTTGGACCGAGCCGCGGCTGGGCAGCGACGTCCGCCACTCCCGCCCGCTGCCCTCCCTGCTCCAGAGGACGGTCTCCGCGCGGGCGTGGCCGTGGGTCTGGCGCATCGCCGGGCTCGTCGCGGCGGCGTACTTCTGCGTGGGCCTGCTCTTCGGCCCGGACCGCGTCGAGAACCCCACGGCGGGGGTGTTCTACGTCCTGTTCTGGGTCGGGCTGGTGCCGCTCTCGTTGCTGTTCGGGCCGGTGTGGCCGGTCCTCAACCCGCTGCGGACGCTGCACCTGCTGGCCTGCCGGGCTCTGGGACGCGACCCCGGCACCGGGCTGCGCCCGCTGCCGCAGGGTCTCGGCTACCGGCCCGCCGCCGGAGGTCTCCTCGCCTTCGTCTGGCTGGAACTGGTCGCCCCCGAGCGGGCCACCCTGCCCGTCATCGGGGCCTGGCTCGCCGTGTACGTCGTGTTCATGCTCGCGGGAGCGGTGCTGTTCGGGTCGCGCTGGTTCGGCCACGCGGACGCGTTCGAGGTCTACAGCACCCTCGTCGGCCGGCTCGCCCCGGTGGTGAGGGGCCCCGGCGGCGTCGTGACCTGGCGCAACTCGCTGGACGGCATGGCCGGGCTCCGGCCGGTGCCGGGGCTGACGGTGCTGGTGGTGGTGCTCCTCGGCTCCACCATGTACGACAGTCTCTCCAACGCCCCGATCTGGGTGCGCTTCGTGCAGGAGAGCTCGGTGCCGGCTCCGGTGACGGGGACGGTGGGCCTGCTGGCCGTCATCGGCCTGGTGCTCGCGGCGTACCGTGGCGCGACCTCGCTGGCCGGCCGGTGGGGCGCGGCCGAGCCGGGTACGACGGCGGGCGAGCTGGCGCACGCGGTGGTGCCGATCGCCGTCGGGTACGTGGTCGCCCACTACTACACGCTTCTCCTGCTGGAGGGGCAGCGGACCCTCGCCCTGCTCTCCGATCCGCTGGTCACCGGCGCCGACTGGCTGGGCACCGCGGGGTGGACCGTCCAGGCGGCCGGTACCTCCCCGGCCGGGATCGCCATGCTCCAGGTGACGGTGATCGTCGTCGGTCACGTTCTCGGCACCGTGCTCGCCCACGACCGCGCGCTGGCCCTGTTCCCGCGGCGGACCGCCGTCGTCGGGCAGATCCCGCTCCTGGTGCTGATGGTGGCCTACACGGTGGTGGGCCTGCTGCTCCTCTTCGCGGGCTGATCCGCCTGCCACGGAGGCCGCCACGGCACGAGGGGAGCGAGGCCGCGAGCGGCTCACGGTCGTGATCCTGGCCGCGCAGAGCCGTCCCCGGCGGCTTTTCGAGCCGACCCGCATGACGGAGCACTTCGAGACCGCACCCACGCTGGGACAGGCGGTACGCGCCCGTCCCCGATCGTTCGGTGACCGTACGGGGTGACGGCCCGGGGGCGGTGGGGCGACGATCGTTCTCGCGGGCCGGTTCACGGTGAGCGGCACCCTCCGTGGCCGGTGTCGTCACAACGATCGGCAGATGATGCATCAATATGCCTCAAGACGGGCATCGTAGTAACGAGTCAACTACGTTACGTGACAATGGCCTGTCGAGTCGGCCTTTCAGCACCGAGACGGCCGTCGTCCCGTCGTCACCGTCACCTGGAGAGTCCATGAGCGCACCCCGTCAGGCGGATATGTCGCCTCTGCCGCCGGTGGGGCGGACGTTCGTGGCCGGTTTCGAGAGCACCTACCTTCCCATGTGGAAGATCGACGAGCTGGACACGACGGGCCATGCCACCCGGTGGCGGCACGACGTGGACGAGGTCCTGGCCGTCGGGGTGCGCCATCTGCGGTATCCGCTGCGCTGGCAGCGGATCAACCCGGAGCCGGGCACGTTCGACTGGGCGGAGACCGACGAGGTTCTCGGGTACCTCCACGACCGTGGCGTGGTGCCCGTCGTGGACCTGGTCCACCACACCACCTACCCCGACTGGCTGGCCGACGGCTTCAGGGACCGCGGGTTCGCGGGGGCCTACGTCGCCTACGCCGAGGCCGTCGCCGGTCGCTACCCCTGGCTGCCGGCGTACACCCTTTTCAACGAGCCCTTCGCCACCCTGTTCCTGGCCGGGCACGAGGCGCTGTGGCCGCCCTACGACCGGGGGGTGGAGGGGTTCGCCAGGCTGCTGTGCTCCGTCCTGCCCGCGATCGGCGAGGCGGCTCTGTGCTGGACGCAGACGCTGCCCGACGCCCGTCACGTGTGGGTGGACACCGGCGAGCACCACAGCGGCACGGGCCCGGGGGCTGACCACGCGCGGATGGCGAACGACCGCCGCCACGTGGTCCTCGACCTGATGCTGGGCCGTGACCTCGACCTCGATCGGCCCTTTTTGTCGCAGCTGATCGCGGCGGGCGGTGAGCCGCTGCTCGATCTGCCCGCCGTCCGGGTGGACGTCCTCGGCCTGGACTACTACTGCCACTCGGAGTGGTTCTACGGCGAGACCGGCGCGCGCGTCCCCTCTCCGCATCCCCTGGGACTGGCCGAGGTGATCGGCCAGTACAGCGACCGCTACGGGCTGCCCATGATGCTGACCGAGACGAACATCAGGGGGTTCCCGCCGGACCGGGCGTCCTGGCTGCGCTACACGCTGGAGCAGTACGAGCTGGCACTGTCACGCGGCGTACCCCTGCACGGCTACTGCTGGTTCCCGCAGGTCGACTCGTGCGACTGGGACTCGCTGCTCGCCCTCCCGTCCCGGCGGGCCGACCCGGTGGGCGTGGTCGGCCACGGGCTCGACGGCTCCCGCGAGGAGTCGGTCTTCACCCGCGCGTGGCGGGCGGCCGCGGCGGGGGCCCCGGTACGGGAGCTGCCGGCCTACCGGTTCCAGGCCCCGTGCGAGGAGCAACTGGCCGGATTCCTGCCGGCGATGGCGGGATGGCCGTGGCAGGAACCGCCACGGCGGGACCGTGTCCCGCCGGTGACCGTACCGATCGACGCAAGGAGCCTGTAGTGATCGGCATACCCGTGGACCCCGATCTGGTCGTGTTCTCCCACCTGCGCTGGGTGTGGGTGTGGCAGCGCCCCCAGCAACTGGTCTCCCGGCTCGCGGCCGCGCGGGCGGGCAACGGCGCCAGGACCTGGTTCGTGGAGGAACCGGCCTACGCCGACGTGTCGTTCCCGCGGTTGCGGCGGGAGGAGCACGGCGACGTGATCCGGGTGTGGATGGACGTCCCGCGCGGCGGAAGCCTCCTGGAGGCCGCCTGCTTCGACGAGCCCGTCTCGGCCGGCTACGGCCGTCTGCTGGCCGAGATGTTCGCGGAGGAGGACCGCCCCGCGGCTCCGGACGTGTGGCTGTACACGCCCATGGCCATCGACACGGCCCAGTCCCTGCGGCCGGGCCGGTTGATCTACGACGTGATGGACGACCTGGCGTCCTTCCTCGGCGCCTCGGCCGAGATGCGGGAGCGCCAGAGCCGGTCGTTGCGGGCGGCCGACATCGTCTTCACCGGCGGACGCTCGTTGCACCGCTCGGTCACCGACCGGCGTACCCATGACGTCCACTGCTTCCCCAGCGGGGTCGACAGCGCGCACTTCATCCTCGCCCGCGCCCTGCGGCGGCCGCACGACCGCCCGGTCGCCGGATACGTCGGGGTCATCGACGAGCGGATGGACCTGGAACTGCTCCGCGACCTCGCCGGGGAACTGTCCGACTGGACCATCAGGATGGTCGGCCCCATCACCAAGATCGACGAGGACGCCGTCCCCCGTGCCGGCAACCTGCACTACGCGGGACTGACGCCGTACGAGAGGCTTCCCGGGGAACTCGCCGGGTTCGACGTGGCGCTCATGCCGTTCGCCGTGAACGAGGCCACCCGTTCCATCAGTCCCACCAAGACCCTGGAGTACCTGGTCGCCGGGCTGCCCGTGGTCTCCACCCGCGTGCCCGACGTCGTCGCCGACTACGGTGACGTCGTCCACTTCGCCGACAACGCCGCGGGGTTCGCGCGGGCCTGCCGCGAGGTCGTCCGGCACTCGGCGGCCGACCGTGACAGGCATCTGCGTCCCATCCGGCGCCGTCAGGAGTGGGACGTCATCGCCGCCTCCATGGCGGCGCTGATCGACGACCTCGATCCCGATCGGCAATCGGTGGCCGCCGGGGAAACCGCCCTGTGAGCACCCGGGTCCCGCCGTCACCGTGCCGTCTCGCCCGCGACCTCGAGCGAGCCCACGGGCAGGGCGTCGGGGCCGCGAGCGCGGGCCTGCGGGATGCCGCCCTGGGCGCGGTGAGACTCACCGGATCGGCGGTCCCCCTGCTGGCCGAGGCGGCCGTCAGCTCGGCGACCCCCTTCCTGCGCGCGCCGCTGCTCGCCCGGATCTCCGCCGTCCTGCTCCTGCACGTCCCGGGCCAGGACGGGCGGTGCGCCAGCTGCGGCGTCCCGGCCCCCTGCCCGACCACCCACACCCTGCGTACCTGATCCCACCGGACGGAAGGCCGCTCATGTTCCTCGACTCCTTCGACCTGGTCGTGGTCGGATCAGGCTTCTTCGGGCTCACCGTCGCCGAACAGGCCGCCGGCCGGCTCGGTGCCCGCGTGCTGGTGCTGGAGCGGCGCGGGCACGTGGGCGGCAACGCCTACTCCGAGCGCGAGCCGGCCACGGGCATAGAGGTGCACTCCTACGGCGCCCATCTGTTCCACACCTCCAACGAGCGGGTGTGGGAGTACGCCAACCGGTTCACCTCCTTCACCGGCTACCAGCACCGGGTCCACACCGTCGTCGGCGGCCGGGTGTTCCCCATGCCGATCAACCTGAGCACCATCTGCGCCTACTTCGACCGGCACATGAGCCCCGACGAGGCTCGCGCGCTCGTGGCCGAGCAGGCCGGGGAGGTCGACCGGGGGAAGGCGGCGAATCTGGAGGAGAAGGCGATCTCGCTCATCGGGCGCCCGCTGTACGAGGCGTTCATCCGCGGTTACACGCAGAAACAGTGGCAGACGGACCCCACCCAGCTGGCGCCGGAGATCATCACGCGCCTGCCCGTCCGCTACACCTTCGACACCCGCTACTTCACCGACACCCACGAGGGCCTGCCGACGGACGGATACACCGCCTGGCTCCAGCGCATGGCCGATCATCCGCGCATCCACCTGCGCCTGGGCGTCGACTACTTCGACCTGCGATCCGCCCTCCCGCCCGGTACGCCCGTCGTCTACACCGGGCCGATCGACCGCTACTTCGACTACTGCGAGGGCGAGCTGGGCTGGCGCACCCTGGACTTCGAGCGGGAGGTGCTCCCCGTCGGGGACTTCCAGGGCACGTCGGTGATCAATTACGCGGACGTGGACGTCCCCTGGACCCGCATCCACGAGTTCCGCCACTTCCACCCCGAACGCGACTACCCCTCCGACCGCACCGTGATCATGCGTGAGTACTCGCGGTGCGCCGGGCGCCGGGACGAGCCCTACTACCCGATCAACACCCCGAACGACCGCGTCGTGCTGGAGCGCTACCGCAAGCGCGCGGCCCAGGAACCGGACGTGTACTTCGGGGGACGGCTCGGTACCTATCAGTACCTGGACATGCACATGGCCATCGCCTCGGCGCTGACCCTGGTGGACAACCACCTGGAGGCGCGCCTGGACCGGCGGCGGTCCGTCGGCGCGGGCCGACCGGCCGGATCGTGAGCGGGTCCGCAGGCCACGCGGGGGCGGGGTAACACCTGAGAGTCGAATCAGCAAAAAATATCTTTATACGACACAAGAAGGTTGTAAACATGTTTTTACCGCCCAAAGCAACCAAAAAAGAGCTACCACCTTGGTCACCACCGCCCGCCTCCCCCTGGACCCCTCCTTCCGGATCGCCCCGGTCGAACCCCGGCTCTTCGGCTCCTTCGCTCCGACGGCGACGTCGACTCCTTCCTGGCCAGCGGCGCCGACATGGAGCACATGATCCGCTCCATCGCGGCCACCGCCGACCACGTGGGCGCCA
>NZ_JBITFY010000052.1:0-7216 GCF_044456585.1 Streptosporangium sp. NPDC050855
ACCGTCCCTGCCCCGGCGGCGGGGTGACCTCCAACTGCAGCGGCATCGCCCAGGCCGACTGGGACTTCACCCGCGTCACCGCCGGCTTCTAGACCCGTCCGGCGACCGGTCCCGGCCGGTCGCCGAGCGGTCCCCGCCGGATCGTCACCCGTCCCCACCGGCCCTCACCGGCCCCGAACGGCTCACGGCCCGCGTCCCGGCGACGCGGGCCGTCTCCCCCCACCCTCCAAAGATCTCAGCGGGGTACATCCGATGAACCTCAGGAAACTCGCGGCGGCCGTCGTGCTGGCGCTCGGCGGCGCCATGCTCGCCGCGACGCCCGCCCACGCCGCCAACATCGCGGTCAACCCCGGATTCGAGAACGGGCTGACCGGCTGGACCTGCACGCAGTCCTCGGGAGCCGAGGCGATCACCTCCCCGGTGCACGCCGGCACCCGGGCCCTGCAGGCCACGCCCGCCGGAAGCGACACCGCCCGCTGCGGCCAGACGGTCGCCGTCAAGCCGTCCTCGGCCTACACGCTGTCGGCCTGGGTCAGGGGAGGCTACGTCTTCCTCGGCGCGACCGGCACCGGCGGGACCGACCCCAGCACGTGGACGTCCTCCCCGTCCGCCTACACCCGGCTGTCCACCTCGTTCACCACCGGCCCCTCCACCACCTCGGTGACGATCCATGTCAACGGCTGGTACGGCCAGGGCGCCTACCAGGCGGACGACGTCGTCCTGGACGGCGCCCCCGGCCAGGGACAGCCCCCCGCCACGCCCACCGGGCTCACCGGCACCGGCAACGCCACCGTCGCCTCGCTGAGCTGGGCCGCCTCCCCGGGAGCGACCGGCTACACCGTCTACCGCAACGGCGCCAAGGTCGGCACCACGACCGGGACCACCTTCTCCGAGACCCCCGGCACGGGCACCCACGCCTACCAGGTGAGCGCCACCAACGCGGCGGGCGAGTCGGCCAGGTCCGCCACGGTCTCCGTGACGGTCGGCACCGACCAGCCGCAACCTCCCCCCGTACCGTCGGGCCTGACCGCCACGGTGAACGGCGCCACGGTCTCGCTGCGCTGGAACGCCTCCACGGGGGCGACCGGCTACACCGTCTACCGCGACGGCACCAGGATCGGCACGCCCACCGCCACCTCCCACACCGACACCCCGGGCGCGGGCACCCACGTCTACCGGGTCGGCGCCGTCAACGCCGCCGGGGAGTCCGCCCGCTCCGGCGAGGTCTCCGCCACGGTCACCGGCACCCAGCCGGGCGGCCTGCCCAAGCGGGTGATGGTCGGCTACCTGCACGCCTCCTTCGCCAACGGCTCCGGCTACATCCGGATGGCCGACGTACCCAACGAATGGGACGTCATCAACCTGTCCTTCGGCGAGCCCACCTCGGTCACCTCCGGGGACATCCGCTTCACCCAGTGCCCGGTCGCCGAGTGCCCCAACGTCGAGTCCGAGGCCGAGTTCATCGCCGGGATCCGCGCCAAGCAGGCACTGGGCAAGAAGGTGCTGATCTCGATCGGCGGCCAGAACGGCCAGGTCCAGCTCGCCACCACGGCCGCGCGCGACGCGTTCGTCCGCTCGGTGAGCGCCATCATCGACAAGTACGGCCTGGACGGGCTGGACATCGACTTCGAGGGCCACTCCCTCTACCTCGACGCCGGTGACACGAACCTGTCCGCCCCCACCACCCCGGTCATCGTCAACCTGATCTCCGCCCTGCGGACGCTCAAGGCCAGGTACGGCTCCCGCTTCGTGCTGACCATGGCCCCGGAGACGTTCTTCGTCCAGCTCGGCCACCAGTTCTACGGCCCCGGCCCGAACGGCTCGGCCGACCGGCGGGCCGCCTCCTACCTCCCCGTCATCCACGCCCTGCGCGCGGACCTGACCCTGCTGCACGTGCAGGACTACAACTCCGGGCCGATCGTCGGGCTGGACGGCCAGTACCACACCATGGGCACGCACGACTTCCACGTGGCCATGACCGACATGCTGCTCGCGGGCTTCCCGATCGCGGGCAACCCGAACAACGTCTTCCCCGCGCTGCGCCAGGAGCAGGTCGCCATCGGCCTGCCCGCGGCCGCGTTCGCCGGGAACGGATTCACCACGGTGGCCGAGGTCCAGAAGGCCTTCGACTGCCTGGCGAAGGGGACGAACTGCGGGTCGTACCGGCCCAGAGGGGTCTATCCGAACCTCCGCGGCCTGATGTCCTGGTCGATCAACTGGGACAGGTACAACGCCTTCGAGTTCTCCCGCAGCCACCGGGCCTACCTCAACGCCCTGGGCTGACCGAACCCCTCGCCGCCGGAAGAGACGGACTTCCGGCGGCGAGGTCCCACCCTTCTCCGATCCCCGATGAAGCCCCGGATCCGCGGTGAGGCCCCGGATCCGTGGCGGGGTTCCACCCTTCTCCGATCGGCGGCGAGGTCCCGCCCCCTCGGCCCGTGGCCTCCTCCCCGGCCGCGAGGTCACGGGCGCCGTCCCGCCGTGTGCACGGGCGGTCGCCGGCCGTGACGACCCCGATCCCGGACGTCGTGAAAGCTGGCAGAGTGGTCTCGTTTCAGGGACCGGGTCGCTAGCAGGCTCCGGGATCCGGCAGGCTATACGCCGTCATGGACTACGCAATTCTCACGGGGCTCGTCCTCGTCACAGGTGTCGTGCTCGCCCTGGTGGCACAGTGGAAGGGCTGGCGGCCCTCCCTTCTCGTCGTGCTGGCGGTCGGAATCGGCTTCAGGGTGCTCATCATGACCACCTCGGCGCTGGACAGCTGGCAGCCGGTCGACTTCATGGAGAGCTTCAAACCGGCCGGAGAGGCGATCCTGAACCGGCAGGATCCCGTCCTGGGCAGCGAGGGCGGCTGGCACTTCCTGCCGACCATCCCCTACGTCTACGGCCTGCTGCTCTGGCTGGGCATCCCGTGGGAGGTGGGCGGGCGGCTGGTCACCGTGGTCGCCGACATCGTGCTGATCCCGCTGGTCGGCAGGCTCGCCGGAGGCCCCGCCGCCTCGCTGCGGGCCTTCCAGTACGCCTGCAACCCGCTGGCCATCCTCGTCGCCTCCGTCCACGGGCAGGTCGAGCCGGTCGCCCTGGTCTTCGGGGTCGCCGCCTTCGTGGTCGCCCGCGGTCCCGGCGACCCGAACCGGCCGGGCATGACGACGGACGTGGTCGGGCTGGTCCGCAGAAGCGTCGCGTTCCGCGGCCTCGGCGGGGCCGTACGGCACGCCACCGGCTCCGCGGGCGTGGTCAGGCGGGCGCTCGCCCCGCGTCCCGACGACCGTCGGGTACTGCGCCGCGCCCTGCTCGGCGGACTGCTGATGGGACTGGCGCTCTGTGCCAAGAGCTGGCCGATCTGGTTGATCCCCGGCATGCTCCTGCTGCTGCCCACCGTCCGGGCCCGGCTGGCGGCGCTCGTGGCGACGGCCGTCGCGCCGATCTTCTTCCTGGTCACCCTGCCGATCTTCGCCGGCACCTCGCTGGACCAGATCCCCGAGGTCATCAAGGTGATCCAGGACATCCGCCCGATCGTGGGAGAGTGGGGCTACAGCGCCATCCTGGTCGGCGGCGACTGGACCCTGTCCCCGGCGATCGCCACCTTCGGCACCCGCCTGATCTACGTCACCCTGCTGCTCACGGCCCTGCTGTGGCGCCGCGCCGACCCGGTCGACCTCACCACCGCGCTGCTGCTGGCCTTCATGGTCGTCACCCCCAGGCTCGGAGCGCAGTACCTGCTGTGGTTCATGCCTTTCCTGGTCGCCCGCCCCACCCGCTTCGCCTGGCCCGCGATCATCGGCGTCTCGCTGTGGGCCGGGTACGGCTACCTCTACATGACCCAGTTCGACACCACCACCTGGTGGAACCTGCACTCCGTCTGGGCCCAGTGCTCCGTGGTGCTCCTGCCGATCCTGGCGCTCGCCATGCCGTGGGAGCGCCTCGTCTCCAGGCCGGCCGGGACGCCCGGCGGCCCGCCGCCGCGCACACCCGTCTCCACGCCCGCCTGACCCGCCTCTGCCACGCGGCCCGCGTCCCCTCCCCGGACGACGGGCCGCCCGGGGTGCCCGGGGCTGCAGGGCGGTCGCGGTCTCCGGAGCGTCCGGGGAAGGGCTGGTAGATTCCGATGTCCGTGAACAACACCGTGGAAATCCTGCGTTACACCGCTTTCACCCATGATCCTGAGGGGGGCAACCCGGCCGGGATCGTCCTGGAGGCGGCCGCGCTCTCCGACGCCGAGATGCTCGCCGTCGCGGCCGAGGTGGGCTACTCCGAGACGGCGTTCGTGACCGCCAGGGACGACGAGCGGCGCGCCTTCCAGGTCCGGTACTTCGCCCCCACGGCGGAGGTGGCGTTCTGCGGGCACGCCACCATCGCCACCGCGGTGGCCCTGGCCGAACGGCTGGGAACCGGCAGGCTGCTCTTCGACACCGGTGCCGGCGAGATCGCCGTGGACACCGAGATCGTCGACGACGCGCTGCGGGCCACGCTCACCAGTGTTCCCACGCGCTCGGCCCCCGTCGCGGAGGAGGCGCTGGAGGAGACCCTCGCCGCCCTGGGCTGGTCCCGGGACGAGCTCGACCCCGCCTTCCCGCCGCACGTCGCGTTCGGCGGCGTCCAGCACCTCGTGCTCGCCGCGGCCTCGCGCGAACGGCTGTCCGACCTCGACTACGACTACGAGCGGCTCAAGGCGGTGATGATCCGCGAGGACTGGACCACGGTCGACCTGTTCTGGAAGGAGAGCGACGAGCGTTTCCACGCCCGTAACCCCTTCCCGGTCGGCGGTGTGGTGGAGGACCCGGCCACCGGCGCCGCGGCCGCGGCCTTCGGCGGCTACCTGAGGGTCCTGGGCACGGGCTCCGCGGAGTTCACGGTCGTGCAGGGCGTGGACATGGGACGGCCCAGCACGCTGAAGGTCTCGATCGCCGACCCCGACGGCCGGAGCCGGGTGAGCGGCGGAGCGGTGGTCCTGGAGACCTCCTGACGCAGGCCCCGGTTCACGGAGTCCGGCCGCGCCCGGCTGTTTCCCTGACCCGGGCCCGTCCCGCGCTCCCGGGTCCAGGGCGTCGCGTCAGGCGGCCGGCCGGTCTCCGGAGGGGGCGACCAGCCGGCCCAGGGGCACCCCCGCCAGCCGCCGTACCTCGTTGGCCATGTGCGACTGGTCGGCGTAACCGCTGGTGGCGGCGACCTCGGACGCGGGCATGCCGTTCCTGGCAAGCTTCAGCGCCCGCTGGAACCGCACCACCCGCTGCAGCACCTTGGGGCCGTACCCGAAGATCTGCGACGTCCGGCGCAGGAACTGCCGCTCGCCGAACCCCAGGTCCCAGGCCACCTCCGCGACGCTCCGTCCCGCCAGCAGTGACCGGGCGATCACCGGTGCGGCCGGGTCGGGGTCCGGCACCGAGCGCAGCCGCACGGCCAGGGTCCGCTGCATGGTCGCCGCGACCGCCCTCGGCGACCGGTCCCCGGCCCTGGCGATGAGCGCGTCCAGGGCGGACAGGCCGGTGAGCGGCCCCAGCTCCGACAGGGGCACCCGAAGGTCGCGCAGGTCGGTGAGCGGCACACCGAAGACCTCGCCCGCCGAGCCGCACCGGAAGCGGACCCCGACGTAACGCTCGTCCGGCGTCATCGTGACGGGCTTGGGGCCGGTGTCGGGCCCCGCGACGTGGACCCCCCGGGGACCCCAGACGAGGTCCACGCAGCCGTCGGGCACGACCAGCTTCGTGGTGGCGGAACTCGCCTCGCTGGTCCATGCGCAGGTCACCCGCCCGGTGACCCGGTCGTCGGGCGCCCACTCGCGGTACATGCCCTCAGCGTACGGGCGCGGGCCTTTTCTCCCGGCCCGGCCCCTCGTCCCCGTCCCCCTTCCCACTCTCGTCCCCGTGCCCCTTCCCACCGGAGGCCGGCCGGTCCCGGCCGGGTACCTCCCCCGATATCAGGGCGGCGGCCCAGTCGCCGTCGGGATCGCTGTCGACCAGCAGGGCGCGGACCAGCAGGCTGAGCGGGATGGCCAGCAGCGCGCCCAGCGGACCGAGCAGGAACGCCCACAGGATGAGGGAAAGCAGGGTCATGGTGGTGGACAGGCCGACGGCGTCCCCGAGGAACTTGGGCTGGATCAGCGACTGCACCACGAAGTTGATCACCATGTAGGCGATGATCACGAAGATCATGGTCTTGATCCCGCCCTCCAGCAGGGCGAGCAGCGCGGGAGGGACCAGTCCCAGCACGAAACCGACGTTGGGAATGTAGTTCGTGATCAGCGCCAGCACACCCCAGAGAAGGGGGAGCGGCACGCCCAGGAACCACAGGGCTCCGACGTCCAGCGCCGCACAGATCAGCCCGAACACCGTCGAGACCAGGAGGTAGCGGCGGGTCTTGCGGGCGAAGTTCCGAAGCGCCTCGATCAGCAGGGGCCTGCGCGCCGCTCCCGCCTTCAGGACCCCGGAGAAGGCCCGCGCGTCCAGGCACATGGCCAGGACCAGGACGACGATGAGGATCAGACCGGAGAACGCCCCCAGCAGGCCGCTGACGAACCCCTGGGCGAGCGCGAAGATCTTGCCGGGATCGAACGACTTGATCGCCTGGTTCATCTGCTCGGTGCCGATCCCCAGCCCGGCCGCGAACTGCTGCGCCTGCACGACGAGCTCGCCGAACTGCTTCTGGTACGTGGGCGCGAGCCCCGCGAGCTGCGCGACCGCCAGGATGAGGATCGCCATCATGCCGAGCAGGATCAGCAGGACCAGCACCAGCGGGGCCGCGACCAGCGTCCATCCCGGAGCCCCGCGCCCGCGGAGCCAGGTTCTGACCGGGGAGACCGCCAAGACCAGGACGAGTGCGAGCAGCACCGGCCCGACGATCGATCCGACCTCCCGGATTCCCGCCAGGGTGACCACCGCGCCTGCGGTGCAGAGAAGTACGACGAGTGCCCTGGGCAACACTCTTTGGTCCGTCATGGTCGATCTCTACCCAGCAGGCGGAAAACACGTCCACACGGGGGTTCGCACTTCGATTTGACGGCCCCCCGGGGCGTACATATAGTTCACAGGCCCGAGGGAGTCGGTGAAGATCACCAGAACCTCGGGACCATCCCTCTGATCATCTCCCTTCGTCGGGACGTTCGCGTCGCGCCGGAGTCCGGCTGGACATCGGCCGGATGCTGGAGTAAGTTAGAGGGGTTGCCCTGGAAGCAGGGCGGTCGACATCCTAGTGGTCTCGGCGGGTTCGGGTCGAGGGT
>NZ_JBITFY010000053.1:0-3103 GCF_044456585.1 Streptosporangium sp. NPDC050855
CCCCCCCCCCCCCCCCCCCCCCCCCCCCCCCCCCCCCCCCCCCCCCCCCCCCCCCCCCCCCCCCCCCCCCCCCCCCCCCCCCCCCCCCCCCCCCGGGGTCGTCACGGTGGCGGCGCATATCCGCGTGTACGGTGTGCAGCGGGCCGGTGGGCGGGATGTTCGCTCTTGTGCCCATCGGTGGACGGAGGTCAGGCGGGGTGGCGGGGTCCACCGTTTCGACGGATCCGGGTACCGTTCGGTCTATGGCAGCGCCAACTGGAACCTCCGACGCCCCCTTCGGCCGCATGCTGACCGCGATGGTCACGCCGTTCACCGACGACGGATCGGTCGACTACGACGCAGCACGGCGGCTGGCCGCCTACCTGGTGGACGAGCAGCGCAATGACGGTATCGTCGTGAGCGGCACGACGGGGGAGTCCCCGACGACCGGGGACGACGAGAAGGAGCGCCTCCTGCGCGCCGTCGTCGAGGCGGTCGGCGACCGCGCCACGGTCGTCGCCGGGGCCGGGACCAACGACACCCGGCACAGCGTCGAGCTGGCCCGCACCGCCGAGCGTGCCGGGGCCCACGGCCTGCTGCTGGTGACGCCGTACTACAGCAAGCCTCCCCAGGAGGGGATCTACCGCCACTTCGTGACGGTGGCGGACGCCACGGCCCTGCCGGTCATGCTCTACGACATCCCCGGGCGCAGCGGCGTGCCGATCATGAGCGGGACGCTCGCCCGGCTCGCCCGGCACGAGCGGATCGTCGCGGTGAAGGACGCCAAGGGCGACCTGTACGAGGGGTCGCAGGTCATCGCCTCCACCGGCCTGGCCTACTACTCCGGGGACGACGCGTTCAACCTGCCGTGGCTGTCGGTGGGGGCCGTGGGGTGCGTCAGCGTGATCGGCCACGTCGTGGGGGCGGAGATCGCCGCCATGATCGAGGCGTACCGTGCCGGGGACGTCGCGGGCGCGCTCGCGATCCACCGGCGGCTGCTCCCGGTGATCTCGGGGATCATGATGCAGGCCGGTGGCGCGATCATGGCGAAGGCGGCGCTGGGCATGGTGGGGCGGCCCGTGGGGCCGGTGAGGCCTCCCCTTGCGGAGGCGACCGGCGAGCAGCTGACGAGGCTGCGCGAAGACTTGATCGCGGGCGGTGTGAAGCCGTCCGACGAAGTTGTGACCTGAAATGCAGCAGAGCGGCCTTCATCGGCCGCATCCGGGAGGAACGAGAGTTTGCGAGAGAGAAGACACGTCGGTCCGCTGGGGGACGGAGTGCTCGGCGAGGGAGTAGTCCTGCTGCCCGCGGGGACCGTCGCCACCTGTGAGACCTCTGAGAGAGGTGTGGCCTGATGAGTCACCCCCATCCCGAGCTCGGGCCGCCGCCCGCGCTGCCCGAGGGCGCCCTGCGCATCGTCGCACTGGGCGGTCTCGGTGAGATCGGCCGCAACATGGCCGTGTTCGAGTACGAGGGCCGGTTGCTGATCGTCGACTGCGGGGTGCTGTTCCCCGAGCCCGACCAGCCCGGCATCGACCTGATCCTGCCCGACTTCGAGTACATCCGGGGCCGCCTGGACGACATCGAGGCCGTGGTCCTGACCCACGCGCACGAGGACCACATCGGTGCCGTGCCGTACCTGCTGCGCGAGCGCCGCGACATCCCCGTCGTGGGCTCCAGGCTGACGCTGGCGCTGATCGAGGCCAAGCTCACCGAGCACCGGATCCAGCCGGTCAAGCGGGAGGTGGTGGAGGGCGAGCGGCACCGGTTCGGTCCGTTCGAGTGCGAGTTCCTCGCGGTCAACCACTCCATCCCGGACGCGCTGGCCGTCGCGATCAGGACGCCCGCGGGCATCGTCCTGCACACCGGTGACTTCCGGATGGACCAGCTGCCCAGCGACGGGCGCCTGACCGACCTGGGAGGGTTCGCCAGGCTCGGCGCCGAGGGCGTCGACCTGCTGATGTCCGACTCGACCAACGCCGAGGTGCCGGGATTCGTCACCAGCGAGCGGGAGATCGCGCCGGTCATCGACGAGGTCGTCCGCACCGCGGGCAAGCGGGTGATCGTGGCGAGCTTCGCCTCGCACATCCACCGCGTCCAGCAGGTCATCGACGCCGCCGAGAGGCACGGCCGCAAGGTCGCGCTGGTCGGCCGCTCGATGGTGCGCAACATGGGCGTCGCCCGCGACCTGGGCTACCTGAGGGTCTCGCCGGGCCTGATCGTCGACTCCAAGGAGATCGAGGGCTGGCCGCCGGAGGACGTGGTGCTGATCTGCACCGGGTCCCAGGGCGAGCCGATGGCGGCGCTGTCGAGGATGGCCAACCGCGACCACCCGATCCGGATCGCCGAGGGCGACACGGTCCTGCTGGCCTCCTCGCTGGTGCCGGGCAACGAGACCGCGGTCAACAACGTGATCAACGGGTTGTCGCGCTGGGGCGCCCGGGTGGTGCACAAGGGCAACGCCAAGGTGCACGTCTCCGGGCACGCCGCCGCGGGTGAGCTGCTGTACGTGCTCAACCTGACCCGGCCGTCCAACTTCATGCCGGTGCACGGCGAGTGGCGTCACCTGCGGGCGCACGCCAAGCTCGCCGCGCTGACCGGGGTGCCCGACGACCACATCGTGATCGCCGAGGACGGCGTCGTGGTGGACCTGGTCGACGGCCGCGCCAAGATCGTGGGCGCGGTCCCGGCAGGGTACGTCTACGTGGACGGCACCTCGGTGGGCGACGTCACCGACTTCGCGCTGAAGGACCGTCGCATCCTGGGCGAGGAGGGCTTCATCTCCGTCGTCATCGTGGTCGACACCGCCACCGGCAAGCTCACCGGGGGACCGGAGATCCACGCCAGGGGGTCGGGCATCGACCCGGCCATGTTCGACGACATCCTGCCGCAGGTCGAAAGGGCCCTGCAGGAGAACGCGGCCGACGGGGTGGTGGACATCCAGCAGGTCCGCAGGGTGGTCCGCAGGACCGTGGGGCGCTGGGTGAGCGACACCTACCGCCGCCGTCCGATGATCATCCCGGTCGTCATCGAGGTCTGACGCCTCCCTCCGTGGGGGGGGGGGGGGGGGGGGGGGCCCGCGCCCGCGCCGGGGGGGGGGGGGGGGGGACGGGGGGCGGGGGGA
>NZ_JBITFY010000053.1:3113-7083 GCF_044456585.1 Streptosporangium sp. NPDC050855
CGCAGGACGGTGGGGGGCGGGGTGAGCCACACCACCCGCCGCGGTCCGTTGAACGCCCCGGGGGGGGGCGGGCCGCCCCGCCCCCCCCGGGGGGGGGGGCGGCCCGCCCCCCCCACGGAAGCGTGTCGCGAGGAGTCGCGAAGAGTCGCGAAGAGTCGCGAAGAGCCGTCAGCACGGGCCGGGGAGCGAGCAGACCCCGGCCGCCGTCCTCTCGGCGTCCTCTCGGCGTCCTTCGGCGTTCTTCGGCGGCCGGGTGAAGCCGGAGTCGCGCACCCTGCCGTGCTCGCCCGCCGGCGTGTGGATCGCCAATGCCCGGTCCCGGCGTACGACGGTCCGCTGCCCGCCGACGGCGGGCCGCACGCCCTCGGCGTCGTAGCCCCGGACGTCGTGGCCCCGGGCGGAGATCCGCGCGGCCCGGTGCCCCCGGCGCGGACCGCACGGCTCGATCTCCAGGGGGCCGCGCACCCCGTCGCGGATCGTCCACTTCTCCTCCCTGGAGTACCTCACCGGCCTGCGGGCCTGGGCCTCGTGCGGCAGGAAGTTCCTCGGGATCCGTACCGCCGTGGCGCCCTGCCCGGTGAGGCCGGCCGTCGCCGCGGGCACGGTGCCGCCGGGGATCCGTGCCGTCCCGGTGGTGCCCGCGTCCGCTCCCGTACCGGCCAGGGCCGTCCCGCTCCCGGTGAAGAGGGCCGCCAGAGCCGTGCCCGCCGCCGCCAGGCGGATCGCCGTCGGTGTGCCACCGGTCATGGCCGGCCTTTCCTCCCGTGCCGAAGGGATGCCATGTCCGCAGGACCCGCGTTCTGCGGGAAGGGGTCGGCGGGAGAGGCGATTTCCCGCAGAACGCGGGTCTTGCGGGCACGCGACCGGTGCGCGGGCGGGGGTGTCGTTGTATGCTCGAAATGTTCTATGTAGCAGCCTCTAATTTCATGTAATAGAACGATGGAGGGTCGATGGAGGTACGTCACGCCACGGCGCCCGACCAGATCGCCGGGGCGAGCACCGACTGGCTACGCCGCCGCTTCCTGGCGGAGCAGCTCTTCGTGCCCGGCGAGGTCCGCCTGCTCTACTCGCACGAGGACCGCATCGTGGTCGGCGGCGCCATGCCGGAGGACGGGCCGCTGAGACTGCACACCCCCGACCCGCTTCGGTCGGAGTACTTCCTGGAGCGCCGGGAGCTAGGCGTGGTCAACGTGGGCGGGCCGGGCACGGTGACCGTGGACGGCACCGCGTACCCCCTGGCCCCCAAGGAGTGCGTCTACGTCGGCAGGGGCGCCCGCGAGGTGGAGTTCGAGGGCGACGCGTTCTACCTGGTCTCCACGCCCGCGCACGCCACGTTCCCGACCGTCGCGGCGACCCTGGACGACGCCGAGCCGGTACGGCTGGGCGGCCGGGACGGCTCCAACGAGCGCACGATCTACAAGTACGTCCACGCCAAGGGCATCCGGAGCTGCCAGCTGGTGCTCGGCGTGACCGTGCTGGAGCCCGGCAGCATGTGGAACACCATGCCCTGCCACACCCACGAGCGCAGGACCGAGGTCTACCTCTACTTCGACCTGCCACCGGGCGAGCGGGTGATCCACCTGATGGGACGGCCCGACGAGACGCGCAACCTGGTAGTCGCCGACCGGCAGGCGGTCGTCTCCCCGTCCTGGTCGGTGCACTGCGGCTTCGGCACGAAGAGCTACTCGTTCGTCTGGGCCATGGGCGGGGAGAACCAGGCCTTCGAGGACATGGAGCAGGTCGAGATCGGCGAGATGCGCTGATGTTCTCGCTGGAGGGCAGGACCGCGCTCGTCACCGGCGCGCGGACCGGGATCGGGCGCGCGCTCGCGGTGGGCCTGGCCGCGGCCGGGGCCGACATCGTGCTGCACGGCCGCGACGACGACCTCGACGAGGTCGAGGCCGAGGTGCGCAAGACCGGCAGGCAGGCCTCCCGGTGGATCCTCGACCTGTCCGACCCCGGAGCCGTCCCCGAGGCGGCCGCGCGGCTGGGCCCGGTCGACGTGCTGGTGAACAACGCCGGGATCATCCGCAGGGCCCCGGCCTCCGAACACCCCTACGAGTCCTTCCGGGAGGTGCTGGACGTCAACCTCGACGCGGTCTTCCTGCTCAGCCAGACCCTGGGGACGCGGATGCTCGCCCGGGGCTCCGGGAAGATCATCATGATCGCCTCCATGCTCTCCCACCAGGGGGGCGTCAACGTGGTCGGCTACACCTCGGCCAAGCACGGCGTCGCCGGGCTCACCAAGGCGCTGGCCTGCGAGTGGGCGGGCTCGGGGGTGCAGGTCAACGCGATCGCCCCCGGCTACATCAGGACGGGCAACACCGAGCGGCTCTGGGACGACCCCGCGCGCGAGGCGGAGATCAGATCCCGCATCCCGGCAGGTCGCTGGGGGACGCCCGAGGACCTGGTGGGCGCCGCCGTCTTCCTGGCGTCCGCGGCCTCCGACTACGTCAACGGGCACCTGCTCGCGGTGGACGGAGGCTGGTTGGCACGCTGACCAGTAGGCTCACGATCGTGGTCAGGGAAGGCAGTTCCATCGACAAGGCGCTGGCGGTGCTGGAGGCGATCGCCGAGCACCATCGCGTGACCGACATAGCCGCGGCGACGGGAGTGTCCAAGTCGACCGTCCATCGCATCCTGCAGTCGCTGGTCGAGTGGGGGTTCGCGCGGCCGGACGGGCACGGGGGCTACGAGCCGGGCCCCCGGATCCTCACCCTGGCGGGCCGGGTCATGAACCGTTTCGACCCGGCCCGCCAGGCCTCCGGCGCGCTCAACGCGCTGCACGAGCGGATCGGCTACACCACGCACTTCGCGATCCGCAGCGGGGACGAGGCGGTGTACGTCGACAAGCTGGAGGGGCGGCGGCCCTACCAGATGCCCTCGCGCATCGGGATGAGCCTGCGTCTGCACTGCACCGCGATCGGCAAGGCGGTGCTGGCCCAGCTGAGCGCCGACGAGGTCCGTGCGATCTGCGCCCGCGCCGGGATGCCGGTCGCGACCGCCAAGACGCTGGCGACACCCGAGGCCCTGCTCGCCGACCTGGAGCTGGTGCGCTCCCGCGGCTACTCGGTCGACGACGAGGAGAACCTGCCCGGCATCCTGTGCGTCGGCGCCCCGGTCTTCGACCACACCGGCCAGGTGCTCGGCGGCATCTCCATCTCGGCCCTGGCGATGGACGTGAGCATGGCCGACGTCGAGCGGTTCGCGCCCGACGTGGTCTCGGCCGCCCGCGACGTCTCCGCGGCCCTGGGGGCCCCGGCCTCGCCCGCCTTCAACGGCTGAATCGATCCCCGCCGGTCCTCCGGGGGCCCGCTCCACCCGGTCGGGGTCCCGGGTCCGTCTTCAGGGGCTCGGCCCGTCTTCTGGCGCGGCGGGCCCGTCCCCGGGGTCCCGGTCCGCCCGGCAGGGCTCCGGAGGTCGCCCCGGGGCCCCGTGGCCCCTCTCCTGGGTCCCTAGGTCCCTTTCCTCGGTCCCCAGTCCCTTTCCGGGGTCCCGCGACCCGTTCCCGGGGTCCCGGGCCGTGGAGTGTCCGTGCCGGTTCCCGTCGTGCCCTTCGGCTCCTGCCCGTTCCCGCTCACCCGGCTGGCCGAGGGTGGGCCATGCCATCGGCTTGTCCCATGTAGTGGGATGTGATGTCATGTAGTGCAACATCCTATCGACCGTGGGAGATCGGCATGCCGAACATCACCGTGGAACTCCTGTCCGGCCGGACCCTCGACCAGCGTCGCGAGTTCGTGGCCGCGCTGACCGAGGCGGCCGTGGACATCCTGAAGGCCCGCAGGGAGGCGGTCCGCATCGTCTTCACCGAGATCGAGAAGTCCGACGTGGCCAACGCCGGCGTCCTGGAGTCCGACAAATAGCCGGACGGCCCGATCCCCGGGCGCGGGGGGGGGGGGGGGGGGGGGGGGCGGGGGCGGGGGGGGGGGGGGGGGGGGGGGGGGGGCGGCGCGGCGCGCCCCCCCCGCCC
>NZ_JBITFY010000054.1:0-5275 GCF_044456585.1 Streptosporangium sp. NPDC050855
CCTCCAGGACCTAGCGCCCCCCCGGCCCTCTCCGGCCCTCTCTGGCGATCTCAGGGCCTCCCAGGAGCCGCCCTGCCCCACGCACCCAGACGCCCTGCGCCGAGGAGACGGTGAGTGCGTGCGGTGCTGGGTGGACCGCATCGCGGCTAAGGCCGACCAGAAAGCCGCAGCCAACCCAGTCGTCCCCCTTTACGCCGTAAAGGACGCTGGCTAGAAGATCACGATTCACCACCCCCGTACGGACCGGTTCCGTACGGGGCTCCCGTACACCCTCCGTACGGGAGCCCGACCAGTCCGTACGGCGCCGTGAGTCCCGTACGGGCCCAGGGGCTTGACCCTCGCGCGTACGCACGTGTACGCGCGCGCACGTGTGCACGGGCGCGCATGGCTCGCCCAGGAGTCGGCCCCCGGGGAGGAGTCCACAGGAGGAGGAGTGGAGGAGGAGTAGGCCGGCCCCGCACAGGAGCGGCGATGTGCGGCCGTGTGCGGACCCCCGTGCGGGCAGTGTGCGGCCCTGTGCGGCGGCGTGTGCGGTCACTCTCCGTAGATGTGCGCGGCATGTGCGGCGCGTGTGCGGACCCATGTGCGGCGCGTGTGCGGAGGCCGCACACCGGAATTTTCCCTATAGAAAAAGCGGCCCGCCGCACACCGCACACCCCGAACCGGAGTGCGGTCACGGACCGTCAGGCGGGCCGGGGCGTCAGTTGCCGAAAGAATCCGCATCGGCGAGGAGCACCAGGAGCACGCCGACCGGCGGGCCGAAGCGGGCCGGGGGCATTCATGCCGACCCTCTAGGTCTAGAGGCCGGCCCCTCTAGACCTAGAGGGCGCCCTAGAGCCCCAAGAGCTGCCCTGCCTGCGATCTAGCGCCTAGAGGGGGCAATGGCCACGGGGGGTGGTTCAAAGTTTCTCTACTGGTTCAAGGCGCCCGCGCGGCGGGCGCGAGCTGGTCGACGCGAGTTGCCGAAAGAATTCCGGGGTTCGTCGACGAGCACCAGGAGCAGACCGACGGCCGGCCCCGCGGCTGCTATCGCCCAGGCATCCGGACCCGATCGTCAGGACGCAGCCGCGGGGCCTTCAACGTGGCGGCCGGGAGTTGCCGAGACGAGAATTGCCGAATTGTTCTTATAGGGGTCAAGGGGCGGCGGCCCGGCCGCCGCCGCCGCACGGCGCGGCGCGGCCGGCCGCGCCGGACGGACATCGGGACCGGGCATGCGGCCTGGAGGCCGGTCCCGTCCCGCGCCCGCCCGGCGCGGCCGGCCGGACCCCGCCGCCCACCGCACCACCCGGCCGCCGCACCGGCCCATCGATCGCCGTCACGGGACCGGACCGCCGCCCGAGGATCGAGCCAGCCGCCGGCCCGACTCGATCGATCGAGCGGAACTGCCGAAAGAATCGACCCTCGATCGATCGACCGATCCACCTCGATCCACCTCGATCGATCCAGGGTCGATCGAGACTCAGTTCCGCCCTACTTCCGCCCTACTTCCGCCGGAGTTTCGCCTGAGCCCGCCTTGCTTCCGCCGGAGCGGCAGTCAGTTCCGCCGGAGTTCCGCCCTGGTTCCGGCAGCGTCAGTTCCGCCCTTGGTTCCGCCCTGACGATCGCCCACTCCGGGACTCGCCGACCGGGGCCGGGGCGATCGGCTGCCGCGCCCCCTCC
Source organism: Streptosporangium sp. NPDC050855 (assembly GCF_044456585.1). Taxonomy (NCBI): domain Bacteria; kingdom Bacillati; phylum Actinomycetota; class Actinomycetes; order Streptosporangiales; family Streptosporangiaceae; genus Streptosporangium; species Streptosporangium sp. NPDC050855. The sequence continues at coordinate 1,660 of NZ_JBITFY010000054.1, forward strand.
TTCGTCGGGGACTTGCCACCGAAAGTCTCAGTAATTCAGTAATTCCGTGATTCAGTAGATTGATCGGTCAGTCCCGATCTGCCTTGATGCGTTCGGCGATCTCCCCTATGAGCTGGGGATCATCAGCCACCCGACGCAGCAGCGCCCGCCACATCGCCGAGTGCGGCAACGTCGGCGCATCGGCCCGGTCCGCCAGCTCGGCCACCAGGCGCCGCATCTGCGCGTAGTCCTCCGGCGTCAGGTCAAGAGTGATGCGCACGGGCTTGGTGCGACGTGCCGTCGTCCCTCGCTCGGGAGCCTGTCCGCTCTCGTCCTTGACGCGAGAGCCGGCGGCCTTCTTGAACCGATCGGCGGAGGAGGCACTTCGGCCGGCGGCGCTCATGCCAGGCCCGCCCGCGTCAGGTACGCCTCAGCCAGCAGATCGATCGAGTCCCCGCCACGGATCGTGGGCGTCATGCCGTAGGCCAGGGCGTAGACCTCACGACGCGGGATCTGCGGAGCCAGCACGTCATAGCCCAACTCGGTCAGCGCCTGGCGGGCGTCTCGACCGCTGCGCGCGCCACCGACCACGCGATTGAGCAGCACGGCGACCCGGGCCGGCACGTCGCGCACCTCCCCCACCTCATCGAGCAGGTCCGTGATCGCCGAAGTGCGCTCGATCTCGATCGTGGACGGCGCGACCGGGATCGTGATCTCGTCCACCCGGCGCAGCACGCTCCGGACGATCACCCCGTGATCCTCAGCCTGAGGCAGGTCACAGACCACGATGGTCTTCGGACCAGCGATGCCGGCCAAGCGCTTCCCGGCGTCTCGGACCGCCAGGCCGTAGACCGCGAACGGGAAGCCCTCGACAGCATCGGACCACGCCAGCGCCGAGCCGGCCGGATCGCAGTCGGCCAGAGCGACGTCGTGCCCACGCCGATGAAGCGCATACGCCAGGAGCACGGCCGTGGTCGTTTTGCCGGTCCCCGGTTTCAAGTTGGCCAGGGCGATGGAGAGCTGCATAGCCGGTACTGAACCACGGCCCGTCGCAAGCACAACCCACAAATGCGGAAGGCCCTCCCGGATCGAATCCGAGAGGGCCTTCCGCAAAGATGTCAGGCAGCAGCGAGCAGCGCCGCCCGGCGACGAGCCATCTCCACATCGCGCTCCGGCACGGAGAAGTGGATGATCCCGTCCTCCGTGTCGATCGGCATGGGCACGGTCGGGAAGCTCCTCTTCACGCCCGCCAGGTCCAGAGCGCGCATGAGGCTGAATGCCTGGCCGAGCGCGGTGTCGAAGCGGCGCCGGCCGCCCCAGAACGCCTTCCACTCGGCGCGCGCCTCGGGGGAGTCGTCGTGGAAGAGGCGGCCCGTGTGCCGGTCGAGGTACCAGGTCTCCACCTCCCCGCCGAGCCGGTCAACGCCCTGACTGACCCACTCGGCGAGCTGCTCAGGCGAGTAGTGCGCCAGCCCCGTAGACGGCATGTCCGAGGCCGAGAGCGCCACAGACCACTCCGAGTTCCGCATCCTCAGGACGACCGCAGGCAGGGAGCGCGACAGGGAAGTGTGAGTGATGATGACGCTCATGATCAGCCCTCCCCGCAGCCGGGACGGCACGACTCGTGAGCCGCAGCACCGCAGGTCTCGCACGCCTGCGCCAGAGCCGCGAGGGCCTCTTCCATTTTCTGAGCGAAGATGTCCATGACCAGGTCTCTCCTTCACCGGGTGTCTGGTCTGCGACCTCCGGTGGGCAAACACCGGAGGTCGCTCTTTTCATCTGTGTACCGGTACTCATGCTGGTCTACCCCGACCTGTTCGTCAACAGTCCCGGTACTGTAGTGTCACCTTATGGCTCCGAGATACAAGGAAATCGCCGACGACCTGCGGCGACGCATCGAGGCGGGAGAGTGGGTGCCGGGAGCTACCCTCCCCGGCTACGCCGAGCTGACGAGCATGTACAGCGTCGGGCGCGGAGTGATCAGCACAGCTCTGACAGAGCTAGAGACAGCAGGACTGATCTCCGTAGCAAAGAGGCGCGGCATCACCGTGCGCGAACGAGGGGTCAGACGTCGCGTCCGGCGCGGGTCGCTCGTTATGCGCGACCCGGCCCGTGGCTATGTGATGCCCGCAGCGTCCTCACCTACCGAGCCATGGCAGGTACACGGCACGCCACGCCGAGAGACGGTTCCCATCACAGACCGTGCCGCAGAGCTGCTAGGAGTGCCTCCAGGCACACCGACGCTCCGCCGCCGGCGGGTGACCTCACCGACTGGAGAGCCCCCGTTCCAACTCGTGGACACGTGGATACATGAGCGCGGTGTAGCTGATGCTCCCCAGGTAGCCGAGCGGGACACTGGCCCAGGTGGCTACCTCGACCGTCTAGAGGAGGCAGGTCACGGCCCCCTTACGTGGACGGAGTACACGAGAGCCCGTATGCCATCACCGGAGGAAGCCCGGCACCTGGAGATGTCTGACGCCATGCCGATCGTCGAGTTCGCCAGAGTCGCTGTGTCGGCACTGACCGGCACAGCGATCGAAACGACCATCTGTGTCATCCCAAGTGATCGTGTCGAGATCGTCGCGTCGCTGCGCCGAGCACGCGGCGCGCAATGGCCACGTACAACATCCTGAACAGCGAGAAGCCGGGAGTTCACAGCTCCCGGCCTCTCAGGTCTCTTCCAGCCGCATAAGCAGAAGGACAACACCAATGAGCGTACCCACAGCACCCGATTCGTTCACTCCAAGGGTGACCCGCCCGGCCGGCCTCGACTGGGTGAAGTTCGATGCTGACCTTGCCAGAGACGGCACGTTCGACCCGGTAGACAAGGCTTTGTACGCCGCCCTCGCGTCGTTCGTCGACGCTGAGGACCGGGACAGCGACCCTGACCCTGACGGCCGTGATGTCCCGACACGGGCACGGTTGGCACAGTGCATCGGCCGAAGCCTCGACACCGTTGACCGGTCCACTCGGCGCCTGGAAGACCGGGGCCTGCTTCACGTCCATCGACGGCGCGACCCGAACAATCCCCGACTGCACTTGCCGAGCGTCTACGAGCTGCTGGACCACGAGCGATGGGACGAGCGTGCAGCCGCCCGCGCCAAGGCTCGCCAGGAGGCCAGGGGTAGCCGCACCGGTGCGGCCAGGGGTAGCCGCACGGATGCGGCGACAGGTAGCCGCACCGGTGCGGCCAGGGGTAGCCGCACGGATGCGGCGGATGTTTTTAGAGAGGGTGTAGAGAAGGAAGAAGAACCTCCTCCCCCTCCTGTCCCCCACATGGCACAGGACCGGCCTGCCGCAGTTGCAGAGGAGGAGGAGGAGGGAGAGATCTCTGAGGACACCCCAACCTCCCCCTCGACTGAGGTGGTCGCGTGGGTGCGAGCTCTGCCGTGGCGGAGACAGCCAGGGCAGCGACAGCGCGAGCGCCTGGCGGTGCTCGTCGCGCAAGCATGGGCGGCCGGATGGACGCCCGATGCCCTCCAGCGGGAGCTGGTGGCAGAGCTAGAGGGGGTCAGGTCGCTGTACGCCGTCTGGACCGCCCGCCTCCAGGACCTAGCGCCCCCCCGGCCCTCTCCGGCCCTCTCTGGCGATCTCAGGGCCTCCCAGGAGCCGCCCTGCCCCACGCACCCAGACGCCC
>NZ_JBITFY010000055.1:0-5125 GCF_044456585.1 Streptosporangium sp. NPDC050855
CAACGTGCCGCCCCGGGGGCCCCCCCCCCCCCCCCCCCCGCCCGCCCCCGCCCCCCCCCCCGCCCCCCCGGCCCCCCCCGGCCGCCCCCCCCCGGGGGGGGGCGCCCCCCCCGCGCCGGACGCCGTGTCACGCCCACCGGGTGAGCGTGGAACCGCCGTCGCAGGCAGACCTCAGACGCGGTTCCACCTCTGGTTGGTGCCGCCGGCGCAGGTCCAGATGTGCACCTTGCTGCCGTTGGCCGTGCCGAAGCCGGACACGTCCAGGCACTTGTTCGCGCCCAGGGCGGTGATGGTGCCGTCGGCGTTCAGGCGCCACTTCTGGTTGTTCTGTCCGTTGCAGTCCCAGATGTTGACCGCGGTGCCGTTGGCGGTGCCCGCCCCGCTCACGTCCAGGCACTTGTTGCCGTACACCCGCAGCTCACCGGCGGCGGTGGAGGTCCAGCGCTGGTTGGCCTGGCCGTTGCAGTCCCAGATGTTCACCGCGGCGCCGTTGGCCGTCGAGGCGCCGCTGACGTCCAGGCACCGGCCCGAGCCCACCCCCCGCAGCGCGCTCGTCTGCCCGGAAGGCGTCGGGGTGGGGGTCGGCGTCGGGGTCACGCCGCCCAGTTCCTTGATGCGGATGTTGCGGTACGCCACCACGTCGGGGGACCCGTGGTTCTGGATGCCGATGTGGCCCTGTTGCAGCGAGCGGGCCGGGTCGGTGTTGGTGAAATCGTTGATCTTCACACCGTTCAGGAACACCTGCAGCCGCTCGCCCTCCACCAGCAGCTCGTAGGTGTTCCACTGCCCCGGCGGGTTCAGCGCCGCGTCGCGTGCGGCGAGGTCCGCCGCCTTGAACCCGTAGACCGCCCCCGTCGTCTTGTCCGCGCTGTCGGTCGCGTCGATCTGCACCTCGTGCCCGGTGTTGAGCGCCGCGTTCGGGTCGGTGGTGGCCGGGAACCCGACGACCACCCCGGAGTTGGAGTCGCCGTTCAGCCTCCAGTCGAGCTTGAGCGAGTACGACCCGAACTGCTTGGCGTTGTACCAGAGCATGCCCATGCCGCCCTGCGAGGTCAGCGTGCCCGAGCTGTTCGTGAACGACCCCGGCCCGGCCTGTGACCAGCCGGTCGTCGACCCGTTGTACAACGGCGTGTAACCGGTCTCCGGACGGCAGTCGGCGTTGGTCGCCTTGGCCGCGTACCGGATCCCGCCCAGCAGCAGCGTGCGGAAGTTCGAGTCCGCGTACGACTCCTGGGTGTGTCCCAGTCCGGTGTAGAACGAGCGGCCGGAGGCCTGGGGACGGCACCAGGTGATCGGGTGGTCGCCCATGCCGCCGCCGCTGTAGGTGCTCTCGTCCAGGCTCTGCAGGACGCGCACGTTCGGGCGGGGGTTGCTCCGGAAGCTGTACCACTCGTCGGTCCGTGTCCAGGTCGGTCCCAGGTGGGAGGTCGCGGCGTGCGCCCGGTCCTCGTTGCGTACCGTGGCCTGCTGGATCGCCGGGTGGCTGCTGAACCAGGCGCCCACCAGCTGCCCGTAGTACGGCCAGTTGTACTCGGTGTCGGCGGCCGAGTGCACCCCGACGTAGCCGCCCCCGCCGTCCACGTACGACTGGAAGGCCGACTGCTGGCTGTCGTTCAGCACGTCACCGGTGGTGTTGAGGAACACCACCGCCCTGTACCGGGCGAGGTTGGAGGTGGTGAAGACGCCGGCGTCCTCGGTGGCGGTGACGGTGAAGTCGTTCGCGGCCCCGAGGTCGCGGATGGTCTGGATCCCGACGGGGATCGCGTCGTGCCGGAACCCGGCCGTCTTGGAGAAGACCAGCACCTCGAAGGCGGCGGCCTTGGCGGCCTCGGCGGAGAGGGCGGGGGTCACGGTCGCGGCGGCCTCGGCGGATACGGCGGGGGCCAGGGTCGCGGCGGTGGCGGCGAGCGCCACCGCGGCCACCGACAGGCGTCGCAGCACGGAGGTCCTCCTGCCACCGCCCGCGATGCGCCCGGGCGGCGCGGGGGTCAGATGTCGAAGCATGGGTGTCCTTCCATCGTGGCGCCCGGCGCGGCCCGTCCGGCGATGAGCCGGGCCGTACCGGGCGCCACATCGATTGGGTACTCGTCGTGCGGCCGAGGTCGCCTGGTGGGGCGGACGGCCTCAGGCGCGGGTCCATCTCTGGTTGGTGCCGCCGGCGCAGGTCCAGATGTGGACCTTGGTGCCGTTGGCCGTGCCGAAGCCGGAAACGTCCAGGCACTTGTTGGCGCCGACGGCGGTGATGGTGCCGTCGGCGTTCAGGCGCCACTTCTGGTTGTTCTGGCCGTTGCAGTCCCAGATGTTGACCGCGGTCCCGTCGGCGGTCCCGGCACCGGACACGTCCAGGCACTTGTTGCCGTACACCCGCAGCTCCTGCGCCGCGGTCGAGGTCCACTGCTGGTTGGGCCGGCCGTTGCAGTCCCAGATGTTCACCGCGGCGCCGTTGGCCGTCGAGGCGCCGCTGACGTCCAGGCACCGGCCCGAGCCCACGCCCTTCAGCGCGTTCCCCGAAGGCGTCGGGGTCGGGGTGGGCGTCGGGGTCGTACCGGTGCCGAAGGTGAAGGCGTCCAGGTCGAACAGGTAGCCCTGGCCGGTCGCGCCGCGGAAGACGAGGTACAGCGTCGTGGTGCCGGACGGCGCGCCGGCGAGGTTCGCCGAGACGTCGGCGAAGGTCTCCCACCCACCGGTGCTCGTGACGTTGACCGTTCCCAGCAGCGTGCCCGTGGCCGAGCCCGCCCGGACCTCGATCCGGCCGCCCGCGCCCGCCGAGGACACCCGCGCGGTGATGCTCGTGGCGTTGCCCAGGTTGTACGGCTGGAAGGAGATCCAGTCGCCGTCGTCGACGAAGCCCACGGTCCTGCCGCCCTCGGCGGTGGTGTGGTCGGCCGTCTGCACGCCCTGCTGGGCGCCGAAGTGCTCGCCCTGCCGGTGCCGTGGCTGCAGCGTCCGGCTGCTGGTGGAGGTCAGGCCGCCGGCGTCGGTGTAGGAGGCCGTGAAGACGCCGTAGATGTTCGCCGCGGCGTCGTGCTCCCCGTCGACCGGTACCGCGATGGAGCCGCTGCAGCCGGTCCTGGAGGTGATCTGGTGGGCGTGGCTGTCATGGCCGAGCGAGTAGGAGACCGTCACCTTCGAACAGTCGACCGTGCCGTCCTCCGGGTCGCTGACGTTGACCTGGAACGGCACCGTGTCGCCGAAGGCGAACAGCCGGCCGTCGCCGGGGGTGGTGAGCGTGACGGACGGGGCGGTGTTGCCGACGGACACGCTCACGCTCGCGCTCCCGGTCAGCCCCTGCGGGTCCCGGACGGTGAGCGTGGCGGTGTACGCGCCGTTGGCGCTGTAGGTCTTGCTCGGGTTGGCGGCCGTGGAGGTGGTGCCGTCGCCGAAGTTCCACGAGTACGTCAGCGCGCCGCCCTCGGGGTCGGAGCTGCCGGCCGAGGAGAAGTTCACCGTCAGCGGAGCCGGCCCCGAGGTCCTGTCGGCCGCGGCCTTGGCGATCGGGTTGCGGTTGGCCTTGCCGATGTACTCGATCCGGAAGAGCGCCTGGTTGTTGTTGCCGGTGCCGTAGTCCAGCACGTACAGCGCTCCGTCGGGGCCGAAGGCCATGTCCATCACCTGCGTCCCCGACCAGGGGAACGCGGAGATCTCCCCGTAGCCGCCGTCGCTCCTGACCTCGATGGCCTTGATCCAGCGGCGGCCGTACTCGCCGGCGAAGTAGCGTCCGTCGAGCACCTGGGGGAACTTGACGGAGGAGTTCAGGTTGGGGTCGTACCGGTAGACCGGGCCGCCCATCGGCGACTCCGAGCCGGTGCCGAACTCCGGCGGCGAGCCGGAGTCACCGCCGTACTTGATCCACGCCGCCTTGGCCGGGGGCAGCGTGGTCAGGCCGGTGTTGCGGAAGGAGTTGTTGGTCGGGCCTCCCGCGCAGTTGTACTTCGCGCCGGTGCTGTTGGAGGCGAAGTTCCACTCGTTGTAGGTCTCGTTGACGGTGTTGCCGCCCGTGCAGTACGGCCAGCCGTAGTTGCCGGCGGCGGTGATGCGGTTGAACTCCACCTGCCCGCTCGGTCCCCGGCCGGAGTTGGTCGACCCCGCGTCCGGACCGTAGTCGCCCAGGTAGACGACACCGGTCGCCTTGTCCACGCTCATCCGGAACGGGTTGCGCAGACCCATCGCGTAGATCTCCGGCCGCGTCCTCGCCGTCCCCGGCGCGAACAGGTTGCCGCTGGGGATCGTGTAGGTGCCGTCCGCCTGCGGCTTGATCCGCAGGAGCTTGCCGCGCAGGTCGTTGGTGTTGGCGGAGCTGCGCTGGGCGTCGTACTGCGGGTTGCGGTTGGTCCGCTCGTCCAGCGGGGAGTAGCCGGCCGACTCGAAGGGGTTGGTGTCGTCGCCGGTGGTCAGGTACAGGTTGCCGGAGGCGTCGAAGTCGATGTCGCCGCCCGCGTGACAGCACTGGCCGCGGTCGTTGGCGACCCGCAGGACCACCTTCTCGCTGGACGTGTCGAGCGTCTCGTCCGCCCTGAGGGTGAACCTCGACAGGTAGAACTCGCCCTTCCACTGGTCGAACTGCGCCTGGGTCCCGGTGGCCGGGGCGTCACCGTTGGGCGTGCTCAGCCGGGGTGAGTAGTACAGCCAGACGTGCCGGTTGGTGGCGAAGCCCGGATCGACCGCCACACCCTGGAGGCCCTCCTCGTCGTGGGTGTAGACGTTGAGCCTGGCGGCCACCTTCGTGTTGCCGTTGACGTCGGTCACGCGCAGTGTGCCGTCGCGGGACGTGTGCAGGACCGACCGGCTCGGCAGCACGGCCAGCGACATCGCCTCCCCCAGTTCGCCGCCGCCCGACGCGAGCGGCACCTGCTGGTAGTCGGACGCCGGGATGGTGAGCGCGTTGGCCGGGGTGGCGGTGAGCGCGAAGGTTCCGGAAACGATCAACGCCATCGTGATCAGTGATGTGAGCCACGGACGTCTGGGCATCGGTTCTCCTTTCTTGCGGGGACGGCGGGGGGGGGGGCCCCCCCCCCCCCCCCCCGGTCAGGTACGGGTCCACTTCTGGTTTGTGGCCCCGTGGCACGTCCACATGTGGACCATGGTGCCCTTGGGGGTGCCGTAGCCCGAGACGAGATAGGAATAG
>NZ_JBITFY010000056.1:0-4736 GCF_044456585.1 Streptosporangium sp. NPDC050855
GCCACCACCCCCGCACGATCGGCACCCACCACCACACCACGGTGATCGAACCCCGCCCGCGTCACCACCAGCGAATACCCCACATCCACCAGCCCTGCGGCATCCCGGGTGGACAGGAACTCCGCCAGCCGTCCGGCCTGGGCCCGCACCCCCTCCTCGCCACGGCCCGACACCACGACCGGCACCGGAAGGCCGGGGGGCGGCTCGACGGCCGGGACGTCGGAGGCGACCTCGACGTCGGCGGGGGCCTGCTCGACGATGACGTGCGCGTTGGTGCCGCTGATGCCGAAGCCGGAGATCCCGATGCGGCGCGGGTGGTCGTTCTGCGGCAGCTCGACCGGCTCGGTCAGCAGCGAGACCGCGCCGGCCGACCAGTCCACGTGCGAGGTGGGGGCGTCCACGTGCAGCGTCCTGGGCAGTACGCCGTGCCGGAGGGCCATGACCACCTTGATGACGCTCGCCACGCCGGCGGCGGCCTGGGTGTGGCCGATGTTGGACTTCACCGACCCGAGCCAGAGCGGCCGGTCGGCGGGCCGGTCCTGGCCGTAGACGGCCAGCAGCGCCTGGGCCTCGATCGGGTCGCCCAGCATGGTGCCCGTCCCGTGCGCCTCGACGGCGTCCACGTCGGAGGGGACCAGCTCGGAGTTGACCAGGGCCTGGCGGATGACGCGCTGCTGGGAGGGGCCGTTGGGCGCGGACAGGCCGTTGCTGGCGCCGTCCTGGTTGACCGCGCCGCCCCGCACCACCGCGAGCACCGGGTGGCCGTTGCGTCGGGCGTCCGAGAGCCGCTCCAGCAGCACCAGGCCGATGCCCTCGGAGAAGGCGGTGCCGTCCGCGGCCTCGGCGAAGGCCTTGCAGCGGCTGTCGGGGGCCAGGCCCCGCTGGCGGCTGAACTCCACGAAGATCTCGGGGGTGAAGATGATGGTGACGCCGCCGGCGATGGCCATGGCGCACTCGTCCCTGCGCAGGGACTCGCAGGCCATCTGCAGGGTCACCAGGGAGGACGAGCAGGCCGTGTCGGTGGTGATCGCGGGCCCTTCGAGGCCGAGCGTGTAGGAGATCCGGCCCGACATGACGGCGGTGGAGGTGCCCGTCAGCAGGTGGCCCTCGACACCGGCGGGGAAGGTGCCCTGTCCCACGCCGTACCCGCTGGAGGCGGCGCCGACGAACACGCCCGTCCGGCTGCCCTTCATCGTGGCGGGGTCGATCCCGGCGCGCTCCAGCAGCTCCCAGGAGGTCTCCAGCAGCAGCCGCTGCTGCGGGTCGGACGCCAGCGCCTCGCGCGGGCTCATCCCGAAGAAGTCCGCGTCGAACCCGCCGGCGTCCTGGACGAAACCGCCCTCGCGGGCGTAGGTGGTACCGGGCGTCTCCGGGTCGGGGTCGTAGAGCCGGTCCAGGTCCCAGCCGCGGTCCTCGGGGAAGCCGGACATGGCGTCCCTGCCCTCGTCGACCAGCCGCCAGAGTTGTTCTGGGCTGTTCACCCCGCCGGGGAGGCGGCAGCTCATGGCCACGATCGCGATGGGTTCACGCTGCCTGGCCTCGGTGTCGCGCAGGCGGCGGCGGGCGTGCTGCAGGTCTGCGGTGGCGCGCTTGAGGTAGTCACGCAACTTGTCGTCATTCGCCATGGGACGTCAACCAGCCTCGGTGCAGTAGGGATTCGTCAGGGGGGTTCAGGAGGTGCCGAGTTCCTCGTCGAGGACCGCGAAGAGCTCGTCGTCCGTGACCGACTCGAAGTCCTGCTCCGGCTCGGTCTCCACCGGGCCGCCGTGCGTGTCGTCCCACTTGCGGACCAGCGCCCGCAGCCGGGCGGTGATCGTGGCGTGGTCTGCGGTGTCCGCCGCGTACAGGGCGCTCTCCAGCCGGTCCACCTCGGCGAGCAGTGCCGCGGAGGGGTCGGCGGCGGCGGGGGCGATCTCGTCCCTGATGTGGCCGGCGAGCACGGTCGGGTTGGGGTGGTCGAAGACGAGCGTGGTGGACAGCCGCAGCCCGGTGGCGGCGTTGAGCCGGTTGCGCAGCTCGACGGCGGTGAGCGAGTCGAAGCCCAGCTCCTTGAACGCCCGTTCCGGCTCCACCGCGTCCAGGCTCGCGTGCCCGAGCACCCCGGCCGCCTCGGCGCAGACGAGGCGTACCAGGAAGGTCAGCTGCTCGTCCGCGGTCAGGCTCGCCAGCCGGTCCTCCAGCGCGGACGCGGTGGGGGCGGCGCCGGCGGCCCCGGCGGCCCGCACGACCCGGCGGGCCGGGGAGTGGACGAGGCCGCGCAGCAGCGCCGGTGGGGTGCCGGTGCCGGTGCGCATCGCCGCCAGGTCGAGGTGGATGGGCACCAGCAGTGCCTCGTCCACCGCGCGGGCGGCGTCGAACAGCGCCAGTCCCTCCTCGGACGTCAGCCCGACCAGTCCGGAGCGGGCCATCCGCTCGACCTCGGCGTCGCCGAGGTGGCCGGTCATGTCGCTGCGCTGGTTCCAGAAGCCCCAGGCCAGCGAGACCGCGGGCAGGCCGTCGGCCCTGCGGTGCGCGGCCAGCGCGTCCAGGAACGCGTTGGCCGCGGCGTACCCGGCCTGGCCGGATCCGTCCAGCACCGCGGCGGCCGAGGAGAAGAGCACGAACGCCGACAGGTCCATCTCCCTGGTCAGCTCGTGCAGGTTCCAGGCCGCGTCCACCTTGGGACGCAACACCGCCCCCACCCGCTCGGCCGTCAACGTCTCGACGATCCCGTCGTCCAGCACCCCCGCCGTGTGCACCACCCCCGACAGCGGACGATCGGCCGGGATCGACGCCAGCAGCCGCGCCAGCGCCTGCCGATCGGCCACGTCACAGGCCTGCACCCGCACCCGCGCACCCGCCTCGGCCAGCTCGTGCTCCAGCTCCGCCATCCCCGCCGCCGCACGGCCACGACGACTGGTCAACACCAGATCCCGCACCCCGTGCACCCGCACCAGATGCCGCGCCACCAAAGCACCCAGCGTGCCCGCACCGGTCACCAGCACCGTGCCACCCGGACCGAACGTCTGCGGCATCCGCAACACGACCTTGCCCACATGACGGGCCTGCGACAGGAACCGGAACGCCTCCGGCGCCCGGCGCACGTCCCACGAACGCACCGGCAACTGCCGCAACACCCCACGGCCGAACAGCTCCAGCACCTCCTCCAGCATGCCGTGGATGTGGTCGGGGCCGGAGTCGATGAGGTCGAAGGCCGCGTACTCGACGCCGGGGTAGGTGTTCGCGATCTCGGTGGCGTCACGGATGTCGGTCTTGCCCATCTCGACGAACCGGCCGCCGCGGGGCAGCAGCCGCAGGGAGGCGTCCACGAACTCGCGCGCCAGCGAGTTCAGCACCACGTCCACCCCGCGCCCGCCACTGGCCTGCGCGAAGTAGCCCTCGAAGTCCAGGTCCCGCGAGGAGGAGATCCGCTCGTCCGGAACCCCCAGCGAGCGCAGCACCTCCCACTTGGCCGGCGACGCGGTCGCGTACACCTGCGCGCCGAAGTGGTGGGCGAGCTGGATCGCGGCCATGCCCACACCACCGGCACCGGCGTGCACCAGCACCGACTCTCCCGCTTCCAGCCGCGCCACGTACCTGAGGCCGTGGTAGGCCGTCAGGAACACGCCGGGCACGGAGGCGGCCTGCTCGAACGTCCAGCCCTCGGGCATCGGGGCCAGCAGCCGCCGGTCGGTCACCCCGACCGGGCCGAACGCCCCGTCCAGCAGACCCGTCACCCGGTCGCCCGGGGCCAGGTCGTCCACCTCGGAGCCGACCTCCAGCACCACGCCGGACGCCTCGCCTCCCATGGGCACTTCGCGTTCGGGGACCATGCCGAGCGCCACGACGACGTCGCGGAAGTTCATCCCGGCGGCGCGGACGGAGACCCGCACCTCCCGCGGGCCCAGCTCCCGGCCCGTCTCGGGGGCGGCGACCAGTGCCAGGTCCGACAGGCTGCCCTTGACCGGCGCGTCCAGCCGCCAATGCGCCGTCCCCGCGGGCGGCACCAGACCACCGCCACCGGTGGCCGCCCGCGCCAGGCGGGGCACCCACAGGGCTCCCTCCCGTACGGCGAGCTGGGGCTCGTCCGGAACGGTGGCGGCCTCCAGGACGGTGCCGGGCACGGCCCGGTCGTCCAGGTCGACCAGCACGACGCGGCCGGGGTTCTCCGACTGGGCGGCGCGCAGCAGGCCCAGCGCGGCGGCACCGGCCAGGTCGGTGACGTCCTGGCCGTTCACGGCCGCGGCGCCCCGGGTGACCACGACGAGGCGGGCCGTGGCGAACCGCCCGTCGGTCAGCCACTCCTGGACCAGCTCCAGCGCCCGGCACGTCGCCGTCCGGACCTCGTCCGGGGTCGCGTCACCTCCGGTGTTCCCGGTGTTCTGGGCGGCCTCGGCGTTCTGGGCTGCGGGTCCGTCCGGGGATCCGGTGAGGGAGGTGAACACCAGCTCCGGGATCTCTCCCGCCGCGGCCAGCTCCGCGAGCTCCGTCACGTCAGCGCCCGCGCCGCGCAGCGCGCCGGCCAGGCCGAGCGTGTCGGTGCCGAGCACCGCGTACCGGCGTCCCGCGGGGATCTCGACGGGCGGCAGTGCCGTCCAGTCCACCCGGAACAGCAGGTCGCGGTGGGCGTCCGGGAGGGCGAGCAGGCCGTCCGGCGGGAGGGGGCGGGAGATCAGGGAGCCGATCGTGGCCACCGGAGCACCCGCCGAATCCGCCACCTGCAACGACACCGCACCCACACCCTGCGACCACAACCG
>NZ_JBITFY010000057.1:0-4634 GCF_044456585.1 Streptosporangium sp. NPDC050855
GCCACCACCCCCGCACGATCGGCACCCACCACCACACCACGGTGATCGAACCCCGCCCGCGTCACCACCAGCGAATACCCCACATCCACCAGCCCACCGACGCCGGTACCTCCGTCGGCCACGAACTCCGCCAGCCGGCCGGCCTGGGCCCGCACCCCCTCCTCACCGCGGCCCGACACCACGACCGGCACCGGAAGCGTGGTCCCGGCCGGCAGGGATGCCGTGTCCGGGGTGTGCGCACCGTCGCCGCCCGCGCCGTTGCCACCGTTGCCACCGTCGGCGCCGTCGGCGCCGTCGGTGTGCCGCCCGTTCCGTGCCTGCTCCGGCACGGTGACGAGCACGCCGTCCAGGACGGTCGCCGGAACCGCGGAGCGTACGGCCTCGGCGGCCGTCCCGGCGCGCGCGGCCGTGTCGTCGCCCGTGGCCGTCCCGGTGGACGCCCACTCCGGGACGTCGGCGGGGGCCTGCTCGATGATGACGTGCGCGTTGGTGCCGCTGATGCCGAAGGACGACACTCCCGCGCGGCGCGGGTGGTCGTTCTGCGGCCACTCGACCGGCTCGGTCAGCAGCGAGACCGCGCCGGCCGACCAGTCCACGTGCGAGCTGGGCGCGTCCACGTGCAGCGTCCTGGGCAGCATGCCGTTGCGCATGGAGAGCACCATCTTGATGACGCCCGCGACGCCGGCGGCGCACTGGGTGTGGCCGATGTTCGACTTGACGGTGCCCAGCCAGAGCGGCCGGTCCTGCGGGCGCGCCTCGCCGTAGGTGGCGAGCAGCGCCTGGGCCTCGATCGGGTCGCCCAGCGTGGTGCCGGTGCCGTGTCCCTCGACGGCGTCGACGTCGGCGGGGGTGAGGCCGGAGTTGACCAGGGCCTGGCGGATGACGCGCTGCTGGGAGGGGCCGTTGGGCGCGGACAGGCCGTTGCTGGCGCCGTCCTGGTTGACCGCGCTGCCCCGGACCACCGCGAGCACGGGGTGGCCGTTGCGGCGGGCGTCCGAGAGCCGCTCCAGGACGACCATGCCGACGCCCTCGGAGAACACCGTGCCGTCGGCCGCGTCGGCAAAGGCCTTGCAGCGGCTGTCGGGGGCCAGGCCCCGCTGGCGGCTGAACTCGACGAACAGCTCCGGCGTGGAGACCACGGTCACGCCGCCGGCCAGCGCGAGGGTGCTCTCCCCGCGGCGCAGGGAGTCGCAGGCGAGGTGGAGGGCCACCAGGGAGGACGAGCAGGCCGTGTCGACCGTGACGGCGGGTCCTTCGAGGCCGAGCACGTAGGCGACGCGGCCGGACATCACCGAGCTGGAGTTGCCCGTGAGCAGGTAGCCCTCGACGCCCTCGGGCAGCGTCGACAGGCCGGTGGCGTATCCGGTGCTCGACGCTCCGACGAACACGCCGGTCGAGCTGCCCCTGAGCGTGCCGGGGGCGATGCCCGCGCGCTCCAGCACCTCCCAGGACGCCTCCAGCAGCAGGCGCTGCTGCGGGTCGGTGGCCAGGGCCTCGCGCGGCGAGATGCCGAAGAAGTCGGCGTCGAACTCGCCCGCGTCGTGCATGAAGCCGCCGCCGCGGGCGTAGCTGGTGCCGTGCTTGGACGGGTCGGGGTCGAAGAGCCGCTCCAGGTCCCATCCGCGGTTGGCGGGGAACTCGGAGATGGCGCTTCCGCCCTCGGCCAGCAGTCGCCACAGCGATTCCGGCGAGTCGATGCCGCCGGGGTAGCGGCAGCTCATGGAGACGATCACGATGGGGTCGTCTCCCTCACCGGCCGGTGCGGCGGCCGGGAGCGCGGGCTGCGCGGGCTCGGGCGAGAGCCCGGCGCCGAGCAGCCTGCCCCTGAGGTACTCGGCCAGCGCCGTGGGCGTGGGGTAGTCGAAGACGATGGTGGCGGGCAGCCGCAGCCCGGTGGCGGCGTTGAGCCGGTTGCGCAGCTCGACGGCGGTGAGCGAGTCGAAGCCCAGCTCCCTGAAGGCGCGGCCGGACAGCACGGCGTCGGCGTCGGCGTGGCCGAGCACGGTGGCGGCCTGGGTGCGGACCATGGAGACGAGCACGCGGTCCTGCTCGGCCTCGGACAGGCCGGCGAGCTGCCGGTGCAGCGGGGAGTCGCCGTCCGCGGGGGCCGCGGTCGTCGCCGCCGCCTCGCGGCGGACCGGGGGACGGACCAGGCCGCGCAGCAGCGCCGGCGGGGTGCCGGTGCGCATCGCCGCCAGGTCGAGGTGGACGGCCACCAGCAGTGCCTCGTCCACCGCGCGGGCGGCGTCGAACAGCGCCAGTCCCTCCTCCGAGGACAGGCCGCGGGCGCCGGACTGCTCCATCCGGGCCAGGTCGGCGTCGCTGAGGTGGGCGCTCATGTCGCTGCGCTGGTTCCAGAAGCCCCAGGCCAGCGAGACCGCGGGCAGGCCGTCGGCCCTGCGGTGCGCGGCCAGCGCGTCCAGGAAGGTGTTGGCCGCGGCGTAGTTGCCCTGTCCGGCGTCGCCGAAGACGCCCGCGGCCGAGGAGAAGAGCACGAACGCCGACAGGTCCATCTCCCTGGTCAGCTCGTGCAGGTTCCAGGCCGCGTCCACCTTGGGACGCAACACCGCACCCACCCGCTCGGCCGTCAACGTCTCGACGATCCCGTCATCCAGCACCCCCGCCGTGTGCACCACCCCCGACAGCGGACGATCGGCCGGGATCGACGCCAGCAACCGCGCCAGCGCCTGCCGATCGGCCACGTCACAGGCCTGCACCCGCACCCGCGCACCCGCCTCGGCCAGCTCGTGCTCCAGCTCCGCCATCCCCGCCGCCGCACGGCCACGACGACTGGTCAACACCAGATCCCGCACCCCGTGCACCCGCACCAGATGCCGCGCCACCAAAGCACCCAGCGTGCCCGCACCGGTCACCAGCACCGTGCCACCCGGACCGAACGTCTGCGGCATCCGCAACACGACCTTGCCCACATGACGGGCCTGCGACAGGAACCGGAACGCCTCCGGCGCCCGGCGCACGTCCCACGAACGCACCGGCAACGGCCGCAACACCCCACGGCCGAACAGCTCCAGCACCTCCGCCAGCATGTCGCGCAGGCCGTCGAATCCGGCCTCCATCAGGGAGTAGAGGATGTACTCGACGCCGGGGTGCGCCGCGGTGACGTCGGCGGCGTCACGGATGTCGGTCTTGCCGATCTCCAGGAACCGGCCGCCTCGGGGCAGCAGCCTCAGGGAGGCGTCCACGAACTCGCGCGCCAGCGAGTTCAGCACCACGTCCACCCCGCGCCCGCCACTGGCCTGCGCGAAGTAGCCCTCGAAGTCCAGGTCCCGCGAGGAGGAGATCCGCTCGTCCGGAACCCCCAGCGAGCGCAGCACCTCCCACTTGGCCGGCGACGCGGTCGCGTACACCTGCGCGCCGAGATGGTGCGCGAGCTGGATCGCGGCCATGCCCACGCCACCGGCACCGGCGTGCACCAGCACCGACTCTCCGGCCTGCAGCCGGCCCAGGCGGACGAGGCCGTAGTAGGCGGTGAGGTAGACCACCGGTACGGAGGCGGCCTGCTCGAACGTCCAGCCCTCGGGCATCGGGGCCAGCAGCCTCCGGTCGGTCACCCCGACCGGGCCGAACGCCCCGTCCAGCAGGCCCATCACCCGGTCGCCCGGGGCCAGGTCGTCCACCTCGGAGCCGACCTCCAGCACCACGCCGGCGATCTCCCCGCCGATGGGTTCGTCGTTCTCGGGGACCATGCCCAGGGTGACGACCAGGTCGCGGAAGTTGAGCCCGGCGGCGCGGACGGAGACCCGCACCTCCCGCGGGCCCAGCTCCCGGCCGGCCTCGGGGGCGGCGACCAGTGCCAGGTCCGACAGGCTGCCCTTGACCGGCGCGTCCAGCCGCCAATGCGCCGTCCCCGCGGGCGGCACCAGACCACCGCCACCGGTGGCCGCCCGCGCCAGGCGCGCGGCGAGCACCGTACCGGAGCGCAGGGCGAGCTGGGGTTCGCCGGAGTCCACGGCGGCGCGCAGGAGGGTGCCGGGCACGGCCCGGTCGTCCAGGTCGACCAGCACGATGCGGTCGGGGTTCTCCGACTGGGCCGAGCGGAGCAGGCCCCACACCGGGGCGTTCGCCAGGTCGTGGACGTCCTCGTCGGGGCCGGTCGTGACCGCGCCCCGGGTGACCACGACGAGGCGCGCCGAGGCGAACCGCTCGTCGGCCAGCCACCGCTGGACCAGTTCCAGCGCCCGGTACGCCGCCGTCCGGACCGCGTCCGGAACCCGGTCGCCGTCGGTGGCGGCCCCGTCAGGGGATCCGGAGAAGTCGGAGAAGGGGGCGAACACCAGCTCCGGGACCTCTCCCGCCGCGGCCAGGTCCGCGAGCTCCGCGAGCTCCGCGAGCTCCGCGACCTCCGTCACGTCCGCGCCCGCGCCGCGCAGCGCATCGGCCAGGCCGAGCGTGTCCGGCCCGACCAGGGCGGTCCCGGTCGCGGTGGACGTCTCCGCCACGGGCAGCGCGGTCCACTCCACGCGGAAGAGCGCGTCGGAGTGGGAGGCGAGGGCGGCGGAGAGCTGCTCGGTGGTGACCGGGCGGGAGATCAGGGAGCCGATCGTGGCCACCGGAGCACCCGCCGAATCCGCCACCTGCAACGACACCGCACCCACACCCTGCGACCACAACCG
>NZ_JBITFY010000058.1:0-3830 GCF_044456585.1 Streptosporangium sp. NPDC050855
ACCCGACCAACCCCCCACACCCCCACCACATGACGCGCCACCAAACCCCCCAACACCCCCGTACCACCAGTGATCAACACCGCACCATCCGGGTCGATCGGCCGTGGCAGGGTCAGCACGACCTTGCCGACGTGGCGTGCCTGGCTGACGAAGCGGAAGGCCTCCTGCGCCTGCCGTACGTCCCAGGTGGTGATCGGCGGGAGCCGTAGCGCCCCGGCCTCGAAGAGGGCGAGCACGGAGGCGAGCATCCGCCCGACCAGTTCCGGTTCGGCGCGCATCAGGTCGAACGGCCGGTAACCGGCCGCGACGCCGTCGGGGTCGCGCAGGTCGGTCTTGCCCATCTCCATGAAACGGCCGCCGGGCGAGAGCAGCCGCAGGGAGGCGTCCACGAACTCCCCGGCGAGGGAGTTCAGCACGACGTCGACGCCCCTGCCGCCCGTGGACCGCAGGAACCGCGGCTCGAACTCGAGCGTGCGCGACGAGGCGATGTGCGCGTCGTCCAGTCCCAGCTCGCGCAGGGGGGCCTGCTTGGCGGGGCTCGCGGTCGCGAAGACCTCCGCACCCAGATGCCGGGCGAGCTGCACGGCGGCGGTACCCACCCCACCGGTGGCGGCGTGCACGAGGACGGTCTCGTCCCGCCGGAGACCCGCGAGCTCCACCAGCCCGTAGTAGGCGGTCAGGTAGGCGATCGGAACCGACGCCGCCTGCTCGAACGACCAGCCCTCCGGGATCCGGGCCACCACCCGGTGGTCGGCGACCGCGCTCGGGCCGAAGGCTCCGCCGAACAGACCGAAGACGCGGTCCCCCGGTGCCAATCCGGTCACGCCGGGGCCGACCTCGGTGACGACCCCCGCGCCTTCACCGCCCAGCGGCACGTCGTCCGGGTACATCCCCAGCGCGAGCAGCACGTCGCGGAAGTTGAGCCCGGCGGCACGTACCCGGATGCGGACCTGTCCCTCCGCGAGCGCCTCGTCCTCGTACGCGGTGAGCGTCAGGTCGTCGATGGTCCCTCGGGGAGAGACGGTCAGCCGCCAGGTCTCTTCACCGGCCGGGGGAAGAAGTCCCGGATTCTGGGCCACGGTGGCGAGGCGGGGCACGTAGATCTCGCCCGCGCGGATGGCGAGCTGCGGCTCACCGGTCGCCACGGCCCGTGCCAGCGCCGCGCGACCGTCGACGTCGACGTTGATGTCGACGTCGGTGTCGACCAGCACGATCTGGTCCGGATGCTCCGCCTGGGCGCTGCGGATGAGTCCCCACACGGCGGCGGCAGCGGGATCGGCGGCCGTGACGGCGTCACCGGCCGTGACGGCTCGCCTCGTGACGATGACGAGCCGATCGGGGCCGCCGTCCTCCAGCCATTCCTTGACGGCGTCGAGGGCCTGCCCGAGCAGGACGCGGGTCGCCGCGAGGGGGTCGTCACCGGGCTCGGTCCCGATCACGACCGGCTCCCCGTCCCAGGTGGCGTCGTCGCCCGCGGGGATCCGCCGCCAGTCGAGCCGGTAGAGGGAATCGTGCCCGGCCGCGGCGGGTCCGGACGCCGAGAACGCGGTGGTGTCGACGGGGCGCATGACCAGCGCGTCCACCGAGGCGACCTGGGCTCCCGTCCCGTCGGCCACGTCGAGCGACACCGTGTTCTCTCCGGCGGGCGACAGGCGTACGCGCAGCGCGGAGGCCCCGGAGGCGTACAGACGCACTCCCTCCCAGGAGAACGGCAGGGCCACCTGGGTGTCGGTACCGTCGTGCGCCGCCGCAAGGGCGTGCAGTGCGGCGTCGAGGAGCGCGGGATGCAGCCCGTAGCGACCGGCGTCGGTCTCGCTGCCCTCCGCCAGGGCCACCTCGGCGTAGACGTCGTCCCCGTTCCGCCAGGCCGCTCGCAACCCCCGGAAGGCCGGACCGTAGTCGAGCCCCTTCTCGGCCAGGGCTTCGTAGCAGCCCGTCAGGTCCACCGGCCGCGCACCCTCCGGCGGCCACACGACGAGATCGTTCCCCGGTACGGCGGGCCCGGCCGTCGCGAGCACCCCGCCGGCGTGGCGCGTCCAGTCGTCCTCTCCGGTGGGAGAACTGTGCACGCTCACCGGACGGCGCCCCTCCTCGTCCGAGGCACCGACGAGGATCTGCACCTGCACCCCGGTGGAAGAGGTGAGCGCGAGCGGGGCGTGCAGGGTGAGTTCCTCGATGCGATCACAACCGACGTGGTCACCGGCGCGTACGGCGAGCTCGACGAAGGCGGTACCGGGGAGCAGTGTCGTACCGGCGACGGTGTGGTCGGTGAGCCAGGGCTGGACCTGGGTCGACAGGCGACCGGTGAGCACCAGGCCGTCCCCCTCGGCCAGCGACACCACCGCACCCAGCAGCGGATGCCCCGCCGACGACAACCCCGCACCCGACAGGTCCGTCTGACCTGTCGGTTCCAGCCAGTACCGCTGCCGATCGAAGGCGTACGTCGGCACGTCCACCGGACGTGCCCCCTCACCACCTGCGGTCTGGAAGTAGGCCGCCCAGTCGACCTGCGTCCCGGCCACGAACGCACCGGCGACGGCGGTGAGCACGGTCTCGGGTTCGGCTCTGCCGTTACGGATCGTCGGGAGGAAGGAGGTGTCGGCCAGGGTGTCCTGGCCCATGGCCGACAGCACCCCGTCGGGGCCCAGCTCGACGAACCTGCCGATGCCGTGGGAGGCCGCATGCGTCAAAGCGTCGGCGAAGCGCACCGTGCCCCGTACCTGGTCGGCCCAGTAGTCGGCCGAGAACTCCGTCACCGGCTCGCCGGTCAGGTTGGAGATGACCGGGATCGAGGGGGCCTGGAAGGTCAGCCCTTCGGCGATGCGGTGGAACTCTCGCAGCATCGGCTCCATGCGGGCCGAGTGGAAGGCGTGACTGACGCGCAGGCGGCGGCTTTTGCGTCCCTGGGAGGTGAGCGTGTGCGCCAGGGCGACGACGGGTTCCTCGTCACCGGAGACGACCACGGCCTGAGGGCCGTTGACGGCGGCGATCGAGACGCCGTCGGTGAGAAGCTCCGACACCTCCTGCTCGGTGGCCTGAAGGGCGATCATCGCCCCACCGGCAGGGAGTTCCTGCATCAACCGACCCCGTGCCGCCACCAGCGCGCACGCATCCTCCAGCGACATCACCCCGGCCACATGAGCCGCCGCCAGCTCTCCTACGGAGTGGCCCACCAGGATGTCGGGCCGCACACCCCACGACTCCAGCAACCGGAACAAGGCCACCTCGAGCGCGAACAGTCCAGCCTGAGCGAACACCGTCCGATCGAGCACCCCGTCCTCGGAGGAGAAGACCACCTCCCGCACCGAAGGAACGTGCAGGTGCCCATCCAGCAGGGACGTCACCTCGTCGAAAGCACGGGCGAACACCGGGAAGGACCCGTACAACTCCCGGCCCATCCCCACCCGCTGCGAACCCTGACCGGTGAACAGGAACCCCAGCCCGCCCGGGCTCACCTGTCCTGACACGACCTGCCCGCCCAGCAGCACCGCGCGGTGCTCGAACAGCGAACGACCCGTGGCCAGTGACCACCCCACGTCCACCGGATCGACATTCACCAGGCCGGAGAACCGGTCCACCAACCCGTCCAGCGCCCTGGCCGAACGTGCCGACACCACCCACGGCACCACCGGCACGTCCCCACGCTCGGCCGGTGTCTCGGTCGTCGGTTCGTGCTCGAGGATGACGTGGGCGTTGGTGCCGCTGATCCCGAACGACGACACCGCAGCCCGCCTGGGCCGACCCTCATCCGGCCACTCCCGAGCCCGGGTCAGCAGTTCCACCGCTCCGGCCGACCAGTCCACGTGCGGCGACGGCTCGTCCACATGCAA
>NZ_JBITFY010000059.1:0-3574 GCF_044456585.1 Streptosporangium sp. NPDC050855
CTCCTGTGCGGCGGTGGAGGTCCACTGCTGGTTGGGCCGGCCGTTGCAGTCCCAGATCTGCGCGAGGGCGCCGTTGGCCTGGGAGACGTTCGCCACGTCCAGGCACCGGCCCGAGGCCGTGCCGATCAGCGGGGTGGTCGCCGCCGAGGCCGGTGCCGCCCATGTCAGGACGGTCACCGGCACGGTCGCCAGCGCCGCCACGACGGCCGCGACGGCGGCCGGTCGAGAGCTCCGCCTTCGTGCCGGACGGTGCGCCGGGCGGTCGGGGAAGGGCTGCATGTCGTACTCCTCGGGGTAGGGCATGACGAAGACGGTCGTGAGCCGGAGGCCGCGGGGCACCGCGCGGGCGCCCGCAGGCGGTACGGGCTCGCCCGGCCCGATGAAGAAAGCCTGAAACACCGCTCACCACCCGATCGAATCGATTCGACGGCGTCGATGGTCCACCGGGCGGATGAGAGGTCGTGCACGGCGAAGCACATACAGGCGGTGAATCACCTGTCAAGTCACGGCCCGTCCCGCAGGCCCCGAGAACCCCGCCGTACGCCGCCTGTCCAGCGACGCCGCCGATCGAGGCCGATGAAACGTTCATCCCCGGCTCGTTCCCGGCGGCGTCTCGGCACCCGGCGGGGAGGGCGGAGCGGCTCCCCGGGGGCCGTCGGACCCCCGGCGCCGCCCACGGCGGCCCGGACCTCCGCATCCGGATCGGACGCGTCGGAACCGACGTGACCGCCGCACGGGACCGGGTGTCAGGAAGCGGTCGCTCCGGAAATCCGCACCCGAGTCAGTACGACACATGTGAACGGTTCATCCGGACCGGACCGGTCCAACGAGTGGGCTCGCCCGTATCACTCCTGGTGGAGGGGTTATATCGATTCACAGCACCCTGAACCGTCGTGTGCGCAGGACGAAATAAGTGTGCTTAAGGTCTTGACAGGTATCGGCGCGGCGAACGTAATTGGTAACGAGGTCCCGGGAGACGGCGCTCCCGCGAGGACCTCCCGGCCGGATCACAAAGGCGGGGTGCGGAGGCGCATCGGTGACCTCCACACCGTGATCCTCCACACATCCACAGCCTCGTTCGCCACGCGTTCCCGGTGGTGTCCACGGTGAGGCGTGCCGTCTTCTGGAGATGAACGTGACCGACCCGACCCCCCACGCCGCCCGGACCGCTCATGATCCGGTGCGGACGTCCCCGCCGACGCCGTGACGACACGGCACCGCAGACCCCTCACCAGGTGATCGCCCACGGTCACCGCGGCCGCCGAGCCGCCTGATCCCCCGTTCCGGAGCCGCCGTCGCGGCACCGGCCGTCGTCGTGCGCTCCCCGCCCGGTGATCGCCATGCCCAGGGAGGGTCCACCACCTGACACGTCAGGGGCGGACCCGACAACACCCCCCATAGCCGACAAGGATCCACCGTGCACTTACCCTCGCGCGTCACGGCGCTCAGAACGGCCGTGATCGGTCTCGTCACCGGGGTGCTGGCCGCGGCATTCGCCTTCATCGTCCCGGCGACCTCGGCCCTGGCGGCCGTCACGACCCTGTACGCCGCCCCCTCCGGCACGGGCACCGCCTGCACCTCGGCCCAGCCGTGCTCGTTGTCCGCGGCCCAGACGGCGGTACGGTCGCTGAACGCGGCCATGTCCGGCGACATCGTCGTCGAGCTCGCCGACGGGGTGTACCGGCCGGCGGCGCCGATGCGGCTGACCGCGGCCGACTCCGGCAACAACGGCCACACCGTCAGGTGGCAGGCCGCCGCGGGCGCCCGTCCCGTCATCAGCGGCGCGAGGGCGGTGACCGGATGGACGCAGGCCGACCCCGCCAGGAACATCTGGCGGGCCGCCGTGGGCACCGGCATCGACACCCGGCAGCTGTACGTCGACGGCGTCGCCGCCACCCGCGCGCGCACCCAGGTGAACCGGGCGGACTTCACCGCGAGCAGCACCGGGATGAGGTTCACCAACGGTGCCCTGAGCTATCTCAACAACCTGAGCGGCCAGAACCGGATCGAGATGGAGAGCGTCGGCTCGTTCACCGACCGGTACTCCCCGGTCCAGAGCATCAGCGGCAACCTGATCACGATGCAGCAGCCCGCCTGGAACAACAACAACTTCGGCTACGACACCTTCACCCAGCCGCACCGCGCGGGCCCGCTCTACCTGACCAACGCCTACGAGTTCCTCGACTCCCCGGGTGAGTGGTACATCAATCCCGCAACCGGCGTCCTGTACTACATCCCGGCCGCGGGCCAGAACATGGGCACCGTCAGCGTCGAGCTGCCGGTGCTGCAGTCACTGGTCGCCGTGGGCGGGACCTACGACGCGCCCGCGCACCACATCGCCCTCAGTGGCATCACGTTCACCGGCACGACGTGGCTGGGTCCCAGCGGCAATCAGGGGTTCGTCGACCAGCAGACCGGCGCCTACATCGCCGGCACCTGGAACTGGCCCGCCTTCTCCTCGTGCCACAACGGCTGCACGCAGTTCGAGGCCGCCCGGCCGAACTGGTTCCAGATGCCGGCCGCGCTCCAGATCTCGGCCGCCAACAACGTCACGGTCAGCGACTCCCGGTTCCTCAACCTGGGCCAGACCGCCGTGGGCATCGGCAACGACGCGAACGCCCACGCCAGCGGTGTGGGTCTCGGCGCCGGCAATATCACCGTCACCCGCTCCGAGATCGCCCGCAGCTCGGCCGGGGGCATCGTCGTCGGCGGCGTGCGCGCCGACGCCCACCACCCCAGCGACCAGCGCATGGTCAACCGCGACATCACCGTCAGCGACAACCGGATCCACGACCTGGGCCTGGACTACCGCGGCATCGTGTCGGTCCTGACCACGTACGTCACCGGCTCCCTGGTCGCCCACAACGAGGTCTACAACATGCCCTACACCGGCATGTCGATCGGGTACGGCTGGGGCGCCAACGACGCCGGCGGCAACAACAACTACGCCGGCCGCGGCCTGTACAACTACCAGCCGCGGTACACCACGCCGACCACCGCCTCCGACAACCGGCTCATCGGCAACTACGTCCACGACGTCATGCAGCAGATGAACGACGGCGGCTGCATCTACACGCTGTCGTGGAACCCCGGCGCGGTGATCAGCGACAACCACTGCCTGCGGACCAACGGCTACTTCGGGGTCTACTTCGACGAGGGCTCCAAGTACTACACGGTCAGGAACAACGTCTTCTCCGCCATCGGCACCTGGGCCACCGCCAACTACTGGGGCGGCGAGAACATGGGCAACTGGACCGTCGTCAACAACTGGACGAGCAACGGCGCCACGAACGTGACCAACGGCGACCGCGGCAACGTGGTCAGCGGCAACGTCACCGTCACCAACGGCAACTGGCCGTCGGGCGCCCAGGCCGTGATGGCCGCGGCCGGGCCCCGGAACGGCGCGTCACCGTCACCGACGCCGACGCCGGGCAGCGCGAGCGCGCTCAGGGGAACCGCTTCCGGCCGGTGCCTGGACGTCAACGGCGCCTCCCAGGCCAACGGCGCCCTCGCGCAGATCTGGGACTGCAACGGCCAGGCCAACCAGCAGTGGACCTCCACCGCCGCACAGGAA
>NZ_JBITFY010000060.1:0-1355 GCF_044456585.1 Streptosporangium sp. NPDC050855
TGTGAATGCCACGACTTCGGCGGTGTACTTGAGCCCCGCTACATTGTCGGCGCGGAATCACTTGACCAGTGAGCTATTACGCACTCTTTCAAGGGTGGCTGCTTCTAAGCCAACCTCCTGGTTGTCACTGCGACTCCACATCCTTTCCCACTTAGCACACGCTTAGGGGCCTTAGTCGGTGGTCTGGGCTGTTTCCCTCTCGACTACGGAGCTTATCCCCCGCAGTCTCACTGCCACGCTCTCACTTACCGGCATTCGGAGTTTGGCTGACGTCAGTAACCTTGTCGGGCCCATTAGCCATCCAGTGCTCTACCTCCGGCAAGAAACACGCGACGCTGCACCTAAATGCATTTCGGGGAGAACCAGCTATCACGGAGTTTGATTGGCCTTTCACCCCTAAACACAGGTCATCCCCCAGGTTTTCAACCCTGGTGGGTTCGGTCCTCCACGCGGTCTTACCCGCGCTTCAACCTGCCCATGCCTAGATCACTCCGCTTCGGGTCTACAGCATGCGACTCAAACGCCCTCTTCAGACTCGCTTTCGCTACGGCTCCCCCACACGGGTTAACCTCGCCACACACCATAACTCGCAGGCTCATTCTTCAAAAGGCACGCAGTCACATCACAAACACTCCGAAAAGTGTTTACGCTCCTACGGCTTGTAGGCACACGGTTTCAGGTACTATTTCACGACCCCTCACCGGGGCGCTTTTCACCTTTCCCTCACGGTACTTGTTCACTATCGGTCATCAGGGAGTATTTAGGCTTACCAGGTGGTCCTGGCAGATTCACACAGGATTTCTCGGGCCCCGTGCTACTTGGGATCCCCTCCAACAGTCCAACCAATTTCGCCTACCCGACTCTCACGGTCTACGGCGCCACTTCCCAGAAGCTTCGGCTATCGGAAGGATTTCTAACTGTTCACGGTCTCGGCAGAAACCGTAAGAGGGTCCCACAACCCCGTAAACGCAACGCCTGCCGGCTATCACACGCCTACGGTTTAGCCTGATCCGCTTTCGCTCACCACTACTCACGGAATCACTAAATTGTTTTCTCTTCCTACGGGTACTGAGATGTTTCACTTCCCCGCGTTACCACCAACCGCCCTATACATTCAGGCGGAGGCAACACCACATGACTGGTGCTAGGTTTCCCCATTCGGACATCCCCGGATCAAAGTCTGGTTGGCGACTCCCCGGGGCTTAACGCAGCCTCCCACGTCCTTCATCGGCTCCTGATGCCAAGGCATCCACCGTGTGCCCTAAAAAACTTGGCCACAAAGATGCTCGCGTCCACTATGCAAATCTCAAACAACAAACAGCGACCCACCACCCCTGCCACCAACACCCACCCCA
>NZ_JBITFY010000061.1:0-2980 GCF_044456585.1 Streptosporangium sp. NPDC050855
GGGTGGCCGGGGTGATCAAGATGGTGCAGGCGATGCGGCACGGGGTGCTGCCGCCGACGTTGCACGTCACCGAACCCACCCCCCACGTCGACTGGTCGGCCGGACGGGTCGAGCTGCTCACCGGGGCCCGTGCCTGGCCGGCCGGTACCCGGCCCCGCCGCGCGGGCGTCTCCTCGTTCGGCATCAGCGGCACCAACGCCCACCTCATCGTCGAGGAGGCCCCCGCCCCCGGACCCGCGACCCCCCGGAGCGCCCCCGCCCCGGGGCCGATCGCCTGGCCGATCAGCGCCCGCAGCGCCCGGTCCCTGCGCTCCCAGGCCGTCCGGCTGCACGCGGCCGTCACCTCCGGCGACCGGCCCGCCCCCGCCGACGTGGCGCGCACGCTCGCCGGCCGCGCCGCCTTCCCCCACCGCGCCGTCGTGACCGCCCACGATCATGACGGCCTCACCGCCGCGCTCTCGGCGTACGCCGCCGGTACGCGGGAACTCGCGGCCGTCGTCGAGGGAGTGGCCGTGGAGCGGCCGAGGACGGCGTTCCTGTTCACCGGGCAGGGCGGGCAGCGCGCCGGGATGGGCCGGGAACTCGCGGCCACCGCGCCCGTGTTCGCCGCCGCCCTCGACGAGGTGTGCGCCGCCCTCGACCCCCACCTCGACAGGCCGCTGCGCGACGTGATGTGGGCCGAACCCGGCAGCCCCGGCGCCGACCTGCTCGACCTGACCGCCTACACGCAACCGGCGCTGTTCGCCTTCGAGGTGGCCGCCTTCCGGCTGCTGGAGTCGTACGGGATGAGCCCCGACCTCGTCGCCGGGCACTCGGTGGGTGAGTACGCGGCCGCGCACGCCGCCGGAGTCTGGTCCCTAGCGGACGCGGCCCGCCTCATCGCCGTCCGCGGCCGGCTCATGCAGGAGCTGCGCGAACCCGGCGCCATGGTCGCGGTGGAGGCGACGGCCGAGGAGGTCGCCGAGACGCTGATCGGGCTGGAGTCTCGCGTCGGCGTCGCCGCCGTGAACGGTCCCGCCGCCGTGGTCGTGTCCGGCGCGGAGCGGGAGTGCCTGGCGCTCGCCGAGCAGTGGCGCTCGCGCGGCCGGCGCACCCGGCGGCTGTCCGTCAGCCACGCCTTCCACTCCCCGCTCATGGAGCCGATGCTGCCCGCGTTCGCCGCCGAGCTGGCGCGGGTGACGTTCGGCCACCCCCGCACGGCCGCCGTCACCGGCATCGACGGGACCTGGACCGACGCCCGCTACTGGCTCGACCAGATCACCCGGCCCGTCCTGTTCCGGACGGCGATCTCCCGGCTGGAGGAGGAGAGAGCCGGTGTCCTCGTGGAGGTGGGGCCGCGGGCGGTGCTGTCCGGCATGGCGCACGACTGCGTCACCCGCGAGGGCACCGTGATCCTCCCCCTGCACCGCCGCGACCGTACCGAACCCGACGCGCTCGCCGACTGCCTGGCCCGCGCCTGGGCGGCCGGGGCGGGCGTGGACTGGTCCGCGCCCGTGGGTGCGGGCGACCACGCGGACCTGCCCACCTACGCCTTCGAGCGCGAGCGCTTCTGGCTCGACCCGCCCGCGGCCGCCGCCGACCTGGCCTCGGCGGGCCTGCGCGAGGCCGGCCACCCACTGCTCGGCGCGGCCGTCGACCTGCCCGAGGACGGCCCGGACGTGCTGACCGGCAGGCTGTCGGTCACCGCCACGCCGTGGCTGGCCGGGCACGTGGTGTCCGGCACGATCGTGCTCCCCGGGGCAGCGCTCGCCGAGCTGGTCCTGGAGGCCGGTGGCCGGGCGGGCTGCGACCTGGTCGACGAGCTGGTGTTCGAGGCCCCGCTGACGCTGCCCGCGGGCGGCGGCACGGCGGTCCAGGTGGTCGTGGAGCGCGCCGACGCCTCCGGTGCCCGGCCGGTGCGCGTGTACTCGCGCCCCTGCGACGCGAGCTCCGCGAGCCCCACGGGCTCCGCGGACTCCGCGGACTCCTCCTGGACCCGCCACGTGTCGGCCACGGTCACCCCCGGTGGCGACGGCCCCTCCGCGCCCGGCACCGGTGTCTCGTACCCGTGGGCGGTGGAGTGGCCGCCGGTGGGTGCCGAGCCGGTGGAGGTGGAGGGTGGTTATGAGCGGCTGGCCGAGCGGGGGTACGAGTACGGTCCGGCGTTTCAGGGGTTGCGTGCGGTGTGGCGCCGGGGCGACGAGGTGTTCGCCGAGGTGGCGCTGCCCGCTGAGATCGACCCGGCCGGGTACGGCATTCACCCCGCCCTCCTCGACGCCGCCTTCCACCCGCTGCTCGTCGCCGGGGACACCACGACGGTGCGGCTGCCGTTCGAGCTGCGCGGCCTGCGGCTCCTCCAGCCCGGGACGGGCGCCCTTCGGGTCCGCCTGAGGGGCGCGGAGACGGACGAGTGCGCCGTCGAGGCCGCCGACACCGCCGGGCGTCCCGTGCTCTCCCTCGCCTCGATCCGGGTACGGGCGGTCCCGTCCGGGGCGCTGACCGGCTCCGCCCAGGCCGCCTACGGGGTGGACTGGGTCGAGACGCCGGCCGGGGACGGTGTGGCGGAGGCCGTGGTGATCCCGTGCGTGAGCGACCTGCCCGGCATGCCCGCCCGCGTCCGCGAGCTGACCACGCAGGTGCTGGAGGCCATCCGGGACGAGCGGCTGGCCGAGTCTCGACTGACGTTCGTCACCCGGGCGGGCGACCCGGCGGGTGCCGCGGTGTGGGGGCTGGTGCGGTCGGCGCAGTCGGAGCAGCCCGGCCGGTTCGTCCTGGCCGAGGTCGAGGACGACCACGTCGACTGGGGGCCGCTGGCCGCGGTCACCGAGCCCCAGGTACGCGTCCGCGACGGCAGGATGCTGACCCCCCGGCTCACCCGCCGCACCCTTGAGGCACGACCGCCGGTCCCGGTGTCGGGGACGGTGGTGGTGACCGGTGGTACCGGTGGGCTGGGGGCGTTGGTGGCGCGGCGGTTGGTGACGGGTCATGGGGTGCGGGATCT
>NZ_JBITFY010000062.1:0-2972 GCF_044456585.1 Streptosporangium sp. NPDC050855
GGGTGGCCGGGGTGATCAAGATGGTGCAGGCGATGCGGCACGGGGTGCTGCCGCCGACGTTGCACGTCACCGAACCCACCCCCCACGTCGACTGGGACTCCGGAGGCGTCCGCGTGGCCACCCGCCCGGTGGAGCTCCCCGGCGACCGACCGGCCCGCACCGGGGTCTCCAGCTTCGGCGTCAGCGGCACCAACGCCCACATCGTCCTGGAAGGCCCTCCCGTCCCCGGCCCGGACGAGCAGCGGCCCGCCGCCCCCGGCGAGCCACTCGTCTGGACCGTGTCGGCCAAGACCGACACCGCCCTGCGGGCACAGGCCGGCCGGCTGCGCCGGTACGCCGCCGGCGCCTCCGACGACGACCTGCGCGCCACCGGCCGTACCCTGGCCGCACGCGCGGGGTTCGCCCACCGCGCCGTGGTGGTGGCCGCGGACCGCGACGAGCTGCTCGCAGCGCTCGCCGCCGTCGCCGACGGCACCCCCCACGCCGCAGCCGTCCACGGCGAGGCGCTCCCCGCCGCCCGGCCGGTGTTCGTCTTCCCCGGCCAGGGCTCCCAGTGGGAGGGCATGGCCGTCGACCTCCTGGACACCAGCGAGGTCTTCCGCACCCGTCTGCTGGACTGCGACGAGGCACTGCGCCCGCACACCGGATGGTCGGTCGTCGACGTGCTGCGCGGGCGTGACGGCGCCCCCGCCCTGGAGGGCACCGACGTCATCCAGCCCGTCCTGTTCGCCGTCATGGTCTCCCTCGCCGAGCTGTGGCGCTCCTGCGGCGTCGACCCCACGGCGGTCGTCGGCCACTCCCAGGGCGAGATCGCCGCCGCGTGCGTCGCCGGGGTGCTCACCCTGTCCGACGCCGCCACGGTCGTCGCCCTGCGCTCCCGGGCACTGATCCGGCTCAGCGGCACCGGTGGCATGCTCGCGGTGGCCCTGCCCGCCGCCGAGACCCGGACACGGCTCCAGCCATGGGAGGGCAGCCTCTGGGTGGCCGTCCACAGCGGCCCGGCCTCCTGCGTCGTCGCCGGGGAGGCCGCCGCGCTGGACGAGTTCACCGCGGCCTGCGGAGAAGACGTCCGCGTGCGCCGCATCGCCGTCGACTACGCCTCCCACACCCCGCTCGTCGAGCCCATCGCCGACGAGCTCGCCGCCGCTCTCGACGGCATACGGCCGGACGACACCGGCATCGCCTTCTGCTCCTCCCTCGCCGGGCGGTTCATCGAGCCGTCCCGGCTGACCTCCGGCTACTGGTACGACAACCTGCGCAACCCGGTGCTGTTCGACGAGGCGATCAGGGCGTGCGCGGGAGCGGGCACGCCGCTGTTCGTCGAGGTCAGCCCGCACCCGGTGCTGGGCGCCGACGCCGACGAGATCTGCCACGCCGCGGGCGTCACCGCCGGGGTCTGCGCGACCCTGCGCCGCGGCGCCGGCGACCGGCCGCGCTTCCTGCTCGCGCTCGCCCACGCCTGGGCGCTCGGCGCGGACGTCGACTGGCTCACCGCGCTCGCCCCCGCTCCGCGACCGGTGAAGGACCCGCCCACCTACGCCTTCGAACGGCGCCGCTACTGGCTCGGGGACCACGAGCCGGTGGGCCGCCCCACCGGCGCGGGCATCGACGGCTCCCGGCACCCGCTGCTGGCCGCCGTCGTCCCCGTGGCCGGCGACGCCTACGTCCTGTCCGGCCAGATCTCGGCCGGGAGCCCGGCCTGGCTCGCGGACCACGCCGTGGAGGGCGGCGTCCTGCTGCCCGGCACCGCGTTCGCCGAGCTCGCCCTCGAAGGCGGCACCCACGCCGACTGCGGGCGCCTGGACGAGCTCGTCATCGAGGCGCCGCTGCTCCTCCCGCAGAGCGGCTCCGTCACCGTCCAGGTCACCGTGGACCCGCCCGACGACGAGCGGCGCCGCGCCGTCGCCGTCCACTCCCGTACCCCCGACGGCTGGTTCCGGCACGCCTCCGGCACCCTGTCGGCCGACGCCCCCGCCGGTGTCTCGTACCCGTGGGCGGTGGAGTGGCCGCCGGTGGGTGCCGAGCCGGTGGAGGTGGAGGGTGGTTATGAGCGGCTGGCCGAGCGGGGGTATGAGTACGGTCCGGCGTTTCAGGGGTTGCGTGCGGTGTGGCGCCGGGGCGAGGAGCTGTTCGCCGAGGTGGCGCTGCCCGCTGAGATCGACCCGGCCGGGTACGGTATCCACCCCGCCCTCCTCGACGCCGCCCTGCATCCCCTCGTCCTGACCGGCGGCGACGACGAGCTTCTCCTGCCCTTCGCCTTCGGTGGCGTGCTGCTGCACGCCACCGAGGCCCCCGAACTGCGGGTACGGCTGACCACCACCGGCGAGGACACCCTCGTCGAGGCGGCCGACCCGGCCGGCGCGCCGGTCCTGTCGATCGACGCCCTCCGCGTACGGGCCGCCGCCCCCCGCCATAGCGCCCCCGGCGGTACGGCGGTGCACGGCGTCGACTGGATCGAGGCACCCGCCGTCACCGAGGGAACCGCCGGAACCGCCGGGGCCACCACCGCCGACGCCGTGGTGATCCCGTGCGTGAGCGACCTGCCCGACGTGCCCGCCCGCGTCCGCGAGCTGACCGGCCGGGTCCTCGACGCCATCGCCGTGCACCCCGCCGACACCACCCTGATCTTCACCACCCGGGCCGGCGACCCGGCGGGCGCCGCGGTGTGGGGGCTGGTGCGGTCGGCGCAGTCGGAGCAGCCCGGCCGGTTCGTCCTGGCCGAGGCCGAGGACGACCATGTCGACCACATCGACCGGTCCCTCGTCACGGCGACCGGCGAACCCCAGGTCCGCATCGTGCGCGGCAGGCCCCTCGTCCCGCACCTGGCGCGGCGCGAGGTGCTCGCCGAGGCACGGCCACCGGTGTCGGGGACGGTGCTGGTGACCGGTGGTACCGGTGGGCTGGGGGCGTTGGTGGCGCGGCGGTTGGTGACGGGTCATGGGGTGCGGGATCTGTTGTTGCTGTCGCGTCGG
>NZ_JBITFY010000063.1:0-1482 GCF_044456585.1 Streptosporangium sp. NPDC050855
ACCCCCTCGGCCCACGCCGCACCGTCGGCCGACGCCGAGAACGACTTGCACCGCCCGTCCGCCGACAACGCCCGCTGCCGCGAGAACTCCACGAACGGCACCGGTGAGGCCATGACGGTCACTCCTCCGGTGAGGGCGAGCGAGCACTCCCCGCGCCGGAGCGCCTGCACGGCCAGGTGCATGGCGACCAGGGAGGAGGAGCAGGCCGTGTCGACGGTCATGCTGGGTCCCTCGAGGCCGAGGGTGTAGGAGACGCGGCCGGACAGCACGCTGGAGGCGCTGGAGGTGAAGAGGGTGCCCTCGACGGAGCCGGGGGCGAGTTCCAGGAAGCGGGTGGAGTAGTGCTCGTACATGCATCCGGCGTAGACGCCGGTGCGGCTGCCGCGCAGGGTGCCCGGGTCGATGCCGGCCCGCTCCAGCGCCTCCCAGCACGACTCCAGGAACAACCGGTGCTGCGGATCGGTCGCCAGCGCGCTGCGCGGGCTCATCCCGAAGAACGCCGCGTCGAACTCCCCCGCATCGTGCACGAACCCGCCATGACGCACGTACGACGTACCCGGCGTCTCGGGGTCGGGGTCGTACAACCCCTCCAGATCCCACCCGCGATCGACCGGGAACCCACTGATCGCGTCCCCCCCGGAGGCCACCAGATCCCACAACTCCTCCGGACCGGTCACCCCACCCGGGAAACGGCAGGCCATCCCGACGATCGCCACCGGCTCGTGCCGGCGACCCTCCTCGTCGGCGAGTTGCCTGCGGGTCTCCGCCAGCTCGACGGTCGCACGCTTGAGGTAGGCGCGGAGCTTGTCCTCGGTTCCCATCGGTCGGGCCTTTCCGGTCGCGTTCATGTCGTCAGAGTTCGTTGTCGATGAGGGCGAAGATCTCCTCGTCGGAAGCGGAGTCGATCTTTCCCACCACCGTGTCGGGACGGTCCGTGCCGTCCGGTGCCGCGCCGAATCTGGCCAGGCCGCTCTGCAGCACGGCGACGAGCTTGCTGCGGACGGCCTCCCCGTCGCCGTTGGCGCTGGTGAGCATGGATCCCACGCGTTCGAGGGCGCCGCGCAGCATCTCCTCGGGGGAGGGCGGCGCCGGTGCGAGCGTGCTGAAGAGGAACTCGGCGAGCGAGCTGATCGTGGGGTGGTCGAAGACGACGGTGGGCGGCAGGCGGAGCCCGGTGTCGGTGTTGAGGCGGTTGCGCAGTTCGACGGCGGTCAGGGAGTCGAAGCCGAGCTGGTTGAAGGCGCGGTCCACGCTGACCTGGTCGGGGCTGCCGTGGGCGAGGACGGCGGCGACGTGAACGCGGACCCTCTCGGTGAGCAACCGGATCGCCTCGTCCCTGGTGAGGGTGGCGAGACGGGTCATCAGCTCGGCCACGCCGGTGGCGCTCCCGGTTCCCGCGGTGCGGCGGGGGGTGCGGACGAGGCCGCGCAGCATCGGCGGCAGGTCCCCGGCCTCGGCGCGGGCCCGCAACCCGGCCGCATC
>NZ_JBITFY010000064.1:0-1438 GCF_044456585.1 Streptosporangium sp. NPDC050855
ACCGACCCCAACCACAACGGCCGATCCCGCCCCCGACCGTAGGTCGCCAGCAACGCCTGCGCCTCGATCGGATCACCCAGCGTCGTCCCCGTACCGTGCGCCTCCACCACATCCACATCACCCGGCACCAGACCCGCATCCGCCAACGCCCGAGCGATCACCCGCTGCTGCGACGGACCATTCGGAGCCGTCAACCCATTACTGGCGCCGTCCTGATTGACCGCACTACCCCGCACCACCGCCAACACCCGATGACCATTACGCCGCGCATCCGACAACCGCTCCACCAACAACACCCCGACACCCTCACCCCACCCCGTACCATCCGCCGACGCAGCGAACGACTTGCACCGGCCATCGGGAGCCTGGCCGCGCTGCCGGCTGAACTGGACGAAGGCGTCGGGTTTCGCCATGACCGTGACCCCGCCGACCAGGGCCATCGAGCACTCCCCCTGGCGCAGCGCCCGCATCGCCCAGTGCAGCGCCACCAGCGACGACGAGCACGCCGTGTCCACCGTCACGGCCGGTCCCTCCAGACCGAAGGTGTAGGCCAGGCGGCCGGAGGCGACGCTTCCGGAGTTGCCGATGCCGATGTGTCCTTCGAGGTCCTCGGGTGTGGTGAGCAGTCGTGCGGCGTAGTCGTGGTACATCAGGCCGACGAAGACTCCGGTGTCGCTGCCGCGCAGCGTGGTCGGGTCGATGCCCGCGTGCTCGATCGCCTCCCAGGAGGTCTCCAGCAGCAACCGCTGCTGCGGATCCATCGCCAGCGCCTCACGCGGAGAGATCCCGAAGAACCCCGCATCGAAATCCGCCGCGTCGTACAGAAACCCCCCCTCACGCGCATACGACGTCCCCGGCCGATCAGGATCATCATCGAACAACCCCTCCAGATCCCACCCCCGATCCACCGGAAACCCCGACACCCCGTCCCCACCCGAGGCCACCAGATCCCACAACCCCTCCGGAGACGACACCCCACCCGGGAAGCGGCAGGCCATGCCCACGATCACGACCGGATCGGTGTCGGTGGCCGCGACCGGCGCGGAGGGGACGACCACACCGGTGGACGTCCCGAACAGCTCACCGTTCAGGAACTCGGCCAGGGCGGTCGGGGTCGGGTGGTCGAAGACCAGCGTCGCGGGCAGTCTCCGGCCGGTGGCGGTGCTCAGCCGGTTGCGCAGTTCCACGGCGGTGAGCGAGTCGAAGCCGAGCTCATTGAACGCGCGGCGCGCATCGACCGGCTCGGTATGGCCCAGCACCTCGGCGGTGTACCTGCTCACCAGTTCCAGCAGCCTGGCGCCGCGCTCGGTCTCGGGGAGCCCGGCCAGGGCTTCGACGGGAAGGCCGGGTCGTTTGGTGGTTCGGCGGGCAGGAACCCCCCTCACCAACCCCCGCAACAACGCCGGAACCTCCCCCGCAGACCGCAACACCCCCACAT
>NZ_JBITFY010000065.1:0-1422 GCF_044456585.1 Streptosporangium sp. NPDC050855
CTAGTGTGATGCGCCGCAAATTCAGAGGGTAAGTTGCTACCATTTTCGGGTGTCGCATCCTGGACCTTCTGCCGTGGTGATCTCGCTGTCTGAGGACGAGCGTGCCGAGTTGGTGCGTCGGGCGGAGTCGCGGGACCGGAGAGCGGCCGAGCGGGCTCGGATCGTTCTGGCGTGCGCTGACGGTATGTCGAATGCTGCTGTCGCGCGACTTGTTGACGTCGAGGCGAAGACGGTGTCCAAGTGGCGTCGCAAGTTCGCGACGGAGCGACTGGCCGGCCTGCAGGATGCGGGCCGCATCGGTCGCCCGAAGGCCGATCTGGTCTTGAGTGATGCCGAGCGGGACCAGTTGACGCGCTGGGCCAGGCGGGCGAAGACCGCGCAGTACCTCGCGCTGCGGGCCAGGATCGTGCTGCGCTGCGCGGACTGCGGGACGAACCGGCAGGCCGCGATGGACCTGGGCATTGATGAGTCGACCGTCGAGCGCTGGCGGTCTCGGTTTATCGACAAGCGGCTGGACGGCTTGCAAGACGAGCCGCGTCCGGGCCGGCCCCCTTCGATCCTGCTCGACCAGGTCGAGGACGTGCTGGTGGCGACGTTGGAGTCCACACCGGGCAACGACACGCATTGGTCTCGGGCCTCGATGGCCACCCGCACGGGGCTGTCGAAGTCGACCATCGGGCGGATTTGGAAGAAGTTCGACCTCAAGCCGCACTTACAGGACAGCTTCAAGCTCTCCACCGACCCGCAGTTCGTGGACAAGGTGGTCGATGTCGTCGGGCTCTACCACAACCCGCCCGAGAAGGCGGTCGTGCTCTGTGTCGACGAGAAGTCCCAGATCCAAGCTCTGGACAGGTCCCAGCCGGTCCTGCCGATGATGCCGGGCATGCCCGAGCGCCGCACCCACGACTACCTGCGGCACGGCATCACCAGCCTGTTTGCGGCCTTCAACATCGCCGACGGCACCGTCATCGGCGAACTCCACAGGCGCCACCGAGCCCTTGAGTTCAAGAAGTTCCTGGTCACCATAGACAAGGCCGTCCCCGCCGAGCTCGACGTGCACCTGGTGTGCGACAACTACGCCACCCACAACACCGCCGAGATCAGAACCTGGCTGAGCCGGCACCCGCGCTTCCACGTCCACTTCACCCCGACCGGCTCGTCATGGATCAACCAGGTCGAGCGCTGGTTCGCACTACTGACCGACAAACTCCTCCGCCGCGGAGTCCACACCTCCGTCCAAGCCCTCGAAGATGACATCAAGGCCTGGATCGACACCTGGAACCAGGACCCCAGACCGTTCACCTGGACCAAGACCGCCGACGAGATCCTCAAGTCCCTCGCCGACTACCTCGCCAAGATCAACCCGCCCAGCCAACCATCATAGAAATAGTTACCCTTTGAATTTGCGGCGCAGGACACTAG
>NZ_JBITFY010000066.1:0-1325 GCF_044456585.1 Streptosporangium sp. NPDC050855
CGCGACCGGGCCGACAACGTGGTGATCGTGTGCTCGATCGAGAACATCGACCCGATGGGCGTGCACACCGGCGACAGCGTCACCGTCGCCCCCGCGCTGACGCTGACCGATCGTGAGTATCAGAACATGCGCGATGTGGCGATCGCGGTGATCCGCGAGGTCGGCGTCGACACCGGCGGCTGCAACATCCAGTTCGCCGTCGATCCGGCCACCGGCCGGATGGTGGTGATCGAGATGAACCCGCGGGTGTCGCGTTCTTCGGCGCTGGCCTCCAAGGCGACCGGTTTTCCGATCGCGAAGATCGCCGCCAAGCTCGCCATCGGCTACACCCTCGACGAGATCCCCAACGACATCACCGCCGAGACCCCCGCCTCGTTCGAACCGTCGTTGGACTACATCGTGGTCAAGGTGCCGCGGTTCGCGTTCGAGAAGTTCGCCGGCGCCGATGCCACCTTGACCACGCACATGAAGTCCGTCGGCGAGGCCATGGCCATCGGCCGCTCCTTTCCCGAAGCGCTGCAAAAGGCACTGCGGTCGCTGGAGAAGAAGGGTTCTTCCTTCAGCTGGTCCGGCGAGCCCGGCTCCAAGGACGAGCTGCTGCACGCATGTCGCACTCCGCACGACGGGCGCCTGGTCACCATGCACCAGGCCATCCGCGCCGGCGCGAGCACCGAAGAGCTGTTCGAGGCCACCAGTGTGGACCCGTGGTTCCTCGACCAGCTCATGGCGATCGAGGAGATGGCCGCAGAGCTGCGCGAGGCACCGCAGCTGACCGCGGAGATCCTCACCCAGGTCAAGCGCCTGGGGTTCAGTGACGCGCAGATCGCCGAGCTGCGCGACATGGACGAAGCCCGGGTGCGCGACCTGCGCCACGCCCTGGGAGTGCGACCGGTCTACCACACCGTCGACACCTGCGCCGCCGAGTTCGCCGCCCAGACCCCCTACCTGTATTCCACCTACGACGAGGAGACCGAGGTCCCGCCCGGGGACCGCCCCAAGGTCATCATCTTGGGCTCGGGACCCAACCGCATCGGCCAGGGCATCGAGTTCGACTACGCCTGCGTGCACGCCTCCTTCGAGTTGTCCAAAGCCGGCTATGAGACCGTCATGGTCAACTGCAACCCCGAGACCGTCTCCACCGACTACGACACCTCCGACCGTCTCTACTTCGAACCCCTCACCCTGGAGGACGTGCTGGAGGTGGTCCACGCCGAACAACAAAGCGGTCCCGTCGTCGGTGTGATCGTCCAACTCGGTGGTCAGACCCCCCTCGGTTTGGCCCAGGCGCTCAAGGACGCGGGCGTGCCGATCGTGGGCACTTCGCC
>NZ_JBITFY010000067.1:0-1120 GCF_044456585.1 Streptosporangium sp. NPDC050855
AGTGGGTGTTTGATCCCATGGGTTCTGTCTGATTGTGGTTTCAGGTGTCTCTCCAGGTTGGGGTGTTTTCGCGGGTGAGGCGGCGGGTCATGAGATCGATCATGGCGATGTGGATCATGGCTTCGGAGCGAGCGGGCAGCGCCTCGTAGTCACGGGCCAGGCGGCGGTGGAACATCAGCCAGCCCAGGGTGCGTTCGACGACCCAGCGTCGGGGCAGGGCGGTGAATCCCCTGGTGGCGGGGTCGCGGCGGATGACTTCGACATCGATGCCCAGTGCGGCGCCGCCTTCGATGACCGTGGTGCGGTAGGCGCTGTCGGCCCAGGCCTTGGTGATCGTCGGATGGTCTGCGGCGACCTGGGCCAGCAGGGGCAGGCCGGCGGCGCCGTCGGAGAAGTTGGCGGCGGTGACCATGACCGCGATCAGCAGGCCGAGGGTGTCGGTGACGATGCTGCGTTTGCGGCCGGCGATCTTCTTGCCCGCGTCGTAGCCCTGGCCGGTGGCGGGCACGTTGGCCGAGGTCTTGACGCTTTGGGCGTCGATGACGCAGGCGGTCGGTTCGGGATCGCGGCCTTGCGCGGCCCGGGCCAGGCGCCGCAGCAGGCCGCTGAGCTGGGTGAAGACGCCGTCGCTCTGCCAGTGGGCGAAGTAGCCGTAGACGCTTTGCCAGGGCGGGTACTCGTGCGGCAGGTAGCGCCAGGGGATGCCGGTGCGGTCGATGTAGAGGATGGCGTTCATGATGGCGCGCAGATCGTGCTCGCAGGGGCGGCCGATGTCCAGACCTCTGCCTCTGCGGTCGGCGCGCCAGGTGCTCAGCACGGGTTCGATGAGCGCCCAGCGGGCGTCGGACAGGTCGCTGGGGTACGGTCGCTGCTCGGCCATGCCTCCGGCGTACCGTGCGGCACATCAGCCGCCCAGACCTCGATGGGTATCCCTCACCGGCGGGTAAGGACAGGGCGCCGCGTCTTGGGATGAGACAGGATTTTCCTGGACGAGACCGGCCCTTGGTGGCCTGTTCCTCGAAGACTTCCGTTTCGGAATCCATCCAAAGCGCACAAGCCAGGCGTGCGGGCTATCGGATGGATCGGGCGATTCACCGTCTCCTTAGATCAAACACTCACT
>NZ_JBITFY010000068.1:0-1040 GCF_044456585.1 Streptosporangium sp. NPDC050855
TTTACTCCGCGAAGCTGAGAACTTAAGCGCCAGTAAACGGCGGTGGTAACTATAACCATCCTAAGGTAGCGAAATTCCTTGTCGGGTAAGTTCCGACCTGCACGAATGGCGTAACGACTTCCCCGCTGTCTCAACCGCAGACCCGGCGAAATTGCACTACGAGTAAAGATGCTCGTTACGCGCAGCAGGACGGAAAGACCCCGGGACCTTCACTATAGCTTGACATTGGCGTTTGGAACGTCTTGTGTAGGATAGGTGGGAGACTGTGAAGCCGTCACGCTAGTGGTGGTGGAGTCATTGGTGAAATACCACTCTGGTCGTTTTGAACGTCTAACTTCGGTCCGTGATCCGGATCAGGGACAGTGTCTGGTGGGTAGTTTAACTGGGGCGGTTGCCTCCTAAAGAGTAACGGAGGCGCCCAAAGGTTCCCTCAGCCTGGTTGGCAATCAGGTGTCGAGTGTAAGTGCACAAGGGAGCTTGACTGTGAGACCGACGGGTCGAGCAGGAGCGAAAGCTGGGACTAGTGATCCGGCGGTGGCATGTGGAAGCGCCGTCGCTCAACGGCTAAAAGGTACCCCGGGGATAACAGGCTGATCTTCCCCAAGAGTCCATATCGACGGGATGGTTTGGCACCTCGATGTCGGCTCGTCGCATCCTGGGGCTGGAGTAGGTCCCAAGGGTTGGGCTGTTCGCCCATTAAAGCGGTACGCGAGCTGGGTTTAGAACGTCGCGAGACAGTTCGGTCCCTATCCGCTGCGCGCGCAGGAGACTTGAAAGGAGCTGTCCCTAGTACGAGAGGACCGGGACGGACGAACCTCTGGTGTGCCAGTTGTTCCGCCAGGAGCACGGCTGGTTGGCTACGTTCGGAAGGGATAACCGCTGAAAGCATCTAAGCGGGAAGCTCGCCTTGAGATGAGGTCTCCCACCACGAGAGTGGGTAAGGCTCCCGGGAGACGACCGGGTTGATAGGCTGGAAGTGGAAGCGCAGTAATGTGTGGAGCTGACCAGTACTAATAGGCCGAGGACTTGACCACAAAGCA
>NZ_JBITFY010000069.1:0-1009 GCF_044456585.1 Streptosporangium sp. NPDC050855
CCCTTGAAAGAGTGCGTAATAGCTCACTGGTCAAGTGATTCCGCGCCGACAATGTAGCGGGGCTCAAGTACACCGCCGAAGTCGTGGCATTCACACATTAACTGAGCCTTCGTGGTTGAGGTGTGTGGATGGGTAGGGGAGCGTCGTGCGGCCGGGGAAGCAGCGGAGTGATCCAGCTGTGGAGGCCGTGCGAGTGAGAATGCAGGCATGAGTAGCGAATCAGAAGTGAGAAACTTCTGCGCCGGATGACCAAGGGTTCCTGGGGCAGGCTAATCCGCCCAGGGTAAGTCGGGACCTAAGGCGAGGCCGACAGGCGTAGTCGATGGACAACGGGTTGATATTCCCGTACCCGCTACGATGCGCCAATACTGAATCCAGTGATACTAAGGGTCCTTAAGTCCCCCGTTGGCCTTCGGGCTTGGGGTGAGGCTGAACGCCTGGCCTGAACTGGTAGTAGGTAAGCGATGGGGTGACGCAGGAAGGTAGCCCAGCCCAGGCGATGGTTGTCCTGGGGTAAGCATGTAGGGAGAACCGTAGGCAAATCCGCGGTTCACGTATCCTGAGATGTGATGCCGAGCCGATTGTGGCGAAGTGGGTGATCCTATGCTGCCGAGAAAAGCCTCTAGTGAGTGTCGTGG
Organism: Streptosporangium sp. NPDC050855; assembly: GCF_044456585.1. Lineage (NCBI taxonomy): Bacteria > Bacillati > Actinomycetota > Actinomycetes > Streptosporangiales > Streptosporangiaceae > Streptosporangium > Streptosporangium sp. NPDC050855. Next base: position 639 of record NZ_JBITFY010000069.1, read on the forward strand.
CGGCCCGTACCCTAAACCGACTCAGGTGGTCAGGTAGAGAATACTAAGGCGATCGGGTGAACTGTGGTTAAGGAACTCGGCAAATTGCCCCCGTAACTTCGGGAGAAGGGGGGCCTTCGCTGGTGATCACACGTGCTGTGTGAGCTGGTGGGGGTCGCAGAGGCCAGGGGGAAGCGACTGTTTACTAAAAACACAGGTCCGTGCGAAGTCGTAAGACGATGTATACGGACTGACGCCTGCCCGGTGCTGGAACGTTAAGGGGACCGGTTAGTGGGGTTTACTCCGCGAAGCTGAGAACTTAAGCGCCAGTAAACGGCGGTGGTAACTATAACCATCCTAAGGTAGCGAAATTCCTTGTCGGGTAAGTTCCG